>JAZKFB010000090.1:0-71858 GCA_040386695.1 Verrucomicrobiota bacterium
CTGGTTAAAAACGGTTTCCTGAGCGCAGCACCATCCATGCCGAACACTCTTGGCGTCCTGCCCGGTGCCGAAGCATTGGCTGCTCTTCGATTACCGGACATGGGTCCTATAAGACCTATAGGACTTATAGGACCTATCCACCTAAAGAAATAAATCCCCGACGGGGAGCATGGCCGCTTTCAGCCCGGTTCATCGGGAGTGGATTCGGTTTCCCAGCCGCGCAGGCGGCGGTCGAGGAGGAAGGGACCGAAGGGAATCAGGGAGGAGACAAACACCAGCGCGCTGCGGCCGATGGGCCAGCGGGCGGTGAGATGCACCCGGAGCAGGGCGGCGCAGAAAACGACAAACAGAATGCCGTGGGCCATGCCCGTTATTTTCACCGCGAGGGGCTGTCCAGCCAGATATTTGAGCGGCATGGCGATGAACAGGAGCACCAGGAAGGACGCTCCTTCGAGCAGGGCGGTGTGGCGGAGAAAGGGGACAGCGGCAAGGTTCCGGTTCATTTTTTGGAGGGAATGGCGTCCCCGGAAAGGGAGGACCTTTTCCCATGAGGCATGATTTTTCGCCCGGCAAGCGCCGGATAAGCGTTGATCCTTGACCGAATAAGCTTGCGCGCGCCTTCACGGGCAGGGCAAACTTCAAATCCCATCACTGGAAGGCGCCTCCCCCCGATCCCCTTTGCCCCTTCCTTCCCCCCTCTCCGTTTGGCCATGAGTCCCGCCTTTGCAACCCCTCCCCGTCGTTTTTTCCCATCATCCCCGCTGCTGCTGGCTTCCGTGCTGGCGCTTGCCGCGCGTCCGCAGACCGCTTCGGCGGCGGCTTTTGACAGTGTGGCGGTGATCAATGAGGTGCAATACCACCCGGCCGGCGCCAACCAGACGGAATGGATTGAGCTGCGCAGTCTGCAGGGCGTGGATGTGAATCTGTCCAACTGGGCGCTGACGGGCGGCATTAATTTCAAATTCCCGGTGGGCTACACTCTCCCGGGCGGGGCGTATATCGTGATTGCGGCGGTGCCGTCGCAGATTCCTGGGGCGCTGGGGCCTTTTACCGGAAGCCTGAACAATGCGGGCGACACCGTCAGGCTGGTGAATCAGAACGGCCGCATCATGGACGAGCTGGAGTATTCCGACAGCGGCGACTGGCCGGTCGGGCCGGATGGCGGAGGTGTCACTTTGGCCCGCCGCAAGGCCGGCGCGGGCGACAATCCCCCGCAGTGGACCGCCAGCAATGAGATCGGCGGCACCCCGGGACGCGGGAATTTCCTGGAGGCCGGCGGCGCGCCCACCCGGGTGCGGCTGGTGTCCACCGGGGCCACGTGGTCCTATCTGGACAATGGCACGGTCCCGGCGGCGAACTGGAGGGATTTGTCCTTCGATGCGGCGGCGTGGGCGGCTGGACCAGGACTTTTCACGGGCGGCGGCGGTTCGGCGGACGCCGTGCAGCCGGCGCTCAGCGCTCCGGCCGCCAGCATTCTGGGCTGGTGGAAACTGGACGGGACGGAAGGCACCGCCGCCGTCAATTCCGTCGATGGCAAGCCGGCCGGAACTCTGGTGAACGGCGTGGCCTGGGTGAATGATCCGGTGCGCGGCCAGGTCGCGGAATTTGACGGGGTGGACGACCGCGTGAGCATCGCTGACGCCTTCATTCCCAGGCAGTCCATGATCACCGATTTCACCTGGACCTGCTGGGTGAAAAGCGGGGCCGACCCTTTGACCATCACGGCGGGCGATGCCAACAGCGGCCCGGTGGAGCAGGGCGGGGCCGTTATTCTGGGCAACCGCTCGAAGTTTGACGGGTCGGGCAGCTTCACGCCGCTGGACTACATCAAAATGCACGCCACCGGCGCCTCCTACACCCGCACGGGAATTGAGAACGCCATCACCTACAGCACGCCGCTGAGCGATACCGGGGTCTGGCACCACCTGGCGTTTGTGAAGAAACAGGAGGTCCTGACGGCCTGGCGCGACGGCCGGTTCAACGGCACCAAACGCATCAGCGCGGCGCAGACCGGCGTGATGCCGTTTTTCATCGGGGGCGATCCGCTGGGCACGGCGGAGTGTTTCAAAGGCCGGATTTCAGATGTCGCGGTGTGGAGCAAAGCCCTGCCGCAGCGGGCCATCGCGGGCATGGCGGGAGGGGTTTACACGCCGCTGACCGCCCCGACGACGGAGGCCGCCGCCTCGCCGGTGACACCGCCTTTGCCCAGTCCGGTGGTGACCACCACGGTGCAGGCGGGGCCGGAGCCTCGTTATTTCCGGACAGTTTTCAACTACAGCGGCACACCCTCCCGCGCGAAACTGGAACTGTGGCCGGTGGCGGATGACGGCGCGGTTTATTACCTGAACGGCGTGGAGATTTACCGGAACAATGTGCCGGTCACGGTGCCCATCACCAACGCCGCCTTCCCCACCACCGCCATCCCGCTGCCCGGAGCCCAGCTGCGGCACGGGGACAATGTGCTGTCCGTGGAGGTGAGCCAGACGGCCGACGGGAATGACCTGCTTTTTGGCGCGGATCTGGTGGCGGTGGAAACCCCGGCTCCTCCCGCGGACACCGCGCCCAGCCTGATTTTCAGCGAAATCTCCGGCTCCGTGGATCCCGCCTTCAAGGTGGAGCTGACCAACGCCTCGGCTGCGGCCCTGGATCTGACGGGGTGGACGGTGACCTCCAGTTCCGGAAAATCCGTGTCTTTGGCGGCCTCCAGTCTGGCGGCCGGGGCGCGGCTGGTGCTGGACACCACCGCGCTCGGTTTCACGCCGGCGGTCGGGGAGCGGCTCAGTGTGGTGGCGGCCACGGGTTATGAAATCACGGATTCCCGCGTGGTCACCGGCCGTCTTCGCGGCCTGACGGCGGATGGCCAATGGGGACATCCCGACGGGCCGAGTTTCGGCGCCCCCAATACGGCCACGGTCAGCGATGCCGTGGTCATCAACGAGATTTTCTACAAATCCCGCAGCGGAACCGACGAGCAGTGGCTGGAGCTTCACAACAAAAGCGCGGCGGCCGTGATCATCGGCGGCTGGAAGTTCTCGGACGGCGTGGATTACCTCTTCCCGGCGGGCACCACCATTCCGGCGGGCGGTTATCTGGTGGTCACCGGCGATATGCCGTCCTTTGCCGCCGCGCATCCCGGCGTCCCGGCGCTCGGTCCGTGGAGCGGCAGCCTGTCCGGAAAAGGGGAACTGATCCGCCTGCGCGACGGAGCGGACAATGTGGCCGATGAAGTGCCATATTTTGACAGCGGCCGCTGGCCGTCGTGGGCCGATGGCAGCGGATGCAGTCTGGAGCTGAAGGATCCGAATTCCGACAACAGCCGCGGGGAATCCTGGACTGAGAGCAATGAGACCTCCAGCGGCAAGTGGGAGACGATCACGTACCAGGGCCTGGGCACGGTGAGAAACTCCGATCCCACGAACTACAACGAATTCGTGATGGGCCTGCTCACCGAAGGCGATGTGCTGATTGATGATATCAGTGTGATCGAGGACCCGGCGGGCACGAACCGGGAGCTGATTCAGAACGGCAATTTCTCGGACGGCAATTTAACAGGCACCAATTTGCCGGGCGGCTCCGTTCCCAAGTGGCGCATGGTGGGCAATCACCGCCATAGCATGGTGGTGGACGATCCGGACAGCCCGGGCAACAAAGTGCTGAAGCTCAGCACCAACGGCCCGACGGAGCACATGGCCAACCACGCCGAGACCACGCTGAAATTTGGCACCTCCTTTGTCACGCTCGTAGCCAGCAGAACCTATAAAATCAGCCTGCGCGCCCGATGGCTGCGGGGCTCCAATCAGCTGAACACCCGGCTGTGGTTCAACCGCCTGCCGAAAACCACCCTCCTTTCCGCCGCTGATACCGGCGGCACGCCCGGAGCGGTGAATTCCACCCGCACCGCCAACGCGGGCCCGACGTTCGCGAATCTGTCGCACAGCCCGGTGGTTCCCGCCGTAAACGCCCCGGCCACCGTCAGCGTGATCGTCAATGATCCGCAGGGACTGGCCAGCGTGGAGCTTTTCACGGCCACCAATGGCGCGGCCTTCGTGTCCGCCCCCATGGCAGCGGGGCAGGGTGGGCAACATTCCGCCGTGATCCCGGGCAAGGCGCTGTCAGCCAAAGTGCAGTTCTATGTCAAAGCCGTGGACACCCTGGGCGCGGTCAGCTTTTTCCCCGCCGACGGGCCGGATTCCCGGGCCATCATTCCCTGGAATGACAACGCCTCGAATTATCAGCTGAGCACAGGAGGCAAACCGCACAATCTGCGCGTGGTGATGACGGCGGCCGACCAGACGTTCATCCACACGAACACGAATCAGATGAGCAATGAGAAGCTCCCCTGCACCGTTATTTATGACGATCAGGAGGTGTATTACAACGCGGCGGTGCGGCTGAAGAGCAGTGAGCACGGGCGCTTCAATGACGCCCGCGTGGGCTACATCCTGGATTTCGGCAGGGACGAGCCCTTCCTCGGCACCCACACCACCGTCGCTGTGGACCGGTCGGGCGGCATCGCCACCAACCAGTACGAAATTCTCATCAAAGCGGGAATGAACGGAGCGGGGGGAATCTACACCACCGAGGACGATATCATCCGCATCATCGGAACCAAAACCAACTTCACCGGTCCGGCGATTTTTTCCAAATCCCGTTTTGATTCGGAATATCTCGACGGCCAGTGGGAGAATGGGGCGGATGGCACGGTGTTCAAATACGAGCGGGTTTATGTGCTGACCCAGACGGTCGGCAACACCCCGGAGGGACTGAAATATCCGCAGGACAGCACCGGACCTCCCGGCGTGGCCGTCGCCAGTCTGGGCACCGTGGCCGAGAAGGAGAATTACCGCTGGTACTGGCTGATCCGCAATAACCGCGATCAGGATGACTACAGCAAAATTATTCCAGCCGTCACCGCGCTCGGAAAGAGCGGCGCCACCTTCCTGAACGAAACTGCTCCTCTGGTGGACGGCGACAGTTTCCTGCGCAGCCTGACGGGAGCGATTCTCTTCGGAGCCACGGACAACTACGTCAACAATTCCCAGCACAATGCCATCTTCTACACCCCGCCCGGCGGGAAAATGTTGCACATTCCCTGGGATTTCGATTATCTGGACCAGTCCAACGCCAGCGCCTCCCTGACCCCCAACTCGGAGCAGACCAAGTTCATCTCCAATGCCGCCTGGAAACGGATTTACTGGGGCCACGTGCTGGATTTCCTGAACAAATCCTTCAATGACGCCTTCATCACCAAGTGGGCGACCCATTACAGTAAATTCGGTGTGAACATGGCGGACACCACTTCGCTGAATTATCTCCGCGCCCGCGCTATCTACGCCCGCGCCCAGGTCAGCACGGCGGTCGCCCAGGTGCCCTTCCGCATCACCACCGCCGGCCCGCTCAACGTGGCCACTCCCACGGCGAATGTGCGCGGTGACGGCTGGGTGGATGTGGCCTCCATCCGTCTGCGGGGCAATGACAGCCGGCTGCCGGTGACCTGGACGGATGCGGATTCCTGGAGCATTGACGTCCCGGTGCGCGGCGGCACCCAGGTGTATGTGCTGGAGGCCCTCGACCGCGACGGAGCCGTGATCGGCAGCGCTCCCATCACCATCACCGCGACCGGCACGCTTTTCGCGGCGGCGGCGGGAACGCTGATCGTCAGCGAGATCAATTACAATCCCTCCGGCAGCGGCGACCTCACGGAATTTGTGGAGCTGCTGAACATCACGGGCGACACCCTCGATCTGTCCGCCTGTCACTTCGATGATGAGAACAGTCAGGGCATCGGCTATACTTTCCCCGCCGGCGCGCAACTGGCACCGGGAGCCCGGATTCTGGTCGTGAAGGACACCGCCGCCATGACCGCTTTTTACGGAGCGGGTTTGAATATGGTGGGCAATTTCACCGGCGGACTGGACAATGCCGGGGAATCCCTGGTGCTTTACGCCGCGAACGGCCAGGAAATCTTCCGCTTCGCCTACAAGGACAATCTGGCCTCCACCGACGGCGAGGGCAGAACCCTGGTGCGCGTGATCAACAGCAGCGCGCCGGATGTGAACGACTTCACGTGGCGCGAGAGCGCGGCGATGGACGGCAGTCCGGGAACTTCGGACGCGCTGGTTTTCACCGGCGATCCTGCGGCGGATGCCGATGGTGATGGTTGCACCGCCCTGGTGGAATACGCGTTCGGCACCAGCGACGCCAACGCCGCCTCCAGACCCGGCGAGCCCACCCTCGCCGTGACTCCGGACGGCAGGCCCACGATCACCTGGCCGCTGGCTCCCAATGCCGACGACGTCACCGCCACCATCCAGAGCAGCACCGGTCTCAGCGGATGGCAGACCTGGGATCCGGCCACCGCCGCCGCTCCGGCCCGGTTCTTCCGTCTGCTGATTCAGAAAAAATAAAACACGCCGCCGCCGGGCGAGAAATCCGGCGGCGGCGGTCCCCTGGTTCTTTGTTTAAAATCCGGTGCGGAGAATCCGCTCAGCCCCGGCGGCGTCCCTCGCCGCCATCACGGGGCGGATTCAGAATAGCGTCGCGGACGGCGGGCGGGACATTGGAGGTCTGGAGCCAGTTGCCGGCGGAGACGGGGTCGCGGCGGAACCATGCCTGGCCGGTGCGGGTCAGGGTCTGGTTGCGGGATTGCGGATCCGAAATGGTCTTCGCCCAGATGACGGCGGATTCCGGATCCTCGCGCGCCAAAGTGCGGACGAATCCGCCCACGGCGGAGTCCTTGGCCGTGGAGTTCGGCATGCTGGAAAGATACTGGCTGGCGGCCATGGGGTCGCGCTGCGTCCATTCGCGGAGGGCTGAGAAGGTGCCTTCGGACCGGCTGGGACCTTCCTGCAGCGTGTCCAGCCAGGCCATGGCGGCTTTCGGATCGCGGCCGGCCCACTGCTCGCCGATTTCCTCGACAACCCGGGCGCCGTGCTCCGTGGAGGCGAACTTGGCGGCCCAGGCGGAGGCGGCGGCGGGATCCCGGCGGGCGTATTCGCCGGCGATTTCATCCAGCGCGGATCCCTTGATGGCACCCTCCGGCAGGGACTCGCCCCAGGCGGCGGCGGCGGCGGGACCGTTCTTGCGCATCTCCTCGCTGGCTACGGTTTCGAGGTAGGAGGCCGCCTGCTTGTCGCCGGCTTTGGCGCGCTGATAGGCGTAATCGGTGGCCAGGGCGATATTGTTGTCCGCAAGTCCCGCGACGAGGTTGGCGCGCAGCCGCTCCTTGTCCTCGCCCTCTTTTTGAGTGTCCAGCCACGCCATGGCGGCATTGGGGTTTTTGCCGGCCCATCCGGGCAGAATCTCATTCAGGAAACGGGTTTTGCGCCCGCCCTCCAGGGTATCCGCATGGTCGAGGGCTCCCTTTCCGTCCATGGCTCCCCAGGCGTAGAGGAAAAGCCGCCACTGATCGCCTCCGGCCTGATTGTTTCTCATGGTGTCCATCACGGAGGTCACATTCTCCGGAGTCATGGATTCCAGCAGTTTGGCGAACGCGAGGTTCCGGGTCAGCGGATTGGGGTCCCCGAAGGCGTCTTTGGAAAGTTTTTCGATCTGCTCTTTGGTCAGAAGCGCTTTGACTCCCGCCAGACTGTCCGCGCCGCCGGTTTTGGCGCTGTCCTTCACCGCGCCGCCGGGCAGGCCCCGGGCATTCAGGGCGTCCGCCTGGGCCTGAATCAATTGAGCGGTGCGGGCGTTCTGAGCGGTGGAATCCGTCTGCTGTGACCGCGCCAGATAATACCCGCACGCAAAAGTGGCGGCAGCGGAGAATCCCCACGCGAAGTGGACGGGAATCGGTCGTTTTTTGCTCATGGGAAGTCAGGGAAAAGGAGAAAATGGCCGCGCGCCCGCCGCCCGCGCGGCGGTCATGGCCGCAGGCGCAGGGTCGGTTACGGGAAAGGGAAAGCGAAGCAGGATTTGATTACGATACGCCCGCACCCGCTGAAGAATTCCTACGTGAAGACGGAGTGAGACGGAACCGGCCGGCGACGGCCAGCGGCCGGATGGAGAACCGGGACAAACAATGCGGATAAACCAAGTGTCCCGCCCTGATGCCGCGGAATCCGCCGCCGCCAGCGAATGTCCGGAGAACAGCGGTTATTCGGTCAAGCCGGGAGTCTTTGACTATTTCGCCGGAGCTGGCGGTCCGGAGGGAGGCGGTGCCGCAGGAGCGACCGGCACCGAGGCAGGCGCAGGAGCAGGGGCAGGGGCAGGGGCAGGAGCAGGGGCAGGGGCAGGAGCAGGGGCAGGGGGCGCGTCGTATTTGGCCAGGACGCCGGTTTCGATTTCCCGGCGGCGGCGGTTGAATTCGGGATCAAAGGCGCGGCGTTCCTCACGGGTGACATTGCCGTCGTCGTTTTTGTCGTGTTTGATCACCAGTTCGGCGCGCGCGGCGGTCAGCTGGGCGGCGATTTCCCCCCAGATGGTCTGGATGCGCTCCTTTTCGGGGTCATCGAGTTTGCCGTCACTGTTGGTGTCCAGTTTTTCAAAATTCCGCTTCCGCCAGTCGCCTTTGAAATAATCGAGAACACCCTGCCAGTCGTCGGAACTCATCTCGGGCGCTTTGCCGCCGCGGTTGAAGGCCTGGCGGGCCAGACGCAGCTCGTCGCCGGTGAGCCTGCCGTCCTTGTCCGTGTCATATTTCCGCAATGGCCGGGCCAGAGCATTTGAAGCATCGCGGGGAGCCGGACTGGGCGCGGGGGCGGGGGCGGGGGCGGGCTCCTGGGCGAGGAGCGGTCCCGCGGCTGCAAGGAAAAGGAGGGAGGAAAGTTTCATGCGGCAAAGACGTGAAGATCGGAGGAGTCTTATCTTACGTGAAGAAATCCTCTTTCAAGACGCACGCTCATGAACGGTTTGGCAGGCGGCAGGTTTCAGATTTTGAAAATCGACTGTAAAGAACAGCCTGCTTTTTGAACGCGGGCCTTTCTCTGGACATCCGAAAGGAAACCTGGACGTTTCCCCGATGCCAATGCTCTGCCCCCGCTGCCGGATCCCTCTGAATTCCCGCCCTCACGCCACAGGCGTGGCCTGGGGGTGCGGGCGATGCGCGGGACAGTCGCTGAATTTCAGCCAGTTCCGCAAACTGCTGCCGCAGCTTCAGGCGAATGAGATCTGGCTGACGGTGATGGAGAATCCCGTGGTGCCTCAAAAGCGCGCGTGCTGCCCGGAATGCCGGACGGCGATGGCGGCGGTGCTGATCCCGCTGGAGTCCGGCGGCACCCAGCTGGACGTGTGCCCGCCCTGCCAGCGGCTGTGGATGGACCCGCCCGCCCGCCAGGCGCGGCAGCTGGAGGAGGGATTGCTGGCGCCGGGACTCCGGGAGGAGCTGCCGGTGGTGAAAATGGAGGGCCGCCGCCAGGAGCGCCGCGCGGGAAGGAAGGGTGGAAACCTGGACGACCCGCCGGGCTATTCGGCGTTTTTGGCTTGGCTGGCGGATTGGGCGGGCCGGGCCAGGGGCTGGCTGCGACTGGTTCTCAGCCGGTGCGGCGGAAAAAGATAGGTCCTATATGCCCTATCTTTTCCCGCCCCCCGCCAATCGCCCGCCTTTTTTCAAAACCCCGCCGCGGATCCATGCGCGCGGGGATCGGCGGCGCCGGTGAAAGTGCCGTCGGCGGCCCGGGCGATGGCCTGGGAGACGCCCATGGCGGGGACCACATTCAGGATGTGGCCGCGCTTTTCCAGCTCCGCGCGGGTGGCGGCCGGCACGTCGCGTTCGATGCGCAGGGCGTCCGGCTGCCATTGGTGGTGAAAGCGCGGCCCCGCGAGCGCTTCCTGCGGCGTCCGGCCAAAATCGATGGTCCGCACGACTCCCAGCAGCACCTGGGTGATGATCGTCGGGCCGCCGGCGGCTCCGATGACCAGCACCAGCTGCCCGTCCTTCTGGACGATGGTCGGGCTCATGCTGGAAAGCGGCCGCTTGCCCGGCGCCACGGCATTGGCCTCGCCTCCCACCAGACCAAAGGAGTTGGGCACGCCGGGCTGCACTGAGAAATCATCCATCTCGTTATTCAGCAGAATGCCGGTGCCGGGAATGGTGACCAGACTGCCCCAGGTGTTGTTGATCGTGGCCGTGCAGGCCACGCTCCAGCCATCGGAGTCGGTGACGGAAAAGTGGGTGGTGTGTTTGCTGAAGACATCCGTGCCGGCGGCGGGCGGATCGCCGTGCGCGGGAACCGGCGTGACTTTGGCGCGGTCGATTTTCTGAGCGAGGGTTTTGGCATAAGCGGAATCAATCAGGCCGCGCGGGACTTTGGAGAAATCAGGATCGCCCAGCCAGAACGCCCGGTCGGCGAAGGCGGGTTTCATGGCTTCGGTGACCACGTGGATGAAATCCGGCGAGCCGTCGCCCATGGATTTCAGATCGAAGTTTTCGAGAATGTTCAGGATTTCCGCGACATGCACCCCGCCGGAGCTGGGCGGCGGGAAGCCGACGATGTCGTATCCCCGGTAAGTGGAGCGCAGGGGTTCGCGGCGTTTCACCTGATAGTTTTTCAGGTCCGCCGCTGTCATCAGGCCGCCGTTGGCCTTCATCCAGGTTTCCGTTTTTTCCGCGAACGGTCCGCCGTAAAACCAGGAGATGCCCCCGTCCGCGATGTGGCGGTAGGAGGCCGCGAGATCGGTCATTTTCAATTTGCCATCGTTCAGTGGAGCCAGCAGAACGGCGGCGGTTTCGGGATGCCGGCCGAGGGCCTGGGCCATGTTTTTGCGGCGTTCGGCAAAGCCGGGATCCGGTTTGAAACCGTCCTCCGCCACCTGCGCGGCTTCCCGCAGCGGGCGCGCGAGGGGCAGTTTGCCAAAGGCCGACGCGGCCTGATCCAGCGCCGCCAGCCAGCCGGGAACACCGGCCGCCAGCGCGCCCTCCTGGGCCAGTTTCGGGTCCGGTTGGCCGTCGCGGATGAACATGCCGCGGGTGGCGGCGGCGGGCGCCATTTCCCGGCCGTCGATGGCCGCGAAGGTACCGTCCGGACTGCGGATGAGCATGAACAATCCCCCGCCGATCCCGGAGTTATGCTGATCCACCACTCCCAGCATGACGGCGGCGGCGATGGCGCCGTCGACCGCGTTGCCCCCCGCCTTCATCGCTCCCAGGGCGGCCTGGGTGGCCAGTGGATTGACCGTGGCGGCAAACCCGTGCTCCGCCGCGCGGAGAGGCAGGGCGGCCGTGACAAAGGCGAAGGCGGGAATGAGCAGGACAAAGGCGGACTTGGTCATCGCCGAAGGTGCCGCGGGACCTCCGGTTGGCCAGAAAATGTTTATCCTGGACTCTGGAAAACGGGCGGCGGATGGCGGGGACCGGTCAGAGCAGCCGGATTCCACGAAAATGCCGGTTCCGTCAGCCGGGGCCGCCCTTGGCCCCGCCGGGGCGGTCAGTTGTCGTTGAGCATATCCCAGTTGTCAGGGATTCTGATGCCGAAGTCGTTCATCTCCTTCTGGGCGGCGGCGCGGCGGGTCTCGCGCTGCTGCTCATACTGGACGCGCTGGTCGGGGCGGAGGACCTGCATGATGGCCTCGTCCCGGGACTGGCCGACGGGGAGCTGGGTGGTGTCGCCGCCCAGGCCCTCGAATTTCATGCCGGGATCGAAGTCGGGCGAGCTGCGCGCCATCAGGGAGAACACCTGGTCCTGCTGCGTGTCGTCAAGCTGCACAATGCCGTTGAGCCGGCTCACGCGCTGCTCGGCCTCGGCCTGCACGCGCTCGACGCGCTGCTGCAGGCGGTCGTTTTTGAAATTCGCGAGATCCGTTCCGGTCAGGGTGCTTTCCATGAAGGCGTCGAGTCCGTCGTCGGGGCGGATTTTGCGTTCGGACCGGACCATGTCCTCAAAAGTGGAGTTCTCGCTTTCGTTCAGCCGGCGCATGGCGGCGATCCGCTCCTCGGTTTTGGCGGCCTGCCAGGCGCGCAGGGAGTCCTGCTGGGCGGTGCTGAGGTGATATTTCCGGGAAAGGTCACCGAGCGCGTATTCATTCTGGATCCGGAAATCACGGCGGTGGAGGCGCTCGAAAAACGGCGAGAAATCCCGCAGGACGGGCTTGGCGGCGCGGAAGACATCGTTCATGTCCACGGTGCGGCCCTCCTTCAGATCCTCAAAAAGGCCGCGCGCGCCCTGCCGGAGTTTCTGCTCCGTGGTGAGCCCGGGCCGGGGAGCGCGGGCCTCGGCGGCGGCGAGGGCGACTTTGATTTGAGTCAGCTCGCGCTCCAGTTCGGAATTTTTCGCCTCCACGCTCCCGGCGGGCGGGGGCACGCTTTGCTGATAGAGCAGGGCTCCGGAGATTCCCACCACCAGGCCTATGATTAGAAATATCGGAGCGCGCATAGCCCGGAGCATTGCCCGGCGGAGGGAAATCATGCAAGTCCACGAAAAGCGGAAGTTTGTAATGAGGAATGATTTGTGGCCCCGCCTTAAGCGTGCTCTCATCCCCCGCACCGCCCGACAATGGGAATTCCCTGACTGTTATGACCGCCGCCGCCGCTCCCGCCATTCAAATCAACGATCTGCGGGTGGATTACGGCGGCTTTGTCGCTGTGGACGACGTGACGATGTCCGTGCCGCCGGGAGAGATCTTCGGGCTGGTGGGACCGAACGGCGCGGGCAAGACCAGCACTTTCCGCGTGCTGGCGACGCTGATGGAGCCGACTTACGGGGATGTCCGGCTGGCGGGTATTGATATTTTCGAGCAGCCGGAGAACGCGCGGCGGGTGATCGGTTATATGCCGGACCTCGCGCCGGTGCCGTCGGATCTGAAGGTGTGGGAATTTCTGGATCTTTTCGCGGAATCCCACGGTCTCGGGGACGCGCCGCGCCGCAATGCGCGCATTGACGAGTGTCTGGAGCAGGTGAGCCTGCTGGAGAAGCGCGGCGTTTTCTGCAAAACCCTGTCGCGCGGCCAGACGCAGCGTCTGGTGCTGGCGAAGACGCTGCTGCACCGGCCCCGGGTGCTGATTCTGGACGAGCCCGCGAGCGGCATGGACCCGCTGTCGCGGCGGCAGCTGCGGCTGGCCCTGCGCACGCTGGCGGCGGACGGGGCGACGATCATTGTGAGCTCCCACATTCTCAGCGAGCTGGCGGAGATGTGCACCTCGCTCTGCGTGATGAACCGGGGGAAACTCCTCGCCTCCGGCACGGTCGATGAGGTCCGGAAAACGCTGGGCCGGGCGGAGCGGACGCTGACCCTGGGAGTGGTGGAGCGGCTGCCGGAGGCGGCGGCCTGGCTGGGACGGCAGGAGCACGTGAAAGCGGTCAATCCCGTCGGCGACCGCATCGTTTTCCAGTTCGCGGGCAGTCCCCGCGAGCAGGCGGGGCTCGTCACGGCATTGGTCAGGGAGGAATTCCTGATTCACTCCCTGGAGGAGCAGAAGTCCACCTTTGAGGAGATTCTGGTGGATGTCGCCGAATCCAACACCTCCGCCTCCAGTCCGCCCCCTTTGCCAAAACCATGAGCCGCCCACCCGCCATTCCCGGCCCGCCCGCCGCCGCCGCCCCCGGCCTTTTCCACGGCTGGTGGCCGAATCCCATCTTCCGGCGCTTCGCCCGCTCCCGCCTGCGGCCGAACGCGCTGGTGGTGTGGCTGCTGATCACGCTGATCCTCGCGGCGTTTCTTTTTTTCGGCCCGCGTACGGCAGCTCTTTACCAGGGACACCTGCCGACGGTCGACGCGGAGCGCGCGCCCATCTTTTTCATCATGGGGCTGCAGGCGGTCATTCTCTTTATTTTCGGCACCGGCACCGTGGCCGGAGGCGTGACCGGGGAGGCGGATGAGGGCACCCTGGATTACCAGCGGCTGTCGCCGCTGACGCCTCTGCGGAAAGTGATGGGTTACCTTTTCGGGCTGCCCATCCGGGAGTGGCTGATGTTTGCCCTGACGCTGCCGTTCACCGCCTGGTCGCTCTGGCGGGGGGAAATCGCCGCCTCCACCTGGATGCCGGTCTATGCGACGCTGATTTCGTCGGCGGTGCTTTATCATCTCACGGGCCTGGTGGCGGGCACGGTGGTGAAAAACCGGCGCTGGGCCTTTCTGTTTTCCATTATTCTGATCATCCTGCTTTATACAGTCATCCCGCAGGCGGCGAAATTTGGACTGGTCTATTTTAAATACCTGACGCTGTGGCCGGTGATTGATGAGCACTTCATCAATTTTCTTCCCCGGGAGGCGGGCGGCATGATGCGCTTCGCCAAATCCCTGCAGGAGGCCCCGGACGCGCGGTTTTTCGGGCTGAATTTTTCGGAGGCCGTATTTTCGATCTTCTCGCAGGCGGTCCTGAGCCTGACGTTTGTGATGATCCTCTGGCGCCGCTGGCGGAAAGTGGAGGCGCACATGCTGGGGAAAGTCTGGGCCGTGGGGCTGTTCGGCTGGATGCAGTTGCTGCTGCTGGGCAATGCGCTGCCCCTGATTGACTCGGGGGACCTGTTTCCCGCCCGACAGTTCAGTCGGCGGTATGTGGGACGCGGGGTGCCGGATCCCCAGATCGGGGAGGCACTGGCGATGATCGGGGTCTATGGCCTGGTCACCCTGAGCCTGCTGGTGGTGCTGACGCTGATCATCACGCCGACGGTGGACGATCAGGTGCGCGGTCTGCGGCGGGCGCGCAAACTGGGCTGGGCCCGGGTGCCCCGGGTGGCGGATGCGGCCTCGTCCCTGGGGTTTGTCGCGGCGATGGCTGTCACCGGCGGGGTGGGCTGGACGATTTTCGCGCAGCAGCTGATCGGGTCCCACTGGTTCACGGGACATCATCTGGCGGTGTATGCCGGGCCGGCTTTTGTGCTGATCCTGCTGGCGGCGGGGCTGGTCTGTCAGGCGGTGCTGGAGGCCTGGGGCGGCAAGGCGTTTTTCCTGCTCTGCGTGTTCGCGGGAGTGGTGCCTGTCCTGATGGGCGGCGTCATCGGCATGGTCAGCGGCAAAGCGCTGACGCCCGCGACCTGGCTGGCGGGAATCTCGCCGGCCTCCGCCCCTTTTTATGCGGCGACCACACTGCTGCCGACCGGCGGATTCATGGATGAGTTTTCACGGACCATGCCCCGGGCCTTCTGGTTCTGGCAGGGGATCACCGTGCTCACGGCCGGGTGGCTGGTGATGCGGCTGCGGGAGTTTCACCGGGCGCGGCGGGCGTCCGTCATGGGGATGCCGGTGCCGGATCCGAAGACCGCGCCCGCCGCCGCCTTTCCGGTTCAGGGCGGATAATGCCAGGCCCGCGACAGGGCGGAGGGGGAAAGCCAGTATGAGGAGCACTTTCCTTCTATGATTCCTCCGCGCCTTGTCTCTGTTTTCCTTCTCGTTCTCAGTCCGCTTTGTCCGGCGGGAAATTCTGCGGATTCCAAAGCGGCCGCCGGAGTTCCGGCTTCCGAGGTCCCGGCGGCTCCGGCGGGGCAGGGAAAGCAACCTTCAGGTGAACCCCCGGCTTCTCCGGATAAACCCCCCGCCCCGCCTCCGAACCCGGCGGCGGTGCGCCCGCTGGCCCAGGCTCACGCGCACAATGATTACGAGCACGCGCGTCCGCTGCTGGATGCGCTGGACTGCGGGTTCATGGGCGTGGAGGCGGATATTTATCTGGTGGGCGGCCAGCTGCTGGTGGCGCACAATCCGGAGGACGTGAAGCCGGAGCGCACGCTTCAGGCGCTGTATCTGAAGCCTCTGGCGGAACGCGCGGCCCGGGGCGGAGGGCGGATTTATCCGGGAGCGGGGGCCGTGACCCTGCTGATTGATATCAAGGACGATGCTTCAACGACCTGGACGGCGCTGAAGCCGGTGCTGGAGGAGTTCCGGGACATTCTGACCGAATTCGACGGGGAAAAACTTCAGGAGCGCGCGGTCACCGTGATTTTGTCAGGAAATGTCCCGGCCGCCGAACTGGCCGCCGCCGGAGCGCGTCTGGCCTTTATCGACGGCCGGCCGCAGGATCTGGAGAAAAATCCGCCGGCGGCCCTCGTGCCCTGGATCAGCTCGTCCTGGAGCGCGCTTTTCAAATGGCGCGGCAAAGGGAAGTTTCCGGAGGATCAGAAAAAGCGCCTTCTGGAATTCATCGCCAAAGCCCACGCCCAGGGCCGGCGTGTCCGGTTCTGGGGAGTTTATGACGAGCCTTTCGCCTGGGATATTCTGCGAAAGGCCGGGGTTGATGTGCTGGGCTCGGATAACCTCCCCGGGCTTCGGGATTATCTGCTGAAAGCGGAAACTCCATCCCATTAAAATTTCCGGAAGCCGGAGACGCTGAACCGCGTTTCCGGTAACATGCGCAGCGTCCTTTCTCTTTCGCTTTCCTTTTTTGTCCTGACGGCTTCCTCGGCGTTTTCAGCTCCGGCGGTGGAGAAAGGCGCGCTGGTTTTAAAACCGGTGCCGGAGGGCAGGTTCCAGTTCGGCGGGGTGGCGGGGGACCGGATGCGGGCGAATGTGGAGGGCTGGCTGCTGGCGGCTCCGGTGACGAATCCGGGAATGTTGGAGATGTTCCGTTTGCGGGACCGCCAGCCCTCCCCGCAGCTGGTGCCGTGGGCGGGGGAGTTTGCCGGGAAATATCTGCTGTCATGCGCGGCGGAGCTGCGGGTCACGGACCGGGAGGATCTGCGGAAAATGGTGGCGGCTTTTGTTGCGGAGCTGATCGGGACTCAGGCGGCGGACGGGTATCTGGGACCGTTTCCGGAGGACCGGCGGCTTCTGGGGGAGTGGGATCTCTGGGGGCATTATCATATCATGCGCGGCCTGCTGGAATGGCACGATCTGACTTCGGGGAAGGCGCCCATACCGTCCACCGTGTCCATTCCGTCCTCACAAGCCATGACCGCCGTTCTGAAAGCGGCGGATCTCATCTGCCGCACTTATCCGGAGGGTGGCCGCCGGGTGCTGGAGGCGGGATCGCCGGAGATGAACATGGCCGTCAGCCACGTGATGGCGGAGCTTCACCGCCGCACGGGGGAGGAGCGTTATCTGGAGCTGACGCGGCGGATTGAAAAGGACTGGGAAAGCACCGGCGACTATCTGCGGACGGGGGAGGCCGGGGTGCCGTTTTACAAAACCCCGCGCCCGCGCTGGGAAAGTCTGCACGATCTGCAGGCCCTGGTGGAACTGTGGCGGATCACGGGGGAGACGCGTTACCGCGACGCGTTCATCAGCCATTGGCGCACGATCCGCGACCACGACATCCGCAATACCGGAGCCTTCAGCGGCGGCGAGCAGGCGACAGGGAATCCGTGGGCTCCGACGGCCATTGAGACCTGCTGCACGGTCGCCTGGATGGCCATGAGCGTGGACATGCTGAAGCTGACGGGCGGCGCGGAGGTGGCGGAGGAGCTGGAGCGCGCCACTTTCAACGGAGCCCTGGGCGCGCAGCATCCCCGCGGCCGCTGGTGGACTTACAACACTCCGATGGACGGCGACCGGAAATCCAGCGCCCACGACATTGTTTTCCAGGCCCGCGCGGGAACGCCGGAGCTGAACTGCTGCTCGGTCAACGGCCCGCGCACGCCGGGAATGCTGGCGGACTGGGCGGTGATGCGCGACGGTCCGGCTCTGGTGATCAACACGCACGCGCCGATGACTTTCACCACCACCATCAGCGGCGGCACTGATGCCGGGGGAAACAGCGGCGGAACGGTGCGGATGACCTGCGAATCGCGCTATCCGATGGACGGGCGCATCGTGTGGCATGGGGTGTCAGCGGAAAAACAGGCGGTGCGTTTCCGCATTCCGCCCTGGGCTGAAGGGGCAACCGGGACGCTGAACGGTGCGCCGCTGATGGTGAAACCGGGGAGTTTCTGCGAAGTGGAGCGGGTGTGGACGGAGAGCGATGTGGTGCGTTTTGATTTTCCGATGCCGCTGCGCAGCGTGGCCGGACAGCGGGAGCAGGAGGGGAAAATCAGTGTTTACCGGGGCCCGCTGCTGCTGGCGTGGGATCAGCATGACAATGCGCGGGATGAGTTCCGGCTTCCCCGGCTGACGCCGGAACTGCTGGCGGCGGCCAGACCGGTGGACGCGCCGCCCGCGGGCCTCGGGCAGTGCGCGCCGTGGGTGCTGACGGAGATTCCGGCCCCGGGCCGGCCGGTGAGGCTGCGGGATTTCGCCACGGCGGGCATGAACGGCACGCGCTACCGCTCCTGGCTGTCGGGACCGTCCGCCGGGCCGGTGCGGACAGGTGAGCCGCCTTCCGTGACGGCGGTGAAGGAGGAGGTGACGGTGAATGGCCGCGATCAGATGATCCCGCTGGCTTTGCCCGAGGGCTGGGCGGCGGGGGATTTCACGCTGTCCGTGCGGGTGAATGCCCGCGGTTTTCCTGACAAGCGCGCCGGCCAGGTGTTCAGCGCTTGGTGCGCGTCCGGCGACGATCCGCTGCGGCTGATCATTGAAAATGGCCGGCTGCACGCCAGGATCGAGGGCGGCGGCGGCGCGGGCACCAGCGGGATCGTTCTGACCAAAAACATCACCCACCGGGTCACGGTGGTGAAGGAGGGTGCGCTGCTCACGCTGTTCCTCGACGGCGAGGCGGCGGTCTCGGCGGCGGCTCCGGCCACGCTGAAATCCGCTTCCCGCCTGGGAGCCCTGGGCGGGAATCCGCTCTACACCGGCGCGCCGGAAAACCTGCCGGCGGCGTTCAGCGGTTTCGCCCTGTGGCCGAGGGCTTTGAGCGATGAGGAGATTGAAGCGCTGAACCGTTAAACCGGAAACCACCGCAGCCCGGAATCAGCGGCCAGGCGGAGCAGGTCGGGAGTCAGCGGCCAACCGGAACACGGTCAGCCTTCGTGCGAGGCGTGAAGTTCCCGCAGCCGCGCGACGCTGACTCCGGCGAGTGACGGGAGAATGGCGGTGGCTCCGGTGAAATCGGAGCCGGTGGTGACGGGCGAGGGAACAATGACGCAGGGTGCTCCGGCGGCCCGGGCGGCGCGGAGGCCGTTGAGGGAATCCTCCAGGACGAGCGTTTCCTCCGGCAGCACGCCGAGGCTGGCGGCGGCGGCGAGGAAGAGGTCGGGGAAGGGCTTGGCGCGCTCCACATCGTCGCGGGTGTGAATGAAATCGAAGTGATGCCCGATGGCCGTGCGCTCCATCCAGCCGCCGACGTGGGTGCGCTGGCTGCTGGAGGCGATGACGCAGGGCAGGCCGGCGGCGCGGGCCTCCAGAAGGAGTTCACGGACGCCGGGCAGAGTGTCGAGTTCCAGTTGCCCGGACCGGATGCGCTGGTCCTTCACCGGCAGCAGCACCGGCCAGTCCACCGGCCCGCCGGTCAGGGCCTCCAGCGCCGCCATGGGATCGTAATGACCAAAAACGGAGCCCACGCACTGGACGTAGGTCGGCAGCGGGAGGTCGTGGCCCTGGGAGAGGTAAAGTTCGCGCCAGGCTTCATAAATCGCGGACTCGGTGTCCACCACCAGGCCGTCGAAGTCGAAAATCAGGGCGCGCAGGGAGGGTTTGTCGGTCATTCCCGGCTCTGAACGCATCCGCCGCGCATTGCCAGGGAAAAGCGGGGCAGGGTTCCATGAATGCGGGCCGGAGGTGGGAACGGCGCGGGGTTTCCAGCTTGGACGATGAGGAAAACGGGCCACGGATTTCACGGATGAAACGGATGGCACTGATGAATAAAAAAACCGCCGCATACTTCGGTTCCGGCAAATTCCGCAGCGGTGGGGACTTTCATCGCGATCATTCCCTCAATTCACCGGAGCCGGATCCGGCGGGCAAACAAAAATCCCTCTTTATCCGTGCCATCCGTTTCATCCGTGAAATCCGAGGCCCGTCTTTTCAGGATTCCGGTTCAGGACCCGCCGGTTCCCGTCCACCGGCTGCGCTGCTGACGCAAATCTCCCTAAAAACCGGCCTGCAGGCCCACCAGCAGCGCCCGGCCCTGCATGGGGGCGATGTCCTTCAGAAAGGAGGTGTGCTGCCGGGCCTCCTCGTTGCCGAGGTTGGTGCCGCGCAGGAAAACATCCACCGTCACGGGGCCTTCGAGCACACGGTAGTTCAGGCCGGCGTTGATCAGAAAATAGGAATCGGTGGGCAGTTCCTCATCGGCGGTGCGGAACTGGGCGGCGGCGTACTGTCCCTCCAGCCGGGCGGTCAGGCGCTGGTAGCGGTAAACGAGCGCGGCGGAGGCGCGGAACGGGGGAATGCGGGGCAGGGAGCCGCCGTTGTCCAGATCGCGGGTGATGACATAATCGGCCCGCAGTTCCAGATCCAGGCTGCGGTCCGCGCCGGTGGCGGTGACGGTGCCGGACGGAGTGACCGGGGATTTGCCGACGGGATTTTTTCCTGACAGGGCCGCGGACGCCGGGGCGGGCGCTTCGGCCGGAGCCAGCAGGTGGAAGGTGGCCTCCAGTTCGCCGCCCGCGAAGTCCGCGTCGGTGGCGCGGTAGTTCTGGATGGGCAGGTTTTCAAATTCCCCGTCCTCGCCGAACAGAAAATCCTCCCCGGTCGGCATCAGGGCGATGTAGTCGTTGAAGTGCTGGTAAAACAGCCCCGCGCTGCCGGTGACGAAGCCGCTTTGCTTCCGCAGGGTCAGGTCAAAACCAATGGATTTTTCCAGATCCAGCCCGTCGTCGCCCCGCTCGTAGGCTCCGGTGGCCAGGTGCGGGCCGTCCGCCAGCAGCTCGACATAGGTGGGAGCCCGTTGCGTGTAAGAGGCGTTGAAGGCGAGGTTGTAATCATCGGAAAGCTCCCACACCACCCCGGCGGAGCCACTGAGGGCATCGAAGCTGCGGTCCCTGCCCGGGCCGAAATCACTGTAAGTTTCGCTGTCCACGGTGCTGTGATCATAACGCAGGCCCCACTGCCAGCGGAGACTGCCGGTGACCGCCTCCTCAAACAGGAAGGCGGACCAGGTGTCGGATTCCGTGGGCGGCAGAAAGGCCTCCTCCCCGAGCGCGGAGAAGCTGCTGTGCGTGGTCTGGTAACCGAACGCGCCCTCGAACGGCCCCAGCTTCTGATGCTTCACCTCCACCCGGCCGTCGTAGCCTTCAATATTGAAAACCGTGCCCACCTCCGGGCCTTCAAACTCGGTGTGGGTGTAGTCGGAATAACCGAATTTGTAATTGATCTCCCGGATGCCCGCGAAGGGATCGTAAAACGCCCCGCGCCCGTCCCAGCGGCTCTGGTCGAGGTCAATAGTGACGGTTTTCTCGGCGACGGTGCCGTAGTTGCTGTCAAAAATCGAGTAGCTGGCCCCGATGAAACCCTTGTCCCAGATCCAGGACGCGCCAAGGGCTCCGCCCTGCGTGTCCGTGGCGCTGTTGGGCAGGCGGTTGCGGTCCTCGGATTCCCCGGAGGGCAGGGGTTCCCGTTGACGGAGCCGCTCCGAACGGGCGTCGCCGGGGATGACCATGTCATCGGATTCCCGGCGGAAGCCGTCGAAGTGGATAACCACGGGACCCAGACCAAAATTGACCGCTCCGCCGCCGGACCAGAGATCCGAGCCGGTGTCATAACGCGAATCCAGCTTCCCGCTGACCGGCAGACCGCCCAGGCCGGGCTCCAGCCGCTCCTGGGGCACGCGGCTGTCGAGCACGTTGACCACGCCGCCCACGCCGTTGGGACCATAGAGCAATGCCGCCGGACCGCGCACGACCTCCACGCTGTCCATGACCAGCGGATCCAGAGTCACGGCGTGGTCGGGGCTGACATTGGAGACGTCCACCGTGCCCACGCCATTGCTGAGAATCCGGATGCGGTCGTCGCCCATGCCCCGGATGACGGGCCGGCTGGCTCCGGGCGCGAAGCCGGTGGAGGACACACCGGGCAGCTTTGACAGGGTTTCACCGAGAGTCGGCTGCAGGGCCTGCTTCAATTCCTCACCGCTGAGCACTGAAACGGGCTGCGCCTGCTCGAAAAGCGTGCGGTCCAGCGGCGAGGCCGTCACCACCACCGGCTCCAGCGCCTGGGGAGTTTGAGAGGTGGAGGCCGGGACTGCGGAGGGAGCCGGGGAGACCGCCGTCACCGCGCCCGGGGCGGAATTTGACGGCTGCGCCTGACCGGAGGCCACCGCCAGGAGGCAGAACGGAAGCTGGAATGTGGTGACAACAGAATGCGGAAAGGGCTTCATGCCGCACCGGACAACAACGCAATCAGTATGCAATTGCAAATTAATGGCAAAATTGAAAAACAGAGTAAACCTCCGGCCGGGAGCGGTCGCAGGGTGGCGCGGGCTTCCAGCCTGTGTGGCTGCCAGGCTTCCAGCCCGGCAATGAATTCCTAGCGGTTTTCCGAGAATCCGCTGGCGATGAGCGCCTCCAGCTGGTCCATGGCGGCGTTGGCGTCCTTGCCCTCGGTGGTCACTTTGATCTTCGCTCCAAAGCCGGCGGCGAGCATCATGAGGCCCATGATGCTCTTGCCGTTGACCTGCTCGTCGTCCTTTTCGACCCAGATTTCAGCGTCGTGCGCACTGCTGACCTTCACGAACATGGCGGCGGGGCGGGCATGGAGCCCGAGCTTGTTGGTGATGGTGAATTCTTTGGTCAGCATGGCTGCAAAAAAAACCGCCGCCGGGCGGAAGGCAAGGGCGGATGAGACCCCGGATGCAATCAGACCGGAAGCTGGCTTTGGAGCTTGATCATGAGGTTCCTGTTGAACTCCACCGCGCTGTGGTGGCCGAAAGTGCGCAGTTTCTGCTCCAGCGCCGCCACCTCCACCAGCCGCGCGGTGTCCCGGCCGGGGCCGACGGGGATGTCGATCAGCGGCACCTCCTTGCCCAGCACGGTGTAATGCTGCTGCTCCACGCCGAGGCGGTCCACCTCGTTCAGATCCTTCAGAGGCTTCAGGACCACCACCAGATCCAGCTTTTTGGTCACCCGCATGGAGGCCGCGCCGAAGAGCAGCGGCACATTCACAATCCCGATGCCGCGCACCTCCATGTGGAACCGTCCCAGCTCCGACGAGGTGCCCTCCAGATCCCGGCCCTCGGGCGCGCGGAAATGCACGAGGTCATCCGCGACCAGGGCCGCCCCGCGCTCCAGCAGGCCCAGCACGGCCTCGCTTTTGCCGGCGCCACTGTCGCCTTTGATCAGCACCCCGATACCCTTCACGTCCACCATGCAGCCGTGCTCGGTGGTGGTGGAGGCGAATTCCCAGTCCATCCACAGGGTGCAGCTGTTGATGAAGCGCATGGTGTCCATGGTGGTGCGGAAAACGGCGACGCCCGCCGCATTGGCGATATCCAGGAGACCCGAGGGCATGCGGCGGTTGCGGCAGACCACGATGCAGGGGATCTCGCAGTTGCACATCTCCTTGAAGCGCTTGATCTGCTCGCGCTCCGTCAGACTCACGAGATAGGCGAACTCGGAGTTCCCCATCACCTGAATCCGCTTGTAGGCGAAATACAGGTAAAATCCGGCCAGCGCCAGCCCGGGGCGGTTGGTGGAGGGCTCGGAAATCTTGCGCTCCAGGCCGGAATCATCCGTCAGCAGCTCCAGCTGGAGATTGTTCCCGTGACGGCGGAAAAAATCCCCCACACGCAGGTGTTCGATGCGTTTGACCTTGCCCATGCCCGCGACTCTGACAGGGCCCGGAGGCTTGGCAATCCTGGAGTTTGAACAGAAGGAACCGGAGAGAGCGAAGAATGCCGGGGAACGCGGAAATTTTACGGTGAGATGCTCATCGCGGGGAATGCGGTGAGCAGATCCAGGGGGTCGCCCAGGCGTGCCTGTTCCGTTTTCAGCAGGGCGAACATCTTCCGCATCCGCTCCCGCTGATCCGGTTCTCCCGCGAGGTCTCTCATTTCCAGCGGATCCTCCGCGAGATGGTAGAGCCGCAGCGTGGGAGCTTTGGGGTAAACGAGCAGCTTCCAGCCGTCGACGGTGATGGAGCGCTGGCGGTCGAGGTCGGAGCCGTAGATGACGGCGCGGCTTTTGGGGGCGGTACCGGGTTGGAGCAGGGGGAGGAGACTTTGGAATTCGACATGCTCCGGCTGCGGCGCGCCGGCGACTTCCAGAGTGGTGGCCATGGCGTCCTGGAGATAGACCGGAGCTTCGACTTTGGCGCGGGCGGGAACTCCGGGCCCGGCGAGGATCAGGGGGACGCGGGTGCTGTGGTCGTAAAGGCTTTGCTTGCCCATGAAACCGTGGCGGCCCAGGGCCAGGCCGTGATCGGCGGTGAAGACGATGAAGGTGCGCTCCGCCTGACCGGACTTTTCCAGGGCTTCCTGAATTTTGCCGATCCAGGCGTCGAGATGGCTGACCAGGGCGAAATATTCCCGGCGGTGAACCTGCACGGCGCGGGAGGTGCGGGGAAAGGGAGCCAAAGCCTCGTCCCGCAGATCCGGACCGAGTCCGATGGCGTCGCGGTAGGGATAAACGGGCAGGAAATTCTCCGGGACGGTGATGCGGTCGGTTTGGTAAAGATCCAGAAACTCCTGCGGCGACTGCCGGGGATCGTGCGGGGCGTTGAAAGCAATGTAGGCGAAGAACGGCCGGTCCGCCGCCGAGCCGGAGTCCGCGCCTTCGTTGATGAAGCCGATGGCATTCTCCACCGCCACCTCCGTCCAGTGCCGGCCGCCTTCCCAATACCCGCCGAGCGCGGGGTCGGCGGGGTTCCAAGTGTCCGCCCCCTCCGCCGGAGGCCGGTGATACCATTCTTTTTTGTCCTTCGGCATCCCACCGATACGGGGCGTGCGCACCACTTCAAAACAATCCCGCGGGGCGATCTCATTGTGCCACTTGCCCGTCATGCAGGTGCGGTAACCGGCGGCGCGCATCATCCCCGGCCACAGGCGGCCCGCCGCGTTCTCCGCCGCCAGTGCCGGCTTGCCCGATACCGCTTTGGCATGCCAGAGGGAACGGCCCGTGATCAGCATGGCGCGGCTGGCGATGCAGACCGCGCCGTTCCAGGCACCCATATTATAAGCATGGGTAAAAACCGTGCCCCGTGCCGCCAGTTTGTCGAGATTCGGCGTCTGGACCTCCTTCCCGCCAAAAGCCCGGACCGCATCGCAGGCCAGATCGTCCGCGAACAGAAAAAGCACATTCGGCTTCCGCGGTTCCGCCGCCTTCCCGTGCGGAACCGGCAAAAGACCCGGCGTCAGGACCAGGGCCACGATGAGCGTCAGCCGCAACAGCAGCGGCCTCCGCCTCCGCCGGGGAAAGGGAAACCGGGATTTGAATTTCATGGTCCCGCATCCCACCGCATCCGCCCCCGGATGTCAAACCGGGGGAGTCAATCGGGCCGGCATTCTGGTAATGCGGCCCGCTGGCTCCGGAGGCAGCCGGCACACCCTATAGACACTTAAAATCAGGTAATTTCCTTACGCCAACGGCGTTACGTCCCTCAGCCTGGGGTTGCCGACGCAGGAGGCTACCCCAGGTCCGTTCCCATTGTGTTTTCGAACCACAAGGTGGTTCCGGCCTTCCGGGCAATGGAACTTTCTCACGGTTTCCGATGACCCGGACGCGGGAAGGCCGGAACCGCGTTGCGGTTCAGGGATTTGCGGCGGGAAACCTGGGGTAGCCTCCTGCGTGGGCAACCCCAGGCTGGCGGACGCAACGCCGTTGGCGTAAAGACGGGCTCCCCCGGAAATGGCGGATTCACTTTGGAATTCACCGGATCCTTTATCAAAAGGGTATAACTCACTTTCTTCTTCTCCTTCTCCCCCCCTTTGTTTCCTTCGCGCCCTTCTGTTCAGGTTCCCCTATTCCACATAAAGCATCGCGCTGGAGCTGAGCATGGCCTGGCAGAAATCCGCCAGGGCCTCCTCTTTGGGAAGGGCAGCGGCGGCCGCGGCGGACGGGAGCCGGATGGACTCCCTGCCGCTGACCGATTCCGTCAGCGTCCCCGCCGCGGGCTCAAAGCTCCACGAGGCCACCGTCCGCTCCGTGCCCGCCGGGCGGCGCAGGGCCAGTTCCGTCTCCGTCAGCAGCCCCCGCGAAATCCGGACCTCGTCAATCAGTCCGTCCCACAGATGCCCTTTGGAATCCCCCGCCGCGCCGATGAAAAGCGGGCCCGGCGGCGGGGTGACGGCGGCGACGGGCTGGGGCACGGTGGAGGTCAGCATCGGCAGATCATCGTTCGCCAGATCCTTCAGGTAAAAGGTCACGGATCCCGCTCCGGCGGCCCCGGCGGGATGCACGGCGGCGGCGAGGTAATAACTGCGGTCCAGCTCCATCTGGAAATCGCTGAACACCGGCTCGTAAACCACCGCGCCGCCGTCCGCACCGGGGCCACAGAGCTGGAGCACGGGCATCCGCGGTTTGCGCTGGGATTTCTGGCCGGTGACGCCGAGCACCCAGCCGGGGCGGGTTTTGTCGCCGGACCACTGGCCGGTGATGGTCCGCAGATTGCCGTTCTCCTGCACGGAATTCAGCAGCACCACCGACTCCACCGTGAAGTCCCCAACGGGCAGGGCGGGGGCTTCCGCCGTCAGCCGTTCCTGAGCGCCGCCGGGGGAAAGCGCCACCGCTTTGCCGTTCCGCTGCGGCATGGACTCCGTGACCAGCGCCCCGTCAGCGGAGGTTTTTTCGGGATCGTCCGCCGTCCGCGAGGCCAGAAAAGCCAGGGATTCCTCCCGCTCGTCCGTCGTCGGCGCGCGTCCGGCGGTGCGCCACCAGGCGGCCTCCACGCGGTCGCCGTCGTCCGGCAGCCGGTCTGTCAGATCCCGCGCCATGGCTTCGGCGCGGTCGCTCATGAACCGGCTGTTGGCCAGAAACAGCGACTGGGTGGCGGTGGTCGTGGTGTCGCGGCTTGGCGTGCTGTTGAAATTCTGCGGGGCGTCAAAGACATCCGTCAGCGGATCCCGGGTGTTGCGCAGCACTTTGGTGTAAATCGTCCGGCGCGGCTTGCCGCTGTCCACGGAGGGGCCGCCGGCTTTCAGATCCAGCTCGCCGGTGGCGGAGAACACGGCGTCGCGGATCTGCTCCGCCTCCAGCCGCCGCGTGGTCCAGCGCCAGAGCAGGCGGTTGGAGGGATCGGCCAGTTTCGCCTTTTCACCGCAGGAGGACACATGACTCTGCCGCCAGGCGCGGCTGGTCAGCATCACGCGGTGCAGCTTTTTCAGACTCCAGCCGTCCGCCACCAGCCGGTGCGCCAGCCAGTCCAGCAGCGCGGGATGCGACGGTTTGTCCCCCAGATGCCCGAAGTCGCTGGCCGTGGTGCTCAATCCCTGCCCGAAATGCTGCTGCCACACGCGGTTGACCATCACCCGGGCCGTCAGCGGATTCGACGGGCTGGCCAGCCAGGCCGCGAGGGCGCTGCGGCGGCCCGTGCTCCGGGGCAGCGGTTTCACCTCCGCCGGAGCGGGGTTCAGAACCGTGGGAATGCCCGGGGGAATGTCGCCGTCGGCCTCGCGCCGGGGAATTTTCAGTTCCGGCGGCACCGGCCCCACATCCGCCGCCGTGGAGGCCGTGGCCAGCGGCTCCGGCTTCAGGGAGTCAAAAGCGGCCAGCTCCTTCCGCAGGACCACCAGCTTCTGGCGGTCCTCACCTTTGATGCGGGCGTCCACCTGGGCATATTCAAAAAGCACCTGGTCCCAGGCGATGGTGGCGATCTGTCTCTGCCACGGCGTGCGCGATTCCGCCGGCATGCCCAGCAGGGCCTGGGTCTCCGGCGGGAACAGATCCATCGCCGTCTTTTTCGCCTTCGCCATGCCGGGAGCGCGCAGGATCTCAATGCGCTGGCGGACATCCGCCGTGGCCGCCTCCCAGGCTTCCTGTTTCGCCTGCCGCGCGGCGAGGGCCCCGGGGGAAAGAATGACCGTGCCCTCCTTCGGCTCCACGGCGGCGAAAAACGCCTGCAGACGGTAATAATCCTTCTGCAGCAGCGGGTCGAATTTGTGGTCGTGACAGCGCGCGCACTGGAGGCCCAGCCCCATGAAAACGTCCGCCGTGGTGTCCGTGATGTCGTTCAGAATCACATTCCACTGGCCGACGGCGTCGCGGTTATTATATTCGTAAATCCAGTGCCGCAGGTAACCCGTGGCGATCAGCGCCTGGGGATCATCGGGGAAAAGCTCATCCCCCGCGAGCTGCTCGCTGATGAAGCGGTCGTAGGGTTTGTCGGTGTTGAAGGCGGCGATCACATAATCTCGGTAGCGCCAGGCGTCGGGCCGGAAGGCGTCGGCTTTGTAGCCGTCGCTCTCCGCGTAGCGCACCAGATCCAGCCACAGCCGCGCCTGGCGCTCGCCGTGACGCGGGCTGTCCAGCACCCGGTCCACCAGCCGCTCCCAGGCATCGGGGGCCGTGTCCGAGACAAACGCCTCCACCTCCTCCTTCGACGGCGGCAGGCCCAGCAGGTCAAAATACAGCCGCCGCACGAGGGTGGCTTTGGGAGCCTCCATCGCCGGAGTCAGCCCCGCTTTTTCCAGAGCGTCAAAAATAAACCGGTCCACCGGCGATTTCCCCCAGACCGCATCCCTGACCTCCGGCGGCGCGGGATCCGTCACCGGCTGAAACGACCACCACGCCCGGTCCCCGGCCGACAGTTCCCCCCGCGCGGCCAGCGCCTGCGGGGGCTGAAGCGGAAGCGCCGCCAACGACAGAAGAGTCAGACAGAGAACAGGTTTCATCACCGCCGCTCATACAGCAGAATCCCGCCCGCCGCAAAGCCGGGAATGCGGGAGCGCACCGGAGCAGCCACGGATGGAAGCGGAGCGGCGTGCCGGGACCGGCCGACCGGAGCGGGAATTCACCGGCCCGGGGAGCGGATTGGATGTCAGGAAACCGGATTCCGGGAGAACGATGAAGTCTTCGCGGGGAGCGCCTGGCCTCTGATTTTACGGTGACGATTAAGATTGCCGGTGGTGCCGGGTTCGGGCATGGATGCCGCCCATTAATTATGAAGTGGGCTAAAAATCTGTATGTTCAGGTGCTGACGGCGATTGTCGCGGGCGTGCTGCTGGGGTGGCTGCATCCCGCGGCGGGGGCGTCGCTGAAGCCTCTGGCCGATTTTTTCATCAAGGCGGTGAAGATGCTGATCGGGCCGATCATCTTCTGCACGGTGGTCAGCGGGATCGCGGGCATGGGAGATCTGAAAAAGATTGGGCGGGTGGGATGGAAGGCGCTGCTGTATTTTGAAGTGGCCACCACCATCGCCCTGGTGATCGGGATGGTCGTCGCCAATATCTTCCAGCCGGGCGCGGGCATTCATCCGGCCCAAACCGCCACCGATGCGGCGGGCACTGCCGTTTACGCTAAAAAGGCCGAGGCCCTGAGCACGGTGGATTTTCTCCAGAACATCATCCCGGACACCTTTGTCGGGGCCTTCACCGGCGGCGATCTTCTCCAGGTGCTGTTCATCGCCATTCTTTCCGGCCTGGCCATGGCCCGGATGGGAGCGAAAGCCCAGCCGGTGATGGATCTGCTGGGGCAGATATCGAAGGTGTTTTTCGGCATCGTCCACATTGTCACCCGGGCGGCTCCGATTGCCGCTTTCGGAGCCATGGCCTTCACCATCGGGAAATACGGCTTCGGCAGCATGGTCTCCCTGGGCAAGCTGATGGCCTGCGTTTACCTGACCTGCGCGGTGTTTATCTTCGGACTGCTGGGACTGGTGGCGCGGCTGCACGGGTTCAGCCTGTGGAAAGTGCTGCGGTATATTAAAGAGGAACTGCTCATCGTCGTCGGCACCTCCTCCTCCGAGCCCGCGCTGCCCGGCCTGATGGAGAAAATGGAGCGCGCCGGCTGCGGCAAGCCGGTGGTGGGCATCGTCCTGCCCGCCGGGTATTCGTTCAATCTCGACGGCACCTGCATCTACCTCACGCTGGCCGCGCTTTTCATCGCCCAGGCCACGGGCACGGTGCTGTCCATGGAGCAGCAGCTCGGCGTGCTGGCCATCCTCCTGCTGACCTCCAAAGGCGCGGCGGGCGTCACCGGCGCGGGATTTGTCACTTTGGCGGCCACCCTTTCCGCGACCCACGCGATCCCGGTCGAAGGCCTGGCGCTGGTCATCGGCGTGGACCGCTTCATGTCCGAAGCCCGCGCCGTCACCAATCTCATCGGCAACACCGTGGGCATGCTCGTCGTCGCCAAATGGGAGGGAGAATTCAATCCCGTCATGGGCCGGATGCTGCTGCACCGCCCGCCGCCGATGCTGTCCGCCGTGATCGTTCCGGAATCCGCCGGTTCCTGAGACTTGGCCGCCGGGGAGCCCGAGGTTGCAATCGGCGGATTCTCCTGCTGGTATGGCCTGCCATAAGCCGAATTCTTATCCTGAATATGACCTCCGATCAGCCCATTGTTCTGCTGGCGCCGCGGATGACCGACGATTCCAAGTCGGTCTGGAAAGCGTGCCTGGATCTGGGCTGGCCGGTGGAGCGTGTTCAGGGATGGCGCGTGCCCGGCCATCTCAGTGCGGCCGGCCGGCCCGTCGTGATTTACGGCGAACCGCTTTTCGCCGAGGCGGTGGCGGATCAGGCCGGACTGGTGCTGCTGGAGCCGCCTGTGGACTGGCTGACGGTCGTGCCCCGCGAATTTCTGCACCGGGACATCGAGTTCATGACCCTGGAGGAGGCGCGAGGGCGTTCAACCAGGGCGTTTGTGAAACCGGCGGACGGAAAAGTGTTTGAACCGCGGGTGTATGATTCCGGAACGGATCTGCCCACGGAGGAGCATGTGGATTCGGATCTGCCAGTGCTCCGGTCGGGGGTGGTCGATTTCCGGCTGGAGGTCCGATGTTTTGTGAGGAACCGGCAGGTTGTCACTCGGAGCCCTTACTGGCGGGAGGACCGGCTGGCGGTGAATGAGCAGGGTCATTGGCCTTTTGAAGCCCACGAGGAGGCGGATGCGCTGCGGTTTGCGGAGTCCGTTCTTCAGGATGACCGCATCGCGCTGCCGGCGGCCTGCACGCTTGATGTGGGCCGCCTGAGTGACGGCGTCTGGGCGGTCATTGAGGCGAATCCCTGCTGGGGCGCGGGACTTTACGGATGTGACCCGAAGGAGGTGTTGTTTTCGATCCGGGAGGCCATTCTGCCGCGGAGCCGGGTGACGGACGCGGACAAACGCTGGATTTCCAAGCGCCGCGCCGGAATTCACCAGTGATTCCAGTGCCTTTTCAAAAGGAGTGGACTTCCGCATAAGGGAAACCCGGCGTGCCGGATCAGCCGCCCGAATGGCTTTGGACTGCGGTGACTTGTCACCGCTTTCGCCAGCGGGACTTGTCCCGCGCCCGGCGTCCCAAGGCGTGATTCGCGGACAGTGCGGCGATTCACGCGACGGAGACAAGTCTCCTTCCCCAAAGCGGTGACAAGTCACCGCAGTCCAAAGACTGCCTGATTCTCAGGTGAAAATGTTAAATTTTCACAGCTGCTTCAACAGCGTCGCGGCCTCCTCCAGGCGGTGGACGGGGGCGGCTTTTTCGCGGAGGCGGGGGAATTTGCCGCCGATGAGGATGAATTCGCCGTTTTTGGAGAGCATGAGCTTGTGGTCCTTGATCTCGACCGCCGTGATGCCTTTGTTGTGGGCGAGGAGTTTCATCTCCGTGCAGCGCAGCAGATTCTCCACGGAATGCGGCGGGCGGCCATAGCGGTCGCGCCATTGGCGGGTGAGTTCGCCGAGTTCCTTGAGGGTGGTGATCTCGGCGATCTGGCGGTAGGCGGGGATGCGCTGAGTGGGTTCTGTGATGTAGCTGGCGGGGATGAAGGCGGGCAGCTTTTTGTCCGGCGAGTCCAGCCAGGAGGCTTCATTGAAAGCGACAAAATCGATGGCCATGACTGTCTCCACGCGGCCGGTGGCGCGTTTGCCCTGGTGTTTGTTCACGGCGGACTTCAGCATCTGGCAATACATTTCAAAGCCCACGGCGATGATGTGCCCGCTCTGCTGGGTGCCGAGGAGGTTGCCCGCGCCCCGGATTTCGAGGTCACGCATGGCGATTTTGAAGCCGGAGCCGAGCGCCGTGTACTGCTTCATGGCGTTGATGCGCTTGCGGGCGTCGCCGGTGGTCATCTGCGAGCGCGGGATCATCAGGAAGGCGTAGGCCTTGTGTCCGGCGCGGCCCACGCGGCCCCGGAGCTGGTAAAGATCCGCCAGCCCGAAAAGGTCGGCGCGGTCGATGATGATGGTGTTGGCGTTGGGAATGTCGATGCCGCTTTCAATGATGGTGGTGCTCACCAGCACGTCGGTGTGGCCATTCACAAAACGGGCCATGACGTCTTCGAGCATCCCCTCCTCCATCTGACCGTGGCCGACATCGACCTTCGTGCCGGGCGGGCAGAGCGCCTGGATTTTGGCGGCGGTGCGCTCGATGGTGGCCACGCGGTTGTGCAGAAAATACACCTGGCCTTTGCGCTTCAGCTCGCGCTCCAGGGCTTTTTTGATCACCCGCTCGTCGTAAGCGCAGATCGTGGTTTCCACCGGTGTGCGGTTGGCGGGCGCGGTGTCGATGGTGCTCATGTCGCGCACGCCCATCAGCGCCATGTATAAAGTGCGGGGAATCGGCGTCGCCGAAAGCGTCAGGACATCCACGAGGTGGAACAGTTCCTTGAATTTCTCCTTATGCTTCACCCCGAAGCGCTGCTCCTCATCCACGATGGCGAGGCCGAGGTTTTTGAAAGTCACGTCCTTCGAAATCAGCCGGTGCGTGCCCACCAGCACGTCCACATTTCCGGCCAGAAGGTCGGCGATCACTTTCTTCGAATCCGCAACGGAACGGAAACGGTTCAGCACCTCCACGCGGATGGGGTAGTCGGAAAAACGCTCGCGCAGATTCTGATAGTGCTGCTGGCTGAGAACGGTCGTGGGAGCCAGCATGGCGACCTGTTTGCCGCCCATGACGGCTTTGAAGGCGGCGCGGATGGCGACCTCGGTTTTGCCGAATCCGACATCGCCGCAGATGAGCCGGTCCATGGCCCGCCCGCTCTCCATGTCGTGCTTGGTGTCCTCAATGGCCCGGAGCTGGTCCACGGTTTCCTTGTAAAGAAACGATCCCTCGAACTCCCCCTGCCACTTGGTGTCCGGCGGAAACGCGTGCCCCAAGCCCGACTGCCGCTGCGCCTGCATGCCCAGGAGTTTTTCGGCGTATTCAAAAATCGAGCGCTCCGCCGCCTTCTTGGTTTTGCCCCACTTGCCGTCGCCGAGCGTGTTCAGATCCGGCGTTTTTTTGCCGACACCGACGTAGCGGCTGATCAGCCAGGCCTGGGGCAGGGGAACGTAGAGACGGCTTTCGGCGGCGTATTCCAGCACCACCACGTCCTCCTCCAGACCATTCGGCGCGGCCCGCTGGATGAGGCCGCGGTATTTGCCGATGCCGTATTCCTGGTGAACGACAAAATCGCCGTCCGTGATGTCCGAAAGATCCAGCGGCGCCTTCCGCGACCTCTGCCGCCGCGCCCCGCTGATCAGCCGCCGGGCGCGCGTGTGCTGATAGCGGCCGAAGATTTCCGCATCGCTCAGCACCGCCAGTTTCGCCGCAGGCACCGCGAAGCCCCGGCTCACGCGGCCGAGGTGCGTTTCCAGAACTTCGGCCTCCAGGGCCTCCTGTTCCATCAGCTCCCGGAAACGCTCGATTTCGCCCTCGTTATTGAAAAACATCACCGCCCGCCAACCGTCCCGGTGCCAGCGCTGGAGCTGGGACACAAACTCCGCCCGCCGCGCCTGCTGCACCACAAAATCCCCGGCTTCAAACTCACCCATCGGCAAGTCGTCACAGGCCGTCGCCGGGTCCTCCACGGCCACTGCCGCCGGGTCCGCTCCCGCTCCAATCCACACCGCCGCCGTCGGCCGGTCCTCCTCCAAATCCACGGCGATCACCATGTCGCCCGCGCCGATGCATTCCTCCAGCAGCACCAGTCCACCGTCGGTTTCCGAACTGCCGCCGACGCTCAGCAAAATGACCCCTTCCTCCAGCCTGCCGACCGACACCTGACTGTCCGGGTCAAAAGTGCGCAGACTTTCCACCTCGGTGTCAAAAAACTCCGCCCGCAGCGGCAGCTCGCTCTGCCAGGGATAAATATCCAGAATGCCACCGCGCACCGCAAACTGCCCGCGCTCGCCGACCTGCGGCTGGCGCTCATAACCCGCTTTCGTCAACTGGCTGACAATGCCTTCCATGGACACCGTCTGTCCGGCCCGCAGCACCAGGCGCGAAGCCGCCAAACCTCCGGGCGGCGGCACCATTTCCATCAGGGATGCCGCATTCAGCAGCAGAACCTCCAGCTTTTCCGGAGCCGACGCCAAACCCTGCAGCAACGCCAGCCGCTCCGCCTGCGCCTCCAGATCCGGCAGGGAATCCTCCGTCCGCAGCTCCTCCGCCTCCGGGAAAAACAGCGCCGGGCCCCACCAGGTCGCGATGTCCTGCGACAGCACCTCCTGCGCTTTCAAATCCCGCGCCAGCACCCACACCCGTCGCGCCGCGCCCGCCGATTCCAGATGATGCATCACCATCCCCACCGCAAACCCCTGCGCCGCCTCCGACACCTGCTCCAGCACCACCCGCTTTGCCGGCTTTGATGAAATCTTCGCCTTCTTTCCCGACCCCGGCCCTGCGGCCGCCGAAGTCAGTGCGGCCAGTTTCTTTTTAAAAGCCGCCGCCCCCGCCGCCTGGGCGCACCATTCCCGTCCCGCCGCGGTTCCAGCCTCCTGCTGCTGCGGCGATTCCTTGTATTCAGGCGTGAGCACTCCCATCGCGTTCGTTCCCTTCCGGGAAACGCTTTCCATGCCGCCTCCGGTTTCCTCCGGCAATGCCGTTTTCAGCGTGGAGCGGGAATCCGGAACTTTTTGGGACGCGGCCACGGCAATGGGGCCGGCTGACCGGCTCCGGTTTGCGTGGGTTCAGGCGGGCGGATTACAGGCATAAACAACCTGGCCGTTCCCGGAAAAGGAACGGCCAGGCAACGGCGGGCTGCCGCTTTTTAAGGGAAACCGGCTCAGGGCACGGTGGCGGGGAACTGGGTGTCCGTTCTGACCTCCAGCCGCAGGAAGTTCCGGGGAGTGCCGGCGGCGGGGGTGATGTTCAGGCGGAGCGACTGCTCGCCGCCGTCGCCGGCGGCGGCGCCGCCATTGTCCTCACGGATCCATGTCTGGAGATTCGCGCTGGAGTAGAGCTGGTAGAAGCGGCCGTTGACAGTGGGCACCAGCACCCGAATGGCGGCGGGATTGCCTCCGGCGGCGGGGAGCACTTCCATGGACCGGATGCGGAACACGGACGCCGGATCGGTCGGACTGGTGCCGGCGACCGCTTCGGCCTCATCCGGCGCGCCATCGCCGTCGGTGTCCGGTTTGCCTCCGCCACCCGTGGAGAAGCGCACATTGCGCACGGTGTAGAATTCCGAGGCCGAGTTGTTGAGCGCGGTCACGACCATGGCGGCGCCGATGAATCCCGGAGGAATCTGGTAGGTCCACTGGAGGATGCCCGACGGGCTGGCGGCGGCGTTGGAGCCGTCCGTGTTGAACTCATCGCGGTCGGTGTTGGCGTCATAATCCTGAATGACGGTCACCGCGACGCCGGCCACGGTGGCGGCGACGCCGGTGAAGCCGTTGAGCACGCCGTTGGGCGGGCCATTGGCCCCCGTGGAGGCGGCACCGTTGCCCCGGTCCTGCGCGGCGGTGATCAGCGGGACTCTGGTGACGCCGCCCCCGGCGGCGGTGAGTTCGATGTCGATGCGGAAGGTGTCGGTGGCCTCGAAGTTGCTGCCGGTGCTGTTGTCGAGGGCCTCCATTTCCGCCGAGAAGGTCACGGGACCGGATGCGGTGGTCAGATCGACCACGGCGGAGCGCAGCACATGCGCGGCAGTGCCGCCGCCGTTGTTCTGCACCGAGGTCCGGGGCTCGGTTCCCGCCAGCCACGCCAGATTGCCGGTGCCTGGAATATTGAGCAGATCCGTGTCCCCGGCTCCGAAATTCACCACTCCCGCCACCGGCCTTGTCGGAGGATCCAGGGTGATCAGGGTGGTGGTCAGGGACGGATCGCCGAGATCGGCGAAAGTGAAGCTCCGCGCGCCGGCCGAGACCGGAAACGGTCCCAGATCGGAAGCCGTGCCGTAAACTCCCGGCGCGGCGGTGGTCTCCTCCTTCCAGCCGGTGGAGGCGTGGGCGGAGGTCACGGTGGCCCGCACGGACCAGGTGTCGTCCTCATAAGCGGCGGTCGGACCCTCGTCCCGGCTCAGCAGCACCACGGTGCCGGTGATGGTGGGGGCCGGCCGTGTCACCGTGAGCGTGTGGGTGACCGAGGGATCCGCCACATCGGTGAAGATGATGGATTTGGGGCTGTCGGTCACGGGGAAGGGACCGAAAACGATTCCCGCCGCGCCGGCGGCGGCGTATTTGCCGACGACCGGGACGCCATTGGCGGTGACATTGCTGGTCCAGCCCTGGGTGCGCAGGGGGTCCTGATTGGTCACCGCGACCGTGAAGGAATAAGTGTCGTCCGCGGTGGTGGTGTTGGACTGATTGTTGGTGGTGAAGGCGGAGGTGGTGGCCCCGATGACATTGCGCGGGAGATTGAACTCGATATTGTCGAAGAGCATGTTCTCGCTGGCGGAGTCATTGCCTCCGAGCAGCACCAGGCGGGCGTATTTATTTGCTCCGGGCACGAAGGAAACCCGGCGGGACACGGTGAAGGGAATGGGGTCGGGCAGGGTGGTGGAGGCGTTGGCGATGTCCTCGGAGTGGTTCATTCCCGTCAGGTTGCCGCCGGCCTCGTCGATCAGCTTGGTGGCTTCAAACAGGGCCGGGCCGGTGGTGGCGGGATCAATAAGCGCCACGCCGGTCTGGGTCCAGGTGACGCCGGTGGGGCTGACCTGCACAAAACACTGGATGCGGTCGCTGTTGGCGATGGTCGGCGCGGTCGCCGCGTCCTCAAAACCGGTGGCGGTGGTGGCGTAGGAGGTGGCGCTGATGCCCACGCTGACCGAAGTCAGGCCCTCAATGCGCACCGGCTCGGTCACGAACTGGTTCGCGGCGGTGAGCCGGCTGTTGTTGATGCGCAGGTAATGATTGGTGGCGGGTTCGGCCAGCCGGGCGTGCACGCCGTTGGTGGTATTGACCGGCAGGCCCGGCAGACCGCTGGTCCAGCCGAGATCGGTGACGGGGTCGTCAAAATCGCGTGTGAAGCCGGAGGCTCCCAGCGCCGGGGTTTCAAAAGTGATGCGCAGCGGCCCGCTGGCGGCCGTCAGCTCGGCGGGCGGGGGCGGGATGACCAGGTTCAGGGCGCGCTCGGCGGAGGCGGTGGCCGCGTCCCGGAAGACAAACGTCTGGCTGGCGGCATTCACGGGCACATTGGTGAAACTGACGGCGGTCCCGTAGGCCCCGCTGGCCGGGCCGGCGACTCCCGCCGGAGCGGAAGCCCGCACCCATCCCGCCGGGCTGACCGCGCCGAGACCGGTGACGGTGGCCGAGAAACTCAAGGTGTCGTCCGCCCCGCTGGCCGTGCCCTTGGAATCCCGCACCACATTCGAGGTGGCCACTGTCAGCGCGGTGGCGACGGTTTCATACCGGATTTCCACGTCGTCGATGCCGAGGTAGGCGTCGGAGCCGCCGTCGTTGGCGTTGAGCCAGCGCAGCGCGATGAAATTTCCCGCCGGAACGAGGATCACCGAGGGCAGGGCGGCATCCACGGTCACATCAAGGCTGGGATCATTGACCGCGCCCGCGGAGCCGGAGTGGGGAACCGTCGCCATCAGGGCCGGAATATCCGTGAAACCCGAGGCAAAGCCGTTGGTCAGCGTGCCCTCCGCCGGCGCGATGCGGGTGGCGAAGGCGATGGTTTCCGCGATGCCGGCGGTGGTGTTCTCCCGCCAGTTCTCGACAGTGTATTTCACATGGGTGATCTGGATCGGCGAGGTGGTGTCGTTGCGCAGGATCACAATGTGGGAGTAGGACCCCGCCGCAGTTGTGGGCGCGGCTCCCAGAGCGCGGTCCGCACCCGCCAGGGGGCCGAAACTGTAAAGCCCTGTCGTCCAGGCGGTTGCGGTATCATTGTCGTTCACCAGAACCGGAGCCGAGGTGGCGGTCGGATTATCCGTGGTGGAGCGGAACAGATACCAGTTCGGCAAAGTCACCGCATTGAACCAAGTCTGGCCGGTGGCGGTGGGAAGGGTGTCAAAGTTCTGCACGTAGGACGTGCCGCCGCCGAGATTCGCCCCGGCCATCAGGGGGGAGGCGCTCAGGGCCAGAAGCATCGCTGCTTTGGAGTTCATTAGGGTGATTGAAGAGTGAGGGTTGGGGCGCCGGAGGCGGGGGCCTCCTTTCCGCGGAGAATCCACAGGGCGTAATTTCCGGACTCTAACGGACTTGCGGTCCGCACCGCTAGTAAAAAAAGCGGACAGCCTATAATTTTAATTACCGATTTTAAGACTGGTGTCCTGAGCCGCGGCTGGCTTATGGAAATGCCTGCGGGAGGATGGATTGCCAGCCTGCGGTCCTGATGATGCCGGACGGCGGCGGTCCGGCGGGAGACGCGGCCAGCCGGTGATGTCCCCGGGAGCGGAAGCATGGCCGTCCCGGACGGATGGGGAGGCGGTGCCCGCCGGTTCCTGATATCCGATAATCTGAAAATGGCGCCTTTTCGGACGCGGAGCCTCCGCCGGGAGTCGTTCACGGGGCGCGGCGGTCAGTCAGCCGGTCAATCAGTCGCCGGACGGCAGGGAGGCGATGCGCTGTTTCAGCTCATTGGCCCTCCGGGACCAGCTTGCGAGCTGATAACGTTTGTGGACGGGACAGCAGTTTTTGTCAGCCTGGAGGGCGCGCGCCTCCGCGTAAAGGGAGTTCAGGCTGGTCTGGTATCTTTTACGAAGGCCGGCTGAGGAGGCGGTGGATTTCCGGTTCACCGCTTTTTGGACGGCGCTGCGGGAGGCCACCAGCCCGGCGGTTCCTTCGGTATCCTGCCCGTCGTCGGACGTGATTTTTGAAGCATTCACGGCCATCCATGCGGCCGCTTCCGCGGGATCATAATCCAGATGGTCCCGGAGAGAGGGCTCGACCATCCCCAGCGGAACTTTGGCCAGTCCGTCAGCATGGCTGAAACGCATCTCGCCGGGAGTCACCTCAATAATCTCCACGCTGGTGTAAACATGCCCGTTTCCGCAGTCCATGCGGTCAAACTTCCGTCCGGGCGCCCGGGCGGCCAGCCGGTGTTTGGCCTTGTACTCGTCAAAAGCCTTTTTCACCTCCTCCAGCTGCTTTTTCATCGCCTCGCGTTCGGCGGCGGACTCCTTCTCCCTGCGTTCCGCCTCCTCGCGGCTTTCGCGGAGGCTGGCTCTGGCGGCGCGGCTTTCGGAGGCTTCCTTCGCGGCCTCCTCCTGGAGGGTGCTGACACGGTCTCTAAGCGACTCAACCTCAATGACGGAGGCGGTTTCCCGGGAGTCGGGAAAACAGCCTCCGCATAACAGGGGCAGGCTTGCAATACATCCGGCGGGCAGAAGTTTCATTAGCCGGATTTAACATGCTGATTAAAATTATGCAACTATCCAATGATGGAATATGGCGAAACTTTGCCTGACACGCGGACCGCTTTACTCCGGCTCCGCGGATGATTGGGTTTTCACAGGCGGAATCACACATTAAAGTGGCATTTTTCCACATGGCCGCCCGGAGGACCCGGATCCAATGATCCCCCGCCGCCGCGAAATTTTTCAAGGGACTCCGGACGCCCGTTTCCTGATGCGGGTTTTGATCAGGGGTGGGGAATGCGCGTTTCACGGATACGGACGCACGGCCCTCCCGCCGGATTTTGGGCCGGCTTTGAACGGGTCCTCCGGTCTCCGGCCGGGCCATTCCGCTGCGCCTGCGGGAGCGCCCGGTCCGGGTCAAACGCCGGAATACTTGAAAAATGCGTTCCCCGTCCGCCGCCGGAACCCAACTTTTGCTTTGCAAGGCGTTGCAATCCGGGGTTTTGTCGCGGTCACCAAAATATGTCCCAACTTACAGGTTCCAGTGTTTCCCGTCGGTCTTATAAACGTGTGGTTTTGAAATTGAGCGGGGAAGCGCTGCGGGAGGACGGCAGCCTGGACAATATTTCCCCCCCCATCGTGGAGGACATCGCCCACCAGATCAAAGCGGCGTATCAGAGCGGGCTGGAAATCGGGATCGTGGTCGGCGGGGGCAATTTCTGGCGGGGTCTGGCGGCGGCGAACAAGGGGATGGAGCGCACCACGGCGGATTACATGGGCATGCTGGCCACGATCATGAATTCCCTCGCCATCCAGTCCATGCTGGAGGGCATCGACGTTCCCACCCGGGTGCTCAGCGCTCTGGAGCTGAAAAATGTCGCGGAACCCTTCATCCGCCGTCAGGCCGTGCGGCATCTGGAGCTGGGACGGGTGGTCATTTTCGCGGCCGGCACCGGAAATCCCTATTTCTCCACGGACACCACCGCCGCCCTGCGCGCCAGCGAGATCAATGCCGACGTGATTCTGAAAGCCACCAAGGTGGACGGAATTTACGACAGCGATCCCAAGAAAAATCCCAACGCCAAACGCTTCACCCAGGTCAGCTACCAGGACGCCCTGTCGAAGCAGCTGAAGGTCATGGACTCCACCGCCTTCAGCCTCTGCCAGGACAATCTGAAGCCGATCATCGTCTTCGACATGCATCAGCCGGACAATATCCGGAAAGCGCTGGCCGGGGATCCCATCGGCACTCTGGTCTGCCAGGGGCCGACGCTTTCAGCCGAGCTTGCCACGGCGGGCTGACCAGGCCATAATCGCGGCCCAACCCGACCCCTGACAAATTATGGATATTGAAATGGCAATGCTTGAACTGGAGGAGAACATGCAGAAGTCCCTCGACTTCACCCTGCACGACTTCGCCAGCATCCGCACCGGCAAAGCGAACCCCGGCATGGTGGAGGGGGTGGAAATCCACGTCACCGCCTACGGGATGAACATGAAACTGAAGCAGTTGGCCAACATCACCACCCCCGAGCCCCGGATGATTGTGGTGGAGCCCTTCGATTTCAGCACCATGAAGGACATCGAGCGCGGCATCCGCGAAAGCCGCCTCGGGTTCAACCCCGTCACCTACGGCAAGATTCTGCGCCTTCCGGTGCCGGAACTGAATCAGGAGCGCCGCAAGGAGATGGTCAAACTTCTCAAGGAGAAAGCCGAGGAGGGCAAAGTGCGTCTGCGCGGCCACCGCCGGGACACCATTGAAGCCGCCCGCAAAGCGGAGAAATCCAGCGCCATCACCGAGGACGACCTCAAGGGTATGGAGAAGGAAATCCAGGTGATGACGGACAAATTCATCAAGGACCTCGACTCCCACGCCGCGAAAAAAGAGGCGGAAGTCATGCAGGTGTAGGGGATTCCGTAGTCGTGGGTCCTTGAGGCTGAAGGATTCGTGAGGCTTCCGGGATGCAACTACCGCTGGCAACCTTGGTGGCCGCAGGGTAGGAACGGCACCCCCTGTGTCCTTTTTCAAACCCCTTCAGCTCTCCGAGCGGGTGCTGCTGCTGCTTCTGGCGGCCGTGCAGTTCACGCACATCATGGATTTTATGATCATGATGCCGCTGGGCCCGCAGCTCATGCGGCAACTGGCCATCAATCCGCACCAGTTCGCCTGGCTGGTTTCCATTTACACCTGGAGTTCCGGGATTGCCGGGATGATCGCCACCCTGCATGTGGACCGCTTTGACCGGCGGCCGATGCTGCTGGTGATGTATGCCGGGTTTGCCCTGGGAACTCTGGCCTGCGCGCTGTCGCATTCCTATGAGCAGCTCATGGCCGCGCGGATCATCAGCGGGGCCTTCGGCGGCGTCTCGGCGGCTCTGGTGATGACGATTGTGAGCGATGTTGTGCCCCCGGCCCGGCGGGCGGCGGGCATTGGCATCGTGATGACGGCCTTTTCCGTGGCTTCGGCTCTCGGGGTGCCGGCCGGGCTTTTCCTGGCGCAGAGGTTTGACTGGGAAAGCCCCTTCATCTTTATCGCCATCACGGCGGCGCTGATGTGGGTGGTGGCGCTTCTGGGGATTCCTTCCCTGCGCGGGCACGTTTCGGCTGGAGAAGCCACGGGCAAATGGCGGAATCTGATGTCCCTCGTCTGGAACCGCAACGTGCAGTGGTCCCTGCTGCTGATCAGCTGCATGATGGCAGCGCATTTCACCATCATTCCGTTCCTGTCGCCGTATCTGGTTTCCAATGTGGGGCTTCCCGAGAGCAGCCTGTCATTGGTTTACCTCACCGGAGGAGTGCTCACGATCTTTACGGGCCCGATCGTTGGAAGATGGGCCGACCGCTACGGGCGCTGGAGAATTTATGCGGTGATGACGGTGGTGGCCTCGGCCGTGATTTTGACCCTGACCAACGCGCCGCCGCTTTCCCAATGGGTGGTGCTGGTGCTGGCGGGATTCTTTTTCGTCTTTGCCAGCGGGCGTTTTGTGCCCGGACAGGCCATCACCAGTCTGGCCGTGGCCCCGGCGCAACGCGGAGCCTTCATGAGTTTCTCCTCCTGCATCCGCGATCTGGTGGCTGGAGCGGTGAGTGGCGTCGGCGGCATGATCGTGACCCGGACCGGGGAAAGCGGCCCGTTGCAGGGTTACCATGTTCTGGGCTGGATCGCTGTGGCCAGCGGGCTCTTCAGCCTCTGGGTCGCCCGGCGGGTGAGGGAAGTGGGATGATTTTCCGGAAACCAAGCCTCACTTGAACGATTTCGCGAAGTCGTCCGTGGAGATCTTTTTCGGATCGCGGGGTTTTTTGACGTGGGTGCTGGTGGCGATGCGCTCCTGGAGTTCGGCCTCGTATTCCGCGCTGTCCATGGGCAGGGGAATGGTCCGGTTTTTCCAGGTGGAGAGCAGGATGGAATTCGCCAGTTCGATGGAGCGGATGCCGTCCGCCGCCGGGGCGATGAGCGGGGTGCCGTGAAGGATGGCGTCCGTGAAATTCTGGAGCACCTCCACATGGCTGGAGGCTCCGGCCTCCACGGGGATCTCGATGGTCCAGTTCTCCGGTTTAGCGAATCCGGCGCTGGTTTCCTGGCTGAACTGCGACATCGGCGTGCGGTTGCGCTGGAAGGTCAGTTTACGGCCATCCACAGTTAAAAGACCCTTCTCGCCCGTGATCTGAAGCAGATTTTTCCCTGGAGCCTCCCCGGTGCTGGTGATGAAACTGGCGTGGGTGCCATTATTATACCGGAAATAAGCGGTGACGTCGTCCTCCACCTCAATGTCGTGGTAGCGGCCGAACTGGCAGAAACCGGTGACTTCATCCGGTACGCCGAAAAGCCACTGGTAGAGGTCCAGATTGTGCGGGCACTGGTTGAGCAGCACCCCGCCGCCCTCGCCTTTCCAGGTCGCGCGCCAGCCGCCGCTCGCGAAATACGTCTCCGTCCGGAACCAGTCGGTGCAGTCCCAGAGAATGCGCCGGATTTCCCCCAGTTCGCCGTCGGCGATGAGGCTTTTCAGCTGTTTATAAAGCGGGTCCGTGCGCAGCTGGAACATGGCGCCAAAAACCTGCCCGCCGCCTTTGTGCGCCGCGATGAGACGCTCGCAGTCGGCTTTGTGCACGGAGAGCGGTTTCTCCACCATCACGTGCAGCCCGGCCTCCAGCGCGGCGATGCCCATGCTGGTGTGAAAATAATGGGGTGTGGCGATGAGCACGGCATCCACACAGCCGGAGGCGATCATGTCCTTCACGTCCGTGAACTGGGCCTCGCCCTCCTCCGGCGCCGGCAATCCGGCGGGCTGGTCACAGATGGCCGTCAGTTGCAGACCGCGCACTTTTCCCGCCCGCAGGTTCGCGCGGTGCGTTTTCCCCATATTGCCAAGACCGACGAGACCGATGCGGACGTTTTCCATAGGCCGGGATGATGGCGGGCGGGCCCCGGCTTTGTCAAATGCGCGGGCGCGGTGGCCGGGTGTTTTTTAATTTCAGGCAACGCCCCGAAAAAGCGCAACCCTGAATCTTTTCCTCTTTGGTTATCCATGCCCCGATTCCGTCCATTTTGTCTATCCCGTCCATTTCCGCAGCCCGAAGTTCCGCCTCAGCGCGGAATCACCGGCACCGGAGCCGCAGGCCCCGGCCGGTAAGGTTTCAGTGACGGCGCGGGCGGCGCGGTTTTCGGAGGGGAAGCAGGCGCCGGCTTTGGCTCCGGCACTGGCAGAGGCGCCGGTTCCGGCAATGAGCCCGGACTTGGCACTGGCAGAGGCTCCGGAGGCGGAATGGACCCCGGCACCGGGACCGGCAGGGGCTCCGGCCGAGGGTCCCGTGCGGGATCCACCGGCACCGGCGGTAAAGGTTCAGGCGGAATGGACTCCGGCGGCAGCGTTCCCGGGGGGAAAGCGGCGGCTGGCGGCAGGGGGGCGGGGGCCGGTGCCGCGCTGGGCCTGGGTGTTCCCGGCCAGGAGCTGTCCATGATCCGCATGGTGCCGGAAGCGGGGTCGCGGTAATACCACACGGTGCGCAGGACTTTGCCCGAGGAGGCGGAAAGATCCACGTTGCCCACGATTTCGTCGTCCGTATCGTGGAGCCGCACCGTCCAGATGGCCTCCTCCGAAAATTCACGGGCCCGCAGGCGGAAGTCGATGGAGTCAAATCCCACTTTGGCCAGGCCGGCCTCCTTATCCGCGATCCGGAAGGCCTGCTCGCTGTCCACCGTCACCCGGGAAAGCACAAAAAATCCCTCGGGGGGCACGCGGGGGTAAAAAGTGCTGGTTTCCCCGCGCTCCTCCACTTTCCGGCCGCGCACGACATATTCCACCAGGGTGGAGGGGCTGCGCGGATCATGCGCGATGACATTCCACGCGAGAGGAATGGGGTTTCCGTCTTTGCCGGAAATCTCCACCAGCCGGTTGAAGGAGTGGTCCGGAACCTGACGCCTCAGGGTCTCCGCCGCCAGCAGCGCGCCGGGCGCCTGCGGGCGGTAGGGCTCCTGGGCCTGAGCCTGCACCGGCAGCGCTGCGGCGGCGAAAAGCGTGAAGGCCAGGGCCGGATTCAGGCGGTGTGCCGGAACCGGAGGGGAACGGAAGGGTTTCGGCGTCATGATCGGGAAAATTCCAGGTTTTAAAAATAGAACGCTCAAACCTGACCTGGAGCCGCAGGGGATTCCGCCGCCGCGAAGGCTGAGGGAACGCCGAAGTGATTGATGTGGGTCAGGCTGAACCCGGCCACGAGGGTGCGGGCTTCCCCCTTTCCCCGGTAAAAAACGACGGCTCCGTCGCGGCATTCCGCCTCATCGGCCTGAATCCACATGATTTTGCCGCTGGTGAGTTTGACTCCGAATGATTCCATAAAATGTTCCGGTTCAGGCGGCTGACGCGCCATTCAGACGGGAAGGTGGCCACGGGGGTGTGAAAAGTCCAACGCTGTCACGGGATGGACGGAGGAATTTGAACAGAAGGGCGAAGGCCGCAAAGGAGGGCAGGGGCGGCGGCGTTCCACAGCCCTGGGACGGATGCGGTACGGCGTTCGGTTCTGAATCCGGTATGCTGGCCGGGATGAATGACCGGTGCCAAAAAAAAATCAGGCGCGGCGGGCACGTTCGCCTTCCTCGATCAGTTTCCAGAAACTTTTCGAGTTGGCCAGCACCTCATCCTCCGCGCCGTCCTTGCGGCTGCCGCTGCGGAACAGAAAATCCTTCAGCGAGTTTTTGTGCAGCACCCGGTGCACCCGCACGCCGGCTTCCACGACCTCGAAATAAATGCGGTAACCCTTGGCGCGGTAACGGTAGAGCGGTTTGCCGTCGCGCTCGATCTGCCCGAAGCGCGTGCCGTCCGGAGCCCGCAGATCCTCCGGTGTCACTTTGAACTCCGTGAGCAGCTCCAGCTGCAGAATAGTGTCGAGCTGCGAAATTTCCGCCGCGCTGATCTCATTGAAAATAACCTGAAACACCGCGCACCATCCCCGCGTTCGCCGGGGATTGCAACTGCCCGTCGCCAGGGCCGCCGGCGCGCGGGGATTTGAACAGAAGGGCGCGAAGGACAGGAGGATGGCAACTGCCCATCGCCAGGGCCGCCGTCGCGCGGCCGGCCGCCATCGGATAAGCCGTTTTTTGAATCCGTGATTATCGGTTTAATCCGTGCCTCCGTGGCCCGTCCTCCGCGGATTCAGGTTTGTCGTCCGCACCATTTCCGTTGACAGATCGGGGCAAACCTCCTGAACATCCCGCCCCATGCCGACCCCCGGTGCCACCACCCTCATCGTTGTCTTTCTCCTGGCCTACATCGCCGGGGCCACTCCGTTCGGTTTCCTGGCGGCGCGCTGGAAAGGCGTGGACATCCGCCAGCATGGCAGCGGAAATATCGGGGCCACCAATGTCATCCGCGTGATGGGCAAAAAGATCGGTCTGCCGGTGTTCGCGCTGGATTGCCTGAAGGGCGTGCTGCCCGTCATTTTCGCCAAAGCGTGGTGCGGAAATCACGGTTTCGACAGCACCTGGGCCTCACTGCTGGCGGGGCTCGGCAGTGTCATGGGGCATAATTTCACCTTCTGGCTCAATTTCAAAGGCGGCAAAGGCGTCGCCACCTCCGCCGGGGTCATGCTGGCGCTGCTGCCCGTGGCGCTGCTGGCGGGGCTGGTGGTCTGGCTGATCCTGTTTCACACCACCCGGTTTGTGGCCGTGGCCTCCATGGGGGCGGGGGCCGCGCTGCCGCTGGCGGTGCTGGCTCAGCGGGCGGTCACCGGCGCGCCGGCGCTGCCGCTGCTGGGTTTTGCCGCGATCATCGGGGGACTGGCCATCTGGCGGCACCGGTCAAATCTGAAACGCCTCATGGCCGGCACGGAAAACCGCTTCGAGCGCCGCTCCAAAACCCCCGTTTCATGAACGATCTCGCTGTTATCGGAAACGGAAGCTGGGGCACCGCGCTGGCCTTCACCGCCGCCCACAAAGCGGGCCGGGTGCTGCTGCGGGGGCGCGATGAGGCGGATTGCCAGGCCATCAACGCCACCCGGCGGAATTCCCGCTATCTTCCTGACTGTGAGCTGCCGGACAACATCACGGCCACCACTTCCCTGGCGGAGGCCGGGACGGCGGAGGCGGTGCTGTTTGTCGTGCCCTCCAAAGCACTGCGGAAAGTCGCTCAGGAAATGCGCGATGCCGGCACCGTCCGTCCGGACACCGTCCTTGTCTCCTGCATCAAAGGCATCGAAAGCGGCACGGGCCTGCGGATGTCCGAGATTCTGCACAGTATTTTTCCGGAAAATCCTCTGGCCGTGCTCTCCGGTCCCAATCACGCCGAGGAAATCGGCCGCCGTCTGGCCGCCGCCGCCGTCATCGGCAGCGCGGATGAGGCCGTGAGTGTGCGGGTCCAGAAATTTTTCACGCTTCCCTGGTTCCGCACTTACCGCAGCACCGACGTCACCGGCATCGAGTGGGGCGGCGCGGCCAAGAATATTTTCGCCATCGCCAGCGGCATCTGCGAGGGCCTCGCTCTCGGTGACAACGCCCGCGCGGCCCTGGTCACCCGCAGCCTGGCGGAAATGACGCGGCTGGGGCAGGCGGCGGGCGGGCGGTTTGAAACTTTCCAGGGTCTGAGCGGCGTGGGCGACCTCGTGGTCACCTGTTACAGCAGCCACAGCCGGAATCACCGCGTGGGCCGCCTGCTGGGCGCGGGGCAGAAGCTGGAGGGAATTGTGGCCGGCATGAGCATGGTCGCCGAGGGCGTGCCCAACACGGAGAGCATTTACGCCGCCGCCCGGGCCTTCGGGGTGCGCACGCCCATTATTGATCAGGTGTACGCCGTGCTTTATCAGGGAAAATCCAGTGTTGCCGCTCTGACGGAACTGCTCTCCCGGGATCCGCGGGCGGAGGCGGATTAGCCGCCGTCCCAGGAATCTCCCGTCCGCCGTCCGCAGGTTGACTTCCCCGCCCGCCGGAGGAACGCTGCCGTTTTCCCCGCAGCGGGCGGGGAATTTCCGCCAATTCCGCTTCCATCGCTTATTAATCGCAATACACCACCTTCATGACCACTGATCCCCAGTCCGAGACGGACGACGAAACTGAATCCGAAAACGCCGCCGGAACGGAATCCATGCAAATGGGAGTCCAGCCGCTGGATGCGCTGCTGGATGCCGACGGCCTCGACAATCACGCCCTCGTGGCCGCCGCCGCCGGAAATGGACTGACGCACAAAGTCGTGCAGAAAGCCCGCAAAGGCCGTCAGCTCACCGCCCGCGCCCAGAAAAAAGTTCTCGCGGCGCTGAACGGTGCCCGGAAAACCAGGGACCTTCCCGCCGTCAAACATGACGCGGCGTTTAATTACGTCGGGCGCTGAGATTCACTTCGCTTTACCTCACTTCATTTCGCCTCCGGCTCCAGCCAGATCAGAACCGGTTTTTCGCTGATATCGAGGGAGAGGTCCTTGCCGGAAACCGTGACTTTGGCGGATTCAGCGTCGCCGGGTTTGAGGGGCATGCGCTCGGCTTTGAGCACTTTGCGGCCTTCCGCGGTCAGGGGCAGCGTCAGGGCGGCGTCTTTCGTGGCGTGCCAGGCGGCGACGATGACGGGAGCGCCGGGTTTTTCCGGGGTGAATTCGTAGGCGTAGCCCTCCTCCAGGGAGTTTTTCACGACCTTGGAAAAACGGTGATCACCCAGGGATTTCAGCATCCAGGCGCTGGCGTGGAAGGCGGGTTTGGGCTGGAAATTCCGGGTCAGGCCGGAGGCGGCGTGCAGCTGCGGCTGATCCTCGTCGTTGAAAAAGTAGGTGAAGGCCTTGTCGATGCCCATTTCGGCAAAAAGGAAAAACGAGCGCACGATCCATCGGGCCTGCTCGTCGTCGGTGGAGCCCACCCATTTGGCCCAGTCGCCCTTGGGATCAGGTTTTTTGGAGCTGCTGTCCCAGCCGAATTCCGTCACCCACAGCTCCTTGCCCGGGGCGGTTTTGTCGCGCCACCCGCCCAGCTCGCGGATGGCGGAGAGGAAGGGCACCTTGGGATCCTCGGGATAGGAGCGCCGCCAGACGGGCCATTGCTCGGCGATGGCGTAGCGGTGGATCTGGATGACGTCGTAGAGCGCCGACTTTTCCTTGTAAAGATCCGCGCCTTTCCAGTAACGGTCGCTTTTGGCGGCCTCGATATTGCAGGTGACGATTTTCAGCTTCGGATTCCCCTCGCGGATGCCCTTGGCCATGGATTCCATGACCTTCATCCAGTCCTCGTCGCTGTAGAGCCCGGGCTCGTTGCCGATCTCCACGGCCTCCACAAAGGGCCACTTGCCGCCGGGACCGAAGTTTTCGGCAAAGCTTTTGCCGTAGGCGTAGGGGTCCTTCACCGGATCCTTCCACTTTTTGTCCATGCTGTCGATCATCAGACAGACGTTGATCTTCAGCCCCGCCTTGTGCCAGGAGCCATAAACCTGCTCCCAGGAGACGCGGTTGCGGGCAAAAGGCCACTCCGGAAGCAGGGAGGTGTCCCCGGGCAGGTCCCACTCCACGGGATGGTAATCGCGGACCACGCCGCAGACCGCTTTGTAAAGCTCCGGTTTGAAAGCGACGGTGTGCCCGCAAAGGCCGGTGAAGTCCCGGAACAGCGGGCGGGCCTTTTCCGCCGCCTGTGCCCCCGGGGAACCGCGGAGCAGAAGAAAACCGGAAGCCGCGGCGACGGCGAGGGAAAGGGAGGGGCGGAGCAGTTTCATCGGAGTGGCCCGAATACAGCGGCTCCGCCCCTGACTCTTTCAAATTCAAGCGCCTGGCGCGCCCGCCGCCGCCGGATTCAGGGGAGGAAGGCAGGGCGGACGGAGGCGGGCATTTCTTTTTGACGGCCACCATGAACTGTGTTGTTGCCATCCGCGGAAAGAACGTCGAATCAGGCCGCATGAAGTATTTTTCCGCCGCCGTCCTGTCGTCCGCCCTGACACTTCTCACCGTTTCCGGCCTGCGGGCCGCCGACAGCCTCCGTCTGGAGCCCGCTTACCCCGCCGGCAAATTCGACCGTCCGGTTTCCCTGGTGCAGTGTCCGGACGGCAGCGGACGGCAGTTCCTTGTCCAGCAGCGCGGCAAAATCGCCATCCTGCCCAAGGACGCCGCCGGTGCGGAAACGAAGACTTTCCTCGATCTTTCGGACCGGAAAATGGAGGAGAACCAGTTCGAGGAGGGCCTGCTGGGCCTCGCCTTCCACCCCAAATACAAGGAAAACGGCCGCTGCTACGTTTATTACAGCCAGCAGGACCCCAAGCGCAGCATCATCAGTGAGTTCACCGTCGCCAGGGACAATCCTGACAAACTGGACCCCGCCACCGAACGCGTCATCCTCACCGTTCCCCAGCCTTTCTGGAATCATAATTCCGGCAACACCCTCTTCGGGCCGGACGGTTATCTCTACATTGCCCTGGGCGATGGCGGCAAAGGTGGCGATCCCTTCCGTTTCGGTCAGAATCTGTTTATGCTGAACGGCAAGATCCTCCGCATCGACGTTGATTCCCGCACCGGAGCCCGCGCCTACGGTATTCCCAAAGATAATCCTTTCCTCAACAAGGAGGCCGTTCAGCCCGAAATTTACGCCTATGGCCTGCGGAATCCCTGGGGACTTTCCTTTGACACGCAAACCGGCCTTTTGTGGTGCGCCGACGTGGGCCAGGACATCTGGGAGGAGATCGACATCATCGTGAAGGGCGGCAACTACGGCTGGAGCTGGCGGGAGGGCACGCATCCCTTTGCCCAGCGCCAGGAGGCTGCGCCGGAGAACGCCAAATTCATCGACCCCATCCACGAATACTCCCACGCCGACGGCATCAGCATCACCGGCGGCTTTGTCTATCACGGCAAAGGTCTGCCCGCCCTCCAGGGAGCCTACCTTTTTGGCGACTTCGGCAACGGCCGCATCTGGTCCCTGCGCTACGATCCCGTCTCCAAAAAAGTCAGTGATCACCAGATCCTGATCGACGCCAAACTGGACTCCAAAGGCGAGGCCGCCTTCAAACCCACCGCCTTCTGCGAGGACGCCAGCGGCGAACCCGTCATGCTCGACTGGCGCGGCGGTCTTTTCCGCATGCTGCCTGCGGCTCCGTGATTCCGATTTTTCGGGCAACGCGGAGCAAATGGGAGGCTCCGGGCTTTTGGAATCGTGCGCAGCCTGGGGCGCACGCTGCTTTGTAAACAGGCGAAGCTTTGGACTGCGGGGACTTGTCCCCGCTTTCGTGAGCGGGACTTGTCCCGCGCCCGGCCGCGCCGGGGATTATTCTCACGCCGGGCGGCGGATCACGCGACGGCGGCAAGCCGCCTTCTCAAAAGCGGTGACAAGTCCCCGCACTCCAAAGCTTCCGCCTCCCCCTCCGCGCCCTGCGCATCCGCTTTCTCCCCGGTCTCCGCCTTCTCCAGCGCCTGCGCTCCCGACCGAAAACCGCCTCCACTTGAAAGGCTGCCTTTCCGGGCTCACGGGATTGCGGGCGGGGCGTTGCGGCCTCAGGATCGGGGCCTATGCGAACGACCCGGTTTCTCCTGCGGATGGCGCTGCTGCTCAGCGGCGGCTCCCTCCTGATTCATGCTCCGGCGGTGATGGCGGCGGAGCGGCCGAACATCATCTTCATCATGACCGACGACCACGCGGCCCACGCGCTGTCATGTTATGGATCGAAGGTGAACCAGACGCCGAACATGGACCGCCTCGCGGAAGGCGGGATGAAATTCGCGAACGCCTTTGTCACCAATTCCATCTGCTCGCCCAGCCGTGCGACTCTGCTGACCGGCCAGTATTCCCACCTGAACGGCGTGCCGGTCTTCAACCGCTTCGACGGCTCGCGGCAGAATGTGGCCAAACTGCTGCGGGCCTCCGGCTATCACACCGGCATGATCGGCAAGTGGCACCTCGGGTCGGAGCCGACGGGTTTTGACCAATGGATCACGCTTCCCGGACAGGGCGTTTATAATAACCCGCGCTTCATCACTCCGCACGGCACGCTGAACGTCGAGGGCTATGTCTCCGATGTCATCACCGACCTCGGCATCCGCCTCATCGAGAGCCGTCCGGCGGACAAACCCTTTTTCCTCATGCTGCACCACAAGGCGCCGCACCGTTCCTGGGAGCCGGACGGGAAAAACAAGGCGCTCTTTAAAGACCGCGTCATTCCCGAGCCCGAAACTCTCCACGACGACTACGCCACGCGGCCCGCCGCTCTGCCCGAAAACCGGCAGACTGTGGCTCAGGATCTCACCCGCACGGATCTCAAACTCCCACCGCCGGACACCCTGAAAACTCCGGCCGAGCGTCAGAAATGGCTCGGGGAAAAACCGGACCGCGTGGACGTTCCGCAGGCGGACGGTTCCGTGAAAACCCTCACCGGCGAAGCTCTGGCCAAGTGGAAATACCAGCGCTACATGCAGGATTACCTCGCCTGCGTGCAGGGCGTCGATGACAACATCGGCCGCCTTCTGGATTACCTCGACACTTCCGGTCTGGCGAAAAACACCATCGTGTTCTACACCAGCGACAACGGGTTTTTCCTCGGCGATCACGGCATGTACGACAAGCGCTTCATGTATGAGGCCAGCCTCCGCATCCCGCTTCTTGTGCGCGCCCCCGGCCTCGCCACCGCCGGGGCGGTCAGCGACCGCATGGTGCTGAATGTCGATTTTGCCCCCACCTTCCTCGACCTCGCCGGCCTGCCGGTGCCCGCCGGCATGCAGGGCCAATCCCTCAAACCCCTCCTCGCCGGCAGCCCGGCGGACACCTGGCGCAGCAGTTTCTACTACCGCTATTACCACGACCCCGGCGACCACAACACCCGCGCCCACCTCGGCCTGCGCACGGCCACGGAAAAACTGATCCATTACTGGAAAAAGGACGCATGGGAATATTACGACCTCGCCACCGATCCCAACGAGCTCCGGAACCGCATCGGTGACCCCGCCGCCCAGCCCCGCATCGCGGCTCTGAAAAGCGAACTCGCCCGCCAGCAGAAGGAACTCCACGACGACAACCAGTTCGCCGACTCCATCCCCGGCGAAGGCGTCGGCGGCATCCCGCCCAACACCCCCGCCCTCGGCCGCAAAACAATCGCGGAGGCCATCACCGGGTCGGCGGTGAAGTAGGCGGGTGGCTGCTCACAAGCCCGCCTTTAAAACCAACATGATCCCGCATTCAAAGTTTACCGACTTTCTGACGGCGCTGACAGCGCTGGATCACTCCGGGGCGGCGCAGGCGGGGACGAGGATGGAGTCGCTCATGCCGTGGAGGATTTTTTTGTCGGCGGGGACAATGGTGGCGAGCACTCCGCCGAGGCGGACGGGGGAGCCGTCGCGGGGGACAAAATAATAGGGGCAGAGGCGGACGCGGCCCTGCATGATTTTCACCTCGCCCGTGGTGCGGTCGAAATACGGATGGGCCACGACGCGGGCGGCGTGGAACCGCTGGAGAACCCAGGGGGATTCCGCGAAGGACTCCTGAGCCCCGCTGACGGCGGCGGTCCATTCCGGCTGGCTGACGTCGTGGCCGATGACCACGCTGCGGCTGCCCCAGGCGTCCTCGTGGAAGCCGCTGCGCTTGAGCACCAGCTGGCGCTCCTTCTGGGAAAAAGCGGCGAGGTCATCCCAGGACTGGATGTCCAGACCGGGCAGCACGGCATGGTGGGGCAGGGGGGCGGGATCCACGATCCAGCCCCGGGGAATGATTTTCGCCAGGGCATCACGCTGGTTTTCGCGCAGTTCCTGACGCCAGAGTTCCCGCAGGGGACGGCTCCAGAAAAGCGCCAGCCAGAGTTTTTCCTCCAGCCAGGGCTTCATGGGCGCGGAAAGCGTCAGTTTGCCCTCTGCGGCGGCGGCCTGCAGCGCCTGCCAGCCGGGGAGCTGCGGGAGATCGAAAAGCTCAAAAAAGCGGTAAACATCCCGGCCGGACGGCTGGTAGTTTTCCGCATCGCGCACGGCGAAACTTTCCCCGCACTGCGCGGCCAGCCATTCCATCTCCGGGCGGTAGTCGGCGGATTCCTTTGAGATCACCACATCGCCTCCGTTGGGAAAGATGCCGCGGAATCCGTCAATCATGCCGTCCGCGCCGCCGACGGGAGGTTTATCCGGATTCAGCGCGGCGTAGGTCCTGCCCAGCCAGGCGGTGAGCCCGATGCCGCCGGGGACACTGTCGATTTCCGTCAGGGCGAATCCGGTGTCCGTCAGAATCAGATCCGGCCGGATGACGGAGGGCAGGGCATTGCGCAGAGGCCTGGCGCGGGCGGCCTCCAGCAGCTCCGGCGGTTTTCCGGCGTCCAGATAAGCGGCGATCCACGACGGCGCTTTGCCTTTGAGGCTGCGGTAATAGAGATCGTTGGAAGCCTTTTGAAAAACCTGAAGCCGGTGCCCCAGCCGGCCGATTTCCGCCATCAGAGGCGCGGGAACCGGAAAGGGCTCGGGAGAGGTCAGCCATTGTTTGCCGGCAAAAAGCCCGCCTTCGGGCATGGCCTTCCGTAAATCATCGCGGGTGGGGTTCATCGCGTTTTTGGAGTGGAAAAAGTCAGGGGATCACGACTGGCTGAGAATCCGCAGGGCGCCGCGCACCAGGGCGCCGCTTTCCGGCAGGATGCCGTCCTCCAGCAGTTTTTTCACGGCTTTCTGGGCCTCGACCTGTTTGTAGCCCAGATTGATAAGTCCCAGAATGGCGTCGTTCATGGCCGCCTGTTCGGGAGTGAGCGATGTTTTGCGCTCCGGCCCCTGATCGGAATCCTTCCAGGCGTCGGTGACGCCGACCTTGTCCTTCAGCTCCAGAATGATGCGTTCGGCGGTTTTTTTGCCGACGCCGCTGATTTTGGAGAGGGCGGTGACATCGCCCTGCACCACATGGCGTTTGAAATCCCGGACCGCCATGCCCGTCAGAACCGCCAGGCCCATTTTCGGTCCCACGCCGGTGACGCGGTTGATGAGCAGGCGGAAGAGGTCGCGCTCCTCGTCCGTGGCGAATCCATAGAGAATCTGGGCATCCTCCCGCACCAGAAAATGCGTCAGCAGCTTCACCTCCTGCCCCTCCTCCGGCATCCGGTCGTAGGTGCTGACGGGGACAAAAACCTCATAGCCCACGCCCTGCACATCCACCGTGACCCGGTCCGGAAGACTCTCGGCCAGCCTGCCTCTTAAAAAAGTGATCATGTCGGCCTCATGGTAAACGGCGGCGCTTCATTGCAAACGCGAAGTCGGCGGCGGTCCGGGCGGAGCTTTTTTTCCGGGCCTGCCGCCGCCGTGACCGGCGGCGGATGCGGGGATGGGAATTTTTCAATGACCGGAGGAGCTGAAGCCGGCCACTGGACCCGTAAAAAGCCGGGGATCCCGAAGACAGCGTATAACGGTATAACTGTGTGAGTGCCAAAGATTCACTTAAAATAAAATTCACTTTTCCAGCCTGCGGGACAAGATTGGCCCCCTGCCTGCCAATGGTGGGGAACCTGATGTCTGTTCACCACAAAGCATGGATATTTTTCACTCTATGAAACGCCATATCACCTTCCAGGCCGGACTGAGCGCCGCCGCCGTCATCCTCTGCTGCGTGCTTTCCGGCTGCGCCACGGAAAAGCTCGTCCGGAATGCCAAACCGACCGCGTTTCTGGAGGCGTCCGGGACCCCGATGACCGGAAAAATCGCGCGTCTGCCGTTTGATCATGCTTGGAGGGAGGCGGGGCTGGACACGGCCCGCTACTCCCGCCTCGTGATCCGGCCGGTGACGCTGAACCATCTGCGGACGGAGCAGTGGAAGGAAAGCGCCAGCGCCGAAATCACCTCCCGGGAAAGATATGTGGAGCACGCGCGGGAACTGGCGGCTTATTGGAATCAGTCGCTGAACCGCAGCTTCCGGGGACCGGGCGCTCATCTGGAGCTGACGGGGAATCCGGCGCTGCCCGGGACTCTGGTGCTGGAGATCGCCCTCACGGAAGTGGTGTTTGGCCATCCGGGGACTTATGCGGCTTCCTATGCCGTGCCTTTCGGCGGAGTCGCGGAATCCGCCATGTTCTCCCCCACAGTGGCGTTTGAAGCCCGGGTCCGGGATGCGGCGACGGGCAAAATCGTGGCCACCGCCGCCGACCGGCGGGGCACGAGAATGAAGATCGTGGATTTCAACCGCCTCACCATCAGCAAACCCAACAAGGAAATCTGCGATGAATGGGCCGTGCAGCTGATGGAGGCCTTCAACAGGGAGATGTTCCCCAAAGTGAAGCGCACTCTGTTCACGCCTTTTTAAAGGACCGCCGCTGTTTACGGGGCCACTACAGGCTGACGGTGCAAAGAAGGGCTCCATTTCCGCAGGCTGTTTTTAATTCGACTTTGTTAGTTCCCCGGTGGTGCGGGCTTCCAGCCTGCGCGGCCATCGGGCTTCCAGCCCGGTGATTTCCTCCATTTTCCTTCATTTAACAAAGTCGAATTAAACGGCGGCAAAACAAACGCCGCAGGCACTCTGAGGATGCCTGCGGCGCTGAATTTTGATGAAGACATCCCGCCGACCCGGAGACGGCAGGGCGGGAACGGATGGGGATGAGGAAGAGTCAGCTGTCGGCGGGGGATTTCCGGCGGCGGCTCAGGAGGCCGAGGGCCGCCACTCCTCCGAGCAGGGTCATGCCGGCCGGCTCGGGAACAGCGGGGGCGCTGGCTCCGCCGAGGCCGGCGATTTCCGCGGCGCTGTAAACGCGGTCCGCGAACGCGAACTGGCTGATGTAGCCGGCGGCGGTTTCGCCGTCCTCATCGGCGAAGAGCAGAAAGCCGGGACTGGACAGATTGTAACGGGCCGCCGCCGAGGGAACCGTGTTTCCATTGGCCAGCACTCCGTCGATATACATCTGCATGCTGGTCTGGGTGCCGTCCATGGTGAAGGCCACGCGGTGCCAGAGATTGGCGGTGAATCCCGCGCCGCTGTAGTTCCCGCTGATGCCAATGGCCCCGCTGCCCCGGCCAAACAGATCACCGTCGCCGGTATTGTCCATCTGCAGCAGGGACACATAGTTCGGGATGGTCGAATAATACACGTCCATCAGAATGGTGTAGCCGGACGTGTTGGGCGAGGCGGAGGCGTGGGTGAAGCTCAGCCCCTGGGTGTTCGTCAGTCCCGGCGCGCCGAAGGACATGACCGTGGGATTGCCGCCGGGCATGGCCGTGAGGCCGAGGCCGCTGACAGTGCCGTAGGAGGTGGTCAGGCCGCCAAAAACGGACATGACGCCGGGGCCGGTCACGGTGGTGGGGGCACCGTTGAAATTCACCAGCGTGAGAGCGGCGGGAGCCGCCGGAGCGGCCAGCAGGGGAAGAAGCAGGAGATGGCGCAGTTTCATAATGTTGATGGATGGATGGACTGAGTGAGTGAATGATTGCAGGCTGATGAGAGGGCGGCAAGATTTTGCTGCGGGGAGTTTTATTCCGCGGCCCGGAAGAAGACTTTCGAGCCGGACTGGATGATTTCCGTGTGGGTGCCCTGGCCGGTGGTGCCCGGAACATCCGTCCAGCCGCTGAGCGTGGTGGAGCGCTGCAGGCGGCGCCCGGCGGCGGCGGTCCAGGTGAGGGTGATGCTGTTGCCGGTGCGGGCGATGGTGACCGGGGGCAGGGTCATGGATCCTTTGTAGAAAATGCCGGCGGATTGCGGAGCCCCGAACTCCGCCGCCTGGGCGGGGGTCAGCGGAGCGTCGATGAAGGCGATGGAATTGATCAGAATCTCGCTCATTTCCCCGTCGTTGTCATTGAGCAGCCGGACCTGGGGGCCCGCCGCGGTGCCGGGGACGAGCGCGAAGCGGTCATCCGTCAGGGAAACTCCGGCGCGGCTTTTCACCGGCACCCCGTCGATATAATAGTTCACGTTGCCGGAGGGGAGATCCGCCGAAAAAATGACCCGCTGCCACACGCCGGACTGGATGCCGTTGCCGGGGGAATAACCCAGAGCTCCCACGCCGAGCGCTCCACTGCGGTTGATGAAAAAATCGCCGTCGTCGTCGTTCGCGGGTTTGGTGTTGAAGAAGCTGGTGAACTCGCCCACTGACGACAATAACATGTCGAAGACAAAGCTGTAGCGGTTCACTTTGGCGCCGCCGCCATTGGGAGCGATGGCGGCCGGGAAGGTCAGGGCCAGCCCGTCATCAATCGAGGCGAATTTCGGAATGCGGATGAAGGTGGCGGGGACGCCTCCGATGTGGGGAACATTGGCGCCATCAGTGGTTTCAAAGGCGGTCTGATTCCGGGTGTTCACGCCATCGGCGAAGGTCAGAACACCGGAGCCCATGGAGGCCGCGAGGGATCCGCTGAACTCCCATTCCAGAATCGTCCCGGTGGCCGGAGCGGGCGTGGTGAAGCTCCAGACGTCCCCGCTGACGATGACATCGCCGGACGTGACCCCGTCCACTTTCCAGTAGTAGGTCTGGCTCTGGGCGAGGATGCCTGTCTGGTAAAGATCGCTGGTCTGCTCCGACACCAAAGGTGGCGGATTGACGGTGCCAAAATGCACGCGGTGCTTTGTGGCGCCTGTGCCGGTCACCCAGCTCAGGATGCCGGAGGCGGAGGCGATGGTCCCTCCCGCCGGTGGATTGGGGCTGCTGGCTTTGGCGAGCCGCGCGGGCTGCAGGGCGGCGGTGGTGGCGGGGAAATCCGTCTCCATGTAATCCACCCCGGCGGTGGCCCAGTAGAGCATGGCCTCAGGATCATTGATGGTGTAAATCTCCACCACAAAGCCCTCCTTTTTGGCGCTGGCGATGAAATTCCGGTCAATGGGATGCTCCACGCCGCTGCTGCAGGAGAATCCGAACACTCCCATATCCCGGAGCCCCTGGAAATAGCCGGGAATGGAGGCCCAGTCCGGGTCAGGCTCGCCCCACAGGATCTTGGCATCGGTCACCGCTGCCCGGATCCGGGCGGCATAGTCCGCATTGTCCGGCGTCCAGAACCAGAGGTCGGAAACCGGGAACCCGGAGGCCGCGATGGCGGCGGCGAAAGCGGCGGCCTGGCCCTCGGTTTTGATGTCCAGATAGACAATCCCTTTCCCCTTGGCCTCCGTCAGAGCCTCCGTCAGGGAGGGCACGCGCGTGCCGGTGAAGGCGGGATCATAGCGGACCCCGGCATCCAGCAGCTTCAGATCCGCCAGGGTGAAATCCGCCACACTGCCGATGCCGTTGGTGGTGCGGTCCACGGTTTCGTCATGGAAACAGACCGCATGCCCGTCAGCGGTCAGGCGGGTGTCAATCTCCACGCCTGCCGCTCCCTCCAGAAACGCCTGGCGGATGGCGGGGATGGTGTTGTCAGGATAGGAGCCGAAATCCCCGCCCCGGTGTCCGAGGGCGCCGGCGAAGCGCGGCATTTTCGCCGTGTAGGCGGGAGCGGCGGGGCCGGGGACATTGGCCCCGGCGGCATTCGGGCCTCCCAGCGCGGTGATTTCCGCCGCGTTCATGGCGCGGTCCACGATGTAAAAACTGCTGAGATAACCGGTGGCGGTCTCTTTGTCATCGTCGGTGAGCAGCAGGATATCATTGGCGAATCCGAAGCGCTCCTCCAGTCCGCTGCCGGTGGTGCCCACCGCGCCCACAAACTGCCCGTCGACATAACGCTGCGCCTGGCCCTCTTTGGGCGCGGCGCGCACGGAAATGGCGATGCGGTGCCAGGCTCCGGTGCTCACCACGCCCGCGTAGTTGGAGTTGATGCCCACGCCGCCGGTGGCGCTGTTCTGGAGGAAGAACTCGCCGTCGTCGGTGTTGCCGGTGTTCGTCTGGAAAAGACCGCGCCATTTTCCGCCGCTCTCCGCGGGAAAATAAAGATCGTAAACCAGGGTGTAATTCGAAGTCAGCGTGAGGGAGTCGGTGAAGGACCCGTTGGGCGCGAAGTTCGTGGTCACCTGGTAGCCCTGCTGCGCGGTGCTGGCGGGGAAAAGCATCACATCGGGATCACCCCCGGTCATGGCTGGCAGGCCAAAGCTGCTGGCTTTGCCGAACCGCGTGGCCGTCCGCCACCACTCGCTGCCCTCGGGATCGAAATACGTCATGGTGGCGGTGCCCGAAGCCGCCGCCAGGCGGTCCGCCGCATTGTTGAAACGGAAAAGCCCGGACGCGGCGGCGGCGCTGCCGGCCAGGAGCAGGGAGACCGCGAAAGCGGCGGCGGTGACGGGATGGCGGGAGGGGGCCATGGTGAATTATGTCAGGGTTGGAGGGGTTCGGAAAGTTCCCCGAGGTGTCATTTCCGCCAGGAATGCGCGGCCCGGGCCAACGGAGGGAAGGACTCCGGGAGGGAGCGGGGACCGGTGTGAAAATCCAGGCGGGATGGGAACGGGAGGAGGAAATATTCCACCCCGTATCTTTGTCCCGGAAATTTCTTGCGGTCGCCGCGCAAAATCCGTAGCCAGTCCCTCAAAATCGCCAAAGCTTTCACCGTCATCGTTTTGGAGCGCCAAATCCGTCTGACATTTTTCCTGCCGTGAATCCCCAGACCCCTCCTCCCAGCCTGTCCGGCAGCCGGCTGCGGCGGGTGGGAGTGCGCTTTCCCTCGTGGATCAGCCATCAGCGGGCCGTCTTTGACGGGATCATCGATTTCATGCGCGCCCATGAGCCCTGGATTCTGGAGGCTCTCATCGACAGCAGCGGGGAGCTGGCGCCGACAGTGATTGATGAGAACTGGCGGGGCGATGGGCTGATCGTTTTCCGGTACACCGCCGCCGAACGGAAAGCCTGGAAGGCCGCCGGTCTGAAGGTCGTGAATCTGAGCACGGAGTGTCTGGACGGCCCGTTCCCCAGTGTGGCTCCGGACAATGCGGGAGGCGGCGCGGAGGCGGCGCGGCATCTGCTCACGCTGGGTCTGGAGCATTTTGTGTACATCGGCCGCGCCGCGCCTTTTGTGGACGACCGGCTGACCGGCCTGAATATCCCGCGCCAGTATTCCCTGGAGCGGGCGCAGGGTTTCCGCGAGGGCCTGGCGGCGGCGGGACATCAGCCGAAGGTTTTCCAGCTCGACTGCCCGCCGGCGGGCGGGGAGGTCTGGCGGAAACTGCGCGGGATTTATAAAACGGTGCTGGCGCGGCTGCCCCGGCCCTGCGGCGTGTTCGCGGTGGATGATCTGCTGGCCCACGGGCTGATGCAGGCCGCCCAGGAGCTGGGAATCCGGGTGCCGCAGGATCTGGCGCTGATCGGCTGCAATGACCAGTCGCATTTCTGTTATGCCGCCACGCCGTCGCTCAGCAGCGTGACCTATCCCGGCCATGCCATCGGACTGCGGGCGGCGGAGACTTTGTTCGCCCTGATGCATGGCCGTCCGCTGCCGGGTGGTAAAATCCAGCGGGTGCCGGTGACGGGCGTGACCATCCGGGAAAGCACCAACGTGCTGGCCATCCGCGACCCGCTGGTGGCGGAGGGCGTGCGCCTCATCCGCACCCAGGCCGCGACCTCGGCGCCGCGTGTGGGGGAAATCGCGGAGGCCCTGGGCGTTTCCGTGAGCCTGCTGCGGCAGCGTTTTCTCAGCAGCTTCGGAGTCAGTCCGAAGGAGGAGGTGGACCGCGCCCGGCTGGACATCATCCGGCACTGGCTCAGCGCCACGGATCTGGGATCGGGTGAAATCGCCGCCCGCACCGGCTTTGCCGACGCCGGGGAGCTGCGCCGGTTTTTCCGGCGCGGCACCGGCAGCACGCCGAAAGAATTCCGCCGCACCCGCCGGGCCTGACTTGACTTTATCCGCTTCACGGCAAAGGGCTTCCCTCCATGAAGCGTGTGCTTGTGATCGATGCCGTGGAATACTCCGCAGAGGAGGCCGCGGTGAAACTGGGCGGGCCACCCGCCTGGTACCGGCGGGCGCTGGACGGAATTTCCGGCCTTTCCATCACCAGCCTGGGCATGTCCTCCCCGGAACTCGAAGCCGCCGCCGCGCAGGCCGACGCCATTATTCTCAGTGGTTCCCCGCGCGATGCGTGGTCGGACGAGCCGGAATCGCTCGCCTATTTAAAAACCGTGAGCCGCTGGCTGGACGCGGGCCGCCCGATGTTCGGCGTCTGCCACGGCCATCAGATCATGGGCCGCGCCGCCGGAGCGGAGGTCGCGCGCGGCCCGTCCGGCTGGGAGCTGGGAAATGAGGAGATCATTCTCACGGCCGGGGGCGCGGCCAGTCCGGTTTTTGCGGGAATGCCCGCGCGGCCCGTGTTCATCGAAAGCCATCAGGACGCCGTGCTCACCGTTCCGCGAAATGCCACGCTGCTTGGCGGAAATGCGCATACCCCGGTGCAGGCTTTGGCCTATGGTCCGCTCCAGTTCAGCGTGCAGTTTCATCCGGAATTCACCCCGGAGATCCTGCGCCTGCTCTGGGCTGAACGCCGTGTGACCCTGCGCGGCACCCTGCCTTTTGACATTGATGCCGTGCTGGATGCGGTGGTGCCCACCCCTCATGCGCCCGGACTTTTCGCCCGTTTTCTCGACCTTATTCCCTCCGCATGACTGACACCAACATCGCTTTCCCCACGCCGATCAGATTCGGTGCCGGCCGCCACCGTGAACTGCCCGCGCTGCTCGCCGGTCTCGGCATCACAAAGCCGCTGCTGGTCACCGATCCCGGCCTGCGCGCCACGGCCGCTTTTGCCGATGTGACCGCTGTTCTGACAAATTTCACGGTCTGCGATTCCGTGCATCCGAATCCGGTGGAGGATGATGTCAAAGCGGTGGCTGCGGCTTACATCGAAAACGGCTGCGACGGCGTCATCGGCCTCGGCGGCGGCAGCGCTCTGGACACGGCGAAAATCGCCCGCTGGCTGGCGGTTCACGCGGATTTGGGCCTCGCCGGATTCTCCTGGGAGCACGTTTATGAAAAGCTGCCGCCCTTCGTCGCCATTCCCACCACCGCCGGCACCGGCAGCGAGGTCGGCCGCAGCAGCGTGGTCACGCTGGACGGGCACAAACGCGTCTTCTTCCATCCGCGCCTGCTGGCGGATCTGGTGATTCTCGATCCCGTTCTCACCACCGGCCTTCCTCCCCGCCTGACCGCCGCCACCGGAGCGGACGCCTTTGTTCACTGTCTGGAATCCCTGACCTCCCCCGTCTTCCATCCCTTCTGCGACGGCATCGCCTGGGAAGGCCTGCGCCTGGCCTGGGAAAACCTCCCGGCGGCTGTCGCCGAGGGCGCCAATCTCGAAGCCCGCGGCCTGATGCTCATGGCCGCCGCGATGGGCGGCGTGGCGTTCCAGAAGGATCTCGGCGCGGTGCATTCCCTGTCGCATCCGCTGTCCGCGCGGTTCGGCGTCCATCACGGCACGGCCAACGCCCTTTGCCTGATCCCGGTGATGACGTTCAATGCGGAGAAAAAACCCGGCGTTTACCGCCGTGCCGCCAGCGCTCTCGGTCTCACGGATTCCTCCGATGCCGCCGTCATCGCCGCCGTGAAAACCTGGCTGGAGACCATCGGCCTCACCGGTGGTCTGCGCGGTCAGAACGTCCCTGAAACCGCTCTCGAAACTCTCGCCCCCGACGCCTTCGCCGACTCCTGCCATCAGACCAATCCGGTGCCCGTCACGGAAGCCGACCTGCTGGCGCTTTACCGGCGGGCCTGGTGAATGGGGAAACGGAAATCCGGTAGTGAGCCTGACCATTTTCTTTTCGAATTCCACGATGACTTTCCCCTCCACCCCCGTTCTCGCCGCCGGCATTCCCGCTGACGGCCCGCGCCAGCCGCTGAGCAATCCCGCTCATGGCCAGGTGTTTCACGAAACCGCCACGGTCTCCGCTGGGCGTATTGATGCCTGTGTGCAGGCGGCCCGGAAGGCTTTTGTCACGGACTGGCGCGACATCACGCCCTCGCAGCGGGCCGCCCTGCTTTACAAACTGGCGGACCTTATTGAGCGGAATGCGGAGGTGATCGGCGAGGCCGAGACCCGCAGCATGGGCAAGCCCATTTCCGCCTCCATCGGCGAGGCCAAAGGCGGGGCGGCCTGTTTTCGTTATTACGCCGGAGCCATCGGACATCTGACCGGCGAGACGATCCCGGTGAGCCGGGGCGGACTGGATATCACGCTGCGCCAGCCGCTGGGCGTGGTGGCCTGCATCGTGCCCTGGAATTTCCCCTTCGTCATCGCCTGCTGGAAGGCGGCGCCCGCGCTGGCGGCCGGAAACTGCGTGCTGCTGAAACCCGCGAGCCTTTCGCCGCTGGGAGCGATGATCCTGGGGGAACTGGCCCGTGAGGCCGGCCTGCCGGATGGCGTGCTGCAGGTGCTGCCGGGCGCGGGTTCGGCGCTGGGGGACGCGCTGGTCACCCATCCGCTGGTGCGGAAGGTCAGCTTCACCGGCTCCACGGAAATCGGCAGCCACGTCATGAAACTCGCGGCCTCCGACCTGACCCGCGTGTCCCTGGAGCTGGGCGGGAAGTCGCCCAACATCGTCTTCGCGGACGCCGATCTGGAAAAAGCCGCCGACTCCGCGCCCTGGTCCGTCTTTGATAACACCGGACAGGACTGCTGCGCGCGCTCGCGCATCCTGGTGGAGCGCGGGGTGAACGACATTTTTATCGAGCGCTTCACCACCGCCATGGCCGCCATGAAAGTCGGCGACCCCATGGACCCCGAAACCGAACTCGGCCCGCTGGTCACCGCCCGGCAGCGGGAGATTTCAGAGGACTTCCTGGCCCGCGCCCGCGCCGCCGGGCGGACCATTCACGGAGGTTCGCGCATGGGGGAGGCCGGCTGGTTTCTGAAACCGGCGCTGATCGCGGACTGCGAAGCCGGCGACGCCTGGTGGAATGAGGAAATCTTCGGCCCCGTCGCCAGCCTGCGGGCTTTCGACGATGAGGAAACCGCCGTCCGCGAGGCCAATGACACGCCCTACGGCCTGAGCGGCAGCATCTGGACCCGCGATTTTCAGCGCGCCATCCGCGTTTCCCGGCGGATCGAGGCCGGCGTGCTCAGCATCAACTGCCACAACAGCGTCCACACCGAAGCCCCCTTCGGCGGCTTCAAACAAAGCGGCCTCGGCCGCGACCTCGGCATGGCCTCGCTGCACGGCTACACGGAGCTGAAAAACATCTACTTCGCGCCGTGAACGGAGGATTGCGCCGCGTGCGCCGCTGCCGTATATTTTGGACGCTATGGTTACTCTGACTGTGCCCACCACTTTCGTTCTTGATCCCGACACCGAGCAGAAGATTGACCGGCTTTCGCGGTTGTGGAATGTCTCCACGGTCGAAGCCGTGCGGCGTTCGGTGTCCGTTGCGGAGAAGCAGGTGTCCCAGGCGGAGCAGCAGGCCGCACTGGAGGCATTGGCCAGGCTGCAGGCCAGCGCCACGCTGACGGAGGCGGATGTTGCGGCATGGGACAGGGATCGGAGGGAAGGTTGGGATGAAGCCTTCGCTCTGCTGGAGGAGCGGCGGAACAAGCGGATGAATCAATCTCATGATCCATCTTGACGCCAATGTGCTGATCAGCCTCTCGCAGGTGGACCCGGCCGCCAGGGCAAGAGTGGAAATATGGCTGAAATCCGGGGAACGGTTGTGCGTCTCCGCTCCAGGCTGGCAGGAATTCGTCACCGGCCCCGTGACTCCCTCTGAAATTGCGGATACGGAATCCCTTCTTCTGGGCGGTGTCGTGCCTTATGGGAAGGTGCAGGCGGAAAAAGCAGCCGAATTTTTCAATCTGACCGGTCGTAGACGGGCGCTGAAATTTGACTGCATGATTGCTGCGGCCGCTGTCACGGCAGATGCTTGGCTGGCCACGTCGAACCAGGCTGATTTCGCCATTTTTGTGCCTCTCGGATTGAAGCTGGAGACGGTGTGAACCCTGTCTTCAGCAATGAATGAAAACAAAACCTCCACTTGCCGCCATGACCGTCGAAGAACTGAAATCCCTCATCGCCGCAGGCACCATCGACACGGTGCTGGTGGCGGCTCCTGACAAGTGCGGTCGTTTTGTGGGCAAGCGCTACACCGGTTACGATTTCGTGGAGTCGGCGCTGGAGCACGGCTCGCACGGCTGCAATTACCTGATGGCCGTGGACATCGGCATGGATCCGCAGGACGGTTTCAAGCTGGTCAGCTGGGATCAGGGATTCGGGGATTTCGCGATGACGCCGGACCTGTCCACCCTGCGCGTGCTGCCCTGGCAGCCGGGGGCGGCGCTGGTGATCTGCGACCTGAATCACGAGAATGGGGAGCCGGTGGCGGAGGCTCCGCGGAATGTGCTGCGGAAGGCCATCGCCGGGCTGGCGGAGGTTGGCTGCGAGGGGTTTTTCGCCAGCGAGCTGGAGATGTTTGTCTATCACACGGACTACCCGTCGGCTTTCAAAAGCGGCTACCGTGACCTCAAGCCGGTGAGTGATTACCGGATCGACTACCATCTCATGCAGCCGCTGCGGGAGGAGGATCTGTTCCGCCGCATCCGCAATGAGCTGACCGCCGCCGGCATCCCCATTGAAAACACCAAGGGTGAGTGGGGCATCGGTCAGCACGAGGTGAACATGCGTTACGCCCCGCCCCTGGAGATGGCGGACCGGCACATCATTTTCAAGCAGGGCTGCAAGGAGATCGCCCAGCAGACGGGCCGCAGTCTTACCTTCATGGCCAAGCCTTTCGCGGGCGAGGCGGGGAACAGCTGCCACATTCATGTCAGCCTGTTCCGCGACGGCAAAAACGCGTTCTGGGATGCGGAAAAGGGCGGCGGCAGCCTGCTGTTCCGGCAGTTCCTCGGCGGGCTGATCAAATACTGCCGCGAGCTGTGTTATTTTTTCGCCCCGACGGTCAACAGCTACAAGCGTTTTGAGAAATGGAGCTGGGCGCCGACGCGTCAGGCGTGGTCCTTTGACAACCGCACGGTGGCTTTCCGGGTGGTGGGAAAAGGATCATCCTTCCGCATCGAGAACCGCACCCCGGGCGGTGACGCCAATCCCTATATGGCCTACTCCGCGATGCTGGCCGCCGGGCTGGCGGGCATCCGGGAAAACCTGGACTGCGGCGAGGTCTACAGGGGCAACGCCTACGTGGATGACACCCTGGCGGAGATGCCGCACACGCTGCGTGAGGCGATGGCGCTGCTGCGCGGGAGCGGGCTGGCGAAGGAGTTTTTCGGGGAGGATGTGGTGGAGCATCACGCCCACACCGGCAGCCTGGAGGCCGACGCTTTTGACCGCGCGGTGACCGACTGGGAGCGTCAGCGGTATTTTGAGCAGATCTGAACCGCTCCGCCCGCCGCCGGCTTCATTTTGCCATAAGACCTGGCGATATTGCGGGTTGAGCCGGCGCGTTTCCAGCCTCACCCATGAGCCCCGCCGCGTCGTTTTTCTTTCATGTTTCCCGCCCCGCCCGCCATTTCATGAGGATGGCCCTGTCATGTCCGAAGCCATCCTGACGCCTTTCACGCTTTCCGGGGAAACCGCCGCGGTGGAGGCGGAAATTGTGGCCGCCGCCGCCGCCCTGCGGGCCGCGTGTCCGGACGCCGTGGGCGTGGCCTTCTGGGACTTTGACGGGACGGTTTTCGATGGTGACTGCACGGAGGGTTTTGGTGTTCTGGCGGACGGCAGCCGCATGGCGGGCATGGTCGAGGAATCGCTGAGGCTGGGTTTGGCGGCCGCCTATGCGGACCCCGGGGGCTTCACCCGCTGCTGGCGGCGGTATTTGGATCTGATGCGCGACGAGGGCATTCCCGAGGCTTATGCCTATATTGTCAAAATCTTCGAGGGCGCGAGGGCCGGGGAAATTCTGGACCTGTCCAGAAAGCGCTTTCACGGCCCGCTGAGGGAATGGTTTTTCCCCGAAGCCATCGCCCTTTGGAACCGTTTGGAGGCCGATGGCATCCGGTGCGTGGTCATTTCAGCGAGCGCCGATTTTTTTGTCAAAGGCGCGGCGGGCATTCTGCGGGCCCCGGAGGAGCGGCTGCACGGCGTCCGTCTTGCCGAGAACGCGGACGGCACTCTTTCCGGCGACGTGGTGCCGCCGCTGACCTGCGCCGAAGGCAAGGCCGAACGCATGAGAGGCATCCTGGAGGAAATGGCGCTGGCCGCGCCCGGCAGAACTTTCTGGCCGGTGGCGGCTTTTGGAAACCATACTGTCACCGACGGGCCTTTGCTGGAGGCGGTGGCGGCGACTTTGCTGCCCGCCGGCAGACCCCTCGGAGTGCTGGTCAATTCCACCGCCCCGCGCGGGAACGGGATTCTCCGCCGCCTGACTTTTCCACGCCGCAGTTCCCCCTGATCCAATGCCCGCCGTTCCCGCTCCTGACTCCCCTTCCGCCGCCGGCAGCGCCCCGGGAGCCTGGCTGGCCCGTCAGCCGCCGCTGGTGCTGGCGGTGTGGGCCATGGTCTCCGCCTTCACGGCCTACGGCTGCATGTACGCCTTCCGCAAGCCTTTCAGCGCGGCGGCCTACACGGGCGTGGGGGCTTTCGGGATCGACTTCAAGGCCCTGCTGGTGATGTCGCAGCTGCTGGGCTACACGGTTTCGAAATTCCTCGGGATCAAGTTCGTCTCCGAAGCCACCGCCGCCCGCCGCGTGGGCATGGTGCTGATGCTGATCGGCGTTTCGGAGCTGGCGCTGCTGCTTTTCGCGGTGACCCCCGCGCCCTGGAACGCGGTCTGGATGTTTCTCAATGGCCTGCCCCTGGGCATGGTCTGGGGCCTGATTTTCGCGTTTCTGGAAGGCCGGCGGGTCACGGAATTCATGGCTCTCGGCCTGAGCCTCAGCCTGGTGTTTTCCAGCGGCTGGGTGAAGGCGGCGGGCCTGCACGTGATGCACGCCTGGGGAGTGCCGGAGCTTTGGATGCCCTTCGTCACCGGGGCGGTGTTTCTGCCGCTGCTGCTGCTGGCGCTCTGGATGCTCGCCGTGCTGCCGCCGCCGGATGCCGCCGATATTGCGGCCCGCACGCGCCGCCAGCCCATGGACAGGGCGGCCCGCCATGCGTTTCTGCGGCGTTACTGGCCGGCGGTGGTGCTGCTGGTGGCCGGTTATCTGCTGCTGATGACCTACCGGGATGTGCGCGATAATTTCCAGGTGGACATTCTCAGGGATCTTGGATTCGAGGCGGACGCGGGCCAGCTGGCGGCCATGGAGACCAAGGTGGGCTTTGCCGTGATCCTCATGCTGGGACTCTTCGCGCTGATCCGCAGCAACCGGTTCGCGCTCATCGGCTGCTGCGCGCTGATCGCCACCGGTGGATTCATGGCGGGCGGGGCGACCCTGCTGCTGCAGAAGGGGCTGATGGAGCCTTTGACCTGGATGATCCTCACCGGCGTGGGGCTTTACGCGGGTTTCATTCCCTATCAGGCCATTCTTTTTGAGCGGATGCTGGCCAGCCTGAAAGTCTCCGGCACGGCGGCCTTCCTCATCGCCATGTGCGACAGCTACGGGTATCTCTCCACGGTGACGCTTTATCTGATCAAGGCCTTTGGTCATTTCAATATCTCCTGGCTGAGCGTGCTGAGCGCCGGCGGCTACGTGCTCGGTTTTGGGCTGCCGGTGCTCATGCTGGCGGCGGCGGTGGTGATCACACGGGCAAAACCGGGTGAAACCTGAGGCTCATTTTATCCGTTATCCCCTGTCATGCCCTCCCGACGTGATTTCCTCAAAAAAGTCAGCCTGCTGGCTGCCGGCGGCGGTGCCGCCGGATCCTTTCCGGCAGCGATCCAGCGGGCCATGGCCATTGATCCCGCGCCCGGCACCACCTTTCTGGACGCGGAGCATGTGGTGATTCTCATGCAGGAGAACCGGTCCTTCGACCATTGCTACGGCGCGCTGCGCGGAGTGCGCGGATTTTCCGATCCCCGGGCCATTGATCTGCCCAACGGGAATCCGGTGTGGCTTCAGACGAATGCCGCCGGGGAAACCTACGCGCCCTTCAGGCTGAACATCACCGAAACCAAATCCACGTGGATGAGCTGCCTGCCGCACAGCTGGCCGGACCAGACGGCGGCGCGGAATGAGGGACGCCATGACGGCTGGCTGGAGGCCAAGGCGTCCGCGCGCGCCGCCTACGCCGGAATGCCGCTGACCCTGGGGCATTACACGCGGGAGGATCTTCCGTTTTATTACGCTCTGGCCGATGCCTTCACGGTCTGCGATCAGAATTTCTGCTCGTCCCTGACGGCGACCACGCCCAACCGGCTTTACCTCTGGACGGGCACTGTCCGCAAGGAGCAGACTTCTGAAAGCATGGCCTGTGTGCGGTCGAGCGAGGTTGATTACGGTTCGGAGGCGACATGGACGACTTTTCCCGAAAGGCTGGAGGATCTCGGGATTTCCTGGCGGGTCTATCAGAATGAGATCAGCCTGCCCACCGGCCTGAGCAGCGAGGAGGAGTCGTGGCTTTCCAATTTCACGGACAATCCTCTGGAGTGGTTCACGCAGTACGGCGTCCGGTTTTCGCCCGCGCACCGGGCGCATCTTCAGGCAAAACGGCAGGAACTGGCGGCTGCTCAGGCCGCACTGGAGGAGGAATTGAAGGCCGCCGCGCCCGCTCAGCCGCCGGCGGAACTGGTGAAGGTTTCCGGCACCGCCAAAGCCCTTCTGGACAAAATCGACGCTGAACTGGCGCAGTGGTCCGAGGAGAAATGGAACGCGCTGCCGGCGAAAGCGAAGGCGCTGCATCAGCGGGCTTTCACGACCAATGGGAACGATCCTGATTTCCGGAAGCTTGAAAAACTGACTTATCAGGACGGGGGCGAGGAGCGTGGGATGAGCGTGCCGAAAGGCGATGTGCTTTATCAGCTGCGCGAGGATGTGCGGACGGGGAAACTGCCCGCCGTTTCCTGGCTGGTGGCCCCGCAGCTGTTCTCGGATCATCCGGATTCGCCCTGGTACGGCACGTGGTATCTGGCGGAGGCCCTGGAGATCCTGACGAAGGATCCGGAGGTCTGGAAAAAGACGATTTTCATCCTCTGTTATGATGAGAACGACGGCTACTACGACCACGTCCCGCCCTTCGTGCCGCCGGTGCCGGGCCGTCCGGAAACCGGAGCCGCGCCGGAGGAACTGAACGCCGCGCTGGATCAGGTGGCCTCCAGCCAGGAGAACGCATACCGGCAGAGCCATCCCAAAGCGCGCATTTTCGCCGGTCCCATCGGCCTCGGATTCCGCGTGCCGCTGGTGGTGGCCTCCCCCTGGAGCCGGGGCGGCATGGTCTGCTCACAGGTTTTTGACCACACGTCCATTCTTCAGTTTCTCGAAGTTTTCCTGAGCCACAAAACCGGCAAAGCCGTCCGCGAAACCAACATCAGTCCCTGGCGGCGGGCGGTCTGCGGGGATCTCACCAGCGTGTTCCGCCCATGGCACGGCGAGAAAATGGATTTTCCGGAGCCGGTGATCCGCGGCGAGTTCCTCAAATCCATCCATCAGGCCAAATTCAGACCGGTGCCCACGGACTACCGCAGACTGACGCCGGAGGATATCGCGCTGGCCAGGGAAAACCCGCGCGGCGCGGACTTCCTGCCGCGCCAGGAGCCGGGCACCCGCCCGTCCTGCGCGCTGCCTTACGAATTGTCCGTGAATGGCCGCCGCAGCGCGGACGGCAAACATTTCTCCATCACCTTTGCCGCCGGAAAGGAGCGCTTTGGCGGCCGTTCCGCCGGGGCGCCTTTCCACGTTTATGCCCCCGGTCATCCCCGCATGGCGGGCCAGGATCCTGATGAATACGAGCACGGCAACACCCGCGCCTATGCCACCCGGCCTGGGGTGAAGGTGAGCGGTGACTGGAAATTCGACCGCTTCATCGACGGCCTGTGCCACCTTCGGGTCCACGGTCCGAACGGATTTTTCCGCGAATTCAGGGCGAAAGCCACCGATCCCGCGCTGGACATAAAACTCAGCCAGCCGTCCCCCGCGGAAGGCGGTGACGAAGCCGGTTTTCTGGTCAGGCTCACCGTCACCAACCACAGCGCCGCAGCGGTTCAACTCACCGTGGACGATCCGGCCTACCGCACTCCGGCCCGCACTTTCCCGCTGGCCGCCGGTGGCGTGGAAACCCTGCAGTTCAGCACCGCCGCCGCCTCGGGCTGGCACGATCTCCACGTGCGCCTCGAAGGTTCGCCGCATTTTCTTCAGCGCTTTGCCGGCCGCATGGAGACGGGAAAACCGGGCATCAGCGATCCCGCCATGGATCCCGCCTGGAGGGTTTAGTCCGGCTTCGGTGAACTTCAATCACGGGCCAGGGGCCCGTACTCCCTTCTGCGGACAGGAGCACGGGCATCCTGCCAAGAGTGTTCGGCATGAATGGTGCCGCGCTCAGGAAACCGTTTTTAACCAGGCCCGTGGGCTTTCGCGTGAT
>JAZKFB010000091.1:0-104359 GCA_040386695.1 Verrucomicrobiota bacterium
CCCACGGGCCTGGTTAAAAACGGTTTCCTGAGCGCGGCATCATCCATGCCGAACATTCTTGGCAGGATGCCTGTGCTTCTGTCCCTGGAACGGAGCACTCCCCCCCGGGCCCGCCCGCCCTCATCCGCTGAGGCTTTCCAGATTAAGCAGATGACGCTGGAGAGGCGGCAGCAGTTTGTCCCGGAGCACCTGTTTCACGTCCCCGGGCACAGAATCATCCTCCAGGGCCTCCTCATATTCCCCGATGCCGTGTTTTTCCCCCTGCTTCAGGGCGGAAATGGCGGACGTGGGGCCGAACAGGGAGGCGGTGGATTCCACGGCCTTGGCAAAATTCCCCCACGCGCCGGAATCGGTCGAGGGCTTCCCGCCACGTCCGGTGATCAGGGCGCGCAGAGTGGAGACGCTGGCTAAATGATCGGATCTCATGTGTTCCAGCACGGCCACGGCGTCCGTGACCGGGAATTTATGAATCGCGGTGCTGTAGGTTTCGATGGCGGAGAGTTCGCCCCGGAGCAGGGCATTCAGGATTTCAGTGGTGGAGTCGGTGGAGGTCATGACGGCAGGGTTGGTCGTGTTGTTTCCCACACGGACCCGCACAGACGGTGCCAGGGCCTCCATCCGCCGGTTCCGGCTCAAATTCCCCCGTAAAAGAGGCCCTGCGGACCGGATCCGGACCCGGTGGCGCTCAGGCGCCATCAGGCAAATGGCCGCACCTGCCGCCCCTGCACAGGCACTGTGCCTCCGCCATGCCCGCGCCTTTCCCTCATGCCCGCGGACAACCTCATGATTTCCAGTCCGCCCGCCCGGGCCGCCCGCCGGGAACGCCCTCAGGCTCCGAGGTATTTGGCGACGGCGTGGGTGCGGGAGTGGACGTGGAGTTTGGAGTAGATGCGTTCAATATGGCGGTGGACCGTGGAGTAGCTGATGTCCAGACGGGCGGCGACCTCCTTGTAGGCGAGGCCCTGGACGAGGAGGTCGAGGACCTCGATCTCCCGGGGGCTGAGGTTCCCGGCGGCACGGGGGGAGGCCGCGGGCCCGGTGAAGGACTGGACGACACGGCGGGCGATGGAGCTGGTCATGGGCGCGCCGCCGGCATGGACATCGCGGATGGCGGCGAGAAGCTCGACAGCGCTGGGAGGCTTGACGAGGTAACCGGTGGCCCCGGCGGCCAGGGAGGAGAAGATGGCTTCCGAATCCTCATGCACCGTGAGCATGAGAATCTGCATGCCGGGCACGGTGCCGGCGAGCTGTCTCACGCATTCCACGCCGCTCATGCCCGGGAGGTTGATGTCCATCAGCAGCACCTTCGGCCGCAGGCGGGGAACGGCGGCCAGAGCCTCCTCGCCGGAGGAGAAGCTGGCGAGGAGTTCGATTCCGGGATCCCGTCCGAGGAGCATCTCCATCGTGGAGCGGATGCGCGGATTATCCTCCACCAGGGCAACAGTGATGGGCGGGGAGGCGGGGGAGTGGGAGGAACTCATGGGGAATGACCGGAAAAAAGGAGGGGCGCACCGGGAGGCGGATTTGAATCCGGGACATGGCCTGCGGACCATTCCGCCAATCCCCGGCATCGGTCTTCTTTTTATTTCTTACCCTTTCTCCATTCTTTCGCATTCTTTTCCCGTTCCTTTCCCCGGAGCGCGGTTTGGGGGATCACCGGGACCGGAAGCCCAATTGCCGCACAGCCCCGGAAGTCCGCGCCGCGGGACATTCCCCAAACGCCTCAGTCGCCCAGAAACACGGTGAACTCCACCCGGGTGCCGCCGCCGCCGGGTGTGGAGACGGCGCAGGTGCCGCCGATCTGGCGCATGCGGTTTTGAAGATTCAGCAGGCCGTCACCTTCCGGCGCGCCCGCTTCTGCTGGAGGAATGCCCTGGCCATTGTCCTCCACGCTGAGGTCCAGCCGCCGGTGGACCAGGGAAAGCCGCAGGCGCACGCCGGTGGCGCCGGAATGTTTGACCGCATTGTGCAGGGCTTCGCGGGCGGCGAGGCAGAGATGGTGGCGGACGGGCGATGACAAGGGGCGCGCGGGCGGATTTTCGGGAAAATCCAGGCGCACGGCCAGACCGGCGGTGCGGCAGAAGCTCTGGGCGGAGGTGGCGAGATAGGTCATGAACCCGCTCACGGTGTCCTGTCCGGGGTTCACGGCCCAGACGATTTCATCCAGGGAGCGGGTGACTTCGCGGGCGGTGGTGAAGATTTCCCGGATGGTGCCGTCGGCCCGGGCGGGATCCGTGGCCAGGTCCCCGCGGGCGAGTTCGCTGAGCAGCGCCACCTGAGTCAGGCTGGCGCCCACGTCGTCATGCAGGTCCCGGGCAATGCGGGCGCGTTCCGACTGCACCGCCTGCTCCTGCTCCAGAGCCTCAATGCGCCGCCGGGTCCGCCGCCGCTCCCGGGCGCGGACGGCGAGGATGAGCCCGGCGAGCAGAATCAGCCCCCCGGCGGCCCGGAACCACCAGGTTTGCCAGAAGTGCGGCCGCAGGGTGATGTCCAGACCGGCGGCCTCCGCGGACCAGAGGCCGTTGCCGGTGGTGGCGCTCACCTCAAAGCGGTAATTCCCGGGACTGAGATTGCGGTATTCCGCCTGCCGCTGCGGGCTGGCGGCGCTCCAGTCCGCCTCCAGCCCGCTCAGCCGGCTGCGGAAGGCGAGGCGTTCCGGCGCGGCAAAATGCAGAGCCGTGAATCCGAACTCCAGCCGTTCCACCCCCGGCGGCAGGACGAGTTTTCCGCCTTCCGCGCGGACAGGCCTCCCATTCGCGAGGATGGTCTCCAGAAAGGCGCAGGGCCTGACCTGATCCGCCTGAAACCCGCCCGGATCCAGGCGCACAAAACCCCGGGTGGTGGCGAAGACCAGTCCGCCGCCGGCGGTTTTCACGGGAGGCACAATGGTGAACTCCTCGGAGGGCAGGCCGTCGCTGAGATTGAGAATGAGCGGGCGCAGACCATGGAAATCCCCCTGCGCCATACGGGCGGATTCCGCGGCGCTGAACACGGCCAACCCCCGGTTTGTGCCCAGCCACAGCCGGCCGCTGTCCGCCAGGACGAGCTGCGAAACGGTGTCGTCCGGCAGCCCCTCCCGGCTGGTCAGGGCGGTGAAGCGGCCCTGGCGCAGCAGCACCAGTCCGCTTCCGGCGGTGCCGATCCACAGGTTCTCCGGGCCTGCGGGCGTGATGAAGCGGATGACCCGGCTGGGCAGCCCGTCCGCCGGTCCGAATTTCCGCCACTTGCCCTCCGGCGAACGGCGGTGGAGGCCGCCACCGCGGGTGCCGACCCAGAGGGTGCCGTTCTCCTCCTGATACAGCGCTTTGATCCCCTCACGGCCCCCGCCGTAATCCACGGGAGTAAGATGGTTCTCCCCCGGGCGCAGTTCCAGCAGCGTGCCGTCACCCGTCCCGGCCCAGAGACCGCCCGCGGGATTTCCGCAGAGGCTCCAGACGTCCCGGCGGCGGCCGGGAAAAACGGGACGCGCGCTTTCCACTCCGTCGCGGAAGCCGAACACACCCGCCCCCCCCGCCAGCCACGACGTGCCGTCCGGGGCTTTCCACGCGAAGTTGCCATAGACCGGACGGCTGAGGGCGGGATTCGTGTTCAGCCGCGTGGCCACCCCGTCCCGCCAGCGGAGGAACCCGCCGCCCTGGGAGGCGAGAAGAAAGGTCCCCGGGGACTCCTCCAACAGACCGCCGAGATCATTGGAGGCCCGCATACCGGTGGAATTATTGACTCTGCCAATAGAAAACGGCAGCGGGGTGAGCGCGAAGAGTCCTTCCGCCGAGATGACCCACACCGGCCCGTCGGGGAAGGCGAAAACCGACTCCGCCAGATCCGGGGTGTAGGAGCCGCATGGCACCGGCACGCGCCACCGCCCGTCCTTCCAGCCGGTCACGCCCTGACGGAACACGGCCACCCACAGGGTGCCGTCGGCCGCGACGGTCATACTGGAGAGAGTCTGGGGCAGTATCCCGGCCTCCGGCAGCAGGCGCCACACCATCCCGCCGGTGGCCTCCCCGGCACCCTTTTCCGGATCCCCGCGCCACAGATGTCCCTCCTCATCCGTCAGCCACAACCCGCCGGCCGGGTCCTCCGCCAGGCCGCGGGCTTTGGCGGGCACACCGGGCGGCTGGATCCACCGGCCGTTTTCCACACGGAGAAGACCCTGTCTGGCAAAAGTTCCCCAGAGTGTCCCGAAACTGTCCCGCCCCCAGCAATACAGACTCTCCGGCGCGGTTTCCCCGGGCTTCAGGGCCTGCACCCTCCCGTCCTGCATCCGCCTCAGAGTGCCCCCTGCGGACACCCAGAGGCCACCCTCCCTGTCCGGCATGAGGTGGTCCACGGTGTCCGACGGCAATCCGTCGGCTGAAGTCCAGGTCCGGACGATCCGGCCGTCCCGCAAAGCGCTGAGCCCGCCGCCCTGGGTGCCGATCCACAAAGTGCCTTCCTCCGTCTCGCTCAGGGAAAAAACCGCCGCCGCGCCCAGTCCCTCCCGCAGTCCCCACGTGAGAAAATGCACCCCGTCGAAGCGGGCCAGGCCGGCGTCCGTGCCCAGCCACACAAACCCGTCGCGGGACCGCATCACCGCGCGCACCCGGTTATGCGGCAGGCCGTCCCGCGTGGTCCAGTTCCGGAAAAGCGTGTCCACCGCCTCCCGCCGCGCCCCGGAGGCGGATTCCGCCGTCACTCCCTCCGCGGTGGCGGTGGCCGTGGCGGTGAAGACGGCGGCGGCGAGGACCACACAGGCCAGCGAAGGCAGGGTAAAACCATTCATTCCCCATAAATTAGAACGGTTTCAGGAAATTGCCAAATGCCAGTCCGCCCCCTTCTTTCGTCCGGCCGCCGTGTTGGCAATTTTGCCAACTGTCGGAGCCGGGATTTATTCCTATTCTTGGCCGCAGTATCGGGGTTACCCCCGCTGACCCTCCCTTAACCCAGCCCTCCGCCCTGATGAAACGAACCTGTCCACTGCTTCTGGCCTTCGCCGCCGCCATCTCTCCCGCCACGGCCACTATGAACAGCACCATCAATCCCCTCGCCAGCCCCATGGCGGCGGGCACGGCCACCGGCGGCAATCTCATCAGTCTGGAGGATCCTCAGGCGCTCGTCACCGCACGCGGCAATCTCTCCACCGCCGCCGTGCTTTCCGGGGAAAACACCCCCGACGGAGCCCTGATCACCCTGCCCAATGAACTCGCCGGGGGCGGCGCGCTCTTCACCCTCACCGGCCCCGCCCGCTGGAGCCGCAATGACACCGGTTCGCCCGCCGTGTCCTCCGGCGCGCGCTTCGGATTTGTCACCGTCTCCGAGAACTGGACCATCGGCACCGCCGTGCCCGGCACCGGCGCCACCCACTTCGGGGTCGTCATCCGCAGCCGCGCCACCAGTCCCGGCCTGGTGACGGTCACCGCGAAATTCAGCGATGGCAGCTCCGAGGTTTATGCCAACACCACCGGCGTCATCACCGATCTGGAGTTTGCCGGCTTCGCCGCCCCGGCGGGCACCACCATCACCGGCATCGAATTCCGCGAACCCGCAGGCGGAAATTTCATGCAGTTTGACGATGTCACCATCATCGTGAACCCGCCCGTCGCCGGCGGCACCTGGACGGGCGCGGGGGCGGACGGCAAATGGTCCGCGGGAGCCAACTGGGAATCCGGCGCCCCCCCCGCCGCCGGGGACAGCCTCGCCTTCCGCGGCGCTCTGAATCTCAACACGGTGAATGACCTCGCCGCCGGCCGCGTCTTCACCGGATTCACCTTTCTCCCCGGCGCGGGGGCCTTCACTCTTACGGGCAACGCCTTCAGCCCCGGCGCCTATCTTGCCAACAGTTCCGCCTCCACCCAGACCATCGCCACTCCCCTGGAGCTGAGCCAGGACCTGGAAACCACGGTTTCCGGCGCGCCCATTGTTTTGAACGGCGTCGTCTCCGGCGATTTCGGCCTCAAAAAACTCGGAGCCCAGAAACTGACGCTGAACGCCGCGGACACCTTCACGGGTCCGCTTGCGCTGAGCGAGGGAAGCGTGGACATCAGCGGCGACCACTCCGCCGCTCAGGGGGATATTCTTCTCTCCAACACCCTCGCCACCACTCTCAACATTGCCGCCGCGGGCAAAGTCGATATCGGCGAAGCGGCGACACTCCGTCTGGGCACCACCACCAACGGCACCGCCACCGCCCGGGTCAATGTGGCGGGCACTCTCAGCGGTGCCGGCACCCTGATCGTTTCCCGGGGTTCCACCCTGGCCGTCACCGGGACCATGATCCCGGCCGGTTCCCTCAAAATCGAAGCCGTCGGCGGTTACGGCGCCACCCTCCTTGTCAGCCCCGGAGGCCGCCTCGAGTATCAGGGCCAGGCTCCCCTGGCGATGATATCCGGGGTGAATGACGCCGGCCGTGCCCGCCTCACGGTGGACGGGGGAACCTTCACCACCACCCAGCCCGTCAGCGCCACCGGCACCGCTTTTCCCGCCCGCCTCGCCCTCACCAATGGCGGGATCCTGCGCCTGTCCGCTGACTTCGCCGACCCGGGCGATCTTCTTCCCGCCGAGATGGAGGTGCTTCTTTCCGCCGGGGACGGCGTTTTCGACACCAACGGCCATGACAGCACTTTCACCGCTTCCCTCGGCGGCAAAGGCACCCTGGTGAAAACCGGTTCCGGCACGCTCAGTTCCACCGGCGCCCACACCTGGGAAGGCGGCCTGCGGGTGGAAAAAGGCACCTTCGCCCTGACGGGCATCGTGCCCTGGGACCACACCGCCATCAGCGTGGCGGACGGCGCCACCCTGCGTCTGGACTTTCAGGACACGGACACTGTGGGCACCCTTGCCCTGAACGGCCAGCTGCAGGTCCCCGGCATCTGGGGCGCTCCCGGCTCGGGTGCGGAACACACGGATCCCCGCCTCGGCGGCAATGGAAAAATCCGGGTCACCGGCCTTTCCCATCCGGATATCAGCCTGACCATCCTCCCCGCCGGAACCCCCGGAAACGTCACCGTCACCTGGGACTACGGAACTCTGGAAAGCTCCCCGGATTTTATCACCTGGATCCCGCTTCCGGCCGCTGTCTCCCCGCTCACCGAGGCTGTCAGCGGCCGGAAATTCTTCCGTGTCCGTCCCTGAATCCGCCCTGGCCCCTCAACGCCTTTTCCCTGCCGGAAAAACACCAAACAGCAGCACTCCCATGATCTCAAAACCACTTCTCCACGTCCTCCTGCTCACGGTCTCCACCGCCGGGCCCATTCAGGCCGCCCTCGTCAGCACCATCAATCCGCTGGGGCGCGCGCTCACCGGGGTCACCAGCACTGCGGGAGGTTTCATCAGCGCCAGCGACATGCAGACCCTCGTCACCAGCGCCGGGAACACCGCCCTGGCGGGTGTTTTCGACAATGAGAGCCCCAGCGTCGCCACCGGCGGGAATATCACCACGGTGGAACCCCGGTATTCCGCGGCGGGTCTCACCATCGGCGGCATGACGCGTTACGGGCGGAACGACTTCGAAGCCACCGCCAACACCACGCCCGTGACCTCCGGCACCCGACCGGCCTTCATCAGCGTCACCGAAACCTGGGCCCTCGCCGCCAAGGATCCCGGCTTTGCGGTCACCGAATTCGGCGCCATTTTCAATCACGTGGGCGCCACCCGGCTGATCACCGCCATCGCCACCTTCACGGACAACACCACGCTGACCCACACCTCCCCCGCCTCCACCACTGGCACCGGGATCTACGAATGGGTGGGCTTCCAGGCACCGGCCGGACTGGGCATCAAATCCATCACCGTCACCGAGCCCAGCGGCGGAGGTTTCCTTCCCTTCGATGACATCGCCTACCGTGTCAGCCCCGTGCCCGAACCCGCCACCGCCGGTCTGGGCGCGCTGGTCCTCGGGGGTCTCCTCCGGCACCGCCGCCGGGCCGGGGAAAACGCTTCCCGCTGATCGCCGCCGCCGCCACCGCCACCGGGAAAAGCCTTCCGAAGGCGGAGCCGCTGGCCGCCGTGCTCCAAACGCCCGAACCCGCGCGCCGGGATGACGGCCATGCTTTGTTTGCCGGAGCGTTTTTGCCCCCTGCCTGGCCGGCGGTCAGGCCCGGGTCCACTCCTGCTCCCGGGTCCTTTTTCCGCAGACATTGACCCGGAGGCCCAGCGCCCGGGCCATGGCCGCTTTGGCGAAAAGACAGGCGTCCGCCGCCGCCGCGTCGCGGGCATAGGCCACCTGCAGGTGATTGGCCTGGTGTTTGGCCATCAGCTGGTCCCGGGTCACGCCGTAGGTCACGGCATGCATGATCGGCCACTGCGGGGTCGTGGCCTCCAGCCGGCGCCGGGTCTCCGCCTCCGGCAGCGCCACCACCCCGCCCCGGCCGATGTCCATGTGCAGCGCGTTTTCCGCCACATAAATCCGGCTCCAGACGATTTCCCCGGGTTTGGAAACCCCGTGGAGCGTGCTGCCGCCGTTGGGGAAATACATCGCCGGCTGCCGGTAACCGTGAGCGCCTTTCCAGCCGCCGGTGAAATGCGCCGGTGGAGCCGCCCCGCTGATGAGCAGCACCCAGACATAATCCTCCACCGTGCCCGAGGCGTCGAAATCCCCCCACCGCACATCATGCAGCGTATTTTCCGGCGGCTGCTCCAGCGCCGGATGCACCCGGTGGGTCAGCAGCGCGTCGAGGCCCGCGCATTCATCGACCTCATTGAAATGCGGCAGCGGCAGGCCCTCATGCAGCACCCGTTTGCCGTCGCGGGAGGTCACCGGCGGCCGGTCGGAGTTGTTGAGTGTGCCCTCCACCAGATCGCTGGCGGGCAGCAGATCCTTCAGCCCCTGCTGATACTGGATGCCGATGGTGTCACAGCCGAAATCATCCGCCAGCCGCAGGGCCGCGATATACATCCGGCACTGGGACAGAATCTGCGCCTCCGTCAGCTCCGTTTCATGCTCAGTTCCCGTGTGGAAGGTCATGCCCCTTTCCCGGTACCAGTCATAAACCGCCCGCGCCTCGGCCTCCGGCACGCGCGTGGTCTCGAAATACAGCGCGGACTGGCTCAGCCGCTCCTTGAACACCCCGCAGGCGTGCAGCAGGTGGTCGGGAATAATGGCGTTGAACATGCCCATGCAGCCCTCGTCGAACACGCCCATGATGGCCTTCCCCGCCCGCAGCGCGCCCGCCAGCCGCTTCCCCAGCGCCGCCGGTTTCGCGGGAATTTTCAGGGATTCCAGCGGCCGGACGTGGGAAAGATCGTGGGTGACGGTTCCCGTTTTCAGCCACTGGCGCAGTTTGGTTTTGAAAAAACCGTCGGTGAAATCCGCGCTCCAGAGCGTGGAATAACGCACCCCCTGCTTCGTCAGGGAGCCATTCAGATTCAGCATGCCCACCAGCCCCGGCCACTGGCCGCTCCAGTTCGCCACCGTCAGCACCGGCCCCTGATGCGTGCTCAGTCCCGCCAGCACATGATGGGAATACTGCCAGACGGCCTCGGCCACGATCAGCGGCGCTTTTGGATCCAGATTGCGGAAAACCTCCATCCCCTCGCGCTGACTGGCGATGAATCCGTGTTTCTCGTCCGTCTTCACCGGATGCGCGCGCTCCAAAGTCCAGCCCTCCGCCCGCAGCGCCGCCCCCAGCGCCTCCTCCATGGCCGCCTGCGCAGGCCAGCAGGTCTGGTTGGCGGACAGACGCAGATCGCCACTGGCGACAAGCAAAGCGGTTCTTTTGGGAGTCTTCATGGTGGTGTGCGGTGATTCGGTTATTCCAAATGGCCTCCCAAAAGGCAATGCTCTTCCGCGTCCGTCATCGGGCTGCGGAACAGCGGATCAGCCCGGCAAAACCGCCCGGACCGGAAGCAGTGTGTGCTCATCAGGTCATGAACTTTCACCATCGCCGGGGTCAACCGCCAGGGATTTGCCCGGCTGACCCCCGACGGCGCGGACGACACCCCTTCCTTTTTGGAAAAGGGCTCAGTTCATCAGGTCCTCGATTTCCCCGGCTTCGACCGGAATGTCGGCCATGAGATCCAGCTGGCCGCCGGCGGTGATGAGGACGTCGTTTTCCAGCCGGATGCCGAATCCCTCCTCGGGAATATAAATCCCGGGCTCCACCGTCATTACCCAGCCGGTCTGCATCGGTTCGCCGATGGTGGCGACGTCATGGACATCAAGGCCCAGCGGATGGCCGACGCCGTGCATGAAATATTTCTTCAGCGCCGGGCGGTCGGGGTCCTGTTTTTTGATGTCCTTCGGCTTGATCAGCTCCAGCTCCAGAAGCTCCTGCTGCATCAGGCTTTCAGCGGTTTTCTGCCAGTCGCGGGGCAGCGTGCCGGGTTTCAGCTCCGCGATGCAGCCGCGCATCACGCGCAGGACGGCGTTGTAAACCTGCTTCTGGCGCTTGGAGAATTTCCCGCCCACGGGAATCGTGCGGGTCATGTCCGCCGCGTAATTCCCGTAAGCCGCGCCCACGTCCAGCAGCAGCACATCGCCCTTCCGGCAGGGCTGGTCGTTGGAGACGTAGTGCAGGACATTGGATCCGCCGCCGGAGGCGATGATCGGATTGTAGGCGAAACGCGCGCGCTGGCGGACAAACTCATGGGCGAACTCCGCCTCCACCTCGCACTCGTTCACGCCCGGTTTCACGAATTTCAGCACCCGCAGAAAAGCGTCGCGGGTGATCCCGCAGGCTTTTTGGATCAGCTCCACCTCGGCCGCCGACTTTACCGGCCGCAGCAGATGCATCAGCTTCGCCAGCCGCTCGTAGCGGTGCAGCGGGAAGGCCGACCGGGTGTCGCGGATGAACCGCGCGTCCCGGGACTCGACTTCCACCCCCGCGCGGGGATGCTCGTTGCTGTTCAAGAAAACGGCGTCGGCCTGGAACATCAGCAGCCGCTGCATGACCGGGAATTCCTCCAGCCACATAATGGTCTGGATGCCGGTCAGTTTCCGGGCCCCGTCCTTGGTGAGTTTGTGTCCCTCCCAGCGGGCGATGTGATCGTTGGTCTCGCGGAGGAAAAGAATTTCGCGGTGCTTCGGGTCATGGGCGTCGGGAGCCAGGACCAAGATACTGTCCTCCTGCTCCACGCCCGAGAGGTAAAAGAAATCGGAATTCGGCACTCCCGTCAGCGAGCCGTCGGCATTCGTCGGCGGGACATCGTTGGCATTCAGGAAAGCCACGCTTTTCGGCGGCAGCAGGGCCCGCAGGCGCTGGCGGTTTTCAACGAAAAGCTCGGGGGAAATCGGGGCGTGACGCATCCTTGGCGATGGACCCGGATGACGATTCGTCAAACGGAAAGAGGGTGGCGGGATACCAAGCCGCCACCCTCAACACCATCACCAATGGGCCGAACAAAGAACGGCCCGGAAAACTGCCCCCCGTTCCACCATGAGCCGTCTGGATACGGTTCATGGCTGCCGGTCGGCACCTCCACCACAAGCAGTGAACTTGTGACATAATCCTTTTCGCCAGCCGACCCCCGGTGTTACAAACTTTCTGTTCTTTCTGGAAAATTCTTTTGCCTCAAGTGACATTTCAGGGGCTTTCAGTTGCAGCATTTTTGTAATTCAGGCCGCAGGCAATGAGGAAGAGGGTCAAAATCCCTGTTTTTTATAAAAAATTTAATGAATCAGCCAATTCCGTGATTTTTCAGGAACGGAATCAGTTCATCCACTCCGAAATCCGTCAGAACCTCGCCGTCCCAGTCCATGGTGGGCGCTTTGGACTGGCCGGAAAGATCGACCATGGCCTGCATGGCCCCGCGGTCGCCGCTGACAGTCACCTCTTTATAGGGCAGTTTTTTGTGCTCGAAGTAATCCAGCACCTCGTCGCACCACGGGCAGCCGGTTTTCACATAAATCGTGGGAGTGACCTGGGACATGATTTTGAATTCAAGGGTTGAGGAGGAAATTGAGCGCGGGTGAAGGGAATACGGCCGCAAGCGTCATTTGGCTTCACCGGGTGTCCTGGCCATCGCCTGATTCACCGTTTGAGGAATCAGAGGACATCATGAACATGAGGATTCCCGGAGCAAGCCATTCCGTCCGGCTGCCGCTGACTGAAGCCGGAAATATTTTTCCCGGTTGTTCGAAATTCATTCATTTTTCCTCCCCGCTCTGTCCGGTCCGTTTTTCCGCCGCCAAGGATTTTCTGAAATATTGCGCCGTCTCCGGCGCTCTTGTGAAGGTATCCACTTATGAAGACCCGGACTTTCCTCCTTTCCCTCGCTCTGGCCGCCGGTTCCTGGCTGCCCGCGCCCGCCGCTGATCCTGTGAAACCCGGCACTCCCGCTCCCACCCCGCCCCCTTCCCCCAACCCGGCTCCCGCCGCCACCCCCGTCGCCAAAATGGAAACCGTCACCCTCGCCACCGGATGCTTCTGGTGCACTGAAGTCATCCTGAGCCGCATGAAAGGCGTGCAGAAAGCCACCAGCGGCTACATCAACGGCAAAATCAAGGACCCCACTTACGAGCAGGTCTGCACCGGTCTCACCGGTCATGCCGAGGCCGTGGAGGTGGTTTTTGATCCCGCCGTGCTGCCTTTTGAAACCCTCGCGCACCTGTTTTTCGACATGCACGACCCCACGACCCTGAATCAGCAGGGCAACGATAAAGGCACACAATACCGTTCCGGAATTTTTTACCACACGGAGGAGCAGAAAGCCATCGCCCTGAAGGTGAAGGAGGAGGCTGGAAAAAGCGGGAAATTTGAAAGCCCCATCGTCACCGAGATCACCAAAGCGGAGATCTTTTATCCCGCCGAGGACTACCATCAGGACTATTTTGACAAAAATGTGCCCCACAAAACCGGCAACTACCGCTACTGCCAGAGTTCAACCATTCCCAAGCTCAAAAAACTGGGACTGCTGAAACCCCAGGATCAGTGATTTTCCCCAGCCGGGTAGGTGTTTATCCCGGCCGGGCGGGACAGGAAATGCACTGGAAAGCCGGAAAACCGAGTGTAGCTGAAATATCATCACACACTGAATCCAATGAAGCGCGCTGTTCTTTTCCTTTTCTCCCTTCTGATCGCGGGAATGCCCTGCTCCGCCCGCGCCCAGGCCCCGGCGGGCCAGACCACCGGCAAAGCCGCCATGCGCATCGTCGCCCGCGAGCGGGGTGCCGAATACCTGCCCCGGATGCTCCACCTCATCGGCGAGCACGGCGTGGACCAGCCGCCGGTCTGGCGGGTGATCGCCCGCGACGGGCGCGGGGCCGTGAGGGAGTTTTATGTCGGCAAGGGAGCGATCCTTTCCGACGGCGTGCTCCCTCCGAAACACGCCAACGGCATTTCCGCCACGCCCCTGCCCATGCACCGGCTGAGCATTGACTCCAACACCGCTTTCCTGAAAGCCGAGGCCGCCGCCCGCGCCGCCAAAATCGGCTTCGACAGTGTGAACTACCAGCTGCGCTGCCTGGAGCTTTCCAACAACGCCGCGTGGTTCATCACCCTCATGAATGCCCAGGGGGAACGGGTCGGGGAACTTTCCATCGGCGCCAGCACCGGCACCCTGCTCACCCAGAACTGGTTCCGCACCCCGGTTCCGCCCGCGTCCAAAAACTGGAGCCGGGCCAAAGCCGAAATCCACCGCGGCACGGAAAATGTGAAAAACGGCATGAACAATACCGTCGGCTGGATCCGTAGAAAAATCACGCCTCCCCCGGCCACCCCATCCTACTACGTTCCCCCCGCCCGCTGAACGGACGTTCCGCCGCCAGGATCCGCCGCCACCCGCAATCGCGGGCGTGCAATCCCGCGCCACAGCGCTCCCAGTGGGTTTTTCCCAATCCCATGCTCACTGGTGCCCCTGATCTCCGCCGTCTTCTCTCCACTCTGGCCGGGGAATCAGTGCCGGATTTTGTCGCCGATTTCTCCCACGCCCCCGGCACCCGGGTGGTCTTCGGCAGCGGGGAAGTCGAACGCACCGGAGTTTTTGCCCGCACTCTGGGCTCGCAGCGGGCCCTGGTGGTCACCGACCGGGGAATCGCCGACGCCGGCCACCTCGACCGTGTGCTTCAAAGCCTGAGCGCCGCCGGCGTGGAATGGAGCGCCTTCATGGGCGTGGTGGAAAACCCCACCACCGACACTGTGGACGCCTGCGTGGCCAGCGCGCGGGAAAATCAGGCGGACCTGCTCATCGGCCTCGGCGGCGGCAGCAGCATGGACACCGCCAAAGGCTGCAACTTCCTCCTGACCAACGGCGGCAAGATGAGCGATTACCACGGCACCGGCCGGGCCACGAAGCCCATGCTGCCGCTGATCGCCATTCCCACCACCGCCGGCACCGGCAGCGAATGCCAGTCCTACGCCCTGATTTCCGACGCCCGGACCCACGCCAAAATGGCCTGCGGGGACAAAAAAGCCGCCGCCCGCATCGCCATTCTCGATCCCGATCTCACCGCCACCCTGCCCACCGGCGTGGCCCGCGTCACCGGCATCGACGCCATCGCCCATGCCGTGGAAAGCGCCGTCTGCAAACGCCGCAATGAGATTTCCACCGCCTACAGCCGCGCCGCTTTTTCCCTTCTGGCCAATGCCTACCCGCGCGTGCTCCGCGATTCCCGGGACACCGAAGCCCGGTCCGCCATGCTCCTCGGCGCCGCTCTGGCCGGGGTCGCGATTGAAAATTCCATGCTCGGCGCCGCCCATTCCGCCGCTAATCCCCTCACCGCACACTTCGGCATCGTTCACGGCGAAGCCGTGGGCATGATGCTCCCGCACGTCGTCCGCCTCAATCTCAGCCAGCCCGGGGCCAGTGACGAGTACGCCCGCCTCGGTGCCTCCCAGGGCGTGGACGCCGCCGGATTCCCCGATTTCCTCACCGCCATTCTGACCGAAGCCGGCCTGCCCCGCACCACTCCCGCCGGCTCCCTGACCCCCGCTCAAATCCCCCGGCTGGCCGCCGAAGCCGCCGCCCAGTGGACCGCGCAGTTCAATCCCGCCCCTGCGGACGCCGCCGCTTTCACCGAACTCTACGGAAAAGTCCTCCACCCCTGACAAAAAGCCGCCCCTGCGCCGAATGCGGAAATTTCCGGATCGCATACCGCATCCGGGGCGGCGGCGGAGGAGCAGCCATGGAGCCACCCCCATGCCCAGGGGCACGGCGGCGCAGGGCTCCGGCACGGCTCCGGCGGCGATGGTGTATTCGGCTCCGTCTCCCACACCCAGCCCAGCAGGCCGGCGGAAAACCACGGTTCGGGACTCACTTGAAAAAGGCAACGACAGGGAAACCAGCGGCCCTGATGGTTTTCATGGGAAGATGTGGCGGATGCCCGGTTTTTCATATGCCGGATTCTTCTCATTAACTACCTTTATTTCAGAACAGTGACGATATGAATTCAAAAATGTTATTGATTTTCAAATTTTTAAAAATTGATAAATGCCTGACGGTTATATTATTGCGGAATATTGAAAAGTGAAATTCGGCACGGCGGCCCGGGCAAAAAAATCTTGCGCATCCCGGCGTTTGTCTGGATCCGGGCCAGGCTCCCGGGGCGCGGCCCGGGCTGTCACCGTGCGCCTCTTCGGGGCCGGGGACGTTACTAACCGGCCACAATCCTGCGGACCGCAGCCTCTTTTGGTTGAGTCCGGCTGGACGGCCAGCATCAGTTCCCGGCCGTTTCATGCGCAGTCCGCCGGAGATGAGCAGCAAAGCCGCAGCAGGTGAAGTCTCCGCTTCCCGGCTCTTCCGCTCAAAGCCGTAAACATCTGAATTCCGCAGCCATCCACCGGAAGAAAAAGTGCTCGGGGGGGGACTCGAACCCCCACAGGTTACCCCATACGCCCCTCAAACGTACGCGTCTACCATTCCGCCACCCGAGCAAAGGGAGGCCCCTGCCGGGACAGGGTGTTCTGCGCTCATGCGGCGTTGATTGAGGAGACAACCGCGAGCGAGCCGCTGATTAAGCAGCACCCGCCGCGCCGCGCAAGTGGATTATGCATTTTTTTGATATTCCGGGCTCTTTTCCCGCTCCCGATTCGTAAAGTGCCGCCGCGTTCCGGAGTTCCCCGATAAGTGGGCCCCTGCCCCTCCCGCTCCGCCCGGCCCTCCGATTGCAAAATTCCGGCATCCAGCCACTGATCACCCTATAACCCTTCGCCTCGCGTCCCTTCCCCGTCCTCATGTTTCCTTTCCCCCTGCCCGGCCAGGTTCTCACCAAAATCTGCGGCCTCACCCGGCTGGAGGACGCCCTTGCCTGCGCGGAGGCGGGAGCGGACGCCATCGGCATCAATTTTTTCCCGGAATCCAAACGGTTTCACCCCCTGGAGCAGGCCGCCGTCTGGCTGGAACAGGCGCCGCGCTCCCTGACCCGCGTGGCCGTGCTCGTGAACACGCCCGCCGATGAGGTCCGGCGCCTTGCCGGAAGCGGACTCATCGACGTGCTGCAGTTTCATGGCGACGAAAACTGGGATGACCTTGCCGAATTCCGTCTCTTGGGGCTCCCCATGATCAAAGCCCTGCCCCTCCGGCCGGACACCACGCCGGATTCCCTGCGCGGCTGGCCGGCGGACGCCCTGCTCCTTGATGCCTATGTGCCAGGCACTTATGGCGGCACCGGGCATACCGTTGACTGGAGCCACGCCGCTGAAGTCATCGCCGCCCTGGCCCCACTGCCCGTGATTCTCAGCGGGGGCCTGACGCCTGACAATATTGCGGAAGCCGTGCGCCGCACCCTGCCCGCCGGGGTCGATGTGGCCAGCGGCGTGGAGATTTCCCCGGGCCTGAAGGATCACGGAAAAATACGCAATCTGGTGGCGCAGGCCCGCATGGCCAGTCCCCTTTCCGGAGGATTATAAATGCAAATTCTCTCTGGCATCCATCCGCCACTTTGTTCATATTTTACCAAGGCTGCCTTCCCCTTCCGGGCGGGCAGCCCTCTTTTGTCCCAAGACCCCGCCCTTTTCCGTTTGCTATGAGCTCAACGATTTCCGCACGATTGAATGTGGACCTGCTGGATTCCAAATACCAGCAATGGCTCCAGGACCCCCGATCCGTGGAAGGCACGTGGTCCGCGTTTTTTGAAGGATTCGAGCTGGGCACCGCCCAGCCGAAGCGCGGCACCCCCGCCGCCGGCATCGACAGCGCGCGCGCGGTGGACAGCGTGGGCCTGAGCCAGCAGGAAATGACCTTCCGCGCCAATGTGACGCGGATGATCGAGACCTACCGCGCCATTGGCCACATCGGCGCGCACCTTGACCCTCTCAGCGACTCCGCCAAGGACCAGCCCCGCCTGTCCCTCAAGGAGTTCGGCTTCACGGAAGCCGACCTCAACGCGGAGGTCGAGACCCTCTTTTTCAACAACGGCAAACGCACCAAGCTCCGGGAGATGGTGGACCGCCTTCAGCGCACTTACTGCGACCTGACGGGGTTTGAGTATATGCACATTCTCAATTTCGAAGTCCGCGACTGGCTGCGCGAACGCATCGAAAGCCGTCTGGACGCCCCCGCGCCGACCAGGGAAACGCAGGAGCAGTTGCTGCGCTGGGTCTGGGAGCCGCAGTGTTTCGAGGAATTCCTGCACAACACCTACAAAGGCCAGAAGCGCTTCTCCATCGAGGGCGGCGAAAGCGCCATGGTGGTGCTGAACACCATTCTCACCGACTCTCTGAAGCATGACGTTGAGGACATTGTGATGGGCATGGCCCACCGCGGCCGCCTCTCCGTGCTGGCCACTTTCCTGCAGAAACCGCTGAAAGTCCTGCTCCACGAGTTCAGCCCGAACTACATTCCCGACCTCGTGGCCGGCGACGGCGATGTGAAATATCACCTGGGGTATCAGGTGAAACGCCTGGTGGACGGCCGTGAGGTCGGCGTTTATCTGGCGCCGAATCCCTCGCATCTGGAAGCCGTGAATCCCGTGGTCGAAGGCTGCGCCCGCGCCAAACAGCGGGAGATCGGCGACGGCACCGAACGCACCCGCGTTCTCCCGCTGCTGCTCCACGGGGACGCCGCCTTCGCCGGTCAGGGCATCGTGGCGGAAGTGCTGAATCTTTCCCAGCTCCCCGGTTACCGCACCGGCGGCACCATCCACCTGATCATCAACAATCAGATCGGCTTCACAACCTCCCCCGAGGACGCCCGCTCCAGCGCCTACGCCACGGATGTGGCCAAGATGATCGAGGCTCCGGTCTTCCATGTGAACGGGGATCATCCCGAGGAGGTGATGTTTGTCGCCCGTCTGGCCATGGAATTCCGCCAGAAATTCCACCGCGATGTGGTCATCGACATGTACTGCTACCGCAAACATGGACACAACGAGACCGACGAGCCCAGCTACACCCAGCCGAAAATCGCCAAGCTGATCCGTGGAAAAGCCACGGTGGGAACGCTTTACAGCGAAAAACTCGTCAAAGCCGGCATCCTCAGCGCCGAACGCTCCGCCGCCGTCCTCGCCGAGATCAAAGGCCGTCTGGAATCCGAGCATCAGGAACTGCGCGGGCTCGAAACCACGCTGGGCTCGGTGGAGCTGAAAAAACGCGTTTTCGCCGGCTCCACCGCCGTTTTCCAGCCTGAATACTCCCACGCTCCGGTCCCGACCGGTCTGTCCGTGGAATCCTTCCGGGAACTGGGCCTCCGGATCACGGACGTGCCCGCCGGTTTCCGCCTGCACCCCAATATCAAGCGCACGGTGGTGGATAAACGCCGCGGAGCCACGGAGAACGGCGGCCCCTTTGACTGGGCCCACGCCGAGCACCTCGCCTTCGCCTCCCTGCTCGCGGGCGGTCATCCGGTCCGCCTTTCCGGCCAGGACGTGCGCCGCGGCACCTTCAGCCAGCGTCACGCCTGTCTGTATGACACCGAAAACCGCGAGCGGTATTTCCCCCTGCTGAATGTGGCTCCTGACCAGGCCACCTTCCGCGTTTACAATTCCCTGCTCAGCGAGGCCGCCGTGCTCGGATTCGACTACGGCTACAGCCTCATGGCTCCCAACATGCTGATCCTCTGGGAGGCGCAGTTCGGGGACTTCGGCAATGGCGCGCAGGTCATCATCGACCAGTTCATCGCCCCCTCGGAGTCCAAATGGCAGAAACCCTCCGGCATCGTCCTCCTCCTGCCCCACGGCTACGAGGGTCAGGGCCCGGAACACTCCAGCGCCCGTCTGGAGCGTTACCTGCAACTCTGCGCGGAGAACAACATGCAGGTCTGCAATCTCACCACCCCGGCCCAGTATTTCCATGTGCTGCGCCGCCAGATGAGCCGTCCGTTCCGCAAACCGCTGGTCATCATGACCCCCAAGAGCCTGCTGCGGAAGGAGGAGGCGGTTTCCACGGAAGCCGATTTCACCGGCGATTCCTGTTTCCGGGAAGTGCTGGACGATCCCGCGATCCGCGCGGAGCCCGAGCGCGTCACGCGTCTGATTTTCTGCTCCGGCAAGGTGTATTACGATCTTATCAGGCACCGCGACGAGAACGACATCAAAACGTCGGCCATCATCCGCATCGAGCAGCTCTATCCCTTCCACGGCGAGATGCTGAGCGAGATCATCGCCCGCTACCCGCGCGCCAATAAAAAGTGGATCTGGTGCCAGGAGGAGCCGCAGAACATGGGAGGCTGGACGCATGTCCAGCCGCGTCTGGAGGCCATCGCCGCCACCACCATCCGCTATGCCGGCCGCGACCGCGCCGCCAGCCCGGCGGTCGGTTCCCTGACCCTGCACAACGCGGAGCAGCGCCAGCTTATCGAAAAAGCCTTCCAGGTCTAAGCGGACCCGGTCCGACAACTTCTCTCCATCCACAATCCTCTCCCCATGCCTTTCGAGATCACAGTTCCTCCCGCCGGTGAATCCATCACCTCCGCCGTCATTTCCACCTGGCACAAAGCCGAGGGCGAGTCCGTGGCCAAAGGCGATCTTCTGGTGACGGTGGACACCGACAAGGTTTCCACGGAAATCACCGCCGAAGCCACCGGCACCCTGAAAATCAGCGCCCAACCCGGCGATGAGGTGAAAATCGGAGCCGTCATCGGCCAGATTCTGGAAGGCGCCGCCGCTCCCGCCGCAGCCCCAGCCCCGGAGGCCGCTCCCGCGAAAGCCGGGGAAAAGCCGGCTCCCTCCGCTGATTCTCCTCCCGCTTCCTCAGCCAAACCCGTCGAACCGGCTCCGGCCGCCGCTCCTGCGCCCACGCCCGCCGCGCCGCCAAAAATTGAACTCGCCGTGCTCCCCAAACCGGCCGCCGCTCCCTCAGCCGCTCCGGCGGCGGACGAATCCGGCCGCAGCACCCGCCAGCGCATGTCCCCGCTGCGCCGGAAAATCGCCACCCACCTCGTCAACGCCCAGCAGACGGCGGCGATTCTCACGACCTTCAACGAGTGCGACATGACGGAGGTCATGAATCTCCGCAAGCTTCTCCAGGACGGTTTTGTCGCCCGTCACGGTGTGAAGCTCGGTTTCATGTCCTTCTTCATCAAAGCCGTTGTCGAAGCCCTGAAAACCGTGCCTTCCGTCAACGGCCGCATTGAGGGCGACGACGTCATCCTCAATCATTTCTTCGACATCGGCGTCGCCATCGGCACCGAGCGCGGGCTCATCGTCCCGGTCATCCGCGATGCGGACAAAAAATCCTTTGCCGATCTGGAAAAGGAAATCATCGCCTACGCCGGGCGCGCCAAGGAAGGAAAAATCACTCTGGAGGACCTCCAGGGCGGCGTTTTCACCATCTCCAACGGCGGGGTTTACGGCAGCCTGCTGAGCACTCCGATTCTCAATCCCCCGCAGAGCGCCATCCTCGGCATGCACACCATCCAGCAGCGCCCCGTCGCCGTGAACGGCAAGGTGGAGATCCGCCCGATGATGTATCTGGCCCTCAGCTACGACCACCGCCAGATCGACGGCAAGGAGGCCGTCACCTTCCTGCTGCGCATCAAGGACTGCATCGAGCAGCCCAGCCGCCTCCTGCTGGGAGCCTGAGCCCGGCCACCGGAAACGATCCATCTCTTTCCACAAACCGCCCGATGCCGCCCGGCACCGGGCGGTTTTTTTGCGGGATTCAGCTTTCACCCAATCCGCATCCGCATCCACATCCGGAAAATTCATGAATTCCCTGTAAAACTCCGGACGGGTTTCACCGCCCCTGCCTGAAACACGCTGAACTTTGGCCACTCAAATGAGTATCCCGCCAACCTTTTCCTTGTGAAGCGTCCCGAACCGGGGAAGCATGTCAGTCCCCCCTGTCAGCGGTTCATCTGCGGGCCTGACAATTTTTGATCTTCCCAATGGAAACCATCCACCACCTCTGGAGTTATATCGGCCATATTAACGAACACCTCGACGGATGGGTTTCCCAGTATGGCGTGTGGGTTTACGGCATTCTTTTCCTCATTATTTTCTGTGAGACAGGGCTGGTCATCATGCCGTTTCTGCCGGGGGATTCCCTGCTTTTCGCGCTGGGGGCGATCTGCGCGCGGGCCAATTCCACTCTGAATATCTGGCTCGTCGGACTCGTGATTGTCGTCGCCGCCCTGATGGGGGATTCGCTGAATTATTTTGTGGGCCGCAAAGCCGGGGCCTGGGTTCTGCGCAAATTCCCGAGAGTGGTCAAACCGTCCCACATGACCCGGACGAACGCGTTTTTCACCAAATACGGCGGCAAAACCATCATTATCGCCCGCTTTGTTCCACTGGTCCGCACCTTTGCCCCCTTTGTCGCGGGCACCAGCGGCATGGGCTACCGCACTTTCATGTCCTACAGTTTTGTGGGCGCGCTGCTCTGGGTGGGTCTCATTGTTCCCGCCGGTTACATGCTGGGCGGGATCGAGGCCGTGAAGAAAAATTTCGAACTGGTGGTCATCGGCATCATCATCATCAGCCTGATTCCCGCCGTCATCGGCTGGCTCAAAGCCCGGGCGGAAGCCAAACGTGAAGCCGCCGAGGCCGCCGCCCCCGTTGTAATTCCCGGCGATACCGACACCCCGGTTTCCTGAACAGTTCCGCGGTCCGGATTTTGGACGGACCACTGAAGGAACCGGCATTCCGTTCAAAGCTTGCCGCAGGCGCGACTGGCCGTAATATGGGGACGCGTCCCACCAGTACCGCCTCCCCATGCCCGCCGCGCCCCGCACCCGACTCAGCGTTCTCAAAACCTATAAGCTGTTCATCGGTGGCAAGTTTCCCCGACCGGAAAGCGGCCGCGTGCTCACCGCCGTCTCCCCCGGCAAGGACGGCGCGCACCTCGCGCATTACGGCCAGGCCTCCAAAAAAGACCTGCGCGACGCGGTCACCGCCGCCCGTAAAGCCCAGGAGGCCTGGGCTGGTGCCACCGCTTACCTGCGCGGACAGATTCTCTACCGTCTGGCGGAAATGATCGAAGGGCGGGCCGATGCCCTGGCGGCGGAACTCGTCCGGTCCACCGGCGTCAGCGCTCCGGCGGCGGCGGAGGAGGTCGCGCAGTCGATTGACCGGCTGGTTTATCTCGCGGGCTGGCCGGATAAATTATCCCAGGTTTTCGGGTCCGTGAATCCCGTGTCCGCGCCGTTTTTCAATTTCTCCACCTTCGATCCCGCCGGAGTGGTCACCGCTTTCGCTCCGGATTCCCCGGCTCTGCTGGCCTCCGTCACCCTCATCGGCAATGCCATCGCGGTGGGCAACACCGTCATTCTCATCGCCTCGGACCGTTTTCCGCTGACCGCCATCACTCTCGCGGAGGCCATCGCCACCTCCGATGTGCCCGGCGGAGTGGTGAATATCCTCACCGGTCTGCGCTCCGAACTGGCACCCGCCGCCGCCAGCCACCGGGATATCGACAGCATCACGGACGCGGCGGGCGATCCCGCGCTGACCGCCATCCTGCGCGGCGGCAGCGCGGTGAATCTGAAACGCGTCCATTCCCTGCCGGCGGGCACCGACTGGAGCCATACCGACGCCGTCTCCGGCCCCTACCGCCTGCTGGAACTCACGGAAACCCGGACCACCTGGCATCCGGTGGGCGTGTGAGCGGGCGGCGGGGCTGAAGGAAGGATCATTATTTGGCAGCGGAGAAGTCCGTCGGGATCAGCGTCAGGGATTTCACGCCGTCCGGCACCGTCAGGGAACCGCCCGCCGCTTTCTCGGACGCGGCTTTGGCCGCAACCCACACCGGATCCGCGCGGAAGGCGGCGAAGGAGGCGGCCTGGGCGGCCTCGGAGTCGTGGGCCAGGAGGTAAATAAGGGTGTTGTCCGCGTCGGGATCACCCGCTGAGGGAGTCCAGTAGCCGAAGTTTTTCATCCCGTGCTTGGCGAAAAGGTCCACCGTGTGGTTGCGGAACCGGTCCAGCAGTTTTGGCAGATTGCCGGGTCCCGTGGTGTAGGTGCGCAGCTCATAAACCCGCGCCGGACCGCCGGCGGCCACAGGGGCGGCGGGGGAAAAATCCGTGGCCGTGAGAAAACGGCTCTCGATTTTGTCCGTCAGCTTGCCGTCCTTTTCGGATTCCTTGAACGCGGCCCTCCACTCCGGATCCTCCCCGAAAGCCTTGAAGGAGGCGTCGCGCGCCTCGCGGCTGGGGAAGGAGAGCAGGTAAATCAGCTTGCGGTCGCGGTTATCCACCGGCGTCCAGTAGCCGACATTGGTCATGCCGTGTTTTTTGAAAAGGGCCACGGTGTGGTCGCGGAAACGGCTGAGCAGCGCGTCGAGCTTGCCGGCCGAGGCCGTGTAGGTGCGCAGCTCATAACAGCGGGAGTCGGCGGGAGCCGCCGCCGCTCTGACAGCGGAGAAGGACAGGATCAGAGCGGGGAGGAGAAGGAGTGCGGAGCGTCGGTTCATGAGAATGGATTGAAGAATGCAGCGGAGGCGCGGGAGAAAACGAGCTTATTCCGCGCGACCTTGCAAATCCTTCCCCGCCGGGCGCGGGTCCGGTTTCGCGGAAATCCCGGAACGGGAAAAATCCGGGAAAGACTTGCCGGTTCCCGGAGGTTTCCTTCAGTCTGGCGTCATGATGCGACTCCTTCTGATCTGCTGCCTAGTTCTGTGCGGCGCTGCCCCCGCCGTCCCGGTCCCGGTTCCGGCGTCAGGTGTCCCGATGCCCGCGTCTGCGGCCTCCCCGCCGAATGTGGTGATGATCATTTCCGATGACCAGGGCTGGGGCGACTACGGGTTCATGGGGCACAAAACCGTGGCCACGCCGCATCTCGACAAACTGGCCGCGCAGAGCCTGTGTTTTAAAAACGGGTATGTCACCGCCAGCCTCTGCTGCCCCAGCCTGGCGTCGATGATCACCGGGCGTTATCCGCACCAGCACGGCATCACGGGCAATGATCCGTCGGTGGACCGCACGGACACACCCCACACCCGGACCCCGGCCTTCGCCGCCGGACGGGAGAGCATGAAACAGCTCATTCACGCCAGCCCCGCCCTGCCCCGCGTGCTCGGCGCGCCGCCATTAGGTTACCGCAGTCTCCAAACGGGCAAGTGGTGGCTGGGAAGCTGGGCCGACGGGGGATTCACCGAGGGCATGACCATGGGTGATCCCGCGAAAGGCGGACGCCACGGCGACGCCGGCCTGAACATCGGCCGCAGGGGCCTGGAACCGATTTTCGATTTCGTCCGCCGCACCACCGCCGGGGCGAAACCGTTTTTTGTCTGGTATGCGCCCATGATGCCGCACCAGCCCCACGATCCGCCGGAGGCCCTGCTGGCCAAATATCTGCCCCTGACCTCCAGCCCGCACGAGGCGCGTTACCTGGCGATGGTGGAGTGGTTTGACCAGACCTGCGGGCAGCTCCTGGATTTTCTGGACCGGGAGAAACTGGCGGACAACACCCTCGTGGTTTACCTTTGCGACAACGGCTGGATTCAGAAGCCCGACGCCCAGGGTTTTGCGCCAAAGTCCAAGCAGTCGCCCTATGACGGCGGCCTGCGCACCCCGATTCTGCTGCGCTGGCCGGGGAAAATCACGCCGTCCATGCCGTCCTCCCTGGCCAGCAGCGTGGATCTCATGCCCACGATTCTCAAAGCCTGCGGAGCCCCGGTTCCGGCGGAATGCCCCGGCATTGACCTCCTGAATCCCGCCGTCGCGGCCGCGCGCGGGGAGGTTTTCGGCGCCTGTTTTGACCACGACATGGTGGATCTCAGCGAACCCGCCCGCAGCCTCAAATGGCGCTGGTGCCGCGCCGGCGACTGGAAACTGATCCTGCCGGCCTCCCGCCTCCCCGACGCCCGTCCCGAACTCTACGACCTCGCCACAGACCCCGGCGAATTCCACAATCTCGCCGGCACCGAATCCGAAACCACCCGCCTGGCCAATCTCACCCGCCTGATCGACGCATGGTGGAAACCCTGAGTGCGCCCGCACGGTCAGCGGCGGATGCTGATGGCCGGCCCCCGCCGCCCAGAGCCAGCCCAGGCGGGCAGGTCAGAAAAATAAGTCCTATAGGCCATATAGGTCCTATACCCCTGATTCGATCTCCTATACCCCTGAGTCCATCCCGCCGCCCTGCGGGCTCTGCCACCCGGCTCAGGGTTTGCCGAGGCGGGATTCGAGGGCGACGCGCTCCCCCGGTTTCAGGGTGGTGCTGGTGGCGAGGCTCCGGCGCAGGGAGGCCAGAGCGGACTCGCGGACGGAACCGGCGGGAAGGCTGTCAGCCCAGTCCACAGCTTTTTCCGGAAAGCGGCGGAAGTAGTCCGCCGTGATCCGGGAGGAAGTATCCGGGGTCCATTCCCCACTGGCGTGGTCCTTCAGCCAGGCGGCGGCGGCGGGTGCCTCGTCCCTGCTCCAGGAAGTCAGAGCCTGTTCCACCGTCGCGGACGGCTGGGTGCGCAGGGCCCAGTCCATCGCCGCCGGGCCGTCCTTGCGGACCAGATTGTCAAGGCCGGCAAGGATCAGGGATTCCGGCAGGCTGCCGGGGCTGGCGGACTCCACGTACTGTTTGAAAGCCGCAGGTTCGGTGTGGGACCACCGGCGGGCCAGATTACCCCATGGCGGGGACGCGCTTTTGTCCGCCTGACCGAGGAGCCAGTCCACGGATTCCGCCGAAGGCTTCGCCGTGACCACCGCAAAGGCGGCGCGCTGCCTGGGCCCGCCGGGCGGCATTCCCTCAACCAGCGCGCGGGCGGCGGCGGGATCCTTCGCGGCCTGCTGTTCGAGAATTTTCCCGATGGCTTTGGTCAGAGGGCGCGCTTCCAGATTCTCCTGCGCCCACGCCAGCGCCGCCGCCGGATCGGTGGCCGCCAGCGTGGCGGCGAACGAGTCCCCGAAATCGCGCCGGAGGGCGGGCGGGGCTTCGGTGCTGAACCACTGCCGCGCCCACGCGAAACATTCGGGGTCGGCATAGGACGCGGACGGGTTGCTGAAACCTCCCTCCGGCCGGTTTCCAGGCTGAAAAGCCCAGGCGGCGGCGATGGCCATCATTTTCGACCGGAGCGGCTCCGTCAGGCTTCCGGTCCAGGCGGAAGCCGCTTTCCAGTCGCTGGCCATCCACGTTCCCGCCAGCACCCGCAGCAGACTGTCGCGGCCCGGACCCGGCGGCAGTTTCATCAGCATGGCGGCGGTTTCCGGGGAACTTTTGGCGCTGTAAGGCAGGGAGGCGCCCAGAGACACCAGTTCATCCAGATAAGGCAGCATTTTTTGCCGCTGAAGCTCATCCTCCCGCCAAAGAAAGGCCAGAGCGTCCCGGGAGTTTCCGTTGCGCGGATTCGGAGGCGCGAGGCGGTAGGAGGCCATGGCGGCGGCGGGATCAAGCCGGAACCAGGCGTCGAAAACGGTGGAGGTCAACTCACAGTCCCCGAGCAGCAGCCGTCCGCCGGCGTTAAGCCATTTCCAGAAGCCGGCGGGATCGCGGTCCGCCCAGAGTTTCGCCAGATGGAAAATCTGATCGTTGTTCAGCCGCGAAGTCTCAAAAAGGCGGCGGATTTCCGGAATGCCGGGGTTTTCCCAGACCAGCATCAACGCCTCCCGGCGTGCCAGACCGGTGGTTGAAATCAGGGAACCGGGAGCGGTGCCGGGAGCGGTGCCGGGAGCGGTGCCGGGAGCGGACGCCGGCCCCGGAACGGCTGAAATTTCAGCCGCCGCCCCCGGGAAATAATTCAACCCCGCCCACCACGAGGCGGCGAAAGCGGCGGCACTGAGCGCGAGCGGAAGGAGGAAGCGGCGGGCCATGGGAGGAGGAAGTCGGCGGTCAGAAGGAATTTGAACAGAAGGGCGCGAAGGAAACGAAGGCGGAGGAAAGAGAAGTCAGGAGCCGGCATGGAAGCAATGCCCGCCGCATCCCTGAGCATCGGCATCACTCCCGGCCCCGGCCCCGGGCGGGAGCAGGATGCCCTCGGAAGCGCAAAGGAAACCACTCATCAGTTCGCCGCATCGCGGTGCTCCAGGGTGTCCGTCAGTTTTTGCCGGTCCGCCGTCGGCAGGTCCGCCGCCAGTCCCTCGACCGCCGCCCGGGCGTCGCCCGCGGAGGAGTCGCGCCATTTCCGCAGCACCGCTGACTGCGCCTCCAGGCGGATCGCCGGATCGCTGATGCTGCCCGTCCACGTCCACGCGGATTCCGGCTCGTCCGTGCGCAGCACCCGCGCGAGGTGGTGCGCGGCGATGTCCCGCTGCTCGCCCGCTGGTTGAGCGTCAATCCATTGCGAGGCCCCCCACGCGTCCTCCCTCGCCCACGATTCCATGGCCGCTCCGACGGCTTTTTCCCGCAGACCGGCATCGGTTTGCCCTGAAGCCCAGGCCAGAGCGGATTCGGGATCGGAGTTTCCCCAGACTTCCGCCACTTTGGTCACCGCCTTGTCCGTCGCCGGGGAAGGCGGCAGGCCCTCCAGCGCTTTGGTCATTTCCGATCCGTCAAACGGCGGACTGTATTCGTTCATGCCGTCGCCATACAGGCTCCTCATCTGGTTGAAAAGAAGCTCCGCCCGGTGCTCCGGCGGGACCTGGCGCACCGCCCCGGCCACGCGCGCGTCGCGCTCCCGGTTGATCGCGGGCACCTCCCGGGCATTGGAAACCAGGCCGTGCCACCAATCCGCCGTGACGCCCGGGTCGTTCAGTTCCGTCACGAACTTCGCCGCCGCCGCCCGGTCCGCCGCCGCCCAGGCGGGCAGAAGCCCTTTGAAAGCCAGTGCCCGGTCCTTGCCGGAAGCCGCTCCCTTCAGCCAGTCCGCCGCCGCCGCCAGCCTGTCCGGCGGCAGGCCGTTCCACATTTGGTGAAACGTGCTGGTGCGGATGTTTCCGTAATCCCCCTGTTTGGCGGAGGCGGCGCTGACCGCGGTGAAGGCCTGCTCCGCCGTTATCCTCCCGTCCGCCAAAGCGGCGGTCAGCGCGCCGGACAGTTCCGTCAGCGCGTAATGGGCTTCGATTCCCTGCAGTTTACCGAAGTTTGACCGCAGCCATTCCACCGCTTTCAGCGGATCGCGCGCGCCCATGGTCCCCACCGCCCGCTTCAGAAACTCCGCCGCGCCGAAATCATCCCCGAAATCCGATCCCGCCGGCCGCTGTTTCAGCAATGCCAGAGCCTCCAGGATTTTCTCCGGGTCCCGCCGGGCGACGGCATCCGTCACTCCTCCCAAAGCCGCCTTGCGGACGTTTTCCGGCAGAGCGTCCGCCCACTCCAGAGCCTTGCCCGGATCCTTTTCCGCCAGATGGGCGGCGAGCAGTCTGTAAACCGCCTCCGGCTTCCGGTGGTTTGCCGGGTCGGCGGCATTCCCGGACGCCTCCCGGGCCGCGAAGGCGCTGAGTGCCTCAAAATGCGCCGCCGCCACCGCCTCCCAGTTCCCGGAACTTTCCCAGTCCGCCAGCGGAGGTATCCCCGTTTTTTCAAACCACTCCCAGAATTTCCCCGGATCATCCTCCAGCAGTTCCCGGCCCACCGCCGGTCCCAGCTTCCCCGCCTCGTTTGAGGGCAAAAGCAGGAGATGCTCCCAAACCGCCGCCGGATCGCGCAAAGCCCACTCCGCCAGCATCGGGAGATGGCCCGGGGAATCCTGGCCGGCTTCCTGAATTTTCCGGAAAAATGCCGCGCCGCCCGCCGGGTCCGCCTCCGCCCAGCGCGCGCCCAGCAGCCGCAGCGCCCGTTGCCGCTGTTTCCAGTCCTGCGGCACCTTCAACGCCATGATTTCCGCAAACACTCCCGGCAGATCCGCCGCCTGGCATTTCCGCAGGCGGTCCGCCCAGGCCTTCACGCTGCCCGGCGGGGAGGAAAATGGCATTTCCTCTGCCCTCGCCGGACTTCCGGGGGAAGCGGACACCATGCCCGCGTCCGAAACCGCCGCCACCCGGCCCCGCCACTGATGCCCGCCATAAAACCCGCCCCCCGCCGCCAGAGGAACCGCCAGCCAGGAGAAAAGGAGCGCACGGGATTTCATGGGGAATGGAAAGCGGAGGAAAATGAAAATTGCGAGGCCTATTGGCCGGCCCTGTAACTACATAGGCCCTATCAGTCATATAGGTCTTATAGGCCCTATAAATCCTATTTCCACACTTCCTCCCCAATCATGGTCAGGGTTTCCCCAGACGCTCCTCCAAAGCCGCCCGGTGCTCCGGTTTCAGGCTGGTTTTCCCGGCCAGCGATTTTTTCAGGGCGGCGACGGTGGTGTCCCGGACCTGACCGGCGGGAAGGCTGACGGCCCAATCGGCGGCTTCGGCGGGGGAGCGATCGAAATAGCGGCCCGCGAGGGAATTCAGGCTGTCCTTGCTCCAGTCGGTGGCGGGGGCGTGATCCTTCAGCCAGGCGGCGGCGGCGGGGGCGTCCTCACGGCTCCAGTTTTCGAGGGCGGTGCCCGCGGTTTTCGGTGTCTGCGTCCGGGTCACCCAGTCCAGCGTTCCCGGCGCGTCCTTGCGGATGAGATTGTCGATCCCTCCATTGACCAGATAAACCGGCAGGCTGGCGGGGTCGGCGGTCTCCAGGTATTTTTTATACGCCGCCGGATCTGTGAAGGCCCAGTTGGAGGCGACCTGATACCACTCACTGACCGCGCTTTTATCCGCCTGACCGATCAGCCAGGTCACGGATTCCGCCGTCGGCGTGCTGACCGCGGCAAAGGCGGCGCGCTGTTTGACGCCGCCCGGCGGCAGCTCCTCCACCAGGGTGCGGGCGGACGCGGGATCCTTTTTCGCCTGCTGCTCCAGAACTTTGCCGATGGCCTGGGTCAGGGGCCGCGCGGCGAGATGGTCCTGAGCCCACTCCAGCGCCGCCGCCGGGTCCTTCTCCGCCAGGGTGTTCACAAACTGCGGGCCCATTTTCCGCCGGAAATCCACTGAAGCCTCCGTGCTGAACCATTGCTTCGCCCACTCGAAACATTCCGGTTCGGCATGGGAGCCGGATTTCTGGTCCGGATTGTAATACCGCCGGGAGCCGGGATTGAGGGCCTTGGTGATCATGCCCGCCATGACCTTGGATTTAAGCGGCTCCGTCAGCCCGGCGGCCCAGGCGGAGGCGGCTTTCCAGTCATTTTCCATCCAGTTTTGGGCGGTGGACTGAAGCAGGGTGTCGCGCCCGGTGCCGGGAGGCAGTTTTCCCAACATGGCCATGGTTTCCGCCTCCTTGCCGGTCATCCCGATCCCGGAGGAGTCGGCGGCCACGATTTCATCCAGATACGGCAGCAGCTTCGCCCGCATTCCCTCATCGGTGCTGGTGATTCCGTAAAGCAGCCCCCCGGCCGCCCGACTGCGGATTTGGGGATCGGCGCTGCGGAAAGCGGCCATGGCGGCGGTGGCATCCGCGCGGAACCAGGACCCCAGAACAATGTTGGACACGTCGAGGGATTCCAGGGACTTCCTGCCGCCGCCCTCCAGCCATTTCCACATTCCCGCCGGATCCTGATCCGCCCAGACCCGGGTCAGGCGCACCACGGTGTCGCCATCCGGCCGCGAGGTCTCGAACAACCGGCGGATTTCTCTGATGTCCGTGATCTCCAGAGCCCGCAGCATCGCCTCCCGCCGCGCGAAACCCGCAGGCATTTTTGAAGCTTCCGCCGCATCCGATTTTGAATCCGCCGCCGGGGAGGACGCCGGTTCAGGATTTGAATTTTTCGTGAAACCAGCCCCCGCCTCCCCGGCGGTGGCGGTGGCGGTCACGGAGGCCGTGGGAAAAGCGGAGCCCGCCCACCACGCGGCGGCGAAAGCGGCGGCACTGAGCGCGAGCGGAAGGAGGAGACGGGCCATGCGGGGAGGGATCAAAGATTTGAAATTTCAGATTTCAGATTGAGAATTTGAACAGAAGGGCGCGAAGGAAACGAAGGGCAAAGGAGGAAAGAGAAGCCAGGAGCCGGCATGGAAGCAATGCCCGCCGCATCCCTGAGCATCGGCGGCCCCGGAAAAAACTCTCATTTCGCCGCATCGCGGTGCTCCAGGGTGTCCGTCAGTTTTTGCCGGTCGGCCGTCGGCAGGTCCGCCGCCAGTCCCTCGACCGCTGCTCTCGCGTCGCCCGCGGAGGAGTCGCGCCATTTCCGCAGCACCGCCGACTGCGCCTCCAGGCGGATCGCGGGATCGCTGATGTTTCCCGCCCACGTCCACGCGGATTCCGGCTCGTCCGTGCGCAGCACCCGCGCGAGGTGGTGCGCGGCGATGTCCCGCTGCTCTCCCGCCGGTTGAGCGTCAATCCATTGCGAGGCCCCCCACGCGTCCTCTTTCGCCCACGATTCCATGGCCGCTCCGGCGGCTTTTTCCCGCAGACCGGCATCAGATTGCCCTGAGGCCCAGGCCATGGCCGCCGCCGGATCGGACGCGCCCCAGGTCTCCGCCACTTTGGTCACCGCCTTGTCCAGGGACTCCGAAGGCGGCACGCCCTCCAGCGCTTTGGATATCCCCGGCCCGTCAAACGGCGGGCTGTGATCCATCATGCCGTTGCTGTAATACATCCTCACCTGATCAAACAGAATATCCGCCCGGTGCTCCGGCGGGATGGCGGTCAGGGCGGCGGTCACCCGCTCCTGCTGAGTGCTGACGAGCCCATTGTGGGATTCGCTGGCGAGACCGCTGTAGAGGCTGGCCGCCAGTTGAGGATCCTTCACGCCGGCCGCGAATTTCATGGCCGCCTCCCGGTCCTGCGCCACCCAGGCGGGAAAAATCCCCGCGAGCGCCATTTTGCGGGTTTCCTTGGAATCCACACTCATCAGCCACTCGGCGGCGGCCGCCAGCTGACCCGCCGGCAGGCCTTTCCACATGTCGTCGGCCATATTCATGCGGAGGTTGGGATCGCTCACGGCGCGGACGGCGTTGAAAGCCTGCTCGGCGGTGAGGCGGCCCTCCTTCATGGCTTTCGAAAGCTGCTGCTCCAGCACATTGATCCCCTCGTAGGACTGATCCCCCAGTTTCCCTTTGTTGTCCGTCAGCCATTGCAGCGCCTGCAGCGGATCGCGGGAGGCCATCGTCTCCACCGCCAGCTTAAGAATTTCCCCGCCGCCGCTGCCGGAAAAAACATTCGGGCTGATCTGCCGGGCTTTGAGCAGCGGCAGATAATCCGCCACTTTTTCCGGCGACCGCCCGGCCATGACCGTCAAAGCTCCGGTGAGCGCCTGCCCGCGCACACTTTCCGGCTGCTCTTTGGCCCAGGCCACGGCTTTATCCGCATCCTTTTCCGCCAGAGTCCGCGCCAGCAGCTTGTAAAAACTGGCCAGCCCATAGGAATTGGGGTCGTTCTCATCCGGTTTTGTTTTCGAAGCCTCCAGCAGCTCCGCCGCCATCGCCGAGAGTTCCTCAAAATGATCAGCGGCCAGAGCGGCCCACAGCCCATCCTTGAAACCGCTGGAGGGCAGCGGGCGGCGGGCTTTCTGAAACCACGCCCAGAAGACCTCCTTTCCCTCCTCCATCAGGGAATAACCCACGCTGGCCAAATCGTTGCGGGCCTCCTTTTCCGGCAGCGCCGAAATAGCCTCATAAGCCGCGCCGGGATCGCGCAGCGCCCATTCCGCCAGCAGCCACTGGCGGCCGGCCGAGTCCTTGGTCTCCTCTTTTCTTTGGGTGAAAAAGGCCAGCCCGCCCGGCGCGTCCAGCTCCGCCCAGCGCGCGCAGAGCAGCCGCAGCGCCGTGCGGCTCTCGTCATGAATCCTGGATCTTTCCCCGGCGTGGTCCGCCCCGAAGTCCACCGCTTTGGCTTTTTCCTGAAGCGCCTGAATTTCCGCGAACAGTCCCGGCAGTTCCTGCACCGTGCAGTTCCGCAGCCGGTCCGCCCACTTTTTCACGGTCCCCGTGGAATCGAAGGGCCGGCGCGGCGTGGTTTCCGTCACCGCCGCCCCGCCGGTGGCGGCGGTCCCGCCTCCCGGCATGGACGCGGCGGAATCCCGCCGCTGATGACTGCCGTAAAATCCGGCCGCCGCCGCCAGAGGAACAGCCAGCCAGGGAAAAACAACCGCGGGGGATTTCATGCGCCGTGAAATAACCAGTCCTGACAAAACAGTCAAGATTGAGATTAAGGGAATACACATGGGACCGCCGCCGGCGGAATCCGTTCACAGCCTCCCGGGCCCGCTGGCATTTTTCAGACCGCTTTTTCAGGGCACCACCTGCACCGGCGTGCCTAACCTGGTGATACTGAAGAGCTTCTCCGCCATGTCCTGCGGCAGGCGGATGCAGCCGTGCGAGGCCGGGTCGCCGGGATTGGGAATGTGGCCGGCGTGCATGCCGATGGGGCCGCTGATCCGCATCCAGAACGGCATCGGCGCTCCGATGAACTGACCGCCCGGAGGAACCGGGGTGCGGCCGCGTTTGGCATCGGTCTCCACGATGATGCCGTCGGCATCCTTCACCACGCCCCAGCTGTTGCTGTGCTTGTCGGCGACTTTTTCTATAATGCGGAATGACCCCGGCGGCGTCGGATGACCGGGAGTGCCCGCCGCCACATACGTCCAGCCCGCCTCCTCCCCGCCGCGGGTGATGTGGGCCTTCTGCTCGCTGAGCACAATTTTCACATTCACCGGCCCTGACAGATGATCCCCGTTCCATTCATAGAGCATTGGAGCCTCAACCGCCTGAACCGCAGGAAGTTTCGGCAGCTTCGGCAGCTTCGGCATCCTGCCGTGCTGGCACGAGGACAGTCCGGCGGCGGCCAGCACGGAGCAGAATCCGGTCAGACGGGGCAGAGTGGAAAGGAGTTTTACAGGCATAAAGGGCGGGGATGGGAGAAGGGATTGAGAAATGGACGCACTCTGTCAGGCTTCCGCCGGATTTCCAGTTATAAAATACAGTGCTGCCATTTAAACGGACGGGAGCCATCCCCGGACGATGGAATTATTTTTAAAATGGTGGTCGGGCACAGGAGTTGAAGCGGCGTATGTTCCTCAGGCTCAATGAATGATGGATTCCGCATCCCTCCCGCGTCACTGCGGCGGGGAGGACTGGTCCAGCAGGCGGCCACGGTTTTCAAATTGGGCTCCGGCGTAGGAGAACGACCGCACCAGCAGCACCGCGAACACCGACGCCGCCACGATCACCACCGCCCCCGTCAGCCAGTGTCGCGACGCCAGCCGCCGCAGCCGCCAGCTGATCCAGATCAGCGCGAACAGCGCCGCCAGCACCCCCACGGCGTCCCACGACGCCCGCTGCCAGTAACCGCCGCCGAGGTGCAGCCACATGCCGAACTCGTCGTAGGTCAGCCCCATGCCGATGCCGTAAAGCGTTGCCGCCCAGCGCCTCCAGCGGAACGACGGCGGTCCGAAAAGCAGCCCCGCGCCCACGGCGGAGAGCATGAAAATGCCGTAGTTGAGGTGATGCACATGCGTTTCCCCGGAATACAGATAAAGGTCCGGAATATCCCGCGACATGATCAGGTAAACCGTGATCCTGGCCGCGATGAACGTCAGCAGAAACGCCAGCAGCACCCGCCGGGCAAGAATGGGAAACTGCACGGGAACCGGAAAAGCGTCGGACATCGCCCCACTGGACAACGGGAACCGCCGCAAGTCCAGGCCCGGGGAAGCGGCCATCGCCGGAAAATCCGATCAGGAGGAGGCGCCGGGCCGACCGGATTCCCTGTCTTTCCCCCGTTTTTTGGAGCCTCCGGTTTTGACTTCCGGAACCGGTTTGGGAGCCGCATTCTGCCAGCGGCCCAGCAGCCCCTTGGTCCACGCTCCGGCCACCAGGCGGGCTTTGCGGAGATTGGACAGGCGGTAACGCTGGTCGAAAACGTGATACCCGTCAGCCTCCAGAAGATCCAGAGTCTCGCTGTAGATGCGGCGCATGGCCTCGGCGGCCAGCAGCGGGCGGCGGTCACGCTTCGTGAGACTGGCCAGCGCCAGATGGTAATAATCCCGCGCCCGGGTCACCTGCTGGCGCATGAGGATGTCAAAAGCATCGTTGTGCCGGAAATGAGCCAGATCGTCCACCGTGTAGCCGGCGGCCTCCATGTCCTCCAGCGGCAGGTAAATACGCTGACCGTTCTCCCAGTCCGCCCGCACGTCGCGCAGGATGTTGGTGATCTGGAGGGCGTAACCGAGATTCAGGGCGTACTCGTGGCTTTTGGGATCGCGGCAGCCGAAAATGCGGATGCTGACCAGCCCCACGCAGCCGGCCACGCGGTAACAGTACTGCTTCAGCTCCTCCCACGAGGCGTAGCGGCGGGGCTCGATGTCCATGGCCACGCCATTGATGATCTCCAGCATCTCCTCCGCCGGAATGTGATAGCGCTGGCGCAGCTCCAGGAGGTCATTTTCAAAAGGCTCGCGGTCCGGCGCGTCGCCGCGCACCACGGCGCGCCAGCGGTCCAGGGCCTCCTCCCGCTGCGGAAGGGTCCAGCCCTCGTCGTCCGCGATGTCATCCACCACGCGGCAGAAGGCGTAAAAAACATACATGTCCTGACGCCGGCGCTTCGGCAGGCAGGCGAGGGCGAAGGCAAGGTTCGACCGGCTGCGGCGCACGATTTCGTCGGCGGTTTTACCAGAGGGCGTGGAACTCATGAAGGGGGGGAGGACCGGCGTGCGGCCGGACGGCGGGGCGGGGACGGTGGCGGGGGCAAATCCTTCAGACGCAACGCCATCCAGGCCCCCAGCATGGCCACCGTGAGCCATGTATGAGCCAAGCCGTGCAGACTGGCAAGAGTGATCCGTATTCCCCATGATCCGCTTCCCGGCCCCGTGGAAAGCCAGCCTCCCGCGAACCCCCACAGGAAAAACCACAGTCCGGCCACTGCCCCCCAGGCCAGCGCCTGCCAGCTTTTCCGCGCCCACGTTTTGAGGGCTGCGGCCCAGCCCTCCCGCATCTCCGCGCGCGCCTTCACGTGCAGAAACACCAGCGGGGCAAAAATCAGCGCCAGTCCCGGCAGCGGCAGCAGCCAGAACCCGGTCACTCTCCACGCATCCGGCAGCCACCGCCCCGCCAGCCACACCAGCGCGTGAGCCGGAGCCCACGGCCACAGCCGGACGGAATGCGCGGCGGCGGTTTCCAGCCAGGGAGGAGCCTCCGGCGTTTTTTTGGAATGGAGAGGCCGGAACTTCGCCTCCGCCGCCACCAGCAGTCCCGCCAGCACCAGCGCCGAAGTCCAGCCCGCCAGCGGAGCCGCCAGCACGGAGAATCCCGCGCGCCATCCGGTGGCCAGGTTCATCCGGCAGAGGGAAAAATCGGCGATCACTGTCCCGAGGGAAATGAACAGGACGATTAAAATCCACGTTCCCCGCCGTCCGGTCACGGTTTCCACGCCTTTCCGCAGACCCGTCCGCAATCCTCCGGCATTCACTGCCAGCGCCACCCCGGCAACCAGAGCCGCGCCCCCGCCCAGCCCGAACCCATGCACCGCCCGCAGCAGGGATTCCGCAGTTCCCCGCCCCACCGGAACCGGCGTCCAGTCCGGCAGTGTCCAGTTCCGCCACCATGACGCCAGAGCGTCCGCCGCCAGCAGACCCGCCGGGATCAGCCACGTCCGGAAATTCCCCAGCACCAGATCAAAACCCGCCCGGAATTCCGCCCGCCATGGCTGCACCAGCAGAAACAGCGCCGCGAACACCAGACCGCCCACCGCCCAGCACCACGGCAACCAGCGCGGGTCCATCACTTCGCGGGTTTTGTTTTTAACGGATCAGCCCGAAATGCGGCAGGAACGGCCAGTAAACAAACAGGGCCGGACCCACCAGATTCTTCTCCGGCACCGGACCCCAGTAACGGCTGTCGGAACTGGAGGGGCTGTTGTCGCCCATGGCCATGTAGCTTTTCGGCGGCAGGGTCACGACCTCGTCCCCTTTGATGAAATCACCGACGGGAGGCTTCATGGCGGTGTAGCCCTTGTAATCCCCCTGGCGCGCCATCACCCGCTGCATGCCGGGCTCCCGGCCGGGCTCCCCGTTGATTTTCAGCGTGGCCACGGTGTGGATGCCGCCCTCCGTGTCCGTGGTGGGCTCGCCCGTGGGCACCAGCTGGAGGGTGTTGCCCGGCAGCGCCACGAGGCGCTTGATGTAATGCTGGGAGGTGACGCCCGGCGGGTTCGGAATGCCGGTGATGCCGGCGGTGTTGAACACAAAAACCTCGCCCCGGTCCGGGCGGCGGAAGTGATAGGCCATCTTGTTCACCAGCACCTGGTCCCCGGTGTCAATGTGCCCGCGGGCCAGCAGACCGCCCGCCGGCACCGCCACCCCCGGCACGGCCGTGCCATTCACCCGCCGGCTGAACACCTTGACCTCAAAATTCTGCTCGGAACCCCGCAGCCTGTTCAGATCATCCACATCCGGACGGGCCCCGATCCACAGGTCCTTCCACAGCTTGCCCGCCGGCACATACCCCGTCAGCACCCGCTGCTGGCCCGCGCCGTCCTGGAATATCAGGTCCGTGACCGTGAAAAAGTGCGCCTTGGACCGCTGCCGGATGCCGGTCAGCATCACATTCCCCCAGTCCTGCGGCACCCGCATCTCCACATAATTCCGGCCGCGGGTGATATACTCGATGCCGCGCAGCACCGGATTGGGAAAAGCCTCGTTCTCCGGCATCCCCTGGGCCGTGATCCCGTTCAGCGTGGGCTGCATGGAGGCCGTGGGGATTTTGAAGGGCTGGAGGAAATACGCCCGGATGCCCAGGGCCACCACGATGGCCACGATGATGACCTCAATGTTCTCCTTCAGCGGCGACGATTTGTAATTGGGCACCGCCTTCTCGCAGGAGGCCACCATTTCCTTCTCCACCGCCTCCGCCGTCTCCTTGTTCCGCTCCCTCACCGCCTGATCAAACTCCGCCCGCAGCGCCGAAACCCGGGCCACTTTCTCCGGCGTCATGAGGTCCTGATTGTACTGGACGAATTTCTTAACGCCTTTGGAGAGGTTGTCCGCCTTCTTCACCCACGCGGGTTTCAGAAAAGGAACCGGGGAAGCCGCCCCCTTTTTCGCGGTGGCGGACGGCGGGGAGGGATCAGAGGGGGAAACCGGTTCCGTGGACATGCTGCTGCGTTGGTGGGGAGGAGTTGGGGGCAATCCCGCGCTTCTTCACCCCGAATATTCCCCCCCGCAAGTCCAAGTCAGGCCCGCCCCGCCAAACAGATTTCAAAGGGACGCTCCGTCCGCCCGCCCGCCCGCCTTTCAGAGCCGCCGCCGCGCGGGCGCTTCAAAAATCAGTCCCTGAAGCCCCGCAGCCACCACATACCTAACCGGATCGGCGGCAAAAGGAGCGGCACCGCCCTGCGGCTGGAACGCCACTTTCCATTTTCCCCGGCACTGCCTTTCCATTTCTTTCCGGACGGTGCCGGTCAGTGAGGTTCCCAGCCTCAAAGGACGAAATATGCCAGCCCGGGGCATCGCCCGGGGAAAGCCCATCGGGGAATCCGAGAGTTGAAGATCCGGGCTGAAAACACCGCTCCACCGGGAAATCATCCCTGCTCCGCCGCCGCCGGAGATCCGGCATCGCCGGCTATTGGCGCTGCAAGGGGGCGGTCCCGCAGGCCGCAGGCGGCGGGCGGCAATTTTTTCGAATCCGCATCCCGTTGACGGACAGAATGTTATGCTGACATGGGGCTGACCGTTATTTTATTTGTTGATACCGGGGCTGTTTTTGGTATTCATGCGCCGCTCCGACGAAAAATGACTGCCATTTCATGATTCTCAAACCTTCCCTCATCCTGACCTCCGTGCTCGGCGCCTCAACCCTGGCGGTGCTGGGGGTGCTGACGGATTTCAGCAAACCGCCGCAGCCGGCCGTGCCGCCTGCGGGCGTGCCCATCCCGGAACTGGACGCGGCGGAGGCGGTGTATGCGGAGGCGCAGCGGGTGCTGGATGAGGACCTGCGACGGCTCAATCTGACCACCCTGCTGGTGAGCCCGGAGGAGCGGCGGGACCGGCTCATGGCCTGGCCGGATCAGAACCGCGCGGCCCTGGACGCGCAGAATGCCCGCTCACAGGCCATTCAGAAGCTTTATGACCGGCATCACATTCCCGGTCCTCCCGGTCTGGTGGAGGTGATGGCCGCCCGGGCCCCGAAGACGCCGGCGGAGGCCGCCTCCCCCGCCGGCCGGCTCTGGGCTCTGGAGAATGAGGCCGCCCGGCTGCGCGAAACCCATGCCGGGGATCCCGAAAAACTGCGCGACGCCCTGATGGCCTGGGAGGCGGAGCACGGCGCGGCCGCCCGGGAACTCAGCGCTGAAATCAGCGCAGGGATCCGCAAAAACGTCCCTCCGGCCTCCAAAGACCCGGTGGCGAAGATCACCGCCGCCGCTTCCCTGCCGGCGGACGCCACGCCCGCCGACCGTCAGCTGGCCGCGCTGCGGGACCGGCTGGACGCCATTCATGAGGCCAATCCGGGCCCGGGTCAGCGCACGGAGGGCCCGCCCGCCACAGCGGAGGAGCTGGAGGCCTGGCGCGACCGCATCATGGCCCTCACCGCTCCCATTGAGGAGGAGATGCGTCCTTTTAACCAGGCCGCCGCCGCCCGCGACCATCAAAAACTCATCGAACACATCCATGAACAGACCCGCTGACCCCTCCCCCGTCCCCGTCCCCGCCAGTTCCCGCGTCCGCCGCCGTCACCGCCTGCACGCCGGGGCCGGGATTCTCGTCCTCGCGCTGGCGCCGCTGGCGCTCAGGGGGATGCTCATCGAGAACGGACTGAATGTGCAGACCCTCAGTTCGAATCCCAACGCCGTATATTCCTACTCCGCCGCCGTCGGCGACGGCAATCATGCGGCGGGAGTGAATTCCCTCGCCATCGGCGCCGGCAACCATACGATAGGCGGGAACTCCTTCACCGCCGGTGCCGGCAACACCGTCAGCGGAGCCAATGCCGTGGCGGTGGGACAGGGGAACTCGGTGGCGGGGGAACAGGGGAATTTCGTGGCGGGAATGGGGAATATTGTCAATGGATGGTCCAACGGGGCCATCGGCAATGGCAACAAAATTTATGCCAATGGCGTCGGCGGCTTCCAGTCACTTGCCTGGGGGGTGGGCAATCAGATCGAGGCGGGCGTCAAAAATGCCACGGCCGGCGGGCATTACAACATTGTGCACGCGAATTACGGGCACGCCATCGGGACAGCGCTCGTCAACAACAGCTACGGCTCCGTGGTTCTGGGATGGTATAACAAGCCTTTCGGGGACGAGGGGACAGCCTCGCGCGGGGGATGGCGGGATCTGGACCCCATCCTGGTGGTCGGCAACGGTGAGGACGGTGTGCGCAGCAACGCCCTCGTCGTCACCAAGGAGGGCATGACCCACATCGAGGTTCCGCCCAAGGGCGGCATCGGCATGGGGGCCTACACCAGCCGGTGACCCGCATTCCCCATCCGCCTCCGCTTTTCCGTTTCATGCTCTTTCCCCAGTCCCCCGTGTCCGCTCCTGTCCCTGTTTTTTCCCCGGCTGCCCCCCCGTCCCGCAGGCTGGGAATATGGCTGATCCGGGCGCTGGCCCTGCTGGCCCTGACGGATTCCGCCGCTGCGGCTGATCCCGACTGGTGGAGCGCCGCCGGGACCAAAATTTTCGCCGGCGCCCCTCAGACCAATGAGAACTGGGCCCCCGTCAACGCGGGACAGCTGAAACACGTCGCGGCCCAGGCCAAAAAGTACCTTGATGACCGGCTGTGGGGCATCGGCCAGGCGGGAGGCGCGGTCAGTGACATGATTGTGAACTTCACCAACACTGCCGGGAACTATGCGCCAGTGACGGTCGGGGAGCTCAAAAATGTCGCCAGCCTCTTTTACAACCGCTTCACGGAGGTTGGCTTCAACTGGCAGACCGGAGGCTACGGCATTCCCTCCCAGCCCTGTCCCTGGACCGGCACCATTGATCCTGAGAACAACGCCCCGGCCAATCTGGGCCAGCTGAAGCATGTGTTCTCATTCGTGCTGGATGACGCGTTCAAGACCCTGATGGCCGACACCGACGGGGACGGCATTCCCAATTTCTGGGAGGCGCATTACGCCGCGGGCCAGCCTGCGGAGCTTACCGCCGCCGGGGATCCGGACGGGGACGGGCTGGGCAATCTGCTGGAGTTCCGGGCCGGCACTGATCCCCGGAGCGCGGACACCGACGGGGACGGGGTGGATGACAACACGGAGGCGCGCGCCGGATTGAATCCCCGGGACTCCCGGGACATCGGGGCGGATTCCGACGGGGACGGCGTCCCCAATGGCGTGGAGGCCGTTCTGCGGATGGAGGCCCTTTCAAATGATCCCGCCCAGCCGCATCCGGACTGGGCGAATCTGCCGGGCTGGCTGCGCACGCAGCTGACCAAACTCGATCCCGGCTCCAGTGCCGACCTCGACGGGGACGGCATCCCCGATGACTATGAGACCGTCTTCGGCGGCCGCACGGATGAGACGGCCGCGCCGGCGCAGGACACGGATCTTGACGGTCTGCCCGACCGGTTTGAGGCCCTGGTGAGAACGTGGGCGGGGGTTCCGGCCCGCAGCGGCGGGATCTGGTTGACCACGCTGGACAAAAACCAGAACGGGGTCCGGGATATTTTTGAGCCGTGCTATGATTTCGCGGTCAGCGGGTATGCGTCCCCGCCGGGCGGATCCGGTCCGGCATCCTTCACTGTCCCTGATCCCCGGGACACCGACGGGGACCACCTCTGGGACGGACAGGAGGTCGTGGGCGGCTCCGATCCCCGGGATCCCCTGGACCCCGGATTTTCCGACGCGCAGGCGGGCACCGGCAGCGCCGTGAGCGCTTCCCTCTTTCAGGCGGGATATCTCAACGCCTCCGGCGGCGCGTTCCAGTGGGCGAGGCTGACCTATCCCGGCCGGCGGCTGCCCGTCGACGGCAGGCCAGGCGAGGGCAATGGCCCTCCGCTGACGGATCCGGAGGTGCGCTTCCCGATAGTGGAGTATTCAGTTCTGCCGCAGAATACGGATGATCCCGATGCTTGGAGCCCATGGGAGAAAAACGGCGCGGGAGGAGTGGACTCCATCTTTGGCTTGTTTGAACGGACGGCAGCATGGAGAATTGAATCCGGGGTTTATCCCGGTGACGAAGTATTTAATGGCAAAAAAATCCGTCTGCGGGGCGGTAATTTTCTTCCCTCGCGTGTGGTGGTGGGAAAAGTGGCCACAACCCAAGTGGCGCATTGGATGCCCGGTATGAGCGGACAAGACGAGCGCCTCGAGGGCGGGTGGGAATCCCTGCACGAGGGTTATCAGACGAACGGGCGGATGCGGGACTTCTCCAATCCCAACCGTATGCGCCAGCTTTATTCCCATGATTTTGATCCGTCGCCTTTCTCCCGGGGTGTGAATTCCACCCTGGGACGTTCAGTGCTATTTGAGGGAAAATATCTCGGGTGGTGGAGAGCCGGCCGCAAGTGGACGGCCCAGGAGTTTTATTTCGGATCCGGAAGACCGGCGGACCAGGCGCGGGAGCAGGTCATGGGAATCCCCCTGATCAAGGACGTCTGGGGAAAAAATACCAGCCTGTTTTTCGGTCTGAAGGACACCGCACCCTGGCAATTAAATTCAGAGCAGCCGGATTACGCGGGAGGAGGATTCAAATCGGTGGCCCTGCATTTTCCTCCCGGTCTCAAGGTCTTCATGGGGTACACCACTGAGGAGCTGGAGTCAGGAATGTTTTACGACACAAGCGAGTTCGCGTGGGGGAGTTTTGTTTCCGTGAGCCCCGCGAATCCCAATGCGAAAGGCACCTTCCGCATAGGAATCACCGGGAAAATTGAAGGGAAATTTGAAAAAAAAACCCTAGGCCCTGATGGAAATGAAATTCCCAGCAACTCCTCCCATGACGAGACTGTGAAGGGTCCCTTTCTTGAACTGGTGGCCCTGGGGACTGACGGCAGCGCGGAGCCCGGGGAATCCTACAGCCTGAGTCTGAGCGAGGACGGGGGAGCCCGCTTCCGCAAGATCAGTCTGGAGGGCCTGCCCCTCGGGGACGGCAAACCGCAGACGGAGGCCGAAAGCGACAGCCGGGCGGATGACTCCTACGTGGACGCCCTCAACCTGACCCTGTCGCACCACACCTCCGATCTTCATGTGCCCGTCGCCAACTCGGATCTGGCCCTCTCGGCGGACCGCAGTCTCAGGCAGGAGGTGTATCTGGACACGGCGGGCCGGTATCCTCCCTCGGCGGATGCGTCAACCGCCGCCGAAGACCCGGATGATGATGGGTATGCCGGCAGGCCTTTCGGCGTCTGCTGGAACAGCAATCTCACTCCCCATATTATTCTTGAGATCGACGCCAACCCTCAAACCCCGTCCATCGCCTCCGTGGTGGATGAGGGCGGCTCCTCCCTGCGCTTTGCCTACATGGGCTCCCGGCCGTCAGCCGCCAGTCCCATCGTCCCGCAGTTTACGCCGGGAACCGTTCCTTTTGGATTCCTTCCCCTGCCTTCCCCCTCCGACCAGACCAGCCTGCTCAACCGATTGGATATAGCGGGCACGCCCGGATCGCCCTCCCTCAGATATCTGGATCTCAAAAAGCGCTTCGGCACCGTCACCCATTACGAGCTGGCCGGCTACAGCTCGCACGGCCAGTCATCAAGCATCCGTCTGCGGTATTATTACCGCATCAGATCGGGAACCGGAGCCCCGAGAGGCGTGGAGGACCGTTACGGCAACGCCCTGCACTACACCTATGAAACTTCAATTCCCGGTATCTTCACCGAATCCAGACCCGCGCAAATCGCGTCCCTGCTGATTCCCTCCGCCATCTCCGACAGCGCGGCCGAGACGGGACGCAGGCTGGTCATCACCAGGGCCACCGCCGCCAATTTCCCCGGAGGGGGAGGCGCCGGACAGACGGGAAGATTCATCGGAAGCGTGTCCCTCATGGAGGGCTCCGCGACGGTGCACCAGCGCACCAATTACACTTACCGGGTCACCACCCCGGAGGTTCTGTCGCACTCGCCGTCCGGTAGATACAGGGACAGCAAACTGGTGCTGCTCGCGGGAGTGGGCCGCGAGACCGGGGCCGTCCCGGCGGAAATCACCCAGTCATTTGATTACTCCGTCTCCTATGACCGGCAGACCGACAACACCCCGGATGGCAATTCAGAGCATTACTACGCGCATCTCTGGCTTTCCCGGATGACGGAGGGCACCGGCAATGACGCGCGCCACCACCGCTTTGAAACCGTCTTTGACCGCACCCGCCAGTTTTACTACGGAACAGGAGGCAGCCGCAAGCTGCGCTATGATCAGGGACTGGAGCGGCCCGTCAGCGCCGTCTTTTTCGGCACGGGCACCGGCACCGGCGGTAATGAGCGGCTTCTCTCCGAATTCAAACTCCAGCAGGCTCCCGGCGGGCAGAAGGCGGGCTTCAGGGTGTCCAACGCCTACGCCACCAGTGCCGCGGAACCGCTGACTCCCCCGGTGATCACCGGCAACCGCATCAACGCTGTGGTGGACGCCGACCGGCGCATCCGGTATTACAAATTCACGGATCCGGTGGTCCGCGACACCAAAGCTTTCCAGAACCTGCTGTTCCCGCAGCAGAACGCCAATACCAGCACCAGTCTCCAGCGCAGTGTTCTCATCAGCTGGACAGCGATGGAGATCGATCACACGGGCGGGGCCACGGAGAGCTACACTTTTGATCCCGGGGCCATGATGGCCCTGAAATCCTCCCGGATGATTCTCCCGGGAGGCGTGGAGAACGGCACCGATTGGGAATACACGAGCCCGTTTGTCCCTTCGGCCGCCTGCGCCTTCCTGAAAAACCGGACTTACACCGGTTATAAAAGGGCCGGCAATAATTATGTTTACGGCAACTGGCTCATGGACCAGCATCCGTTCTTCGCCGGTTATTATCCCGATCCCACGGCCGAGGCGAGGACCCTCAAAGCCCCGCAGGAGGTCACCTCGCTCTCCGCCCCCACCGCCAACGGAAACAGCCAAGTGGTCAAAACCTTCAAATACTGGGCGGACCAGAACAGCGGCGACAACTCCAAAGCATGGTCGCGCACCATGGTGGAGTCCTCCATCGGCTCCCGCGCCGTGGGCGGGAATTTGATAATTATTCTCAGCCGCACCGCGACCACGTTGACCAACGGCCTCCCCAGTGCGGAGACGCTTTACGGACCAGACGGGACCAGTGCGCTCAAAACCACCGTCATGTCCTATGAACCGCAGCCGGGCTTTCCCGCCGTATCACCCTCCTTCCTGTGGAAAACCGAGGTGGCCAACGGCGTGGCCAACGGCGTGGCCAACGGCGTGCCTCTGGTCACCCGGTATTACCCGGATCAGTACGGCTATGTGAAAAAAACCGTGACCGGCAATGAAAATGGTTCGTCTGGCAGGACGGTGCACTGCACCCAGCGCAACGCCCTGGGACAGACAGTGGCGGAATTTGACGGGGAGGCGGATCCCGCCACCCTGTCCACCAACGACGGGGCCACGACGTTTATCTACCGCCATGACGGACGGCTGGACAGCGTCACCTATCCTAAAGTTGAGGCCACTGTCTTCCCGGTCTCCGGAACCCCGGGCCAGCGGGACAGCAAAACTTTTGAATACGACGGCACCGGCCGGAAAAAATGGGAGCGGCATCCCGACGGCACCCGGACTGTTTTTGTGCATGACGCCAGAGGGCGCGTGACCAGCACCTTTCAGAGCCTCAATCCCGGCTCCTCGTCCATGACGGAGGAGCCGGGCGATCCCGTCACCGCCTCCACTTACAGCGCCACCGGGCTCCTCCTCACTCAGACAGCCCCCTCCGGCCTTCTCACCGCCTGGCAGTATGACTGGCTGCGCCGCCCGGTCAGCCAGGTGACCACGGATACCGCCAATCCCGCCGCCGCCGGCGCGGTCACCACCACCCTCCTTGACTATCAGGGTGGCTACTGCGGCGACAGCCTCTTCAGCGCCTCCTCCTTCAAGCCCGTCACCACGCGGGGCCCGGCGTTGCTTCCCGGCACCACCGCCCTGGCCACCACCACCGTTATTTATGATTCCCTCTTCCGCAAAATCCAGGAAAGCCGGGAATACAAACCCGGCTCATCCGCCGTCACCACCTGGGGCTACGACGCCATGGGCCGTGTCATCGCCGCCGAGGACGCGGGGAAACTACGCACCCTTACCACTTACGATATCCTGGACCCGAATAATCCCGGAACTGTCGGGCAGGTGGCCAGACAGGTGCATGCGGATGCCACGGAGACCATTCTCACCTCCGCATCCACCCTCTCCACCCCCGCCGGCCTCGCGCGGGAGGCCAGACAGGAGATTCCCGCCGTCGGCGGCCAGTCCGCCCAGACCCGCGTCACCCGCACCGCATACGATGCCGCCGGCCGCGCCCTCCAAGTTTTTCTTCCCAGTGCCAGCGGAAGCACGGATGCAAGCTCCAACCAGCAGTTCACTTACGACACCGCCGGACGCCTCATCGTCACCACCACCCGGCAGTCGCTTGATGGAGTCACACCGGCGGTGCTCCTCAGTTCCACCACCGCCTACGATGCCCGCGGCCGCGTGGCCAAAGTCACCGGCAACAGTGTGGCTGACTATGGAGCGGACACCATCCCGGCGGGATCGGCTCCCTCCGGCATTCCGGTGACGGAATACAAATACGATTCCCTGAACCGGCAGACCTGGGTCAAAACCTCCAGGGGCCTTTCCCCGCTGCCCGCCGGAACCACGGAATCGCAGAATCCCGGGGCCGCCATGACCGTTTATGACCAGGCCGGCCGGGTCATCCGCACCATTTCCCCGGTGGTGGTCACCACCGCCGCCGACGGCACCCCCCAGGCCCCCGCCCGGCTGATGGCCTCCACGCTTTACGACACCGCCGGCAATGTCCTCGCCGTGCGGACCGGAGCTCTCATGGCGGTGGCCAGCAACCAGGACACCTTCGCCTGGAACACCGCCCGCAACTGGACTTACACACCGGCTCTCAACGCGCCGCCTCCATCAGATATTCCCGGACCGGGGGAAACCTTCAACACCTATGACCGGCGGGGCCGACTGAAGACCACCCGCCGGACGGCGGGCAGCACGGCCGCCACCGTTGTCAGAGAGTCCTTCACCTACGATGCCACAGGCAACCGCGTCCTCGTCACCGACGGAGAGGACAAACAGACCGCCTTCACCTATGACGCCTTCGGCCGCGTTCTGAAAACCGTGCACAACGCCGGCGCGCCTCCGGCCGACAGCGACACCATCGAAAACCACTACGGTCCGCTCCTCCTTGACCACACCACCGACGCCGCCGGCCGTATCACCCGTTTCACATACGATGCCCTCCACCACCTGAGCGGCGTCACCTATGAGAACGGCAGCCCAGGGGACGTGGCCGAAACCCACGAACACGACGCCGCCGGAGCCCGCGTCCGGGTGACTTACGCCGGAGCTTCGTGGCGCGACTGCTCCTGGGTTTACGACACCCGGGGCCGCTGCGTCAGCGAGACCTCCGCCGGGCTGACCCATCTTTATGAGTACGACAACGCCGGCAACCGGACCGCCGCCATATACGGCCTCGGCAACGGCAACACCCGGCGGCTGACCTCCGTCTACGATCTGCTCAACCGCCTCCAGACCTGCACCGAAACCTACAATGCCGAAGCCCTGGCGGCCGGACGCGTCACCCGCTACTTCTACGACCTTCAGGGCCGCGTCCGCCGCAAATCCCTGCCCGACACCACTCCCTACGACAGAACCTCGGAGGATAAAACCTGGGACCTTGCCGGGCGCATGCTCACCCAGAACACCCGCAGCGGCAGCGGCTCCGGAACGCTGTATTCCAAAAATCAAACCTTTTACGACGCCTACGGCAATGTTCTCAAACAGGTGGACACCCGCGAGGCCATCCCGGCCACGGGCAACCGCACGGTCCTCAACACCTACGATGGCGCTTTCCGCCTGACCGGTGAGAGCATCTCCAGCTCGGAGGGCACCAAAAGCAGCGTCTGGACCTACGACAAGGCCGGCAACCGGACCAGCGTGCAGCAGACCTTCCCGACCCATGATGTCACCACGGACCTCTTTGATTACGGCTCCACCACCAGCACCGCCTTCCCCGCCATTCCCGGTGAAGCCGCCACTTACCGGCCCAACCAGCTCCGCAAAATCTCCCGCACCGACGGCCCCAACAATGTTTTCCACTTCCGCTACGACAAAAACGGAAACCGGACCCGGCGCTGGGACAAAGCCAGCAGTAAACTGACCACTTACTCCTGGGATGCCGGCAACCGTCTGGTGGGGGTCACCATCTGCACCTCCACCACCGGCACCCTCACCACCACCGGTGTCCGCCAGTGGACTTACGGCTATGACGCCCGTTCCCGCCGCCTCCTGCGGGCCGCCCCCGGCGGCGTTCCCATGGAGCTGGAGAGCTTCTCCGGCGGCACCTCCGTCAGCCGCTGGAACGTCACCGGCGCCGATCCCTCCACCGGCACCCGCGCCCTCGCCGTGGAATTCATCCGCGGCAGCGACTTCGGGGGAGGCGTGGGCGGCATCCTCTACAGCATCAGCAACTCCGGCGGCACCAACACCCGGCGCTACTATGAATACGGTGCCCGGGGCGACGTCACCGGCCTCAGCGACGCGGCCACCAATGTCTTCCGCGCCGTCTATAACGCGTTCGGGGACTACAGCTCCAGCGGCACTCCGGGCCCCGGCCGCCAGCGCGCCTCCACCAAGGACGAGGAGGCCGAGCTCGGCCTGCTCAACGAGGGGTTCCGCTGGCGCGACATCTCCACCGGCACGTTCCTCTCCCGGGACCCGGCGGGATTTGTCGACGGACCCAACCTCTACTCCTACGTCAGACAGAACCCGTGGTCCGCGTTCGACCCGGAGGGGCTGCAGGCCTGGGACCCCAGATCGTTGTGGACACCGGGTGGTCGTGAGCATCTTAGTAACACACTTCGCGACGCTGGCGCTCAAGCCGCTTCGACGGCGGCCGACTTTGTTCCCATTGTGGGTACGGGCAAAGGGGCGGATGAGGCCATCAACGGTAGAGACCGGCTAACCGGCAATAAGCTTTCCACCGGCGAGCGGGTCGTGGCAGGCATCGGCACAGGGGTAAGCCTCATCCCCGGGGGAAAACCAGCGGTTAAGGGGGTTTCCAAACTCTTCCGCAAAATCTTCGGCGGCGCGGGTGACGAAATCGTGGAGGCGACAATGAAGAATGTTCCCGGGGGGACTGCTCAAAAGCTCGCACCGGGGGATGGAGTCAGACTTCCTGCCCCTGCTCCTGAGGTCCCTGTGCCATCAGCTGCGGCTGTCAGTGTGGAGGCGGAGGCTGCTGCCGATACAAGCTTTCGATTTTTTCACTACTCGCAAACGGAGATTCCAGCGGGAGCGGGCTTAAACGTTGGTGCTGGTGTGACAAACGCAGGTGATCTCACTGCCAAGCAAGCAATGTTAAATTTGGGAGTCCCGCCTCCAAAATACGTTTATCCGGTCAACTTGAATAAACCGCATGATTACTTGATTCCAGATGTTGGAACCCCAACTCGCACTTTCCCTTCATGGGAAGTCATTAAAAAAACTCCGCCGAATTCGGTTGGGCCAGCGACGCCAGTGCCTCCTGGAAATTAAAATTTTATTATTATGCCACTCGAAGATTCATGTGCAATTTTTTTAGGTAAGCTTGTATTTGTTTTGCCAACAATCGGATATGGATGGTGTCGAATTGATTCTAGCGCACCCGCAGATCAGCCTGGAGGAGCAGTAGACACGCCGCAAGCCTTTCACGCCAAACTTATCGAATTCCAATATCTCGACGGAAAAATCGCGGGCGGGATAGGGACTGTCGAGGAACTCAATCACCCGTTCGATAAGCAATGGGTAGCATTCTGCGTCCGAGATCGGGGAACAGACATGTATGATTTTACGGCCAGTCCTGGAAAATATAATTTGGGAATCGGGAGGAATAGACCAACTGTCAGGATTGATATTAACATTCCGATGCCACAATGGATGCGATTTGAAGGCCCCCCGAGCGTTGGTGGATTTGGTTACATCGGTGAATCGGACACCCGGATCCTAGAAAAATACAGTTGGTTGAAATGAGGGCAAATTCAAATCCCCATGCAAATTACAGAAGGAGGAACCCGATTAGCGGCCCTCGCCCGCGTGGCTGAGCTTGGTGTTCCTTCCAGGAGGAACATGGCGCAGCAGCCAACGCCTTCCCCTTCCTGCTTCTGAAACTCCATCGGACTTCCCGGCGGGTTGCAGTCCGCCCTCTGAAACGCGCCGCCCGGCCTGCTGATCTTCTGGCCGCTTTCTTTTTTAGCCGCTGACGCGGCCTGCCCCGTTTTGACCTGGCGGGATGGGCTGACCGCCCGCCACTGAGGGGAAGAGCGGCCAGGAGGCGGCGGCGTGCTGGTCCACAAAGGCTTCCAGCAGGGCGATGACTTTGTCCTGCTTGCTGCGCGGCAGCTTCGCCGCCGCCTCGAAAACCTGCCCGAGTCTGCCGCCGGGGTTGGCCACCCGGCGCGGCCTGGCCTCTCCCAGCACCTCCTCGACGGTGACGCCCAGAATCCTCGCCATCGGCAGGAGGAACTCGGTTTTGGCCACGCGGCCGTTCCTCTCCCAGGTGAGGATGTTGGGGTGCTGGTGCCGAGCTGGCGGGCCAGCTCGCGAACAGAAATTGCCACGCAAATTACGAGGAAAATATCCGATTTGGTACCGAACTTCCGGTGCGGCTGAGGCCATTGCCTGTTTGGAATGAACAATTGACGGAATTGTGCATGGGCGATTTGGCTGCATGCGGAGCATCAGCTACACGGAGGCGCGCAACCAGCTGGCGGGGCTCATGGAGACGGCCTCGCGGGACCGGGAGCCCATCACCATCACCCCCAACGGGGCGGGGAAAGTGGTTCTGCTGGCCATTGAGGAGTATGAAGCCATGGAAACGACCCTTCATCTTCTCTCCACGAGGGCGAACGCCTCGCAGATCCAGCAGAGTCTGGCGGATTATGCGGCGGGTAAAATCCAGTCCGGTGAGCTGTGCGGCTGACTTGGCTGCCCAACGGCTGGCCGGATTATCCGCACTGGCAGGAGCATGACCGCAAAATTCTTCTGCGGGTCAATGCGCTGATCCGGGACGCGCTGCACAGTCCGTTCTCCGGCATCGGCAAGCCGGAGCCGCTCAAAAACAATCTCAAAGGCTGGTGGTCGCGGCGGATCACGCAGGAGCACCGCCTCATTTACCGGGTGGAGGGGGAAAGCCTGCTGATCATGCAGTGCCGGTTCCACTATGATGACTGAAGTCCGCTCAGCCCGCTTTTTTAGCCGCTGACGCTGTTCAGCCCGCCGCCTGGAGCACGGTGCCAGGAAACCCGCTGACAAACTTCTGTTTGGCCCGGGGAAGCCGGGTGACTTGGTCGAGCTGGCGCTGGAGCCTGGGCACGGGCAGCAGCAGGGAGGAGGGCTTACGGCGCGTGGCCGTCCCGTAAGCGGCCCATGTCCGCTGTTTGAGACCGATCCGGCCGGAGAACGCGGCATGGCTCAGGCCGTGCCGCTGCCGCTGCCGCTGCTGCTGCGAGGCGCTGGCCGAGCTGCTGGAAACCCGGGACAGCCTCCTTCGCCGGCAACCCTGGTGGATCATTCCATCAGGATTGCCGGGCTGGAAGCCCGGTTGCCGCACAGGCTGGAGCCTGCGCCACCTCCGCAACTTTGCGGAACGCACCACCAGACTGAAGGACGCCACGCCGCTGGCGTGAGGACGGGTTTTCCCGACAGGGCGGGCTCGCTTGGGAATGCGCTGGATCCCTGATGAAAATGGCAGGCGATCCGGCGGTTGGATCCAGACCGGTGGGTGGGCGGAGGGGGGCGCAGAGGTCCGTCGGATGAAACCGCAGTGCCGGGGCCCGGCGGCGGGAGATCACAGCCCCAGAGTGCGGTTCAGAGGGAGGGCGAAGGTTTTTCTGACGGGGCGGTTCTCCTCGATGGCGGGGGGCCAGAGGGCGTCGGCGGCGTGCTGGATGGCGGCGCGGCGGTGGTTGAGGGTGTGGAGGAGGCTGTCGCGGTCGATGCGGGAGAGCTCCTTGCCGCGGACGGCGTCCTGCTGGCTGTCCTCGGTGGCGCGGTAATGGTGCAGCAGGGTCTCGACGGCCGTGATTTTTTCCGGGGTGCGGAAGCCGGGCAGGCTGTCGGCGGCGGCGCGGGTGATGAGGGCGTCGGCGCTCTGGAGGAGGAGGGCGCGGCTGGCGTCCAGACGGCTGCCGATGAGATAGCCGTCGGTGGGGAAGCTGGTGGCGGGGTCGCCGTCCTCGGCCAGCATCCAGTGCTTCTGCTTGGCGGCGCTCTGGATCTGTTTGAGGGCGGTGACGAGGGATCTGGCGGTGGCGGCGGCGGAGGTGGTGGCTTTTTTGGAGCCGGTGCCGCTCTGGCCGGTGCCGGTGGAGCGGCCGCGGGCTTCGGCGATGACGGCGGCGCACGCCTCAAGCCACTCCGTGGTCAGGTCCCGGTCGGTCATCTCCGCCGGATGCGCGCGGGCGGCGGCGAGGACCGATTCCGCCAGATCCAAGTCCTCCAGCTGGCTCTGATTGAAATACCCCCGGGTGCGCGGCGGGGCGGCGGTTTCCTCTCCGGTGGTGGGCGGAGGTGAGGATGGGGATGCGGGCGGGAGTTCAGCGGAACCGGACGGACCGGAGTGGGAGCTGGGGTGGTGTCGGACATGATGATTGTTCAGGTGATGGGGTTTCATTTTATTACTGAATTTTTGTTTCGATTGCACGGATATTCGGTGTGTCTCCTGAAGAAATTTTCACTGTTTATGCCACTTCAGAGCTGTTTGGAGGCGGATTAAGGTTAGGCGGAGGCAAATCAGGGCTTCGCGGTGAAAAATCAGGGCTCCGCCATCGAATGCGGAGGCTCCGCCATCGAAAAACAGAGCCGCGCGGTGAAAGCGGAAGGCTGCGCGGCCGGAAATTAAGGGTCCGCTGTGGAAATCCGGGCGCGCGCGGTGGAATCCGATTGGGGAACGGTGGAATTTGAGGGCTTCGCGGTCAAATTTGCAGGCTCCGCGATGAAAGACGGGGTTTCCGCCATGGAAAAAGAAGACCCCGCCGTGAAAGAATATCGCTGTGCGGTCGGAAGTGAAAACGGGGCGGTTGGGAGCGGAAACTACGCGGTCGGGTGTGAAAACGGGGCGGTCGGGAGCGGAAGTTGCGCGGTTGGAGATGAAAACGGGGCGGTTGGGAGCCGAAGCTTTGCGGTGGATTTGTTATCCGGGTCCGGCTGGGCTGGAGTGCCGGCTTGCCGGAGGTCCGCCTTTTCAGCCTCATAACCGGGTGGGCTGGAACCATGAGGACGGGAAGCGGGGTGAGTTTCCCGTTTCGTTCCGGAAGGAGGATGATTGGTGGGGGGTGCGGGAGTGTGCTTCACCTTTTCCTCAGCGGGGGCTTTCACTTTCCTCAGCGGGGGCAGCTCCGCACCTGGGGGGTCTGGGGTTATTCGCGGGTTTTGCGGCGAATCACGTGACGGAGACAAGTCTCCTTTCCCAAAGCGGAGACAAGTCTCCGCAGTCCAAAGCGTCCGCCCGGCCGCTGCGGGGTTTTGGAGCGGGGGGCGGGCCCGGGGTTTCCTGTTTCCGGAGGGGAGCAGGGGGAGGCTGGTGGTGTTGAGGCGCGGGTTTTGCGTTTTCTCACGGTCTCCGTTGCCGCTGGGCTGTCGTTTCGTTGAAAAGGAAGAGGGTGAAACCCGCCATCGCCTACCCTTCCCCCCTTCAGCCTTCCACTCTTCAGCCTTCACCCTTCAGCTCCCACACCGATGAATGCCCGCGATATCCATGACAAAGCCGCCAGCACCCTGTCCATCAGCAGTGTGGAGTATCAGCTGGGGTACAAGGAGGCGCTGAATGCCGCCGCGCATGCCGCCTCCGCCGATGGCATTGATCTTTCAGGACAATCCCCCGCTTTTGCGGCTCTGCGGGAGCTGGCGCTGAAGAACTGGGCCACGCCGGTGCCGCCGGGGGCGGATTTCGCGGGCGGTCTGGCGGACGAGGGCTGAGCCATTCCTCTGCGGTGAGAGCGGGGTTGCCGGGGATTTGCCGCAATGTCTGCCTGCGTTTTCCCTCCAAAAAAGGTAAAAAATCACAGACCAGGAATTCCGTGTTTCTTTTTCCCGGCCGGGCGCGCCCTGAAAATCAGGGTGTTCCCCTGGAAAGATCAAGCTGTGGATTTCCCTTCCCCGCCGACGCGGAGCCGGGGTAAAGGAAAAACGGAAGAGGGGCGGGGAGTGATCGCGTATTGGACTTCCGTCATCACGGAGGGTTCACTCACCATCCTCCCGACTCTCCTTACCGACCGACCGACCAGACACTCATGAATTTGCACCCGAGACACGCCATTCCATTTCTGACCCTCACGGCCAGTCCGTTCGTCCACGCGCAGGCGCCGGCCCAGCCGGTGAAGCTGGAACTCGGCAAGGGCAACAGCATCGCCTATGTGGGCAACACCCTCGGGGACCGCCAGCAGCATTACGCCTGGCTGGAGTCGATGATTTACAAAGCCTATCCGGACCTCGACCTTAAGGTGCGGAATCTGGCCAATGCCGCCGATGAGCTCACGGTGCGCATCCGCTCCATGGATGTGCCGAAATCCGACGAATGGCTGACCAAGGCCAAAGCGGATGTGATTTTCGCCTACTTCGGCTTCAATGAATCCTTCAAAGGGCCGGAAGGAATCGATAAGTTCAAAAAGGATCTCGGGAAGTTCATCGGCGACACCCTCGCTCAGAAATACAACGGCGTCAGCGCGCCGAAGCTGGTGATCTTCTCGCCCATCGCCCACGAGGACCTGAAAAGCCCGGATTTTCCCAACGGCGAGGCCAACAATAAAAATATCGCCCTCTACACCGCCGCCATGAGCGAGGTGGCCAAGGCCAAAGGCGTGCAGTTTGTGGACCTGTTCTCCCCTTCCAAAGCCGCCTACGCCGCCAGCGGGGGCAAACATCTCACCGTCAATGGCATTCACCTGAATGAACTCGGCGACGAGCAGCTGGCGGCGATCCAGTTCAAGGGTCTCTTCGGCAGTGAGGCCCCATCCATCAAGGATCCGGGGATTGTGAAAATCCGGGAGGCGGTGCTGGATAAAAACTACGAGTGGCACCACCGCTACCGCAGCGTGGACCAGTATAATATTTACGGCCAGCGCGGCCACATTCCCTACAAGGAGAAAAACGCGCCCGGCGAGGGGGTGACGAATCACACCATCATGATGCAGGAGATGACCCAGCGGGACCTCCTGACCGCGAACCGCGACAAACGCATCTGGGCGGTGGCCAAAGGCGGGAATCTGAAAGTGGACGACAGCAACCTGCCTCCGGTGGACAAGGTGGATCCCAACAAGCTGGACGTCACCCCTTACCTCGATCCCGAGGAGGCCATCAAGCGCATGAAAGTCGCTCCCGGCTGCAAGGTGGAGCTGGTGGCTTCGGAAAAGACGTTTCCGGACATGATCAACCCCGTGCAGATGAACTGGGACACCAAAGGGCGGCTGTGGATCTCCTCCTGGCCGACCTATCCCGAAGCCATTCCCGGCGACCGCCAGGGCGACCATCTGATGGTGCTGGATCTGGATCCCAAAACCGGCAAGGCCGTGAAGGCCACGAAGTTCGCGGACGGCCTGAACTGCCCCACCGGCTTCCAGTTTTACAAGGACGGCGTCATTCTCATCCAGTCGCCCGATCTGTGGTTCATCAAGGACACCGACGGCGACGGCAAAGCGGACTTTAAGGAGCGCATCCTCAACGGCCTCGACGCCGCCGACTCGCACCACGAGACCAACTCCATGTGCCTGGAGCCCGGCGGCGCGATGTACTGCAGCGACGGCGTTTTCCACCGCACCAACGTCGAAACCTACAATGGTCCGGTGCGCAATACGGACGGGGCCATTTACCGCTTCGAGCCCAACACCGGCAAGTTCGAGCGCCATGTGCCCTACAACTTCGCCAATCCCCACGGCCGCGTTTTCGACTACTGGGGCAATGACCTGATCACCGACGCCACCGGCAACGCCAACTACTTCGGCCCCGCTTTCTCCGGTCATCTCGACGAGGGCGCGCACCCCGGCATGCAGGAATTCTGGAAACGCCCCTCCCGCCCCTGCGCCGGCACCAACATTGTCACCAGCGCCCACTTCCCGGACGACTGGCAGGGCAACTTCCTGAACTGCAACGTCATCAGCTTCCAGGGCATCTGGCGCGTGAAGATGGACGAGGAGGGCTCGGGCCTCAAAGGCGAGACCCTTCCCCAGGATCTCGTCTCCTCGGACGACCCCAACTTCCGCCCCTCCGCCGTCAGTGTGGCTCCGGATGGATCGATCTATTTCTGTGACTGGAGCCAGCAGCTCATCGGCCACCTCCAGCACCACCTGCGCGACCCCAACCGCGACCACATGCACGGGCGCATCTACCGCATCACCTACGAGGGCCGCCCGCTGCAGGAGGTCAAAAAGATCGACGGCGAGCCGGTCGCCAAGCTTCTGGATCTCCTGAAGGAGCCGCAGAACGACGTGCGCATGCGCGCCAAAATCGAACTCAGCAAACACGCCGCCAGCGAGGTCATCCCCGCCGTGCAGCAGTGGGTGAAACAGTTTGACCCCAACAACATCAAGGACGCGCACCACATTCTGGAGGCCCTCTGGGTCCACCAGTGGAACAACGTGGTCAACCAGCCGCTCATCGAGGCCGTGCTGAACTGCCCCGATCCCCGCGCCCGCGCCCAGGCCCTCCGCGTCATCTGCTACCAGCGCGACCGCATTCCCAACGCCCTCGACCTGCTGAAAACCGGAGCCAACGACAGCGCCCCCCGCGTCCGTCTGGAGGCCGTGCGCGCCGCCAGCTTCTTCAAAGGCGCGGATGCCGCGAAAGCCCTCGAAGTGGCCTACAGCACTCTGCGCTTCGAGTCCGACTACTACCTGAACTACTGCTACAAGGAAACCATCCGGCAGTTGCTCTCGGTGCTCAAAGGCGACGCCATTCCGGCGGATCCGGAACTCGCCAGTCTCGTCATTTCCAAAATGGATGACAAGGATCTGTCCCGCCAGAAGCCGAGCGAGGCCATCCTCCTCGCCCGTCTGGAGCGCCGCAGCTACGATCAGCCGACCCGCGATGCGGTGATCAGTGAACTGGTCACTCTGCGCAAAAGCACCCGCACCGCCGAAATTCTGAGCAACCTCGCGCGCCTCGACGCCAAAGGCAGCCCCGCCGCCGGAGCCGCCGCCGAACTGGGCAAACTGCTCACGGCCACGCCGCCCGCCGACCTCGCGGCCGGCCGCGCCGGGATCGCCAAGCTTGCCGCTGAGGCCAAACTCGCTCCCGTCCGCAACGCCGCCTGGGGCGCGCTCGTCCTCGCGGACGGCAAAGCCGGCACCGCCTGGGCCGCCGCCGGGAAACCCGCGGAACGCGAAGCCCTGCTGCACGGCCTCGGATTTGTGCTCGACCCGGCCCTGCGCGTGGAGTTCCAGCAGAAAATCACGGACCTTCTCGCCAGCGGCAAAGCGGCCGGGGGCGAGCTGAAAGCGGCGCTTTTCGCCCTGTCCCTGATGGGGCCGGACAACGCGCCCGCGAACTTCAAAGTTCTCGCCAAATACCTCCACGAGGGCACCGAGCGCGGTTCCGTGGTGGACGCCGTCAACCAGCTTCCCCGCACCGCCTGGGACAAGGCTCTGGCCGGACCGCTTGCCAGGGACATCCTTGCTTACGCCAAAACCGTGGACGCCAAACAGCGCAGCGAGCAGAGCTTTGTGGAGCTGAACCAGCTCGGCATGGAACTCGCCACCCTCGCCGGCGACGCCAATGTCCGGAAGGAACTGCGCGGCCTCGGCGTCAGCGTGTTTGTGGTGAAAACCGTCCGCGAGCAGCTGCGCTACGACAACACCCGCATCGTCGTCGAGAAGGGCAAACCCTTTGAGATCGTCTTCGAAAACTCCGACGTCATGCCCCACAACCTTGTGGTCGTGGAACCCGGCAAGCACCTCGAAGTCGGGCAGGCGGCCATGACCATGACCCCTGACCTCCGCGACAAAAAAGGCCGCCAGTACATTCCCAAAGGCTACAACCCCATCGCCGCCACCGCTCTCCTGGAGCCTGGCGAAAAGGAAAAACTCCAGATCAAAGCCCCGTCCGCGGAAGGCGAATACGAATACGTCTGCACCTTCCCCGGCCACGCCGTCATCATGTGGGGCAGGCTGGTGGTCACCAAGGACGTGGACGCCTACATCGCGGCCAATCCCCAGTAAGATCCGCTCCCGAAATCAGAAACTGAATTCACCCTTCATCCGATCACCTTATTATATTATGCAGCTTCTCAAAACCTTCACTCTGCTGGCGGCCCTCGCCGGCTCCGCCCTCGCGGACAGTCCCAACCACATCACCTACCCGCCCAAAGACGGGCCCGGCAAAGGCAAGCACATCGTCTTCATCGCCGGCGATGAGGAATACCGCAGCGAGGAGGGCCTGCCCATGCTGGCCAAAATCGTCAGCCAGCGCCACGGCTTCAAAACCACGGTCCTTTTCTCCCTCGCGGCGGACGGGACCATCGACCCCAACAACACCAAATCGCTCGCCGACTCCGACCAGCTCGACAGCGCCGACGGCATCGTCCTCCTGACGCGCTTCCGCAAATGGCCCGAAGCGGACCTGAAGCACTTCGTGGACGCCGTGAACCGGGGCGTGCCCATCATCGGCCTGCGCACCGCCACCCACGCCCTGACCGGCGACGCGCAGAAACCCTTCGGCGACTTCGGCGAAAACGTGCTGGGCGAGAACTGGGTGAACCACTGGGGCAAACATAAAATCGAGGCCACCCGCGGCATCATTGAACCCGGCGCCAAAGCTGACCCGCTGCTCAACAGCGTCAGCGGCATCTTCGGCCTCACGGATGTTTATGAGGCTTATCCGCCCGCCGACGCCAAAATCCTCGTGCGGGGAGAAAGCGTCGCCGGCCTGACTCCGGACGCCCCCGCCGCCAAATACGAGCGCCAGCGCACCCCGGATAAAAAGACCCAGGGCATCAACGACCCTATGATGCCCATCGTCTGGACCCGCGTGAACAAAAACGCCTCCGGCGGGACCAACAAAATCCTCGTGACCACCATGGGCGACGCCACCGATCTCGAAAGCGAGGGCCTGCGCCGTCTGCTGGTGAACGGCGTTTACTGGGGCCAGGGCCTCGAAATTCCCGCCAAAGCCGACGTCACCTACGTCGATGAATACAAGCCCAGCTTCTACAACGGCAACGGCTTCCGCAAAGGCATGCGCCCGGCGGACCTCGCCCTCGGCAAAGCCATGCCCGGCGAACCCGCCACCCCCAAACCCGCCGGGGCCCTTGTGAAGGAAGCCAGGTAAATTCCGCCTTCACTCATCAAAAAAATTAAAACCCCAATTCCGGCCTGCCGGGATTGGGGTTTTTTATGTCTGCCGGTGATCCTCGCTTTGGAGTTTGCGGGTTTCTGCGGTTTTCATGGTTTTTATGAATTGCTCCGGAAATTTATGAGAAGACCGCCGGCCATGGCAGTTGGAAGCCGGTTCCGATGGTCATGAAAAATTGAATTTACGGCTTCAACCACTTGACCGTCAGGGAGTCATGCTGCCATGGTAGGCTTTTCGCGGATCTTGCCCTGCGGGGCGGAAATCCTGAACTGAAATCTGTCATGGATTCTTCTTTTTCCGATGATGGCCACGGCGTTTTCTCAATCTGCCTTGTGGTGATCTTTTCCGGAGTCGCCCTGTGGCTGGTGGTTTCCTTCCTCTTTTCCTGGATGACCCGCCGGGGCGAGGAACGCATCCGGCGCATGGAGAAACTGGAGCAGAAACTGAGCGCCAGAATCCGATAACCGTTCCGGATGAAAGCCTGCGGCTTTCCCAATGGAGTTTTCAGGAGACGCCTGCGGGCACCTGCCCCAAAAACCCGGCTCTTTAGAAATTCCGGTGAAACCGCCCATCCCCGGCCAGCCGGGGAGTGCCGTCATCGTCAGCGGCAGGGGACAGAAATTTCAAATCCACCAGGAAAGCGTCACTTTCGTTGATGGTCAGCTCGTAAAGGCGGGGATTGACATTGAAATTGAAAAAACCGTGCCCCTCGGTCTCGAATTCGAGCAGACGGCACTGATTTCCCCGCCACCACATTTTACGGCGGAAGCGCTCGCTGTTCTCAAAGGGAACCACCCGGTCGGCGGTGCCGTGAAAAATGATCATCGGCGGCAGATGGCGGCGGACCTGTCTCACGAGATCGGCGCGGCGCGCGGTTTTTTTATCCATCAGCTTCACGCCCGTGACCCCTTTTTTGGAGAAATCCAGAATCGGGCTGAACAGAATCAGGGCATCGGGAACACAGGAAAACGCGGGATCGTCCTGTGGATCATCCCCGTCCGTCATCATGGCGGCGGCGAGGGCGGCATGGGCGCCGGCGGAGCCCCCGCAGGCCACGATCCGGTCCGTGCGCAGCCCCAGTTCCGGCGCATTCTGGCGGGCCCAGCGGATGGCGCTGCGCACATCCATCATCGCGTCCCACGGGGAGGCTGCCGGAAAACGGGAGGTGACGCGGTAATCAAAGAGAATGGGCTGAATGCCGCGATTGGCGAAATACAGGCAATGAGGCGCGAACTGACTGACTAATCCCGTGTCCCAGGTGCTGCTGTAGAAGAACAGAATAGCGGGCCGGCCCTCCGGAGGAGCCTCTCCGGCCACAGGAAACGCGTATGCCTCCAAATCCTGCCCGTCCACGTGCTTGTAACTGTAGCAGGTGGTGTCGGTCAGCAGCGTCCGGTTGCGGTCCATCATGGACAGCGGATCGGCGGCGCGGCGCAGAGCGGATTGGGGGGGCATCAGGGACTGGCTGGGGGACAGGGCCGGCAACCGGCAGTTTATGGCGTAGGCGGGAGGACCGCGGCTGGCAACCGAATTTACCGGTATAAGATTTGCTTTCAAATATTTAATAGCGCTGCGTTTAATAACACCGCCGGTGCCGGAGCAGCATGAAACCTATCCGAACACGCGGATGAACGGACAGAAAAAAGCCCCGCCGGGAGGTCCCTGGACTGTTCCGTCCCGCTTCCCCGTTCCCCATCCGCGCCTTCCGTCCCCTTCCTCCCGGGGACGCGGCTCTCATTCGAACGGATGATCCTTTCGCCGGTTGACAATGAGCGGGCAGAACCTAGACTGCGCGCCCGCTTCCGGCAGCGTTGGCGTTTCTGTGTTCTCACGGAATGGCTGACCGGGCAAATCCCGTCCTTTTCCCTTCAACTTACACCAGTCATGTCCAAACGCACGTATCAAGCCTCCAAGCGCACCCGTAAAAACCAGCACGGCTTCCGGGCCCGCATGGCCACCAAAAACGGCCGCGCCTGTCTCGCCCGCCGCCGTCAGAAAGGCCGCAAGCGCCTCCTGCCGAAGGGTGCCGAAGTGCAGTACGCCCGCCACACGCAGTCATAAGCGGCGGCGTTCACCGCTCCGCTTTTCCGGGTGTTTCTTTCCATCCCGGTTCCGTCATGGCCCTGCCCAGCGCCCAGCGTCTGTCCCGCACGGCGGATTTCACCTCTGTGCGTGAATCCGGCCGTTCCTGGACCGGGCGGCATCTGATTGTGGCGGTGCGCCCCCGTCCGGACCGGGGTCACGCCCATTTTGGTTTCACCACCACCCGGCGTATCGGCAATGCCGTGAAACGCAACCTCGTGCGCCGCCGGCTGCGCATGATCGTGCGGGAGTTCGCCCCCCGTATTGGACTCACCCACGATGTGGTCACCATCGCCCGGCATTCCGCCGTGCGCGCTGATTATGAGGCCGTGCGGCAGGACTGGGTCCGCCTGGCCACCAGAGCGGGACTCCTCATCGGCGGCGGGAGGGAAGAGACCGCCACTCCCCTCCCTCCCTTACCCGGCACCCCGCCGCCGGCATGAAAGCGGTGCTCCGCTGGCTGATCCGCAGCTATCAGGTGGTGATTTCCCCGGTGCTCCACCGTCTGGCCGGTCCCGGAGCCGGCTGCCGTTACCAGCCGACCTGCTCGCAGTATTTTCTGGACGCGCTGGAGACACACGGTTTCCTGCGCGGCTCATGGCTGGGAATCCGCCGTATTGCCCGCTGCCATCCCTGGGGCGGGTATGGCCATGACCCGGTGCCGGGGCATCCGTCGGCTGCGGCGAATCCCCCGGATGATGCGGGCTTCCAGCCTGAGCGGCCGCGGAGCATCCAGCCCGGTGATTCCGCCGCCTCATCAGGATCAAAATAAACAGAGATTCCGGGTGGAAGTTTCCAAACCACTCTTTCCCAATGACTTGAGGGATCCGGAAAGGCCGGTGAGCCGCGTGCATGCCCCGGTCATTCATAACATTCCCCCCCCGGGCCTTACCCCTCTCATTTTGTCATTTGTCATTTCCTCCGGCCCACCGTAAGGCGACCCTCCCCTTTTTTCCGCGGATTTCCTGCGGCCTTTTCTTTTCTCCCCCTTTCCTCCGCTTCTCCTGATTTATGAAAATGAACCGCCTTGAGTGGGCTATCGTGATCCTCTGCGGCCTCGGCCTCGGCTACTCGATCATCACCCAGAAACCCGCTCCCCGCCCCGCCGTTCCCGCCGAGCAGACCGCGCCCGCCGCCCCGGCGGCTCCGGCGGCGGCAGCCCCCGCCGCCGCTCCGGTCACGCCGGCCGGGCCTGCGGGCCCCGCCGCCGCTCCCGCCGTGCCCGCGCAGGAGAATGTGCTTAAGAATGAGGCCGCCATCACCACATTCACCAACATCGGCGGGGGCATCAAACAGGTCAAAATCCTCGCCGGTCCCTACGCCGGCCGCACCGAGCAGGTGCTGAACGATCACGCCACCGCCCCCATCGGCGCGCTCACCCAGAACAACGGCGCGGCGGAGAAAACCGTTTACCAGGTCAGCGCCGTCACCGGCCGCTCCATCACCTTCACCGCCAACGCCAACGGCGTCGAAACCACCAAGGTGTGGACCATGATCGACGGCAACCCCCTCGACGGCTGGGGTTATCTCTGGGACCTGAAAATCACCCTGCGCAACACCGGAACCCAGAAACTTCCCCACTCCTACGGTCTCTACGCCGGGGTCATGGGCGCGCTGCACAGCAATGACCGCCCCACCTACACCGCCACCGACTGGTATGCCGACGGGGACGTGGACGTGATCACCGCCGACAAGTTCGATGCCGGCAACATTCTGGGCTTCCAGACCCGCACCGCGGTGCCGGAGATGACCCGGCAGCTGAAAAACCTGACCTGGGCCGGCCTGCACAATCAGTTTTACGCCGTGATGGTCAGTCCCTCCAGCCTGGCGCAGGGCGGTTTCACCAATCTCTGGTCCGGACGCGAGTGGGTCGAGCATGATGATCCCGGCCTGAGCACCGTCAAAGGCTGGGCCATGCAGACCGCCCTGGAAATGCCCGGCACGGCGCTTGATCCCGGAGCCAGCACCACCTGGGCCGGCCAGATCTACACCGGCCCGCGTTCCGGCACCGTTCTGGGCAATATCGGCGGGGAGCGCAAGCAGGGCATGCACTACGGCATGTTCCGCAGCCTCAGCAATCTCTTCCTCTGGCTCCTGAACACCTTCCACGGCTGGGTCGGCTCCTTCGGCATCGCCATCGTGATGCTCACCCTGCTGGTGCGTATCGTCATCTGGCCGCTCTCCATCAAGTCCACGAACTCCATGAAGCGCATGGCCCAGCTGGCGCCCCTCATGCAGCAGCTGAAGGAGAAGCATAAGGACGATCCGCAGAAAATGAATGTGGAGACCATGAAGCTCTACCGCGACTACGGAGTGAATCCCGTCGGCGGCTGTCTTCCGGTGCTGCTGCAGTTCCCTATTTTCCTGGGCTACTTCGGCATGATGCAGGGCGCGGTGGAAATGCGCGGCCATCCCTTCCTCTGGGTGCGTGACCTGTCCCTGCCCGACACCGTGGTCCACATCGCCGGATTCCCGCTGAATCCCCTGCCCCTGATCATGGCTGTGACCATGTTCCTCCAGATGAAGGTGGCGCCCCAGCCCGCGCAGGTCACCCCGCAGACGGAGATGCAGCAGAAGATCTTCAAGATCATGCCGCTGTTCTTCCTGATGTTCTGCTACAGCACCGCCAGCGCCCTGGCGCTTTACTGGTCCGTGCAGAACGTCATCTCCATCTTCCAGACCTGGATCGCCAAGCGCCAGCCGGAACCGGAACTGAAGAAAGTTGCCCGCCGTCCGTCCTTCATTGAGCGCGCCACGGCCGCCGCCGCCGCCCAGCAGAAAGCCAAAGCCGGACGCTCCGGCCCCGGCGGTGGAAAGAGCACGTTCAAAAAAGGTCCGTGACCGCGAAAATCCCGCGCTGCAACCGGCGCGGAGAGTGCTATCGTCCGGCAGGGACCGTTCTCCGGGACGGCCCTGCCTTTTCGGTTTAATCCGTTCCCTTTCCTCCGCCCCACCATGAACGCCGCCCACAGCGCCCGCGAAATCCTCGAAATCATGCTCCGTCATCTGGGTTACAGCGTGACCATCGAGATGGACGAGGATCCCACCGGCCCTTCCCTGCACGTCCGCACACCCGAACCCCAGGCTCTTATCGGGCGGAAGGGCGAGCGGCTGGACGACCTGCAGCATCTGGTGAACAAGCTCCTGCGCCGCAAATACCCCGATGCCCCCCGGGTGCGGCTGGATGTGGAGAATTTCCGCCGCCGTGAGATTGATCAGTTCCTTTCCGGCATTCTCAAAATCGCGGATCAGGTCCACGCCACCGGTCAGCCCGTGAAGCTGGACCCCATGAATTCCTACGAGCGCCGCCTCGTCCACAACGCCTTCAAGGAGCATCCCACCGTCCGTTCATGGTCCCCCGAGGACGCCGGCCGCCTCAAACGCATCACCCTTCTTCCCCGCCAGCAGAGCACGGGAGCGGGCGGCTGAACTCAAATTCTGAAATGAATTTGAACAGCAGGTCACAAAGATCACAAAAAGAACAGTTGTGATTCAATGCCCGCCCGCCGGGTGAGGTTATCCAATGCGGTGTGTTCCCTGCGGATGCCCTGCTTTGTGTTCTTTGTGGCCTTCTGTTCAAATTCCCATTTTGATTTTCAAAAACGCCGCTCCCGCACGCTGGCACGCTGAATTTTATCCACCGTGGCGCATCCGGCCAGTCCCATGGCCACCTCGAATTCCGCCCGCAGAATGTTCAGGACGTGCGCCACACCGACAGCTCCCGCGACCGCGAGCCCGAAAAGACACGGACGGCCCACCATCACCGCATCCGCTCCCAGGGCGATGGCTTTGAAAACATCCGTCCCGCGCCGGATGCCGCCGTCCAGCAGAATGGGGATGCAGCCGCCAATCCGGTCCGCGATTTCCGGTAGAACCTCAATCGTGGGCGGCAAAGTGTCCAGCGTGCGGCCTCCGTGGTTTGACACCACAATGCCCGCGCAGCCATGCTCCATGGCCAGCGTGGCATCGTCCGGTGAAAGAATGCCTTTCAGAATCACGGGAAGCCGGGTGACCGAAAGCAGCCAGTCGAGGTCCCGCCAGGTGGGAGCCCCGTCCAGCAGCGGTCCGAAAGCGACACTTTCCCCCGCCTGACGCGGCCGCAGGTCCGGCCCCCCCATACCGCGCAGATTCACGGCTTCGACCCCGGCGGGCATCCGGAAACCGGAGCGCTGCAGGCGGTTGCGGATGCCGTTCAGCGGCGCGTCCACCGTGAGCACCAGCGCCCCGTAACCCGCCGCCTCCGCCCGCCGCACCAGAGCTTCCGTGAACGGGCGGTCCGGCTGGATGTAGAGCTGAAACCAGAGCGGCGTCTCCGCCGCGCGCGCGATGTCCTCCAGGGGCACCGACGCCCGGGTGCTGACCACCATTCCCGCCTTCATGGCCGAAGCCCCGAGCACCGTGGCCATTTCCCCGTCCGTGTGCGCCATGCGGTGGTAAGCGATGGGCGCCACCAGGATCGGAAACGGAAATTCCCGGCCGAACAGCGTGACTTTTGAGTGTCCGCCGCGCAGATCGTTGAGCACCCGGGGAATCAGCCGGAGGCGGTCAAACGCGGAACGGTTTTCCCTCAGCGTGACCTCATCCGCCGCGCCTCCGGCAAAATACGCCCACGCCTGCTCGCCGAGATGTTTCCGCGCCAGCGGCTCGTAGTCCGTCAGCGCCACCATCTCCGGCGGAATGCTGGTGAGGGGAGGCAAAGGAAAAGTCATGGCGGCGGCGGAAAAGGCTGACCCTCAATTGGCCGCTGACGGGCCACGGATTTCACGGATATAACGGATGCGCACGGATTCAGCTGAAATTACATGATTCACCCGCAGGGTTATCCCTTCTTTTCATTCATCCGTGATTATCCGTCCCATCCGTGAAATCCGTGGCCCGTCTCTCCGGAATTCAGGCTGAGGATAATATTCCGGGAAACCGGAGGAATCGGGCGCGGTGCCGGGCAGGATGGCCACAGGATTCGCCAGGACCGCCATTTCATTCAGGACCGGGCCCGGTGTTGCGCATGAAGTCGGCGACCTGCGCGAAAAACGCCGTCAGAGCCCCCGCCGCCTCCGCCGGAACCGCCGTCTCCAGCATGGCCGCGCACATGATCTCCAGCCAGCGGTCGCGTTCCGCCTCCCCGATGCGGAACGGCAGATGCCGCCCCCGCAGCCGGGGATGTCCCCGCGAAGCGATATAGCCCATATTTCCATAAAACCGGAAACACAAAAACCCCGCGAAGCGTTCCTCCGCCCCCTCCCAGTCGTCCTGCGGATACATCGGCCCGATCAGATCATCCTCCCGCATCCGCCGGTAAAAAGCCGCCGCCAGCCGCCGCATCGCGGCCTCGTCCAAATGCCCTGTGATCAAAGTCTCGTCCATGAATCCCTCCCCCTGCGCCCGCCTGAAACCCCGCGCAACCGTCCGGAGACTCAGACCGCTGGTCAGTCCGCCCGTTTCCCCGCCCGCTGTCTGCGGAAAGCGGCGCGCTGGTGGGCGACCCAGTCCAGAAGCGCGGCCTCCAGACCGACATCGTGGCCGGCTCTTTCGCTCATGAGCCATTTGTGGCGCATGAGGTCCTCGCGGTCCGCCAGAAAATCCCGGTAGCCGCCGGCTCCGGATCGCGGGGACGCTTCCTCTTCCGGGTGGGAGTCAGCGGACATGGAGCGGGGTTTGCAGGGGTTGAAAAAACGGAATGAACCGGCCGGACTCCGGCCGGAAAGCGGGAGCCGTCAGCAGCCGGCAGGCCCTCCCCGCATGGCCGTCAGCATTTCGCGGACCGCGTCGCGGAGTCCGAGAGTGATGGCGCGGCTGATGATGTGGTGGCCGATATTCAGCTCGGCCAGGTGGGGAATCGCCAGCAGCGGCGGGAGATTGCCGGTGGTGATGCCGTGGCCGGCGTTGACCTGAAGGCCCAGCGCCGCGGCCTGACCGCCGGCGGCGATGAGGCGCTCCAGTTCCGCTTCGCGCTCCGCACCGGTGGTGTTGGCGTAAGCGCCCGTGTGCAGCTCGATCATGTCGGCCTTCACGCGGGCGGAGGCGGCGACCTGGGCGGGATGGGGATCGATGAAAAGACTGACGCGGATCCCGCAGGCCTGAAGCCTGGCGGTGGTGGCGGCGATGGCGGCTTCATGGCTCCCGATATCAAGCCCGCCCTCCGTGGTGATTTCGTGGCGGTTCTCGGGAACGAGACACACGCTGTCCGGCCTGACCCCGCAGGCGATGTCCACAATCTCCGGCGTGTTGCCAATCTCCAGGTTCAGGTGGATTTTAACCGCCTCCCGGATCTGATAAACATCCGCATCCTGAATGTGCCGCCGGTCCTCCCGCAGGTGAATGGTGATGCCCTGCGCGCCCGCCTCCTCGCAGGCCGCCACCGCCTCCAGCAGGGAGGGCTCCTCATTGTGGGCCTGGGGCATCAGCGCGTAACGCGCCTGCCGCAGCGTGGCCACGTGGTCAATATTTACTCCGAGTGCTGGCATGGGAAAAATCCTAAAGTAAAAGGGTAAAAACGGTCACTTCCCCTCATCCGCGGACCGCGTGACCGCAAAATAGATGACATAAACCCAGGAGAGGATCCCGGCCAGAACCGCCCAAAGAATGGAGCGGTTGCGCTGCCACGAGCAGACGACGGCCAAAGCGGCCCCAAGGCTGATCCCGCTTTGAGTGACGGTATGATTCTGGACGATGGTCTGGGCGAGAATAATCATGGATCTTCGGAGCGGGCGGTTAAGGATGGAAGCGTGAATGACCGACAATCAGGTTTCGGTGAAATAATCAGAATCTATCTTCCGCAGCTGGTAAGTGGCCACAGGGGTAACTCCGACTCCGAAATCGATCATCAGAGTCGCGAGTTCGGCACCGTCGATCAGAACAATTTTGGAATCAATCCTCGAAACAAAATCCCGGGCTTCCTTGGTAAATCCGGAAGTTGTGATGAAAATCCCTTTCCGGGCGCGCTGGCCCTGAAGCGCACCCGCGAATTTCTGAATTTCCGGGCGGCTGACGGTGCCCTCCCAGCGCTTTGCCTGAATGTAAATGTTATCCAGCCCCAGGTGATCCTCCTTGATGATGCCGTCAATGCCCTCATCACCGCTCCGTCCGATGGCCCTCCCCGCATCCTTGAGGCTGCCGCCGTACCCCATTTTCACCAGCAGTTCGACGACGATATTCTCGAAGCGGGAAGGATCACTGACACGGACGGCGGAAAGAATTTCCGCCGCTAATTCAGCGCGCAGACCTTCATAAGCAGCTTCCAGCGCCTCCAGCGGAGTCTGGTTGGATGAGGATTCCGGCAAGGCAAGGCCGCCATTCTCCGGTTTTTCCCGACTAGCATTCTTGAATTCCAAATATTCAGGAAACCGCTCTAAATACTTCACACTTATCTGAGCCGGATTCTCCCCCAGCGTCTTACGTCCACGCGATGTAATCTGAAAATATCCACGCCTTGGAGCCGACAGAAGGCCCGCTTTCTTCAAAAAGGTCCGTGCCCAGCCAACCCGATTCACAAACACAGCCTGCCGCCCGCTTGGAAGCAATTCATCCCTCTCCTCCCGCGACAGGTGAAATTCCAAAGCCAGCCTATCGACTGCGTCCCTCAGCAGAATCTCGTTTCCATCGGCAGCGGCACGCAGAAGTGGCAGCATGCAGGCCTGGAAGTCAGGAATCGGCATAATTCAAAGCGCAAAAGACTGACAACCAATAACAAATAACCAGCAACTCCGCCGCCCCACCCTCAATGCAGGAAATGGCGGTGGCCGGTGAAGACCATGGACATGCCGCGCTCGTCGGCGGCGGCGGTGACGTCGGGGTCCTTGACGGAGCCTCCGGGCTGGATGGCGGCGGTGGCTCCGGCGTCGGCGGCGGCGATGAGGCCGTCGGGGAACGGGAACATGGCGTCGCTGGCGACAACGCTGCCTTCGAGGGAAAGGCCGGCGGCCTGGGCTTTCCAGACGGCAATGCGGCAGGAGTCCACGCGGCTCATCTGGCCGGCGCCGATGCCGAGGGTGCGGTCGTGCGCACCGAAGACGATGGCGTTGGACTTGACGTGCTTGCAGACTTTCCAGGCGAAACGCATGGCCTCCAGCTCCTCCTTGCTGGGCGGGCGTTTGGTGACGGTTTTCTCCTCCAGGTCCTGGAGGCCGAGGGCGCGGACATCGCGGTCCATGACCATCAGGCCGCCGGGCGCGCTGCGGATGACGGGGTTTTTCTCCATCCACTGGCCGATGGCCGGGAGATTGGCCTGGATGAGGCGCAGGTTTTTCTTTTTCTGGAGAATGGCGCGGGCGTCGGCCTCGAAATCAGGGGCGATGATGACGTCGGTGAAAATCTCGCTGATCACGCGGGCGAGGCGCTCGGTGAGCGGGCGGTTGGTGACGATGACGCCGCCGAAGGGAGCCTGGCGGTCGGTTTCAAAAGCCTTGTCCCAGGCGGCGCGGAGGTCGTCGTCATCGCAGCCCACGCCGCAGGGGTTGGTGTGTTTGAGAATGGCGACGGTGGGGCGCTTGAATTCGTTGACCAGATTCACGGCGCCCTCGATGTCGAGGATGTTGGTGTAGCTGAGTTCCTTGCCCTGCAATTTCTCGAAGAAATCGCCGAAATTGCCGTAGAGGCTGGCTTTCTGGTGCGGGTTGTCGCCGTTGCGCAGGGTCTGGTAGAACGGGACGTTGATGCTGAAGCAGCCTTCGGTGGACTGCTCCTGGGCGAGGTAGTTGGCGATGGCGGTGTCGTAGGCGGCGGTGCGCTGAAAGACCTTGATGGCGAGGCGCTCGCGGGTTTTGAGCCGGGTCGCGCCGCCGTTGGACTGCATTTCATCAAGAACCGGCGCGTAGTCCGCGGGATCGGTGACCACAGTGACACTGGCGTGATTTTTACAGGCGCCGCGCAGCATGGCGGGCCCGCCGATGTCGATATTTTCGACGGCTTCCTCGAAAGTCACGCCAGGCTTGGCGATGGTTTTTTCGAAGGGGTAAAGATTGACGATGAGGAGATCGATGGGCGGCACCTCCAGCTCGGCGGCGCGGGCGACGTGCTCGGGGTTTTCGCGCTGATAGAGGAAACCGCCGTGAACCTTGGGGTGCAGGGTTTTCACCCGGCCGTCAAAACACTCGGGATAGCCGGTGTAGTCGGAAACTTCCACGACCGGCAGGCCGAGGGTGCGGATAAACGCGGCGCTGCCGCCGGTGGAGAGCAGTTCCACGCCCAGGGCGTGCAGGCCGCGGGCGAAGTCCTCCAGGCCGGATTTGTCGGAAACGGATATCAGAGCGCGGGTTATTTTCATGAATGGAGTGAGCGAGCTTTAGACCCCGGCCCCTGAGCCGCAACTGGAAATGCGGCGCGGCGGGGCCGCTGCCGGACGGCGGAAGGGTTTGAACAGAAGGGCGCGAAGGAAACGAAGGAGTGGAAAGGAGGGTGGGAAGCAGCGGAGAAGAGGCATGGGGCGGACCGGTGGGAAGCTGCTGAAAAACGGCTGAAACCGCAAGGACCGGTTGATGGAATGTCCACCCTCCTTTGGGGTGCAACCACGCGGAATTGATGGTATTCCGGTGAGCTGTGGAGCCTTTCCCCTCAGCAGAAAACCGTTCTCCGGCCGCAGGCCCGGCCGAAAGCGCCCGTCCATCCGGTCCATCCGGTCCATCCGGTCCATCCGGTCCATCCAGCCCATCCGGCCCATCCGGCCCATCCAGCCCATCCAGCCCATCCAGCCCATCCGGTCCATCCGGTCCATCCGGTCCATCCGGTCCATCCGGTCCATCCGGCCCATCCGCTCAAAGACACCGGTTCCGGCGGTGGAAATGGATTTTTCCGGCGGTCGCGGTGACTCTGGCGGCGGGGTATTTTCTTCTGCCCTGGGTCATGCCGTGGCCGGAGGCGCTGAGCCGTCCGGTGCCGGCGGGGACGCGGATCACGGATATTCACGGGACGCCGCTGCGGCGGTTGCTGGCGGGGGGGATGCGGGCGGAGGCGCCGCCGGCTTTGGCGGAAATCCCGCAGGCTCTGATTCAGGCCACGCTGGCGGCGGAGGATCACCGGTTTTACAGCCATGGGGGCATTGATCCGGCGGCTCTGGCGCGGGCGGCGCGGGACAGGTTTGAAGCCGGACGGCGGGTTTCGGGGGCGAGCACGGTCACGCAGCAGCTGGTGAAGCTGGCCGCTCCCCGCGCCCGCACGCCGCGCACCAAGGTGATTGAAGCCCTGACCGCCCGCCGGGTGGAGATGACGTGGCCGAAAACGCGGATTCTGGAGCAGTATCTCCAGCGGCTGGATTACGGCAATCTGCATCTCGGCCCGGCGGCGGCGGCGGCGGGATATTTTGGCAAATCCCTGGCGGACTGCAGCCTGGCGGAGTGCGCGTTCCTCGCCGGACTGCCGCAGTCGCCCACGCGGCTGAATCCCTGGCGCCACGCGGACCGCGCGGTTGCCCGGCAGCAATGGATTCTGGGGCGGCTGGGAATTCTGGGCTGGGTGGACACGGAAACCCTGGCCCGCGCCAGGGCGGAACCGCTGCAGCTGCGGCGGCACTACGGCTCGTTCGCCGCGCCGCATTTTGTGGATCTGCTGCTGAATTCCCTGCCGGAAAGCGCCAAACGTCCGGAAACTCTGACCACCACGCTCGACCTGCGGATTCAGCAGGTGGTGGAGCGCGCGGTGTCCGGCCGGCTGGCGCGGCTGGCCGGGAAAAATGTGGGACAGGGGGCGGTGGTGGTGCTGGAGAATGATACCGGCCATGTGCTCGCGCTGACGGGCAGCCGGGATTATGCCGCCGCCGACGGCGGGCAGGTCAACGGGGCCACGGCCCGGCGTTCCCCCGGTTCGGCGCTGAAACCGTTCACGTATCTGCTGGCGCTCCAGCAGGACCTGAGCCCGGCCAGCATCCTGCCGGATCTGCCGATTGAATACATGACCGCCAGCGGGCTTTACCGCCCGCAGAATTACAATCACCGCGCCTCGGGCCCGGTCTCCCTGCGCACCGCCCTGGCCAACAGCCTGAACCTCAGCGCGGTGCGCACGTTGCAAAGCCATGGCGGGCCGGAGGCGCTGATCACGGCGCTGCAGTCCGCCGGTCTGACCACTCTCACGAAGCCGGCGGCGGAATACGGCCTCGGCCTGACCATCGGCGGCGGGGAAGTCACGCTGCTGGAGCTGACCGCCGCCTACAGCACGCTGGCGCGCATGGGGGAATCCCTGCCGCTGCGGTTTCAGCCCTCTCCCGACCCGCCCGCCCGTCAGCGGCTGTTCGATCCCGAAGCCTGCTGGCTGCTGGCGGATATCCTGTCGGACAACGACGCCCGGGCGCGCTCCTTCGGCATGGATTCCGCGCTGCGGCTGCCTTTTCCCTGCGCGGTGAAAACGGGCACCAGCACCGATTACCGCGACAACTGGACCATCGGCTACAACGCGCGGTTCACGGTCGGGGTATGGGTGGGGAATTTTGACAACTCCCCCATGCGCGGCGTCAGCGGCGTGACCGGGGCGGCTCCGGTTTTCCGCGATATTTTCTCCTGGCTGGAGAGCCAGTTTCCAGGCGGTTGGTTTCCGCAGCCGCCAGGAATCGTGGAGCGCTCCGTGGACCCGCTGACCGGTCTGCCGCTGCCGCCGGAGCTGGATGGAAAGCGCCCGGTGGTCATGGAGAAATTCCGCCGGGAGCTCGCGCCCGTGCCGGAGGCGGCGGACGCCGCCCGCTATGACTCCGCCGCCCGGATCATCCTTCCGGCGGAATATGCGGCCTGGCTTGCCGGTCCTGACAACTGGCTGGGAAACGCGGCGGTGGCCGGCGGAACGGTCACGGCGGGTTCAGCGGAGGATTGGCGGATTTCCAGTCCCCTGCCCGGCACCACGGTGCTGCTGGATCCCGATATTCCCGGCGGAGGGCGCGCGCTGCCGCTCCGGGTGATTCCGGCGGTTTCCGGTCTGGAGTGGTCCTCTCCGACTTTGGAAATCAAAGCCGGCACCGCGCTCCTGACTCCCGGCCGTCATGAAATCACCGCCCGCGATCCCGCCAGCGGGCGGAAGGCCTCGACCTGGGTCACAGTCCGGAAGCGGTGACGCGCCCGGAAATCCAGGAGCGCCCGCTCTTTGCGGGAATTCTTCGTGAAGGAAAATTTGCACAGTGAGGCGGAATGGATACGCTTTGCTTTCCGTTCACTTCCTGACACACACCTTATGAGTCAATCATCCCTCTACTCAGACGCCCTCGCGCAGACCGACCGGGCCACCTTCATCCGCAAAACCTATCTGCACGTCGCCGGAGCCCTCGGCGCTCTGGTGGTGCTGGAGACGCTGCTGATGTCCTCGCCTGTGGCTCCCGCGCTGGCCAGCCTCATGCTCACCGGCAAGTTTTCCTGGCTGATCGTCCTCGGCCTTTTCATGTTTGTCAGCCATATCGCCGACAAATGGGCGTCCACCGCCACCAGTCTCGGCGGCCAGTATGCCGGGCTGGCACTGTATGTGGCCGCGGAAACCATCATTCTCTGTCCTCTGCTGATGATGGCCTCGGATTACGCGGACGGCATCATCATGAAGGCGGGCCTCATCACCGTCGGTGTTTTCCTGGGGCTCACCTGGGTCGCCTTCACCACCAAAAAGGATTTCTCCTTTATGGCCGGCTTTCTGAAAATCGGCTGCATGGTGGCTCTCGGAACCATCGTGGTGGGCATCGTGTTCGGCTTCAATCTCGGCCTGTGGTTCACCGGAGCCATGCTGCTGCTGGTCGGCGGCACCATTCTTTACCAGACCTCGAACGTCATCCATCACTACAACACCAATCAGTATGTGGCGGCCTCCCTGGCGCTCTTCGCCAGCATCGCCACCCTGTTCTGGTATGTGCTGCAGCTGCTGCTTTCGCAGTCCCGGAAATAAATTATCCCGTCCCTGCGGGGACCATTTTTCCGGCACTCCCTGAATCCCAACGCGCCCCGCTTCCCGGGGCGCGTTTTTTTGTGGCCGTTTCCGATAATAACGTTCGGGGTGCCGGTGAGGAAAAACACCGGCCCGGAAGCACGAAAATTTGACCCGGGGGACAGGCCGCGCGACGTTCCCGTTCCGCCGGGCTCCACGGACTGCGCTGGCTCCCGGTGAACCTCAACCACTTACTGAAACCATGAGTGTCAATCCGATTCCCGACGGTTACCACAGCGTCACGCCCTCCCTCACCGTCAAAGGCGCGGCGGAGGCTCTGGAATTCTACAAAAAAGCGTTCAATGCCGTGGAGCGCTACCGCCTGCCCTCGGACACGGGCGAAATCATGCACGCCGAGTTCAATATCGGCAATTCCGTGATCATGCTTTCCGATGAATTTCCCGAGTGGGGCGCGTTGTCCCCCGCAACCATCGGCGGCTGCCCCGGCACCCTGATGATTTATGTGCCGGATGTCGATGCCGCCCATGAACAGGCCGTGAAAGCCGGCGCCACTTCCACGATGGCGGTGGCCGATCAGTTCTGGGGCGACCGCATGGGCGGGGTGCTGGACCCCTACGGCTTCAAATGGAATCTGGCCACCCACAAGGAGGACCTGACGCCGGAGGAGATCAACCAGCGTTTTGAAGGCTGGAAGGCTGAAAACTGCGGTGGCTGCGGAACGGACAACCCAGCGTGAGATCCGGGGCTTCGGGACCGTCTGAACGCCTGGAAAACACGCTGCCGCCCTGCGCTCCGGACCGGATGCCTGCACGAGAAACGGCAACCATGAAGCCGCTTTTTTTACTGCCGGCCCGGACAGGAAATCCTCAGCCGCTGCTGAACACCATTCCGCTGGCCCTGGCGGTGGCGCTGCCGGTGGGTTCAGCGGTGGCGTTTTTTCTGTGGGCGCTGGAGGGCGTCATCCGGATTCAGTGGGCCCATCCGGCACTGCTGTGGGGATTGCCTCTGGGCGGGGTGGCGGTGGGGCTGCTTTATCATCATTTCGGCAAGGACTCCGCGAAGGGAAACAACCTCCTGATTGAGGAGATTCACGAACCGGGCGGCGGCGTGCCGGCGCGGATGGCCCCACTGGTGCTGCTGGGAACTCTGGTCACCCATCTGTTCGGAGGATCGGCCGGGCGGGAGGGAACGGCCGTGCAGATGGGCGGCGGGATTGCCGGGGGACTGGCGCGGATTTTCAAAGCGGGCGTGGAAAACCGGCGGCTCATGCTCATGTGCGGTGTGGCCGCCGGGTTCGGAGCGGTGTTCGGCACGCCGCTGACGGGGGCGGTGTTCGCCATGGAGGTGCTGGTGATGGGCCGGATGGAATACGGTGCCCTGCTGCCCCTGCTGCTGGCCAGTCTGGCAGGGAACGCCACCTGCGCGGCCTGGGGAATTCACCACACGGTTTACCATCTGGAAGTGCCGGGCGCGGAGTCCGGGCATGGGGGATTCCATGGGGCTCTATGGCTGAAAACCGCGCTGGCCGGGGTGTGCTTTGGCTGGGCCGGGCGATTTTTTGCGGCTCTGACGCACTGGCTGCAGCGGGGATTCGCCCGGATGGTTCCCTATGCCCCGCTCCGGCCGTTCGCGGGCGGATTGCTGGTGATCGGGCTCACGCTGATGCTGGGCACACGGGATTTTCTGGGGCTCGGGGTGCAGGCTCCGCCGCTGGGGAGGGTTTCCATTTTATCCTCCTTTGAAAATGGGGGTGCCGATCCCTGGAGCTGGCTCTGGAAAACGGTTTTCACTTCGGTCACGGTTTCCAGCGGCTTCAAAGGCGGCGAGGTGACCCCTCTGTTTTACATCGGTTCCACCCTGGGCCATACCTTGGGACTGATACTGAACGGACCGGTCCCGCTGTTCGCCGCCCTGGGATTCATCGGGGTTTTCGCCGGGGCCGCCAACACGCCGCTGGCCTGCACCCTCATGGGCATCGAGCTGTTCGGCGCGCCCTGGGCGGCGCATTTTGCCGTGGCCTGCTTTGTGGCCTATGCCTGCAGCGGGCACTCAGGGATTTACCGCGCGCAGCGGCTCGGGGTGGGGAAGAGTTGAGATTTGAAGCGGCGGCGCCAGGGCCTGCGAATTCCCCAATAGACCCGCCGCGGGCTTTATCACCCGCCGAAGGCCCTGGACTGCGTGTGACTTGTCACCGCTTTCACGAGCGGGACTTGTCCCGCGCCGGATCGCGCTGCATGTGACTTCGCTGCGCATGATTCCGGAAGCTGAAGAGCGAATCACGCGACGGCGACAAGTCGCCTTTCCCGAAAGCGGTGACAAGTCACCGCAGTCCAAGGCCTCCGGCTGGTGGCGCTTGGACACGGACTGGCGTCAATCCTCCTTGGATTGTTTGGCCTTCCATTTGGGGTAGTCGGTCTGGAGGAGTTTTTCGGGGGAGCTGGTGTGCCAGGCGTAGGTGTCCTTTTTGTTTTTCACCTCTTTGTAGGAATAGCGGATTTTGCCGTCGGAGTCGCTGAAGATGGGGCGGCTGGTGCCGAGTTCGTAAAAGCGGGCCCATTCGGGTTGGGTGCGGCTGGCTTCGACGCCGGCCTGGCCGGGTTTGAGCCGGGCTTTGCGGAACCAGGCGGTGCCGCTTTCCACGGCTTGGCGGACTCCGGGGGTGTCCGGGTCGAGGGACATGAGAAATCGGAGGATGTTCACGGATTCGCCGCCGCTGATGGAGGCGGGCTCGTAAGCGCGCGCGGGAACGGGGGCGAGGGTGATGGCGTGATGCTGGGCGCACCATGCGCTCCGCTGGCCTTTGACGACAATCTGGCAGCGGAGGATGCAGCCGGTGCCCCGGCGCACGGCGTGGCGGGCGGCCGCGCGGCAGGAGTCGCTGACAAACTGCCACGGGGCCTCACCACGCTCCACGTGACGCAGGAGGGTGAGGACGCGGACCATGGCGTCGTCATTGAACGTGATGTGGTCGTGGTATCTCCCCTGCAGCGGGAAAACCTGCGGCCAGCCGCCGGAGGGCATCTGGGCGGCCAGGAGATAATAAATGCCGTGTTCGGCGGCCTGGCGGTAACGGTCGCCCTGGGGCCCGGGACCGGAGGCGGCGGCGGTTTTGGCCAGGAATTCGATCTGGCTGGTGGTTGCGCGGTTGTCGATGGTGGCCACGTAGTCCCATTTTTCGCCGGGAGCCCAGCGCTGCGCCAGCTTCCGGGGCCGGCGCGTCATATCCATGTTTTTGGTCCACCCGCCGGACGGGGTTTGCCAGGTGAGGAGACTGCCGGCCATTTTCCGGGCTTCCGCCGTGCCGTACCAGGCATCGGGTTTTTTATCCGGCGGAACCGTGTGTTCTTTGGGCTTCTTGGGAGTGAGGACTTTGTGCCTCCAGGTCCGCCCGGCCTCATCCGCCAGCTGCCGGGCTTCGGCTTCCCGCATGGCCACGGACCGGGTCATCCATTCCTCCCATGCGCGCCGCTGTGTTTTTGGCAGGCTGGCGAAGGCGGGATCCTGCCAGATTTTTTCCGGGACCCGGCCGGCTTTCCGGGGCCCTTCCTCCGCTCCGCGAAGGGAGAGAGGAAGGGCCAGAAAGAGGAGGATCGGAAGCCGGGTCAGCAGGAATTTCACTTCCCGCTTTTCGCTCCTTCGGACACCCAAGTCACGGCATTTTTCAGCAGGGACTGGAAGGCTGGCAGGTCGTGGGCGCGCTCGTCGTGGCCGAGGGTGATGCAGGCGATGCGGGTTTTGTCATTCTTCACGGTCCAGACGCTGGGGAAGACCTTGCCGTTCAGCGGGCTGGTGGCTTCCGCGAGGACCTCGATGGGCGCGCCGGCGGGATCGGGGATCATGTAATACAGCTCGTCCACGATCGGGAAAGTGGCGGGCACGCCTTTCATGATCGGATGGTCAGGCAGCAGGGTTTTGACCTCGAAGGGCTTGCCCAGATTGTCGTGTCCGCGGGAGCCGCCGCCGGCATAGACTTTGTTGAACTCCGGCCAGTCCTTGAAGTTATACCAGATACCGGGGTGCAGCAGAACGATGCCTTTGCCGGCCTCCGCGAATTCTCCGAGAGCCTTGCGGAAGGGAACCGCGCCGAAGCCGGGCTGGTTGGTGCTGAAGACCACCACGTCGGCGCCGCTGAGATTGGCGGCGGCCTGAATGGGGTCGGCGGTGTAGTTCACGGAATACCCGGCGGACTTCAGAATCGCGGTGTCGGCGGCGTTGAAGAACTTGTTGAAGTCGTGGGACGAGCCGCCGCCAATAAGCAGCACCCGTTTCCCGGCTTCCCATTTCAGCGGACCGGCCGGGGCCTTCTCCGCTGTTTTGGGAGCGGCGGCCGGAGCGGTGTTGACGGCACCGGGCGCGGGGGACTTGGGATCCGCGAGTTCCGCCGTGATGGCGATGGTGGTCGGAGCGACCACGTTGCCGTAGCTTTCCAGCGTGACGGTGGAGATCGGAGCCGCCGTTTTCAGCAGTTTGGTGAACCAGCGGAGCTGGGCGTGGTTTTTCACCAGTTGATTTTCCGGGCGGGAGCCGGGGACCTCAAAGCGGCCGTTGTAATCCGCGAATTCCACGCCGTCGCGCATCACCAGTTCCTCGGTGCTGCCGTCGGCGTATTTCACGGTGGCTTTCATGCAGGGCTCGCCGTCCTCGGGACCGCGCGCCGCCCAGCCGCCCACGCCGCCAAGGAAGTGCAGGCGGTTGGCTTTGAAGCCGCCCACGTTAATCTCGACTTTCTGCGGCAGACGCCGGGCGAAGGTGCCGCGCGGACCGCCTTTGAGCACGATGACGTTGCCGGTGGTGGAGCGTTCCGGAGCCACGATGTTGAAGGGGATGCCCTCGACATTCACGGTGCCGGTTTTCGCCAGAGCGACGGTGTCGCCGGTCTGCTCGGGGCTGTTGTAAAGTCCCTGGGCGGTGGTGGCGGTGAAGGCTTTGCTGAGATCGAGAGTCCGGAATTTCCCGCCGTCCACGGAGACCATGTAGGCGATGATGTCGCGCAGGATTTCCGGGCCGAGGCCATCGAAGCCCTCAGGCATCAGGGACAGGCCGGTGTTGGTGCGGGTCTTGATGTCCGCCGTTTTCACCTCCTGGGGACCGGCGAGGCTCTTCATACTCACGGCGGCGGCGTTTTCGCGGGCGATGATGCCGGCGTAGAACTGGCCATCCTTGGTCTCGATGTTCCAGCCGAGGAAGGAGGGATCGACCTCGCGGTTGGGATCCACAATGGCGGTCAGCAGCTCGGAGGGACCGTGGCTGCCCATGCCCGTGAGATTGGGTCCGATGTCCGAGCCGAGGTCGCCGAACTTGTGGCAGACGGCGCAGGTGGCGGTGAAGATCAGCTTGCCGGTTTCGGCGTTGCCGGGTTTTTCCACTTCGGGAGCCAGCTTGGCGATGATCTCGTTTTTGGCTTTGGCCATCGGGTTCAGCTCATCCAGGACCTCATTGGCCTGACGGGCGACGTCGAGGTTGGGGTGCTTGCGCAGGCGGAAGGCATTGGCCGGACCGAAAGCGGCGGGATCCACTTCCTTGGCTCTGATGGCTTTCAGCAGCGCCAGGGTCCAGTCCGCGCGCTTCACGAGGGCGTCGAAAGCGGCGGCTTTCACGGCGTCGGGCAGCTTGGGATAAGCGGTGGCGATGGCCGTGCCGATGGTGCTGTCGGAGGTGGCGGACAGGGCGGTCAGCACATTGCGCTGGAGGTCCGGGCTGGCGTCGCTGCCCAGCACTTTCAGAACGGCGGGAAGGCTGCCGGGATTGGATTCGCGCAGGCCGAGCAGACTGCGGGCGGCGGCCAGACGGGCGGTGTCGGAGGCTTTGGCGTCGGCGAGTTCCGTTTCGAGGCGTTTGGTGACCCCGCTGACAATTTCCGCGAATTCCCCGCGTCCGGCATCCCATTTCACGGCCAGGGGCAGAGCGCTGGCGCTGGCGCCGCTTTGCAGCAGCGTGGTCAGGGAGGTTTTCAGTTCCGGAGTCATGGCCGGAACGGTTTTCAGGGACTTGGTCAGGGAATCCAGAATGCCGCGCTTCAGGTCATCGGCTCCGGCGGCTTTGCCCGCGAGGGTGACCACGAGTTTGGCGGCGGCATCGGTGTTGTTCTTGTCCCCGATGCTGTCGGCCAGCTGAGTGACCAGCTGCGCCAGCGGAGCGGGATCCGCGCTGTCCAGAGCGGCGGCGATGGCGGCGGCGGGGTTCCGCGCGGCGGCTCCGACAGCGGCGCTGCGCTGGAAGTCGTCGTCAAACTTCGGCCAGGCGGCGACGATCAGTTTGGCGGTGTCGTCGCTGATTTCCTTGCCGCCGAGAGCGATCAGAGCGGCGACGCGCACGCCCCCGTTTTCATCGCCCACCAGTTTGGCGGTTTTCTGCTCCAGCGCGGCGGCGGGAGCGGTGACTTCCGAAATCTGCGCGGCATTGCGGCGGACGGAGGCATCCGCATCCGCCAGGGAAGCGGTGAGAATTTCCGGCTTCAAAACGCCCTGCCCCTGAAGTGTCCAGAGGGCGGCGATTTTGGTTTCGGCATTGCCCTGCGCCAGCACGGCTTCAACTTCCGGAGCGCCTTTGCCGGATTCGATCAGTAGGCGGCTGGCGGTCATACGCACCACGCGGTTGGCGTGATTGAGCGCTTTGGCCAGCACGGGAGCGTCCGCTTTGGTGAGATCGGGAATTTCCAGCTTCCTCGCGTCCTTCTGATCAATCCTCCAGATGCGGCCGAAGTAGTGGTCGCGGTCCGGGCGGACAGCGGCGTTGACCTTGTTGTGGTCGGGGCCGCGGGTGTCGTTGTGAATGACGGCCTGATTGTAGAAATCGCCGACATACACCGAACCGTCGGGAGCGACGCGGACTTCGATCGGACGCCACCACATATCGCGGCTGCGGACAAATTCCGTCTCCTCGCGCCCCGGGAGTTTGTTGCCGGTGTAGCTGCTGCCCTTCGGCGTCAGGCGCTCGTGGTGAATGATGTTGATGGTCGGCTCGGTGGTGAAATAGTCGCCGTTGTATTCGGCCGGCCAGGAACCGCCGTCATAAATCACGGTGCCGGCGGTGGCGGTGAAGGAGCCCACCCAGTCGATCTGGACGTAGGGCAGCTGATCGGCGGTCATGGCCGGCCAGGTTTTCGGGGAGGCGATGACGACGTTGAAGCTCGGGGTGTTCGACACCTTGCCGCGCGCCAGAGCGTACTCCGGAACCACCACCTGCTCCAGGATCGTGCCGCTGGTGGGCTGCGTCCACATCACCCGGTTGTCGGCGGTGATTTCAAGGCCCCAGGTGTTGCCGCCTTTGGAGGAATACTGCTCGAAGGCGGAGCCGTCGGGTTTGAAGCGGACCACGCCGCTGCCGATGTTGCCGAAGTGTTTGCCGCCGTCGCCGCTGGTCACGTCCGGGGAGGAACTGTAGCCGTGGGTGGCGTAAATCCAGCCGTCCCAGCCGCGCCGGGGATTGTTGATCACCGCGTGGGTGTCGCCGTTGCCGAGATTGGTGTAAAGTTTCTCGACCTTGTCCGCCTTGCCGTCGCCGTTGGTGTCGCGCAGGAAAAGAACATCGGGAGCCTGGGTGACGATGACGCCGTCCTTGTAAAAGACCAGACCGGTGACCAGATCGAGGCCTTCATAAAAAATCTCCTTCTTATCCATCACGCCGTCGCCGTCCGTGTCCGTCAGAATGCTGACCTTGTCCTTGCCGGGCCGGTTCTGGATCCCGGGATCAAAATCAATGCCCCCGCGGTCCTTCCATTCCTTGCCGCGGTAATCGGGCCTCATGCCCCGGCGGCCGTTGGGATATTCCGGAGTTTCCGCGACCCAGATACGGCCGGCGGGATCCCAGTCGAAGTTCATGGGCTTGGTGATCAGGGGCTCGGCGGCCACCAGTGTCATTTTGAAATCCGGATGAATCTCCAGATTCTTCAGGGTGTCCGCCGGCTTCTGAGGACCGCCGTCGGGATATGTCAGGGAGGAGATTTCCTCCGGTTTGGTGAATTCATCAATGTCCGCGCGTTTCCCGGCCCAGGCGATGCCGCGCATCAGGATGGCGCGGTAGTGCGGCAGACTGAAGCTTTTATAAAGGTGGCCGGGAATGCTCACAAAAGCCCGGTAAGGCGTGGCGCCGCCCTCCGCTGTCCGCTCGTAAGTCCACATCTGCGCCTGGATGTCGTAAATATTGACTTTCCCGCCCTCCGCCGGTTTTTTGCCGTCGCGGACATTGGGCGTGTAGCTGGAGGCCAGCACGCGGACCTCCGGGGAGATGTCCATGTCATAATAAATCTCGTCGTCGAAATGGAAATTGGACGCCCCCCGGGTGATCGGATGACCGCCGCCCAGCTCCTGATTCTCCGTGTAATACAGGTCCATGGGACCCTCCTTCCATTTCGTCGTGCCCTGACGCCAGGCACCGCCGATGGTCTTTTTCCAATGATCCGGGAAAGCGCTGACCGCCGCCGTGTGGATCACCACCAGACCGCCGCCGCGCTGGAGGTATTTCTCCAGAGCCACCTGCTGACCGGGGGCAAAAGTGCCGCCGTCCTGGGCATACATCAGCAGCACGTCCGTATTCGCCAGCTGCTCCTCCGTCGGCAGACTCATGCCGCCATCGGTCTTGATTCCCCGTTCCGTCAGCAGCGGCACCCAGTCCTTCAGGAACTGGGCGTGATCGTGGGCGCCGGGCCCGTGGGTCTTTTCACCGCCGCGGATAAAGACACGGAGAGGACCGTCCGCCGCCACGGCGTTCAGCCCCATCAGCATCAGGGCCGTCAGGGATATCAGGAGGTTTTTCATAAGATCGAAGGGACTGCTTGAAACTCAGGTCGCTACTGAGCCCCGCGTGGCTCGGGATACGCGGCGGAGGAGCCACCCTTGCAAACTGAACGCCCCCCGGTCCAGTGAATTCCACCTCCAAATTCGCGTAAGCGTCCCGCAAATATCCACCTGCCCGGGAGGAATTCCGGACCTTGAACCACTCCGGATTCACAACCGGCTCCCCGGACCATTCGAGGGCGCCGTCCTCGACCATGGATACGGTCAGGTTGGACATCAATGGGCTGAGTTGAATCAATCCACTGACAATTCCAACACTTTTTGCATTTCCTGGGCTCTGACCACCGTAGCTCCCGCACCCTTCAGTTTATCCACAATTTTTGCCGCCGCCGAAATGTTGTCATCTCCCGACTCAGGCAGATCCACGGCAAAAATAAAGCGATCCGGGATTTCCCCTATCTCGGCCAGCCCCTCGATCCGGCCTACCCATGCATTGCCGTGGTCGATAATTTCCGTGGGATCCCCGCGATCCAAATAAAGCGGTTTCAGAGCGCGCCTGGGAATACCGGCTTTATCCACCCACTCCGAGCAGATCGGGACCTTGACATGATAGGCATGATTGCCAAGCTTCACATCACGGCGGAAATGCCGGTCCGGACGGAAATTTTGCAGGGCAAGAAAGAATTTCCTGGCCATGACATTCTCCTGATATTCCTTGGGCTGGGCAAAGTTCCGGCTGATGTATTGGCCAAAAAGGCTTTCCACCAGACGTTCCACTTCTGTAGTCATGATGGTGCGGATTTCCCCAAAGCGGAAGATCGATTCACGGGGTTTCACCGCGTCCATAAATATGCGGCGTCCCAGCTCCCGGTCCCGGGTTCCGGTAATGAGTTTCTTCACCCGATCCAGTTCGCCTGCCACGCTATCCCGCATTGAGCGGAAAGCTGCCCTGTCCAGTTCCGGAAAAAAATCCGTGACCCTCTTCGATTTCCGGTTTTCCAGTTTCAAATCCAGCCACCCTTTTTCCGGACAATGCACGACGATCCCCAGATTCACAAACTCCCCCGTTTCCGGATAAGGCAGGAACCGCAGAACGGCATAATTGCAGACTACTCCAGGGTTACCGCTCATGATTGCTCCAAAATTCAGCCGGCTGATCCAAGGGCCGGCGCAGAGTTCTCAATACCACATCCAAATCCAGTTGCATGGGCAGATTATCGTCGCCGTCGATGTAAAGCCATGCTTCGGGCAGGCTGGCAAACAGGAAAAGAAAATCTTTCATGATCAGCTCCACCCGCCTCGTGGTTTCAGCCATAAAATCAGCCGACCAGTGTCGTCGGGCGGCCGCAAAGATATGTCCATCCCAGAATCGGCCCTTATGGAATGGCGGATCAAAAGCAAGGTTGAAATCAAAAGTCCATATTATGCTGGGCATCTGTTCCGCCTGCTCCAGCCAAATTTCCTCATCCGGCGGCCCGGCAGTAATCAGCAAATTCGGATTACCGCCGCAGGCGGAGAGAGTGCGGTCCTCGTTTTGCACCCACCAATCAAAAAACAGAATGAGTGCCTGATTGTGCCAAGGGATATACTGAAGTGACTCCCACGAAATTTCCTGAGCTGCCTCCACTCTGGCAGAACCAAAGGCCAGTCCCTCTCCAAGGTCTTTGATATCGGGCCGGGCACTGCACTCAATCAGTTTTTCCGGAACTTCAACCATTGTAATCTGCGGGGTTCTCAAACCCAGTTTCTCCGCGAGGCGCCCTCCCACCCATTCGCAGCACAGGGACCGCAATCCGGCGTAACGGCCTTTGACGTAATAAAGCTGTCCATCCTCCCCGCGGCAGAGAAACGGGCGCGTGGTCCCTTGCTCACTCCGCGAGAGCACTTCCGTGATTAAAACAGGGTCTTTCATCCGCTTATTTGATAATTACGCGCTTGTATGACGCCGCGTCCATGTTCCTGCGCAGCTTGCCTGCGGGAAGCCAGAGTTGGGCCTGAAAACCGACGGTCGCGGTGGACTCTTTGATTTTGACCTGGAACGGTCGGGCATGGGTTAAGCCGCGGACTTTAAGAAGGATCGAGGAGGCAGCAAGCTTTTCCTTGTCAGGTTTTAATGTGACTGATTGAGTAAAGCTCCGCAGGTTCATCGTTTTTGGTGCGGGGAGGTTCAAAGGACTTGAAGAGTGAAAGCCCTCCGCCCTCGTTTTAAAATCCACCTGCGGAAGGGTTTCCGCATGAGAGCGGCGGGATTCCGCATAAGGACGGCGAATTTTTTGCCTGGTCTGTTTATTCTGTCCGGCAACAGGGCTTACTCATCCGGGAGGATGTGATGGCTCAGAGGGAGGACAGAGACGGGACAGCGGGCATGCCATGGTGCCGGGGCTCTGTCGGATAACGGGAATCCGCAGGCGTGTTGGCGGCCCAGGACCGGCGAAAAGCCGGGATCCGGCAGCAAGGCTCCCCCCACCAGGAAAGTGTTGTCGGGAGGCCTGTGACGGCCAGAGGGGCGGGGGCGGGATTCGGAGGATTACCGTCTGACGGGAAAAGAAGCCCTGCTTCTGGCCATGACGGCGGGAGCCCTGAGTCTGGTCCTGATCGTCTCCAGTCCGGTCACGCGCTCATGGGCGGGTGATTTTTTCCCAACCATGAACCGCCCGGCTGGATACAGGGACGCAGGGACCCGCCAATATTAAAAGCCCGCCTGACCTGGCCCTGGGTTACCGGATCACCACGCGGGAGCCGGGACGCAGAAGAGTGGGAAGGCGGACAGCATCCCAGTTGGCGAGGCGGATGCAGCCGTGGCTTTCGGCCCGGCCGATGGTGAGGGGATTGTTGGTGCCGTGCAGGCCGATGCCGCTGCGGCTGGTGCCGCACCACATGATGCCCACGGGATTGTTCGGGCCGATGGGCAGTTCGTAGAAGGAGCTGCTGCGCCGGCCCTCCTCCAGCATGGATTTATCCCAGCGGAAGGTGGGGGTGCTGACCATGTTGGTCACTTTCCACTCGCCGAATTTGATGAATTTCGGCTGCCCGGGAGTGATGGGAAAACTGGCGATGGGCTTGTTTTTGTCATCAAAGAAAATGGCCACCCGCGCTTTGATATCGACCACCACGGCATGGCTGGTGGCGGGCTCCTCGGGCTTGAACTGGACATACTTGGCCCAGTTTTCAATCTCGAAGGGCTTGACGTTGGGCACTTTCAGAATGCTGCCGGGCTTCAGCGTGTTGAAGTTTTTCCCGGCGTTGATCTTCATCAGAAATTCCTCGCTGGTGTGGAAACGTTCGGAAACAAACTCCATCAGTTCCGTGTAGCCGAGGTATTTCGTTTTGGCCTGCAGCGAGGGTTTGCCCGGCATGCCCGGTGTCACAAAAACCAGATCGCCCTCCTTGATCGTGTAGGTCGTGTAGGGCTGGGGCACGGCTTTCGCGGAGCGCTCGATGAGCGGGCCGTAGTTGCCGACCGCGATATTGTTGATCTGATTGTAAACCGAGGCCGCTTTTTTGCCGAATTCGCCGATGCGGCCGTCCAGATTGCCGGGACCGAAATTACGCTCGTCGAGGTAAATCTGGATCCGCAGCTGGGTGTCGGTGTCGGAATCCGGCGGCAGGGGAACCATCACTCCCTCCGTTTCATCCACTGACAGCGCGCGGGGCACCGCGGGCGGCTGCGCGGAGGCGGAGAACGGGAGGAATCCTACAGCGAGGCCGGCAAAAAACAGAGGGAGGCGGAGGGTCATGGGGGCGCACAGAGTCGGCCGGCTTACCCGGTCAAGCTCCATGGAGCCTGTATTATGTCACAGGTTCGTGTAATTTAAAGGCCCGATGTGCGGCCCGGCACGCTTCCTCGCCCTGCTTTTCGTCCACGATCACCGCGATCTTGATTTCCGAGGTGGAAATCATGTCGATATTGATGCCCGCCTCGCCAAGGGCCGTGAACATGGTGGCGGCCACGCCGCTGTGGCTGCGCATGCCGATACCGACGGCACTGACTTTGGCGATGCCGTCCTGCGGTTCCAGGCTGGTGTGCTCACTGATGCCGGCCAGCACCGGAGCCAGGGCGTCGCAGGCTTTTTTAAGATTGTTTTTGTGCAGAGTGAACGAGATGCGGGCCAGGCCGTCGCGGCCCGTATTCTGGATAATCATGTCGATATTGATATCCGTGGCCCCGATGGTTTCAAAAACACGGGCGGCGTAACCGGGCTGATCGGGGAGATCGGTGATCGTGATTTTGGCCTGGTCCCGCTCCAGACTGATTCCGCGGATGACGACTGCTTCCATGTTCGTGGTTTCCTGAGTGACAAGGGTTCCGGGGTTGGTGTTCATGCTGTTGCGCACCTCGAAGGGCACCCCGAATTTATTCGCAAACTCCACACTGCGGCTCTGCATGACCTTGCTGCCGCTGCTGGCCATCTCCAGCATCTCCTCGTAGCTGATGACCGGAATCTTCCGGGCGTCCGGAACAATCCGGGGATCGCAGGTGAAAACGCCGTCCACATCCGTGAAAATCTGGCAAAGATCGGCTTTGATCGCCGCCGCCATGGCGATGGCCGTAAGATCGCTGCCGCCCCGGCCCAGAGTGGTGATACGGCCGTCCTCGGCACCGCCCTGAAAACCGGCAATGATGACGATATGGCCGTCATCAAGCAGGCGGTGGACTTCTTTGGGGGAAATATTGGTGATGCGCGCCTTGGTGTGCACCCCATCCGTCACAATACCCGCCTGAGCCCCCGTGAGGGATGCCGCTTTCCCCCCTAAATCGTTGATGGCCATGGCCGCCAGAGCGATGGTGGTCTGCTCGCCGGTGGCCAGGAGCACGTCCAGTTCGCGTTCCGTGGGCTCTTTGGAAACCTCGCCCGCCAGTTTAAGCAGCCCATCCGTCACCCCGCTCATGGCGGAAACCACCACGACCACCTGATTTCCTCCGCGCTGGGTCTCCAGAGCGCGCTGGGCCACCCGGCGGATGCGCTCGGGATTTCCAACGGAGGTTCCGCCATATTTTTGAACAATCGTGGCCATGGTGCTGCTTGCTGCCTGAATAAAACATCCCCTGAATCGGGGAGCGGAGGGGACAACAGGCCACCCCGGAGGGCAAGAGGAAATCGAGTTGAACCCGGAGGCCGCATCCGGAATTCAACCTTCAGTCCCGATCATGACGGGCGTGGATTCACGAACGGCCAGGCGGTAAATTTCCCCGTCTTTCCGGTTTCCACTCGCCAGGCGTGCAGGGTGTGCCAGCATGAACGGTGCCCGCCCCGACGCCCAACACCTACACCCGTCCCATCACCGCCGTTCAGGCTCAGAAACTGCGTGCCCTGCTGGAGGAGCGGGGTTTTGCCTTCGAAAAAAAGGAATATTCGATCTTCGCCGCCAAAAAAGATCTGGTGAATGTCGTCGTTTACGAAAAAGGGCCGAAAATCGTGGTTCAGGGCAAAGGGCTTGCTGATTTTGTGGAGTTCATTCTGGAGCCGGAAATCCTCGGCGTGGCGGAACTGGGGTATGAGGAAGTGACCAAATCCGAGATGTACACGCCGCATTTCGGGATCGACGAGAGTGGAAAAGGCGACTTTTTCGGCCCGCTGGTCATTGCCGGCGTTTACACGGACGCCGATGTCGCCCGGCGGCTGCTGGCGGCGGGGGTGCAGGACAGCAAGGCCATCACCTCCGACGCCCGCATCCGCAGTCTGGCGGATGTGATCCGCGCCACACCGGGGGTGGAATGGGAAATCGTCAGCATGGGGCCGGAACGCTACAATCACCTTTATGAGGAGGCCGGGAATCTGAACCGCCTGCTCGCCTGGGGGCACAGCACCGCCATTGAGAATCTTTTAAAAAAGCGCCCGGACTGCCCGCGCGCGCTCAGTGACCAGTTCGCCCATGAAAGCGTGCTGAAAAAAGCGCTCGGTCCTGGCGGGAAGCGCATCCAGCTCGACCAGCGCACCAAGGGAGAAAGCGATATCGCCGTGGCCGCCGCCTCCATTCTGGCCCGCGAGCGGTTTATCGACTGGATGTCCGTGGCCTCCGGGAAGCTGGGCATCACCCTGCCCCGCGGCGCCACCGTCGTCAAACCGGTCGCTCACCAGCTGATCAAAGCCCGGGGAGCGGAATTTTTGCCCCGTGTCTGTAAAATGCATTTTAAAACGGCCCGTGAGGTTTTGGGCCTGCCTCCCCTGGAAAAGCCTGTTTCCAAGTGGGTCCGCAGGAAATAATCCCCTGTTAATCAGGGATCACCGCCTTTTAAGCGAAAATGGCTCCGTTCACATGGGAATCACGCATTTTAAGCCAAAGAACGATTTTTCTTGTCACGGCGGCACGCTTTTGGCGAATATCCCTTTAAACCATCGTTGTTGTCTCCACCTGACGGATTCAAACCAGATTTCGATATTCTGGTGGGCTGAATCGGCTGCTCAGGCTTTCGGGAGGCCCTCGATGGTTTTTTTTGTTTTTCGGGAGCCTTCCACCGCCTGAAACCATCATTTTTGAGGTCCGGACATTTTTTCGGGACCAGGAATTTAAAAAATCCGTAAAACCGCGCAGTGGAGCGGCGATCGCTCATGGCGGATGCGCTCCTGGTTTTTGAGGAAAACGTCCTGAAAAGACAGAACCTTATCCGTCCGGATAAAAATATTAAGAATTCCCACTTTCAACTGAAAGCAGGAACAGCGCTGAATGGTTCTCAGCTTTCCTTAACTCACTTTTCTGTTTATCCTCCGGACAGATCTCCAGCCTTTTTCAGATCAGCATCAAAGCCGGGGTTTCCAGCAGCTTCTTCAGGGCGGCGAGGTAGGTGGCGCCGACGGCTCCGTCCACGACGCGGTGGTCGCAGCTGAGGCCGATCCACATGCGGTCGCCGGGGACAATTTCCCCTTTGGCGTTCACGACAGGCACCTTTTTGGCGGCCCCGATGGAGACGATGGCGGCCTGCGGCGGATTGATGATGGCGTCGAAGTTGTCGATGCCGTAAGCGCCGAGGTTGGACACGGTGATGGTGCCGCCCGCGAACTCATCGGGGGACAGTTTTTTGCTTTTCGCGCGGCCGGCGAGGTCCTTCACGGCGCTGCTGATTTCCAGAATGGATTTTTTCGCGGCGTCCCGGATGACCGGCGTCACGAGGCCGTCCTCCACGGCGATGGCCACGCAGAGGTTCACTTTGGCGAACTGCACGATGCTGTCGCCGTCAAACGAGGCGTTCACGGCGGGCACCTGGGCGGCGGCTCCGACGACAGCCTTGAGGATGAAGTCGTTGACGGTGTATTTATTGCCGCCGGTTTTCTCGGAGCCGCTGTTGATCTGGGCGCGCAGGGTCAGAATGGGGCCGGCGTCCACTTCAATATTCAGGTAGAAATGCGGAATCTGCGTCTTGGAGGCGTGCAGGCGCTCGGCGATGATGGTCCTCATGCCTGTCAGCGGGATGCGGGTGTCGTCGGGACCGGCGACCGGGCGGATGGTCTGCGCGGCTTTGGCCGGAGCGGCTCCTCCGGGAGCGGCAACCGGGGCGTTCTCCACGTCCACGCGGACAATGCGGCCGCCGGGGCCGGTGCCTTCGAGGCCGCGCAGATCAATCCCGCGCTCAGCGGCGATGCGGCGGGCCAGGGGCGAGGCTTTGATTTTGCCGTTGGCGGTGGCGAGAGCGGTGGATTTGGAGGCGGCGGCGCGGGAGGCGGCGGTGGTTTTGGCGCCACTGGCGGTGGCCGGAGCGGCTTTGGAATCTCCGGCGGCGGCGGGTTTGCCACCCCCGGCAGCGGCGGCCGGAGCGTCGGGAATGGCCTCGCCTTCCTCAATAATCACCCCCAGCGCGGCTCCCAGCGGGGCTTTGGCCCCGGCGGCGACATAAATTTTTCCGAGAATGCCGTCGTCAAAAGCCGTCATCTCCATCGTGGCCTTATCGGTCTCGATCTCCGCGAGCACATCTCCGGTGGAGATTTTATCTCCCTCCTTTTTCACCCATTTCACGAGGGTCCCCTCGGTCATGGTGTCGCTCAGCTTCGGCATTTCGATAATGGTGGCCATAAAGCCCGCCAAAATGACCGGCCGCTCCCTCCGGGCAACTGAAAACGCAGATTATCGTGAGGGAGTTACCTTGTTCCCCGACGGCGCGTCCGGAAAGTTGAAGCGCGGAACCCTGGTCCGCCAGGCCGCGAGCGCCGATAATAAAACCACCGGAGCCAGCGCATACAGCAGCGGCGCATAGGAACCCGAAGTCTCACGGGCCTTCGCGAAAAGCAGCGGCCCGGCGGCGGAGGCGAACACCGTGAGCATCTGCGCCGCGCCCTGAATGCGGCCAAGGTGCGCCCGGCCGAACACCTGCCCCCAGACGGCGAAAAAGATGACGGTGACGAATCCCGCCGCGATGCCGAAGACCGAGGCGAACATCCACAGCTGCCCGGTGGTCCGCAGCAGAGGCAGCGCCCCCAGCCCGCCGCCGTAAAGGAGCATTCCCACCGCCAGCAGGCGCGGCAGGGAGTGCTTCAGGCTCAGCCAGCCGCAGAGCATCTGGCCCACCAGGGCGAAGAGGGTGGTCACGGCCAGGAAGGTGTGGAATGTTTTCTGATCAAACCCGCGCTCCGCCAGCACCGCCTCATTGAAAAGCCCGAAGCCCGACGAAACCAGCCCGAAAAGCGCGGTCGCTCCCGCAAACACCCAGAACAGCGGCGTCCGCAGCGCCGCGCCCAAGGTCAGGCCAGGCACCGGCAAAACTCCGGCTTTCCGCCCACCGGCCGGTTCCCGCAGCAGTGCCGCCACCAGCACCGTCACCGCCACCAGTCCCACCGCGACTCCCCGCCACGCGGTGCGCCAGCCATGGCCGGTGATGGCTCCGCCGACCACGAGGAAGGCGATGATGAAAAACACGCTGAGCAGCACCGTGAACCCGGCCATGGCCACCCCGGAGCGCAGCCCGGCGGTTTTCCCCGCCGCCGTGATGCTGGCCACGGAAAGCGCGCTCTGCCCCAGCGCCCGCGTGAGCAGGATGAGGATGAAAACCAGGGTCACCCCCCCGGCCATGGCGCTCATTTGCCAGACCGTCGCCGCCAGCAGGAGGAGAATGCCCGCCGTGGTCCACCGCAGGCCGCAACGGTCGATCAGCCAGCCGGCGGGCAGGCAGGCGGCGGAGCCCAGAAGCGTCGCCCAGAGGTTGATGTTCGCGTACGTGACGCGGTCCAGTTTCAAATCCGCCAGCATCGGCTCCGTGATCAGCCCCAGCCCCTGGGTGCGCCCCGGCAGCGTCGCCAGCATCAGCAGCGCCGCCAGCACCACATTCCCCCACGCCGCCGCCGGGCTCATCACCGGCGCGGACGGAGTCCCGGAAACCGGAGCGGGATCAGGGTCAGCCGGGGAATTTGAAGGCGGGGGGGATTCGGGCGGCATCAGCGGAAAACGTTTCCGTCCATAGGCCCCGCAATGGACTTTCGGCCACAGCTTAAAGCTTCATTTTCAGCATTTTCTAGGTTTCGTCCTGTGCCGGTGACAGGAAATCCGGCTGTCTCATGGCGGGCCCAGCCACTGTAACTTTAAGCGGAGTTGCGGTGGCACGAGTGCAAATAACTCCCGTATCCGCCCGACCTGCCCGGGATAAAGGACGGATTTTTGCGCGCTGCACTGCTCGTAATACGCTTTCGCCTGCACATTCAAAAACCACACGTCGGGCTCCACAAAATCCGGTTCATACATCGAGACCGGGAGATTGTGAACCAGTTCGGCCTCGTAATAGCTGGAACGGTCCCGCAGCCGCTGTGCCCACCGCCATGTGGAAACATTGCGGAGGTGCGGCAAAGTCCAGTGCAGAATCTCCCGGTAGATTGTCTGTTTAGGTGAAAGTGCCATAAGGCGCGCGGCCTGCCCTCCGGAGCTCACGACATCAGCCCGGTGATGGTGCCGTCCTCCAGGACGTCGATGCGCTCGGCGGCGGGGATTTTCGGAAGAGCGGGCATGCGCATCATGGTGCCGGTCAAGGCCACCAGGAAGCCGGCACCGGCGGCGAGTTCGAAGTCGCGGACGGTGATCGTGAAACCCGTCGGGCGTCCGAGAAGCGCGGGCTGGTCGCTGAGGGAATTCTGCGTTTTGGCCATGCAGAGCGGCAGTTTGTCAAAACCATGCTTCGCGAAAAGCGCCAGCCGCGCCTGGGCTTCCGGCGTCAGAATCACGCCGTCCGCCCCGTAAATCCGGGTGGCGATGGCGTGCAGCTTGGCCTCCACCGGCTCATCCTGGCCGTAGAGGAAGGGCAGCTCCGGCACTGTCCGCTCCGCCGCTTCCGCCACCAGATCGGCCAGAGCGATGGCCCCGGCTCCGCCTTCTCCAAAAACATTCGCGGTGGCGCAGGGCAGCCCTTTCGCTTGGCAGAACGCGTGCACCGCCGCCAGCTCCTCCGGGGCGTCGGCGGTGAACTGGTTGATGGCCACCACCACCGGGCGCTGGAACTGGGCCGCGCTGTGGGCGTGGGCCGCGAGGTTCTCCAAGCCGCGCTCCACCGCCGCCACGTCCGGTTTGGTCAGGTCCGCAAGCGCCACTCCGCCATGCATCTTCAAAGCCCGGACCGTGGCCACCAGCACGATCACCGCCGGGGCCAGGCCGGACTGACGGCACTTGATGTGGAAAAACTTCTCGCCACCGAGATCGAAGGCGAATCCGGCCTCGGTGACGGCATAGTCCGCATGCCCCAGCGCCATGCGCGTGGCCAGAACGGAGTTGCAGCCGTGGGCGATATTCGCAAAAGGGCCGCCGTGCACAAAAGCGGGCACGCCCTCCACGGACTGCACCAGATTGGGGTCCATGGCATCGCGCAAAATCGCCATCATGGCCCCGGTGACCCGGAATTCCGACGCCCGCACCGGGTCCCCGTCCGCCGTGAAGCCGACCACCATGCGGTCCAGCCGCGCCCGCAGATCGGCCCGGCTTTCCGCCAGACAGAAGACGGCCATGACCTCGGAGGCGGCGGTGATGTCAAATCCGCTTTCCCGCTCCACCGTTTTGCTGCCCACGCGGACGCGGCGCAGTGCCCGGTCGTTCACATCCAGCACCCGTTTCCAGGTCACGCCGGAGGCCGGCAGGCGCGTGGTGCCCTGAAACAGCTGATTATCAATGGCCGAGGCCAGCAGATTGTGCGCGGCGGTGATGGCGTGGAAATCGCCGGTGAAGTGCAGATTGATCGACTCCGCCGGGGTCAGAGAGCTGCGCCCGCCGCCCGTGGCCCCGCCCTTGCGCCCGAAGACCGGCCCCATCGACGGCTGCCGCAGCGCCAGAGCCACCCGGCGTCCCGTGGCTTTCAATCCCTGCGCCAAACCCACGGAAACCGTCGTTTTTCCCTCGCCCGCCGGCGTGGGCGTGATGGCGGAGACGAGCACCAGCTTTCCCGCGCGCGGGGCGGTGTCGAGGGCCTCCGGCGACACCTTGGCTTTGTCCCGGCCATAGTACATCACGTGGTCAGGGGAAAGGCCGAGGGACTCGGCCACGGCGGAGACGGACAGCAAAGCGGATGACATGGATGCCCCGCCCTTCCGACAGCCTGGCTTCGATGAAAAGCGCGGAATTTTCACGGCCCGGCCGGCTGTTCCTCCGGACAGCGCGGCGGCCCGTTCATGCGGTCCTCACCTTTTCTTGCCATCCGCCGGAGCCGTCCCTATAAAGTCGCGCCCATGTCCGAAAATTCCGCCATCCCTTCAGCCTCAGCCGGTCCGCCGCGCAAAACCACCCTGCGCGATCTCAGTCCCTCCCAGTGGAAAAGTGGCATCGCGGCCTGGCTGGGCTGGCTTTTTGACGGCTTGGATCTGCATTTATACACTTTGGTGGCCACGTCGTTTGTGGCTATTCTGCTGCACTTTGACGGGGTGCTCACTCCCGGCCAGTCGGCCGAGGTGGGACAGAAAGCAGCGTGGATCCAGGCCGCGTTTCTCATCGGCTGGGCTCTCGGCGGGACGTTTTTCGGGCGGCTGGGGGACCTCATCGGCCGCAGCCGCGCGCTGAGCCTGACGATTCTCACCTACGCGCTGTTCACCGGCCTTTCCTTCGTGGCCACGGAGTGGTGGCATCTGCTCATCTTCCGCTTCCTTGCGGCTCTGGGCATCGGCGGGGAATGGGCCGTCGGCTCCACCCTGCTGGCGGAAACCTGGCCCAGAGGCTGGCGCAAGTGGATCGCAGCGGTGCTTCAGACCGCTGTGAATATCGGCATTCTGCTCGCCACGCTGGCCGGATTCCTGATGAAGGAACTGCCTCCGAATTACATTTTCCTCGTCGGGGTGCTTCCCGCAGTCATCGTTTTCTGGATCCGCAAGCATGTGCCGGAGCCGGAGTCCTGGCACCGGAACCGCGCCGCCAAGGTCGCCGCGCCCTCCATGATGGCGCTTTTCCGGGGAAATCTCCGGAAAATCACCGTTCCCGCCGTCATCGTCTGCGCTTTCTCCCTGACCGGCTGGTGGGCTTTTCTGTTCTGGCAGGCTCAATGGGTGCGGGCCACCGCCGGAGCGGAGGGCCTGAGTTCCAGTGAGATCACCAGCCTGGTCACCCGGGGTTTCTTCACCCTCATCCTGACCTCCATCCCCGCGAATTTCTTCGCCGGCTGGCTGGCCACAAAGCTGGGCTACCGGCGCGCCATCGCCATCATGTTCACCGCTTTCATCATTGCCATCCTGGCCGCCTTCCTGCCGGACCACAGCCTGCGCTCCATGGCCTTTTTCTGGCTGCCGCTGGTGGGTTTCTGCTCCGGAGTTTACGGGTTGTTCACCATGTTCCTGCCCCCGCTGTTCCCTTCCCTGCTGCGCACCACCGGGGCGGGATTCTGCTATAACATCGGCCGTCTCGCCGCTGCGGCGGGTACGGTGTTTGCCCAATGGATCACCGGCGGCGGCGATCTGCGCCCCACTCTGGTCTGGACCTCAGTGCTCTGGGTGCCCGCCATCATCGCCGTCTTTTTCCTGCCCGAACCTGACGAAAGCGGGGACGCTCCGGATGGCGCAGCCTGAACTGTTCCCGCTCACACATGAATCCCGGACAGCCGCCAACTGCCCCTCCTGAAAATAAACAGAGGACGGACGCCGGCGGCGTCCGCCCTCCGCGGGGGTGAGGATAAAATCAGAGGCCGCTTTTTGCGCGGGAGCTTCCGGATAAACGGATTACTCAGCCCGCACGGAACGGGTTTCCGTGGTGGTGCTCACTGCCGGGCTGAGAGGAGTGACCGGATAAGCGGTGCTCGTTTCCGTGTGACGGGTGCTGACCTGCGTGGTGGGAGTGGGTTTTTCCACAACGGTGGTGCAGCTGGAAAGAAGAGCAGCGCCAGCAAACAGAACAGCGGAGACAGAGTAGCTTAATTTCATGGTGGGATGGTGGTTTGGTTTTCTTCCTGAGGAAGACAAAATCCTGTATCGCATGATCCGCACCAATGATTAAATCACGATGCATTACGTTCATTTTGAATGAGTTACTTGATTTAATCATAAATCATCGCCGCCCATCCATGAGGCAATCCGCAGGAATGCGGGGGAAAGCCCGCGCATTTCGCCAGCATCCCACTTGTTCAAATAACCAAATTCCCGGCATTTTTATAAATTAAATGACGGGCGGCGCTTTGCCTTCCATCTTCCGCCATGAGCAACACGTCCTCCCCCGGGCCTCTCGGCAAGATTCTGTCCCTCGGTCTCATTCTGGTGCTGATCGCCGCCGGAATTTATGTTCTGGGAAAGAAAAAGCACGGCGGCGGACCGGGCGGGGAAACTGCCGGCGGCCCTGCGGAAACACTGCCCGCGCTCAGTGCGACTTTGACCGCCGTGCCGCCGCTGGGGCCGGCGGGGACAGCCGCTTTCAAGGATAATATTGTGGAGCTGGAGCTGAGCGAATACGGCGGTTATGCCGGTCTGCTGCTGGCCAATGGCGGCATCCAGCCCTCGGAGAACAGTATTTTCTTCCGTGACCACGGCTTCAAAGTGCGGATCACGCTCGCTGAGCAGGACGACTGGTCGGGGCTGAATTCCGGACGCTTCGCCGCCAGCGCCACCACCACGGACGTGCTGGCGGTTTATGGACGCCAGCTTCAGGTCACCTGTCCGCTGCTCATCAGCTATTCGCGCGGCGCGGACGGGATCGTGGTGCGCTCGGACATCAGAAGCCTCAATAAACTCGCGGGCCGGACCGCCATCGCCGCGCAGTTCAATGAATCCGATTTTTTCCTCCGCTGCCTCGCGCAGGAGGCCGGCATCGGCGTGAACCTGCTGTCCTCCCTGACGGACGCGCCCGCTGCCGATAAAATCAACCTGGTGTATGCCGGGGACGCCTTCGCCGCCGGCGACCTGTTTCTGCACGACGTGAAAACCGGGGCCGGCCGCCTGGCGGCCTGCGTCACCTGGGCTCCGAAAACCTCCGAGGTGGTCAACGCCTCGGAAGGCAAAGCCCGGCTGCTCACCAGCAACAAAAACCTGCTGGTGGTGTCCGATATTCTGCTGCTGAACAAAGGCTTCGCCACTCAGAATCCGAAAATCGCCCAGGGCCTGACCGCCGGCATCCTGGAGGGCAACCGCCAGGTGCGCGCCAATCCCCAGGCCGCCTTCGGCGTGCTCAAATCCGCCTACCAGTGGGAGGCCGCCGAGAGCCGGGAGGAGCTGGCCAAAATCCATTTTGCCAACCTGCCCGAAAACCAGGCCTACTTCGCCGGCACCATCGACATGGCCGGCAGCTTCGGCGGGATTTACCAGTCCGCCGTCGTCGCTTATGGAAAAGATCTGCTGCCGGACCCCGCCGGTTATGAGAAATTCATCGACCCCGCTCCCCTGAAAGCGGCGGCGGACAGCGGGAAGTTCGCCGGGGAGACCATCGCCATCGCTCCGATCAAAAGCGGCATCACCGGCGCGGTGGAGGCCGATCCCCTGCTCAGCAAGGACATCCGCTTCCAGTTCGAGCCCAACTCCTCGGTCCTGGTCCTCGCGGACGCCGCCAATCAGGCCAGCCTCGCCGATATCCAGCGCCTGCTGCGCATCAGCCCCGGCAGCCAGCTCCGCCTGCGCGGGCATGTGGACAATGCCAGATACGGGGAATTCAAAGCCAAAGGCGAGGCTTTTCTGCGCAGTCAGGCTATGGAGGCCATGAAGCTCAGCCTGGACCGCGCCAATGAAATCAAGCGCCTGCTGTCGGAGCAGTTCAAAATCGATCCCGCCCGCATCGAAACCGTGGGCCGGGGCTGGGAGGAGCCCGTGGGCTCCGACTCCGCCAAGAAACGGCGGGTGGAGGTGTTGTGGTTCACGCTGGAGTGACGTCCGGGGCTGGAAGCCACGGATTTGCCCAGGAGTGGACGCGGGATGGAAAGTCCGCCTGCGGCGGACTGGAAGGGCATGAAGCGGAATGGGCCTGAATCCGGATTTTTCGAAAGCGGGCTCTTTCCAAGCCGGATCATTCGTGTTGTTTGGGAAGGACCGGATTTTTCCTCCGGTTCCTTTTCCCCTGAAAATCCCGCCATGGAACGCCCCGAAGCCATTCAGCAGATCCGCGATGCCTGCCGCATCATCGTCCAGCAGTTCATGCGCATCCACCCCGCCGTGCCCGGACTTCAGCATGCGGAGACCCAGGATGAGTTTTACAAAACGCTGCACCAGATGACGGTGGAGCTGGAGACGCTGAAAAAGAAACTCGGCAAACTGGAGCGGGACGACGCCTCCACCGTGCTCTGACTTTCAAATTCAAAGACCCGGCGGCCGGGCGCCCTCAGAACGGCTGCTGCGCCGTGGACCGGCCTTTGGGCCAGGGCACCTCCAGGCGCAGACGGGTGCCATTGCCGAGGGATGTCTCCACCACCAGCAGCCCGCCCAGCGTGGACGCGCGCTGGCGCATGCCCGTCATGCCCGCGCCGGAAACCGGCCGCGTGCAGTCAAAGCCCCGGCCGTTGTCGTGCAGCTCCAGCGTGAATTTCGCGGCATCCCCGCCCACTTTGACGGCCGCCTCCGTGGCGGCGGCGTGCCGCATGAGATTGTGCAGGGCCTCCTTGAACACCAAAAGCACCTGCCGCTTGAACTCCAGCGGCAGCTCACGGCGGCTCACGGCCGGATCCGCCTCAAACTCGTGCGGCACCGCCGCCAGCATGGAGGTCGCCGTCTCGCGCAGCCGCTGCGCGAGGTCGCCCAGGGTCCGCGTTTCCGGCCGGATCAGCCAGACAATGTCCCGCAGGCTCTCCGTGATCTCCCGGGACAGGGTGTGGATTTCTGAAAAATCCTGCCTCGCGTCCATTGGGTGCGATTTTTTCGCTCCCGCCATCTGGCTGAGCAGGGCGATGGTCCCCAGACCGCTGCCGATCTCATCATGCACGTCCCGCGCGATCCGCTGGCGCAGGGACTCCATCTCGCGGCGGCGGCTGAGCTGATTCCGCCGCAGAGCCACGAGAGTGATCAGAACCAGACTCCCCGCGATGAACGCGGACCAGTAAGTGAGGCGCCGCAGGACATTCCCCGTCACCTCCTGCCGGCGCAGCGGAATTTGCGCCAGCCGGGCCTCCACCTCCCGCCGCCGGTCCAGACGGTCCAGAAAATCCGGCCATTCCGCGATATCCCGCTGGCTCGTGAACCCGTCGGTCAGGAAACGCGTGGACCAGATTCCGCTTTCCCGCGCGTCTTTGCCCGTGACGGTTGCGCCCAGAGCCACGTTTTTTCCGCTGCTGATCACCTGCAGCTCCGCCAGCGCCAGAACATAATCGTCAAACCGCTCCGTCAGCCGCGAGGCCGTCACCCGCACAAACCGGGCGACCGTGCCCGGCACCCGCACCACCACCGGATTTTCACGGGGATTGGGGAAATCCTCGTCCATGTGACTGGAGATGACCACCGGCGCGGTGAATGCCGCATCCGCCGAAATCTCCACCCTGTAACGCAGCGGAAAACCAAACCCGCGCCGCAGAGGATATCCGCCGGCCCGCGCCGGCAGCAGGCGAACCTCCTCCACCGGCAGCTCCGACCCCAGATCCACCTGCACCCATTTCACAGCGTCGGGCGTGGACTCGGGATGACTTTGAAAACCCTCCGTGCGCGACGGAATCACCCCCGAAGGCGTGCCCAGGACACTCTGACTGTCCACCAGATTCCGCGGCGACCAGCTCCATGGCATTTCGTCCGCATCCGACACCCGGATGGCCTCCGGAGGCAGGGACGCGGCCAGATTCCGCCCGCCCTGCAGCACCATCAGCTCCCCCAGCGCCAGCAGACTGCGGCCGCCGCGGGAGGCCAGTTTCACCGCCGTCAGCCGGATGTAGCGGCCACTGACATCCGCCGCCCTCACCGAAACCGGCCAGATGCCGGGATTGGGAAAATCCTCCGCCGTGTGATCCGCCAGCACCACCGCATCCTCGAACGAGGCCTCATCCGCCACCTCCACCCGCCAGCGGACGGGAAATCCGTATCCCGCCCCGGGCTCCTGATCCACGGCGAAATCCGCCGGCACCAGCACCACCCGGTCAATATTCTGCTTGGCCCCGAGATCAAACCGGATGAACTGCGAGCCCTGCCGCTGCCGCCTCCGGGAAATGGGCGTGCCGGAATAGCCGATGCGCTCCGTCTGCTGCTCGGGAAAAATCGCCGGAAGCCCGGCATGCTCCTCCTGCAGCGCCTGCTCCTCGGCATCCAGCAGCCGCAGTTCGGGACTCAGCAGCTCCGTCAGCCCGCCATGTTTTTCCCCGCCGGCCCCGCTCCCCTTCGCCGCATGGGCCCCGGCCGGAGCCAGCAGGCACGCCGCCCCCGCCGCTGAAATCATTCCCCGCCGAAAGCTGCGCCTCATACGCCGGAATTCAGAACTGGTTCAGGTTCAGGCCCATGGTCATCGTTCCCCCGCTTCCGCGCCCGTCCCTTCCAGAGGCACGGCAAACGGATCCAGGGGCTTGGGTTTGGGCTTGGGTTTCGGAGGCGGCGGGGGAGAGGAAGGTTCCGCCAGGGAAGCCGGCCCCGGCCCTGGCCCAAAGCCCCAGCCCAGGCCGTTCCCCGCGCTGGTTTCAAAGCCCGCCGACGGCACGACAGACGCAGGAGCAGGAGCAGCCGGACCCTGCGAACCCCCACCCGCGCGGCGCGCCGCAGCCTGGTGATAATAGCCGGCACGGTATCCCTGACGCGAAAAACTCCTCAGCTCCTCCTTCAAAGGCACCGTCACCCGGTCATCATCATACCGGTAACCCTCCCTCTGATCCCGCCGCCCGGCATCAAAGGCCGCCCGGTAAACCTCGCGCTCCTTCACCGACCATCCCGCGCTCCCCGCCGGATATCCCGGCCCGAATCCCGCCGTCGTCTCCACCGGCGGCGCCGAGCTCCGGCAGGAAACCATCAGCGGCACGGACAGCGCCAGCGCCGCCACCAGCATCAGGCCACCCGCCGGAAAGGGAAAAAGTCGTGTCCGCTCGCTCATGCCCCCAACCTGCTGACAACCAGCTCCGCACGCAAGCAAAACACCGGAAAGTCCGGAATTCCCGCCCCGAGCCCCAAAAACAGCAAAACAGACAGGATTTCTCCTTGAGCCCCCGCCACCCCGCGCTACAGAACCCCTGCCCGCCGGCTTAGCTCAGTGGTAGAGCAACGGTTTTGTAAACCGTCGGTCCCCGGTTCAAATCCGGGAGCCGGCTCCAGTCCAATCCTTGAGAAACAAGGATTTGATGGAATTGAAAATTCCTCCCTTCAGTGAAGAAAGGCCGGGCATTCACCGAATATCCCGGACAAACCTCAGCCTGCGGCCGGGCACTCAAGCTTCAGGATATCCTTTTCCACAGCAGCTTTGATGGCTGAGAGGTCCAGCTGCATTCCGTTTTGCGGGCTGCACCCTGTTACCGGATTTTGTGCTGCATCATCGGATATTCGGTGCCTGCTTTGAGGAAATTTTCCGGTTTATGCCGTTTCAGGCCCGTTTGGAGGTGAATTAAAGTTAGGCGGAGGCAAATCAGGGTTTCGCGGTGAAAAATCAGGGCTCCGCCATCGAATGTGGAGGCTCCGCCATCGAAAAACAGAGCCGCGCGGTGAAAGCGGAAGGCTGCGCGGCCGGAAAATAAGGGTCCGCTGTGGAAATCCGGGCGCGCGCGGTGAAATCCGATTGGGGAACGGTGGAATTTGAGGGCTTCGCGGTCAAATCCGCAGGCCCCGCGATGAAAGACGGGGTTTCCGCCATGGAAAAAGAAGACCCCGCCGTGAACGAATATCGCTCTGCGGTCGAGGGCGGAAACTACGCGGTCGGAAGTGAAAACGGGGCGGTCGGGAGCGGAAGTTGCGCGGTTGGAGATGAAAACGGGGCGGTTGGGAGCCGAAGCTTTGCGGTGGATTTGTTATCCGGGTCCGGCTGGGCTGGAGTGCCGGCTTGCCGGAGGTCCGCCTTTTCAGCCTCATAACCGGGTGGGCTGGAACCATGAGGACGGGAAGCGGGGTGAGTTTCCCGTTTCGTTCCGGAAGGAGGATGATTGGTGGGGGGTGCGGGAGTGTGCTTCACCTTTTCCTCAGCGGGGGCTTTCACTTTCCTCAGCGGGGGCAGCTCCGCACCTGGGGGGTCTGGGGTTATTCGCGGGTTTTGCGGCGAATCACGTGACGGAGACAAGTCTCCTTTCCCAAAGCGGAGACAAGTCTCCGCAGTCCAAAGCGTGCGCCCGGCCGCTGCGGGGTTTTGGAGCGGGGAGGCGGGCGCGGGGTTTCCGTTGCCGCCGGGCTGTCGTTTCGTTGAAAAGGAAGAGGGTGAAACCCGCCGCCGCCTACCCTCCCCCCTTCAGCCTTACCCTTCACCCTTCACCGGCGGGAGCGGCAGGAGGAAACGGAGCGGATTTTTATGTTCATAGAAAACTTCGGCAGGAACGCCGGGGGCGTCAGGGGCGGCGCCCGGTGATTTCCTGGTCCTGGCGGAGCTTGACGATGTGGTCGGCGGGGAGGGCGCCGCCGCGCCAGACGGTGCCGCCGTAAAGGACGCTGCGGCGGCCGATGAGGCTGCCGGGGTTGAGGACGGCGTGGGAGCCAAGGTCGGCGTGGTCGCCGATGACGGCGCCGAATTTCGCCAGGCCGGTGTGGATTTTCCCGCCTTCGGCGCGCTCATCGAGAACGGGGATGGAGCCGTGGTCGTGACGCCAGTTGGAGAGAATGACGCCCGCGCCGAGGTGCGCCCGGTGGCCGACGAGGGAGTCGCCGACGTAGTTCCAGTGCGGCAGCTCGGCGTTGTCGAAAACGACGCAGTTTTTGAGTTCGCAGGAATTTCCGAGAATGCAGTTTTTCCCGACTATCGTATTGGGCCTGACGTAACAGCCGGGACCGACCATGGTTCCGGCTCCGAGATAAACCGGGCCCAGAATCACCGCGCCGTGCATGATGCGCACGCCGGGTCCGACAAACACGGGGCCCTGGATGTGGACTTCGCCGATGAGCTCCCCTTCGACCGACGGCTCCAGCCATTCCTTTAAAAACGGGGCGATGCGCGGCAGCACGTCCCAGACCTCGCCGATGCCGTCGAAGAGCTTGGGAAAGGGCGTGTGGAGCAGGTCGAGGTAGTCGGAAACGGGATGCAGAGGCATGGCCGACAAAACCGGCGGGCCGGGTAAATCCAAGCGGAAAGCGGGGAGCGGAGGCCGGGATGCGGATGGGCCTGAATTCGGGAAAGACGGGCCGCGGATTCCACGGATGAAACGGATAACACGAATTTATAACGCATGCGGGATCCTCACCGGCAGGGAAGGCCGTTTTTTCCCTGTATCCGTGACCATCCGTTTTATCCGTGTCATCCGTGGCCCGTCTTCCCTGGTCTCAGGGCGAATCGGCGGGATGGACGGGATGGGCGGGATGGACGGGATAAACAAAAATCCCCTGACACCAGGGGACGTCAGGGGATTTCCGGAGAACAGGGTATTGAATGCCGGCTTACGCGGTGGCCAGCTTTTTCAGCTCCTCCGCTTTGTCGGTGCGTTCCCAGGTGAGGTCGGAGTCCTCTTTGCCGAAGTGGCCGTAGTTGGTGGTTTTGGAGTAGATCGGGCGCAGGAGGTCGAGCTGCCTGACGATGTCGGCGGGCTTGAAGGAGAACACTTTGAGCACGGCGGCGAGGATGGCGCTGTCATCCACGGTGCCGGTGCCGAAGGTGTCGATGTGCACGCTGACGGGCTGCGGGTGGCCGATGGCGTAGGCGAACTGGATTTCCACCCGGGAGGCGAGGCCGGCGGCGACGATATTTTTGGCGACCCAGCGGCCCATGTAGGCGGCGCTGCGGTCCACTTTGGACGGGTCCTTGCCGG
>JAZKFB010000092.1:0-15087 GCA_040386695.1 Verrucomicrobiota bacterium
CCTCTTCTTCCTCGGAAAGCTCGATCTCACCCCCGCTTAGATTTTACCCCCCAGCAGTTCCCGTTGCGCCGGAAAATCATATACACCACCAATGCTATTGAGAGTCTGAATATGAGGCTGCGCAAAGTCATCAAAAACCGCGGCCATTTCCCCAGTGACGAGGCGGCGACAAAACTGCTGTATCTGGCCTTGCGCGACATCACGGCCAAATGGACCAAACCCCCTGCCGGCTGGAAAGCGGCGGCCAATCAGTTCGCCATCCAGTTCGGCGACCGGTTTTTTTCCTCCTCAGCATGCTGAGGAGGAAAAACCTGACATCAAACACCAACTAACATCAAATCCCCCGAAACACAAACTTTCTGACACTCCCGTGGCGCGTGGTTGAAAGACCGTACGTCAGGTTTGGGAGACTTGAAATCCGTCTGGCCCGCCCAGCCGGTGGAACTGGGCTGGGGTTGGACCGGAAATCCGCCCGGGCCTCATTCATCAGTGCCTCCATCGTCCCAACGGCCTGCCGGTCCGGGAGTCTCTTCGTCCGTAAAAATTCTGTGATCCTGCCTCCCCGGTGCAGCCGTCGCCTTCCAGGGTCGCCGTCGGCACCTTTCTTCTTTCAGTCCGCAGTGGCATCGGAGGATTTGCGGCAACTCCGTGATCGTAAAAAACTTAGCGTATAATTTAAAGGCAATTGAGTGTTGATGGATTATATCGGAAACAGAATTTTCTGGTAACATTTTTAAAAAGTAATTGCCATGAAGGGAAATCGTGAATAAACACGCGTCCTCATGCCGACGAAATTTTCGCTCAACAACATCCTGTTCTCAGCCGGGATCCTTGCTGCGGCAAGGCCAGCCCGGGCACAAGTTCTGGCGGGAGAGAATACTCCCGCCAAAACCGTTGGGGCGCAAAGAGCCCTAACCTCGGTTTTGTCCGGAGACACAAAACGTGCGGATGTGACTGATGTTCCGGCGGCCAGAATAGTCACTCCGGCACTCCCCGCCGATGTCGTGACGCCCATTTCTGCGGAAACCGCTGCCCTCCAGCGGGAACTGGCGGAGGCTGCGCCTGGTGCGTCTGAATCATCTGGGTTCCGATCCCGAGGTCCGGCGCGAGGCCATGTCCGCCTGGTCAGTCAGCCATGAATAACAAATAACGGCCCTGCCTTCCGGACTGAACACGTTCGGCCCGGAAAAGTCCATTTTTTAGAATTAATAATATACTATTTATAGACGCAAAATGCGCATTTTTTATTTTAGTAATAAAACCGCACCGGCTTTTCTCGTGTGCCTCGCCGGCTTCACATTTCAAACCGCGCAGGCTCAAACCCGGCAGGCCATTTTCGGATCTGTCGGGATAAACGACACATTCACTCCCGTCAATTTATCGGATCCCTCCGCTCCCAGCACACTCAATGGGGGTGACGGAGTGATCCACGAGGTGGGGTCTTACCTGGAGTCGGGCTTGGTGTCCCAAAGTCTGCCTGTGGTTTATGATGCCAAAACGCTGCATCTGGCTGTCGATTTTTTCCAGGATGGAATGATTCCTCTGGGTAGATTTTCAACAGGCACGGCCACCATCAATTGGACAGCCGCAGGCTGGTTTGCTACGGACAGCGGCTCTTTGACAGTGTCCCATGGATACGGAGATGCCACGGCTGGTCCCAATATTCTTTCCAGTCAGGGTATCGGCACCGCCCGTCCAGCCTGTGATTCTTCAGGAAAGCGCCGTTGCCGGCGATATTCCGATGTTCGACCCGGCCAGCTAGGGAGGCGGGGTTACTTCAGGCGGTTCGCCTCGGAAGCTGATTATATTTTCGCTGCGGATGGCATTCCCATTCATTGAGGGATCATCTCTGATCATCTTCGCCATTGGCCGCGCGGTGGGGCACGGCCTGTGTGAAGTATATCGCAAATAAAATTATTAATTTCTATAAATCGGTGGGTTTCTTTAATTTTATCAAAAGTGCTCTTTCGGCGGCGGGGATGGCGGCCTCCTTGGCCTCCTTGGGAGCCTGCGGCAAAGCCCCGCCACCTGGCTTGACCAAAGTTGAAGTGGAGGCCGGCATTCGGCGGCAGTTGCCCCCTGATTTCACCCTGCTCTCCCTGGGCCCGGTGTCAACGGATGCCGCGGACCGGAGCACCGCCTCGGCCACTTGTGAAATAAGTCTTCAGGCGCGTGAGGATCTTGTGACGGAGGTGGACGCCGCAGCCGAACTGAACCGGAAGGCTGGAGGCACCGCATCTCCCGGCAGTGGTAAACCATTTTCCGGACCGCAGGCGTTCCGGCTGTTTCAGCCGTTTGCCAAAAAAGATCAGATTATAAGCGTGATGACGGAACTCCGTTTCGACTGGGTCGACGGCAAGTGGAGCTGCCGTTCGGTCCGTTTCGATCCCGAAAGTATCCTGGCTGTCCAGCTCCGCTCGCGGATGCAGGGGCCATTCATGCACGAGCTGGGCAGTACGGCCGCGGAGGAGGAAATTCAGCGGTTTATCGATTTGGAGAAGCCGGTGGCCCGGGAGACTCCCGCCCGCCGCCACGATGCCATGCGGAAAGCAAAAGCCCAAATGCCGCCGCAAATCCTGGAGTTTGCCAAATAGCTTTCGTCATTTCATTTCAAAATATCTTACTGTGAAATTCTCCCTTTTTGCGCGCTGCGCCACAGGCTTGCTGTTTGTGGCGGCTTCCTCTTTTGTGGTTTTCGGAGCTCCTCCCGCCTGGTGGCAGGAACCCGCGAGACCTTTTACAGACCCTGCCAAAACCGCCCAGGACCGCGCTTTGCTGGCCCAGGGCCAGCTGCGCCAGGCGCTCAAGCGGGTGGTTCAGGAACTTGATGCCAAGTACGCCGCCGTCGGAGGGGCGGGAGTGCAGCTCCATGATGCTGTCGCCAATGTCCCCAATGCCCAGACCACCAATCCGCCCGCCGCTCTCTTCGCTGATTCCCGAAAATTCAACGTGGTTAAAGTGGGGCAGTTGAAATTCATCAGCAAATTGGTTTATGACCGGCTGGATGGGCTTGGCATCAGCTACGGCAGCCTGAAACAGAATCCAGCCACCCTGTATCCCTGGGCGGCGGGCGCGGCTCCCGGCTCGGACACATCCGGAGCCGCCATCGGGCAATTAAAATATCTCTTCAGCTTTGACACCCGGCCCGATGCCGATCATGACGGGATACTGGACCCCTTGTCAGCCGCGGCCCGTGCCCGAGACCGGGACGGCGATGGAATGACGGACCAGTGGGAATCCGCCTACGGGCTTAATTTCCGGGCGGCCGCGGCTTCCAATCTGGACACCGATGGCGATGGCGCCCCGGACCGTCTGGATACCGATCCCGTCCACGCCGGCGGTGCTTTAACGATCGAAATTTTCACCCCCAGCGGCCATGTGCTCTAATTATATGTGTGGCAGATTCAAAATGAAATCCGCTTTTCTTTGTGTTTTATTTTTCTGGTGTGCCGCGTGTTCCGGTTACGGACAATGGGTACCCCAGAACCATGTAAATCAGATAGGGGATAATCCGGATTATCTCGACAATATTCTGATTTTTCCGCTCGGGTCTCAGGAGCCGGCGGCGGAGATCAGCGCCGACTGGCTGCGGTTATCCAGCATAACGCCGCGGACGGTCCTCCGGCCCAGCCCTCTGCTTAGCCCCAGCTCGACGACTCTCCCGAGACGCACGCCCCAGCTGACGGATGGAAGGGAGGGAAGCCCGCTTCTGAGCCCGCCAGCAAGCTATGGCGCGGGGAAGCGAAGCTCCAGCCTGCTCGTGGGACAAGCCTACAGCTGGGCCGTCAGCATGGGCGAGATCAACGTGAACAGTGACAAGCCCTATGTCATGGATGAAACAAACGTGACGACCTGGGATGCCGAGGCAAATAACCCCTCCCTCCCTCCCGCCGGCAATATTAACAAAAACAAAGCTTACGTGGTTATCAAGGGTGGTGGGGTTCACCGTCACGCCAACGCGCCCGATCTCGAACTTTTCTCCGGGGATTATCTTTGCTCCGACGGCAATGCCTGGGTCCGGTTCGCGCCCCGTCCTCAGATTATTATCGAAACCTACCGCAAGGACCAGCTGGCGGCCGGAAACGCCACGCCTGCCGTTGTCACCGAGATCCATATTCCGGAACGCTTCCGTGCGGAAAATGAAACTTGGGCCCGTTTTAAAAATGCGGGCGACAAATTGAAAGTGATCACCCTTGCGGGAGCCACTCCGGTGTTGGAAACCACCCTCGAACTTGGAGATCGTCTCCTTGCCGCGAATTGGATAGGGATACCTCACCTCCCTGATCGGCCGGTGATTCTCAGCCACACCGGTTTACAGGAGGGATTTTTTCACGTGGTGCGGTTTTCCGGACAATTTGAGAATGTGGTTTACGACCGGCCCTCCGCCCCTCATCAGCCCCGGGACTATCCTATGTTTTGGAAACCCCCGACGGCATCCTCCATCCTTCGGAACAGGATCATTCCCGCCTGCGCCGATGGCTATACCCTGGAGTTCACCAATCCTTTGCCCTGGACCACCACTCTCCTGAAGCAGCCAAATTTCCATGGCTCCCCGCTGCCTTCGGAATACCTGAATAAATCGCTGGATGAACTCCGGGAGGCGGCTTCTCCCCTCGCTCTGAATTACCCCCCAAATTCACCCGTTTTATATAAAGCACTGGACGCGAGTCCGGAACTTAAAACCCATCCGGTGCTGGACCGCCTTGTGCAGGACCTGGGAAATGATCCCCTGGCTCTGGCAAACTTTGTCACCAATGAGATCCGTGTGACGGACGCCACCCGGGAAGGCGCGGTTTCCGATTTTCAGGAGGCCTCACTGGAGAGCCAAGGGGTGAAGCGCGGAGCCCTAGGCGTCCTTCTGGAGCGCCAGGGCTCACCGGTGGAGCAGTGCGGGCTCCTCGTCTATTTGTTGAGGCGGGCTGGATACGAGGCGCTGTATGCCTTTCCAGGTAAAATCGAAATACCGGGTTACAACCCGCCGCGTGAAATCGGAGGACTAAGTCTTTTGGATACCGATGTCTCGCGTTTGCTGGGAATGCAGATAGCTCCGCTGGCAGGGAGCGTGAACGGGAGTCGTCTCATTTACGCCGATTACCCGTGGGTCTCCGTGTATCTGCCGGATCAGGCGCGCTGGGTGAATGTCTTTCCGTGGATGAAGGACGTTGAAATCCGTGAAGGGGAGGATTTCTGGAAAGCCATGCCGGAAGTCTATAACAGCGCCTTCAAGTGGATCAAGACCTACCTGACCAGCTCCGGAGCTGATGGGGACCTGTTGCGGGGAGATGCCGCCAGCGAATCCCCCCTGACGGCCCTGCGCCGGTTTTTCGCCGGACATCTGGCCCGGACACAGTCGGGCAAAACCGTCTCCGATTTTGAAACCACCAGCAGAATCCGCAAGCATCACTACCAGGACTGGAACAGTCTTCCCCGTCCCTGGTCCATAGCGAAGCAGGAGTCCGTCCGCTTCGTGGACTGTCTGAATAAATTCGACCCCATCTCCGAGGGAGTGATCTTCGACAAGGTTTCGATCTCTTTGGGGTTGGACCCCGACTCAATGGCGCCCAGGCCGGTATCCCGCCTCGTTTGTGAGCTGCACAATCGGAAATTGATGATAAAATCAAAATCGTGGGCAGCGCTTTCAGACACTCCCACTCCGTTTCCGGCCGCGAACTGTAACTTGAATGATTCGTGGAGAACTATCCCGGGCGGAGGTCTGTCGGTAACAGAAGCGGGTATGTATTTCGGTGATAATAATTATAATGACCCCATTAGAGTCACCCGCACTATGGAAATGCCATCTATAAATGGGGGGCAGCTTGATTTTAATATCTATGTTAATGTTTGGTCCGCCATTGCTCCTGATGTCAATTTGAAAATACTCAAAGGGGGGCAAATATTGGAGAATTGGGGCACTGATCTTCATGAAAAAGAGGAAAACCGGCGTGTCAACTTAGGCCTTAGCTCCGACGCGGCCGCGACTCGCGTTATCACGTGGGTGGTGACAAAAGGCTCCGGAGCGATCGGAATGGATATAGGTGGTTCCAGTGGTTATCTGCAGAATTTTAATGGTAGTAGGTGGAATATAGAAAATTTATCGGATAATGATATTTACCATGATTTGAAATATTTAAATAAAAATTCCGGCGATACGTTATCGTTGCGTAAAGCTTCGGATGATTATCTATTGAAAATATTCGGGGCTGGGGCGGAAGGGGATAATTCTGATTTCTCTTATCAGGGAGCAACGAAAAACGTGTACTGGAAACTGACTAAAGCTTCCGGTGGCTCTTCGGTAAAATTCCAGATTAGGCCCAGCTACCCGAGTGTCACTTATGAGAACGGAAGCGTTAAGACCACACTTTTTCCCAATCTGAAGAATGGAACTTCCTTGCTGGAACGTCAGGAAAAAATGATTTCCACCGGCTTTGCGCTGGTGAACACGGAGGAAGGTCAGTATTATTCGTGCAAACAGAGCGGATATGGCTCCGGAAGCTGCGAAATGACCACTTCCTTCGCTCAGGGTGCCTCTGGCAGTCTGCTGTTTTCCGTCGGGCTCGATAATTCGGACCAAAAAGGCCTGCTCGCGCTGCAGGTGAACGGTTCCACGATCCAATCCTACAGCGCCACCGCCTTAAACCAGACAGTTCGAATTAAAGCCTTACCCGGCCAGCCATTTTCGGTAAAATGGGTATTAAACAAATCAAAAGGAGACGCCTATGTCGCTGCGGCGATCAGCAGGATGACATTCGTGCCGGACGCGCAGGTGGAGGTGCAGCTGGAGCCTTTTAACCCCGGAGGCGGCCTGGAGACGGAAACCCGGGACGTGCTGCCGGCTGAAACGCTGAGCGTCGGCACCGCATACAGCAGGGATCGCTTTTTAGGCGAATCCGCGTCTCAATCCGAGACCGGAAAAGAGGGGACAGTCGAATGGGGCGACACCATGGCTCTTATTACCTCGGTGGACCGGGTGACGGACGACATGATGCGGGAGCATCTGGTCGCTTTCCAGAACACGGCGGATCCCGGGAAGCGTCGTGAATATCTGGCTTACCTGATGGGGATGCAATACATCAAGCGGTATTCCGAGGAAAACGACACCTGGTTTAAGTTGCTCAAAATAAAAGACATCTCCACCCATATCGACGGGCTCAGCGGCTTCGGGGCGGACGCCACGGGTAACGCCGCCTATCCCATCCTCGACATGTTCTCCATGTCCAAGACTGCTTTTCAGTCCTCCGTCCCGGCGCGGGATAATCTCGTGACCAACCTCACCCAGCGGCTTGCTGCTGCCATTCCCATGGTGTTCAACGGTTCAGCGCTGGAGCACATCACCATCAACCGCTTCTTCCCGGACAACCCTGTTAATGCCATTTCAACCGTCGCTCTGCTGAACCAGGCCCGCTCCGCCGGGCTGGACGTGGTCAGCATGCTCAGCGACGCCCAAAGGCTCGCCAAGGGGGACACACTTTATAACGGGCCAGGCCACATTGCCACACCTTTGAAGTATCTGGCGGGAAGTCACTGGGAGGTCGTGGAGAAAGCACTCCCCGAAGGGCAGAATGAAAGCGAGTCCAACTGGGCTTTCATGACGCCTGGTCCCATGACTTCGGGAGGAACCGCACCTGCGTGGTCCAGTATGGGGACTTTCGTCAACTACTGCGTCGAGCCCCGGAATGGGCTCCCCGGCGAAGTCCGGTCAGCGGCTCTGATCTCCCCCAGCCGCCTGAATGGAGGATACGGGAACAAGGTCGATTTTCTGGGCAAGAACAACGATAACCGGGTCACGAATTCCTATCTCGATTTCCAAAACGGGGATGTGAGCGTGCGCGACCGCCAGGGCTCTGCCTTCCAAAGCACATGGGGAAGCAACTCCAGTAGCGCGGAAGGGACGCTGGATTTTTTTTCCGCACTTTCAAATAAAATAATTGAGCACAATAGTTTCCCGAGTCCTTCGGATCTTGATAATTATGAAATAGGCATAAATCTAACGGGGGCTTTTGGCTCTTTTCAAGCTCCATCCACACTGACGGGTGCTGACGAAATTGCTGAATTTGTTAAGCGAAATTGGGAGGTGGGATCATTCCAGACCCCGGAAAGGTGGACGGAATCCGGGCAAATTGATCCCAAAATCGCGGATCCGGTCAACATCATCACCGGTGAATTCTACAACCATCAGGTGGATTTGGAGCTGCCATCGCCGGTGCCCATGTCCATCGTGCGCAATTATTCCAGCCGGTTCAATGCCTCCCGCAATATCGGGTATGGCTGGAGGCTGGGGTTTGAGCCTTCCCTGATTCTGTCGGATGCCGATGCTCCGGCCCCGGCTGAAATCCAGGCCAGCGAAATGGATGGCTCCCTGATTCAGTATTCCCTGACTCAGGCGGGAGGAAATGTCTGGAGGCCCACTGGGGAGAGAAATCCCCTCATGGGAGTCAGCGGGGACAAGCTCTGGAATCCGTTTGCAAAGAGGATCACCCGGACCGTCGAAAATCCCGGCACGGCGGGCGAGCAGGTGGTTTTCAACCTGGAGGAGACGGACGGAGGGCTGCGCCGTTATGAAGTTCCGAAACATCTGAAAAAAAGCACCGGCACCCCTCCCAACCAGATCACTATTCAAATCAAGCGCCCGCTTCTCCGGCTCTGGGCGGATCATTTGGGCAATGAGATGCGGTTCACTTATTACGGGGACAATATTGCCGACGCCGTCGAGTCCACGGATCCGGGGTATGGCCTGCTCCGGAAGGTGCAGTGCAGCAACGGCAGCTCGTTCGTGTTCCGCTACAATCATCTGGGAATGGTCTCCGAGCTGGCGGCCGGTGACGGACGCATGGTGCGCTACAGCTACAACGACGACGGGGACCTGGTTCAGGTCATCCGGCCGGACAACTCCGTTTTCAAATATGAATATATCAAGGAGAAGATGCTTCCCGCCGGCGCCTCAGCGCCCCTGGAGTATTCCACGCACCTCATCTGGAGGGAGGAGCGCCCGGACGGCCGCGTGGTTCTCAACAAGTATGAGACCGATAATGCCGGTTTTAATGGCAATGACTCCCTCATTCAGCCTGCGACAGTCGACGAAAACAGTCCCAAAGTGACGGACAAGCGTCGGGTGATTGCCCAGTGGAGCACCGCCGGGCGCGGCCCCGTCACGCCCCTTGCCGAAGGCGCTCCCCCCGCCTGGAACACCCCGGCGGAGGAATCGGGCACTCCCGTGCTTACCGCCAAATTCGACTACAGCCATCAGACCGAGGACATGATGCCGGCGGTCAATGACCCCTCGAAGCAGGTCCCCACCGGGGCCGTCAGTGGCTACTCCGTTTTGACAGATATTTACCGCAGAACGACCACCTATGAATACACGGATTCCAAAATAACGAGGACCACCGATCCGGCGGGCATCACTCTGGAGCAGAAATGGTACACCACCACCGACGCGGCCACCGGCAAATACCGGGACAGTGTGGAACACATCATCGACCGGCGGGGGCTCAAGACCACCTATTACTACAATTCGGAGGGTAAAACAGTCGAGACCACCGCCGAGGGGGATCTGGATGGTGACGAGGCCACCATCGAGAAAACCCAGATGCTGTATGAGTATAACGAACTGGGCCTTCTGACGCAAACCTGGCTGCCCAACCGGCTTACGGGCCTTGCCCGGGGGAGGGTTGGGGGCACTCCGGGGATCCTGCCTGATGATGTTGCTCAGGGAAATCAGACGGTTGTTTTCTACGACGGGACTTTCCCCCGCCTGCCTTACGCCACCTACATGCGGCTTCCCTCGGGATACGACATGAACTGCACTCTCCGGACGTATGGCTCGGTGGGGGAAGCGTCGGTTATTCCATTCTGCCGTGGTGTCATTTTGAGCGAAAGAAGCGGTGATGGTCATATTCTGGAAGGTTCTCAGGACACCACTTATGTCCTCTTTCAGTACGAAACAAATGGTTTTAAAAAACACCAGATGCTTGTGACCGGAACCGAGGATCCGACGGTCTGGACGAATTTCAAATACAACGACCGCAACGAGCTGGTGGAGGAGACCGATGCCTCCGGTTACGTCAAAAAATATGCCTATGATGACATGGGCCGGCGGATCTGGGAGGAGAGTTTCGACCTCGACGGCAAACAGATTTCCTGGAATTACCGGTATTACAATCTGAACGGCGAGCTGGAATGGACGGACGGTCCAAAGAGCGGGGCCGCCGAGGATTACAGCTATCAGCGGTATGACCGGCAGGGGAATCCTCTCGAAAGTGTGGCCTGGCTTTCGCAGGCGCTGAGCAACGGCCAGGGGATAGAGCAGATTCCCGGGGATGCCAAATATGGGGTCACCTGGAAACGGTATAATTTGTTTGGTGAGGTGGTCCAGGAGATTGATCCCCTGCTGCGCACCCGTAAAACAGAGTACGACGTCATCGGCAGGGTGCTCCAGCAGTCCTCCTGCGCGGACCCTTACAGCGCTTCTCCGGTCCTTTCCCTCAGTTCCTTCACCTATGCCGACCCTGTGACCGCTCCCGCCACTGCCGGAGGTCTTGGACCTTTCCGGAAACTGGGTTCTGTCGCCGGCACGGATGAGCTGGGCGGCGTCACCCTGACGCGCTTCACCTCCACGGGCAAGCCCGCCTACAAAAAGCTTCCGGACGGCAGGGAGCTGAGATGGCGTTATTACCTGGACGGACGTCCCAAAAAAGAACCCCTCGATCACTGGTTCGCCTCGGAATACACCTACGATGACGCCAGCCGCAGCGAGACCGTGACCCAGACTGGAAACGGAACAGCGCTGCGCAGCACCAGCCGCTGCTTTGACGCCAGAGGCAATGTGATAATCAGCACCGACGCGGCGGGCGCGACCACCAGGACGCAGTTCGATAAAATGAACCGTCCGGTCCTGATCGAAGGTCCCGGTGACGCGGTCTCCCCCGGTCGCACCACGCTGATTTCCTATCCCGACCCTGCGGGACGGCGCACGGAAACCACAGACGCTCTGGGCAACCGCTCCGTTCAAATGCTGGATGTCCTCAAGCGGCCCTCCGTCAGCGAGGTCTGGGAGGCTGTGGACCCTGAGGATCCCGCCGGCGAGGCCAGGCGCGTGAGTGTCCAGAGCGTGGAATATGATCCGGAGCACCACTGGGTTCTCAGCCGCAGTGGCAGTGGCGCCAGCGCGGCCTCTCCGCCGCAGATTTCCAGGGTGTGGAGCAACACGGCCGGACAGGCGGTTCTCAGCCAGGTTCTGCGCTCCGACAACCATGAAATCCATTCCTATGCCTGGACGGTGTATGATGCCGCCGGGCAGGCCCTGCGGTCGCGGCCGGCGGCGGGGGACGCCTTCATCACGGAAAGCGCTTACGACGGGCTGGGAAGAGTCAGCCAGGTCAGGCAGCCCGGAGGCGCTCTCACCCGCTACCGGTACGCCCTGGGCCGCCATCAGGCCTGGATCGCGGATGAGTACAGTCCCCAGTCCTTCGGCATGATCACCCGCTGTGAGATGCCGGATGCACAGACGGAGGTTTCAATCACGGATCCCATAGGCCGTCCATTGCGCAGCTATCTTGTCCGCGGGGACGGCACCGCTTCCGAGGAGGCCCCCACCAGGGTGGTTTCCGGCTACTATTACCGTACCGCCAGTGGACGTGATTACGGGAAACTGGACGCTTACCGGGACGCCAGAAATGTCGACCATTATTTTTCCTACGACAAATTCGGGCGTGCCGCCTCCCATCAGCGAAGGAAGCATGCCGGAGGCGGGACTGGAGAGGTTTACACCACATATCTTTATGACATTCTGGACAGAGTGACCGAGATATCCGAGCATATTGATTCCGCTGTCCCGCCGATCACTGTAATTTCCCGTTCTTATGATTCGTATGGCTCGATTCTGAGAGAGCGCATCAGCAGAGGAACGGCATCGTCCACAGTTTCCGTGGCCGACGCTCTTTACGACGCCGCGGGAAGACGTCAGGATCTCAAGGCCGATTTTAACAACACCTCCGCCGTGTCCCTGGTTTCGCCCGCCAGCTTTACCACGGCCGGCGGATGGCACTTCGACTGGTCCGGTGACGGCCATCTGCGCCAGGTGAAAAGCGCCGCCGGGAATTACGAATACGGCTGGAGCGACAGCGGCCGGATTCTGTGGAAATACGGACAAAATCCCTGGTGGATCACCCAGCGGGATCCGAATGGCCGTATTCAGCAGAAGGCCAGCGCCGCCATTTCCAGTGGCTACGTCCTTGCCAAGGGAGCCAGTATGGGCGGAGGTGGAAACGGAGGCGCGGACTTGGGGAGCGGAGCTCCATTCACGATTTCTCCCCAGCCAGGCTTCACGGGTCCCCTTCAGTCCGTGCCTCTGATGACTGAAAACATGACCTGGGCTCCGGATGGCCTCCAGCAGACTTATCAAAAATCCCAGAGACTTCCGAGTGGGCAAATTGCCGCGGATCAGCGCTCCTATCAGTATGGCACGCGCAGAAAGCTGATTTCGGAGTCCTACGGCCCGGCGGGAGGCGGCAGCACAACCATGGCTTACACCTTCGATCACGGGAGGCCGGATGGACTGGGCGTGCTCGTCCGGGCCTCCAGCGGCAGCGATGCCGCGGCCACCCTGATGACGTATCCCCCGGGGGTCAAATCAGGACAGCTGAGGGATTTCACGCTGAACTATTCTCCACGCTTTATCTCCTCCACCGGAAGGTCTCCGGGCGCGGGCAGCGTGGGCCTGGAGGTCTTTTCCTTGGCTGGGGGACAGCGGCAATATCTGGCCACTTACCCTCCCCGGGGCCTGGAGCCGCTGCTTCAGACCTTTGGCGGCCCTTCCGATCCCGCAGGGAATTGGACAGGAATCTTCCGCCTTGAGCCTGGTCCCTACGAACTGTTGGCTAAAGCCATTCATCCGGGAGGCCCCGCCTCCGTCAGCGCCGTCCGGCCCTTCACGGTCATGCCCAAGGCCCAGCCGATGCGGACAGCGGACACCACTCTGCAGTATGACAACGACGGCAACGTCACCCGGCGCGGAAATCAGACCCTCACCTGGGATTTGGCGGGACGCCTGATCCAGGTTCAGGAAATCGATCCCGTTTCCCAGGCCGGGTACCTCTGGAAAGCCCAGTATGACGGGCTCAACCGCCGGATTTACACCGATACCGTTGCTCTGAAGCAGGGCGTCTACGCCTTTGCGCTGGATCAGGTGGAGACGGTCTTTGATCCCGCCGCGGAATTCCTTGAGCTGGGACTGCGCATCACCCGTTACTCCGGAGGTATTCCCTCCACGGAGAAGGTCTGGAAAGTTCATGGGCCGGATCTGAACGGCAGCTACGGGGGAATGATGGGGACGGGAGGCCTGGAGGCCACTGTCAGCAGTATACGCGGAACCGAGCAGGTCTGGAAGGATGCTTTCGGCCACGTTTTCCCCCTGGAGGATCCCTCCCGCCAGGCCATCGGCTACGGGGCCAAACCAGGCAGCCCCGCCCTGACCCTCAGCGAAGGAGCTTCCGTCCTTCAGGCCACGGGCTGGCGGGGCCGCCGCACGGACATCACCGGCCTCATCTGTCTGGGCGCGCGCTATTATTCTCCCGCCGAGGGACGGTTCCTCTCCCCGGACCCCGCCGGACACGCCTCCTCTCCCTCCCTGTACGATTTCGCGGGGGGCGATCCCGTCAATTTCTTCGATCCCGACGGGAGATTCAGCCGCGCGGGGAATGCCGATTTAAGCACGGGGAGTGAAATTATGGAGGCCCGTCTGCCCGGTCTTCTGAATCCTCCGCCGGAAAAGATCATGACCCATGAGCAGTGGGTTGAAAAGGATGCTGAGGGCCGAAGTAGGGGAGCTAGCGTAGCCTTTAGCAATGTTCTGGCATGGGGGTATAACCATGTCACGCCGCTGCCTGGCGACAGTCTTCCTTATCTGCAGAATAATCTTGTCAGAGAGGACCCAGGCTGGGAGGCCCTTGGCAGCCTGTCGGAAACCGCGCTCGGCTTGGCCCTTGCCATTCTTCCGTTCCACGAAGGCGCAGGCTTGCCCGGAGGAAGGTGGAGAGGTGAATTAAGTGGTGAAGGCTTTGTGAGTAACGGTATTGCGACTTCGATGGATGGCCCGTTTGCAATGGGAAAACCCATGAAAGTGGGAGACATTGATGCGTTACTAAGAAAGGAGGGTATTCTTCCGGATAATTATTCACTTGATTTTAAAAGTCGTATTTTAATGAAGGTGTATGATCCGGCTGGTTATGCAGGGAAGGAGTCCGTGCAGGCAGGCGGGACGTTGAGGACTGTTGATTGGGAGCCGCACGGAAATTCCGGCAGGATAAGCATAGGACGAGGAGAGGATGGAACTATTCCTATTAGCTTGGATGGTAGGCTTACGAGAAATCTTGATGAATTGCGCGGAATAGTTGCTCATGAAGTCGCTGAGGGAAATGTCCTCATACAATATGAGGGGCAATTCATGAGAAATCAAGCTAGGGTAAATATCGGGGAGTCCGCTCATGCTGCCGGACTTCGTGAACAGGAAAAATATCGAAAAAAATGAATATAACTCTCCAATATCTTCGTAAATTATGTCGCTCAAGCAACGCGGCTTCCAATGAAATCATTCTTACAGCTTGGCATTATGCGAAGAGACATTCCATGTCGCCTGAAGAACTCATTTATCAACTCCCCAAAGAAATTTCCACCGTGATCCAACGTGCAAGCCGAGAGCTGTTTTCGGCCATGCTCTCTGGATCAACTGGAATGTTGATAGGGGCAGGGATCAGGGATGATTTGGAGAGTTCTCCTAATTTTGTTCCTGCGGATTTTATTTTAAGATTAAAAAATATTTTGTGATTTGATTTAAACTTTTGTTGTGCGGTGTGGTAAGTTCAAGAATTAAAATAACGCGCAAATTACGTGGAAAATACCCGGAATGTCCAAAATCCGCTCTACTCTCCAGCATGGCCGCCCACCCACCCCTTTCTGTTTGAGAACTCTCAGGCAGGGGCAGGTCGTTTCCTGGTTTTATGACCCGGAAGTATCTGCTGGGGTGTTTCCGTCAAATGTCAATGCCGTTAAGGGTTCATTTCCGTTATTGAAACGCTGACGCCGAGTTTCCGC
>JAZKFB010000093.1:0-8749 GCA_040386695.1 Verrucomicrobiota bacterium
GATGAAATCAGGGTTTTCGGCTTCTGTCCGCTTTTTTCATTCCAGACTTTAGGATTATCCGGCCATCAAAAAGGAAATGGAGCGCCGCTACCCCCGCCACGAGTGGCGGGCGATGTGATAGGGAATATGGGTGTGCCTAGGATTGAAACGCCGGCCCCGGCCCAGTAAATACCAGGAGTTCAGGCCGGGTGGATGCCCCGGAATGATCGGTTATCTGGTTACTGGTGTGGTGTGGAGTCCGCCGATAACCACGGAACCCGCCTGAATTCGAACGGCCACCCCATCGCGAAACGCAAGCTCCCGCCAGTATGCTGGATTATCCGACTCGCTGTCGTTCACAACTGTATGGTTAGGCGTCATGCGCTGACAAATCCTTCGGTCCAGTGGTCCGCGTCCAATTCATACTCATCCAAATTAAAGCCTGACTCCTCGTCATCCACCGTCGGATCAATAAGGCGGGGGAAATCGCGAAATCCCGGCTGCGTTTTGAGACGCTCAATAGCTGCACGCGCAGCTTCCGAGGATCGGTAAACGCCGATGAACTTGACGTTTTCCTCTCCGCCTGGAAAGACATGCGCGTGCTGAAGAACAAAGACGGCTTTCATGATGCCTAATTATTTGTTCAGCGCCTCGTCCAGATTCATCACCTGATTGGCGATGAGGGTCCAGGCGGCGAGTTCGGCGGGGGGCAGGGCGGGATCGGGCTTCGCCTGGCCGGTGGTGATGAGCTTTTTCGCCTCTTCAGGAACGGTTTCGTAGTCTTTGGTGAGGTTGATCAGGGACGCCACCAGAATCACCTGCTCCTCAGGGCGGAAGGGACGGCTGAGCACGCGGCCGGCCATGAAATTCAGGCGGGAAAGCGTGGTCGGTCCGCCCTGTTTGAGAGTGTGTTCGGCAAGAACGCGGGCGGCCTCCACGAACTGGATGTCGTTGAGCGTGTTCAGGGCCTGAAGGGGGGTGTTGGTGCGTTCGCGGCGGACGGTGCAGGCCTCCCGGGCGGGAGCGTTGAAATTGTCCATGCTGGCGGGAGGGGCCGAACGTTTCCAGAACGTGTACAGGCTCCGGCGGTAGAGGTTTGCCCCATTATCGGCCTTGTAATCGCGGGTGTCGCTCCCGGGCATGGCCACCGCTTCCCAGACGCCGTCCGGCTGATAGGGGCGGACGCTGGGGCCACCGATTTTGTCCACCAGCAGACCGGAGACCCCGAGCGCGCTGTCGCGCACCATTTCGGCGTCCATGCGGAAGCGCGGGCCGCGTGAGAGGAGGCGGTTGGCGGGGTCTTTGGCGATTTTTTCAGCGGTCATGACCGCCTGCTGGCGGTAAGTGGCGGAAGTGACGAGCAGACGGTAGAGGTGCTTCATGTCCCAGCCCTTTTCGCGGAACTCCACCGCCAGCCAGTCCAGCAGCGCGGGGTGGCTGGGCTGTTCGCCGCTGATGCCGAAATCCCCCGCCGTGCGCACCAGGCCGGCGCCGAAAATCTCCTGCCAGAAGCGGTTCACGGTCACGCGGGCCGTCAGCGGATTGTCGGGCTGAAGGAGCCACCTGGAAAGGCCGAGGCGGTTGCGCGGCAGGCTGTCGGCCATGGGCGGCAGGGCAGGGGGAGTGGCGGGCGTGAGGCGCTCGCCGCGTTTGTCATATTCACCGCGCGCCAGCAGGTAGGCCTGGGCTTCGGAATCCTTTTCCTGCATGACCAGGGAAACGCTGCCGCGCTGCCGGATGTCCTCCTTCTCCTTCTCCAAAGCGGCCAGTTCCCGGTTCAGAGCGGTGAAAGGCTCATCGCGCGAGGTCAGATACCACTCGTAAAGGCTGGCCGTCTCCTCCGGCGACCGCTGATCGGCGGATTTGGCCAGAATGACGGCCAGCTTGGGCGACCGCGACAGCGAACTCACATCGTCGGCGGTCAGCTGGCGGTTGTAAATCCGCACGTCCTGGAGCGCGAGGCTGTCAATCCGCGAAACATCGCGCCGCTGGCCCAGCTTGAAGGGGGCGGTTCCGGCAAGGGTGCTTTTGAGGGAATCGTTGTCAATCCTCAGCGGGAGGCTTTCCCCGTCCACATAGATTTTGAGCCCCGCCGCTTTCCCCGAACCGTCATAAGTCAGGAAGACATGCTGCCATGCGTTGATTTTCAGGGGTTTTTGCGTGACCGCCTTGAGGCAGTCCGAGGGCCAGCGGCTGATGATGTGGGAGCCCACCCGGCCGTTCTCCATCCACAAATCCCAGCCCCGGTAATTTTTGTCGATCTCCTCCATGCGGGCAAAAAGGGCTCCGTTCACGTTCTCTCTAGGCAGCTTCACCCAGGCTCCGTAGGAAAAGGGCTTGTCGCGTTCAAAATTATCCTTCAGCGGCAATGCCACGGTGCTCCCGGCGGTTACCTGATAGGCTCTGCCGGAGACCGGGCCGGCCTCCGCGCCGATCCCTTTGTCCACGAGGACCTGCACTTCAGGCTCAACTCCGGGAGTCAGAGCGGTGAGCAGGGTGCCTTTTTCCTCCTCCAGCGGCAGGCGCAGGCGGAAATTCCGGGTTTCGGGTTTTTCCTGGAAATAGTCCGGACCGGTGGCCGCCAGCCAGGTGGTGAATTCCGTTTTGGCGGCTTCGCGGCGGGCGGCGATTTTCCGCTGCGCCTCCCCGATGACGCCGGGCAGCGCATCCCAGCGGGCGCGGTCCGTCTCCAGCGGCACGGTCACGGCGGGCGGCGTGTTGGCGACGTTGCCGTCCATCGCGGCCTGGGTGGTGTTATTGAAAAAAGCGGACAGCGCGTAGAAATCCTTCTGCCGGATGGGGTCGAATTTGTGGTCGTGGCAGACCGCGCAGCCGGTGGTCAGTCCCATCCAGACCTGGCTGGTGGCCTCCGTCCGGTCGCGGGCGTAAAGCACGACATATTCCTCGGCAATGGCTCCGCCCTCGTTGGTGGTGATGTTGCAGCGGTTGAAGCCGGAGGCGATCTGCTGGTCCAGGGTGCGGTCCGGCAGAAGATCGCCCGCCAGCTGCTCCACGGTGAACTGGTCGAAGGGCATGTTGGCGTTGAAGGCCCCGATGACCCACTGGCGGTAGGGCCACATTTCGCGGTAGTTGTCGAAATGAATGCCGTGCGTGTCGGCGTAACGCGCGTAGTCCATCCAGTAACGCGCCCGGTGCTGGCCCCAGGCGGGCGAGGCCATCAGGCGGTCCACCAGCTTTTCATAAGCCTGGGGGTCGGGATCGGCCACAAAAGCCTCCACCAGCGCGGGCTCGGGCGGCACCCCCGTCAGGTCCAGGCTCAGGCGGCGCGCCAGGGTGCGGCGGTCGGCTTCGGGCGCGGGCGCCAGGTGATTTTCGTCCAGCGTGGCCAGAATGAAGCTGTCGATGGGATTGCGCGCCCATTCCGGGTGACCCACGGAGGGCGGGGCGGATCTGGAGGGGACGATGAAGGACCAGTGCGGCTCATAGGCCGCGCCTTCCGCCACCCAGCGGCGCATCATCGCGATCTGCTCCGGCTTCATCACTTTGTGAATCTCCGCCGGAGGCATGATCTCATCGGGATCCTTGCTGAGAAGGCGTTTCACCAGCTCGCTCTCGTCCGGTTTGCCCGGAATGATGGCCGCCACGCCGTCGCTGTTGGGGGTGGTGGCGGATTCGAACGAATCCAGCCGCAGTCCCGCCTTCCGCGAGGCCGAGTCCGGGCCGTGGCAGTTGAAGCAGTTTTCCGAAATGATGGGCCGGATGTCGCGGTTGTAGGAAAGCGGGCTGTCCGCGCCGGGAGCAGCGGCAAAGGCGGCGGCGGCGGTGCTCAGCGACACCACGCCGGCGAGAGCGGGGAGGGAAAGGCAGGGAAAAACGCGGGACATGGTAAAACGGAGGGACTGGCCCCCGGGACAGAGGGTTCCGGGAAACTACGTCTGAAACCTGCCCCCGCTTTCCCGTAAAGAAAAGAGTATGAAATGGAGATGACGATGCTTCACCGGTTTTATCCCGGAAGGCGGAATATTCCGGGGACCATTCCCGTCCGGTGGACGGAATTTCCACCTCCCCCGTGGCTGCGGGTTATTTTTTCTTCTGGGCCTGACTGAACCAATCGTTGCCGCCGCCGAAGGGATTGCCCATGCCGCCGCCGACGGAACTCTGGTTTGGGCGGCTGCCGCCGCCTCCGCCTCCGGGGCGCTGGCCACTGCTCTGCTGACCTCCGCCGGGGGCACCGGGGCCTCCGGGCTTGCCGCCGGGTTTCTTTTCGAAATCCGGTTTGGCCTTCATGCTTAGGGCGATGCGGTTCCGGGGAAGATCGACCTCCATGACCGTCACCTGCACGGGCTGGCCGACTTTGACGACCTCACTGGCCTCCTTGATGAAATGATCGGCGAGCTGGCTGACATGCACGAGACCGTCCTGATGCACCCCGATGTCCACAAAGGCCCCGAAAGCGGCGACGTTGGTGACGATGCCGGGGAGCTTCATGCCGACTTTGAGATCCGTCGGTTTTTCGACATTTTCGGCGAAGGCGAAGACTTCAAACTTCTGGCGGGGATCGCGGCCGGGTTTGGCGAGTTCGGCCACAATGTCCTGGAGGGTGGGCAGGCCGACCTCGGGGCTGACGTAGTTCTGCAGCTTGATGGACTCGCGTTTTTTCGCGTCCTTCATCAGATCGGCCACGGTGCAGCCGGCGTCGTCGGCCATTTTCCCGACGAGGGCGTAGCGCTCGGGGTGGACGGCGGAGGAGTCGAGCGGGTGTTTGGCTCCGCGGATACGCAGGAAACCGGCGGCCTGCTCAAAGGCTTTATCGCCAAGGCGCGGGACCTTTTTCAGTTCCGCGCGGGTCTGGAACGGGCCGTTGGCGTGGCGGAAACTGACGATATTTTCGGCGATGCCGCTGTTGAGCCCGGCGACGTAGGAAAGCAGCTGCTTGGAGGCGGTGTTCAGCTCCACGCCGACGCCGTTCACGCAGCTCTGCACGCAGTCGTCGAGGGTTCCCTTGAGGAGGTTCTGCTCCACATCGTGCTGATACTGACCGACTCCGATGGATTTCGGATCAATCTTCACCAGTTCCGCCAGCGGGTCCATCAGGCGGCGGCCAATGGAGACCGCGCCGCGCACGGTGATGTCCTGATCCGGGAATTCCTCGCGGGCGGCGTCACTGGCGGAGTAGATGGAGGCCCCGCTTTCGTTGACCATGACCACGGTGATGGCCGGAGGCAGCTTCAGCTTGCGGATAAAGGCCTCGCTTTCCCGCCCGGCGGTGCCGTTGCCGATGGCGATGGCCTCGATTTTGAATTTCTCGATCAGCGTGAGCACCGTGCGCGCGGCCTCGACCATCTGCCCCTGGCTGCCGGCGGTGGGATAAATGACGTCGTGGTGCAGCAGCTTGCCTTGGGCGTCCAGAACCACCGTTTTGCAGCCGGTGCGGAATCCCGGATCAATGGCCAGCATCCGTTTCTCGCCCAGCGGCGCGGCGAGGAGGAGTTCACGGAGGTTTTCGGCAAAAACGCGGCAGGCCTCCAGATCCGCTTTTTTCTTGGAGGCCAGGCGCAGTTCGGTCTCCATGCCGGGGAAAAGCAGGCGCTTGCAGCCATCGGTGACCGCCAGCGAAATCTGCTCGGCGGCGGGGCCGTGGCCGGTGACAAAGAGACGCTTGGCGGCGTCAAAACCCCGGTCCTCGGGAATGGTCACGCGGAGCATGAGAAAACCCTCCTTCTCGCCCCGGCGCATGGCCAGCAGGCGGTGGCTCGGCACGGCTTTGGTGGATTCGGACCAGTCGAAATAATCGCGGAATTTGGCGGCGGCCTCGTCGGTTTCCTTGCCCATGAGAACCTTGCAGCCGACAGTGGATTCCTCCTCGTAAAGCTTGCGGACAGCGGCGCGGACGGCGGCGTCATCGCTCATGCGCTCCGAAATGATATCCCGCGCCCCGGCCAGAGCCTCGTCGCTGGTTTTCACCTGGAGTTCGGCCTCCACGCCTTCGGTTTTGATGTAACTTTTCGCCTCGCCCGCCGGGTTGGCGGAAGGGACGGTCTGCTGGGCAAGGAGCCAGTCGGCCAGAGGTTCGAGGCCTTTTTCCCGGGCGATGGTGGCGCGGGTGCGGCGTTTGGGGCGGTAGGGCGCGAAAATATCCTCCAGACGCGCCATGGTGTCGGCTTTGGCGAGGGCGGTTTTAAGGTAATCGGTGAGCAGATTGCGCTCCTCCAGGCTTTTGAGAATCGCGGTGCGGCGGGAGTCGAGTTCGGCCAGCTGAACCAGGCGGTCGCGGATATTGGTGATGGCCACCTCGTCCAGTTCCCCCGTGGCCTCCTTGCGGTAACGGGCGATGAACGGCACGGTTCCGCCCTCCTCAATCAGTTCAGCGGTGGCGGCGACCTGGGCGGGCCGGAGTTTCAGTTCAGCGGCGGTGCGGGCAATGTGTTCAGGATTTACGGGCATTGGAGGGAGGGTTGCTGGAGAAAACGGATTCTGAATGACGGATGCCGATGGTTCAGGGGCCGGATCAAACCCCGCCGGGCGCGGCGGAAGCATCGGCGGAGACGTAAGCGGGAAATAACCGCTTCCAATGGAAAAATGCTCCCTGCGGGATCTCCCGGGCCTGATCATGCCCCGACGCCGGCAAAACTCCGCCGGGTGGCAGGTGGTGAGCGCCCGCCAGTCCGGCAAGCTGCCCGTTATGATGTCCATTTATGATGGCTCCGGACCGCCGGTGACCGGAATTCCCGGGGGCACGGCGGGTTTGGAAATGAACGCGGCCGGACCGGTTTGAACGCTTCGGACGCGTTTCTTTTCCGGTCTTCGGGCGTGACTCCCGAAGGCCTCCGGCTGCGGCGAACCGCATTTTTTCGGCAAGTCCTTGAGCCGCAGGTCCTGTCAGGGTCCTTTGAGGCTGGGCAGCGGAGTCCGGCCAGGGGCGGGAGCGTTCGCGGGGGGGGCGCTGAGTTTGGAGCTTTCCTCGGGATCGCCCATGAGAGTGGCTGCGGGAAGGACGATTTCCGGTCCGGAGGCGGCGGCGGGGGAGGGCGAAAACGAAGCCGGATCCTGGGAGGCGGCGGCGGCGGGGGGCAGGGGCGGCAGGCCGGGCTCGTCACGGATAATCCAGCCTTTGGCCACCATTTCCGTGATTTCGACCTGATTATTCGCGGTGCTGTGCGCGGGATAAGCCACCCGGATAATGGCATGGACATCGAGCGCGTTGAGCATCAGCTCCTGCATCCGGGCTTCGATTTTGCTGCCGCGCTTCACGTAGCCGTAAATCACGTTTTCCCGGCCCTCATCGTTGAGCTGGAAGCACCGGTGGGTTTCGTCGGAGGGGAAATCGAGATTGTAATATTCCGTCAGACGGATAATGGCGCGCAGCAGAACCGGGGATTTCGGACGTTTCTCGCGGAGTTCCTTCCAGGAAATCTCGGAGTAGGCGACGAAGCTTTCCCAATCCACTTTAAAACCCTGCGGGGTCTCCTCCACCGCCATGGAGCGCGCGCGGAAGTCGGGCAGCGGAAGTTTGAAAGCGGTCCAGTTTTTATCCGTCTCAAATTCCGAGGGGTCCAGCACCTCACCCACCGTGACAGGGTACCAGGTGTGGCCGCCCCTGCCGTAATATTCACTGATCAGCGGGCCGACGCGTTCGGGATCGCGGATGACGGGCAGCAGTTCGCGGGGATTCTGAGCATTGCAGAACTGGGTGACCACTTTCCAGACTTTGTCCCGGAATTCCGCCGCTGACTGCAGTTCCAGAGGGGAATCCTCCCGGGCGGGACCGGTGGAGGTGCTGGCCTGCGGGGCGGGAGGGGCCAGGGAGCCCGAGCGGGAAATAAAAATACCGACCACCACGGCCAGGAGGGTGCCCGTGACAATGCTCAGCGCCAGCACCATACGGCGCTGCCGTCGGCCGGAGTCGTGGGTGGAGACACGCGAGGACCGGCCTGAATTCTCCCAGGTGGTGAGAGTGTCGCCGTGTTTGGCCCGGCGATTGTCCCGGCGCTTCATCACCGGATTGTCGGGATCGACTTTGTAGGAATCCTCCGATGAGCTGCGCAGCCGGCTTTTGAACACTTCGGTGTCCTGGTTCGAGACCTCGGGAGTCACGCCCAGCTTGCGGCTGGAATCCACGATCATGGGGGTGCTGAAACCGCCCGGAACCCGCACCTTGACGGCCGCATGACAGGTGGGACAACCCACGGACGTGCCTATGGCCGACCGTGGAGCACGAAGCCGTCCGCCGCACGCGGGGCAATCCAAAGCAATCCAATCTTGTTGATCCATACAGAATAGGCTCCGGAGTGTGGGGAGGCAGGCCCTGAATTGCAATCGTTTTAGGAGAAATCAGTCGGAAAGGGTGAAAATTTCTTAAAAATGCCTGAGACTGACGGACTCAGGAGGGTGGGAACCCCTTGGAAAGAGCCAGACCTGCCCCCCAGCTATATTTTAATTCGACTTTATTAATTCCCCGGCGGTGCAGCTTCCAGCCTGCGTGGCCATCGGGCTTCCAGTCCGATGATTTCCTCCATTTTCTTTCATTTAACAAAGTCGAATTAAGGGAGCACGCACCACACGAGCGGGACCCGCTCCCCCGGCTTATCGGGGTGGAGCGGAAAATGCAGGGAGAGTGCGGCGGCGGAAGGCGGCGGAAGGCGGCGGAAGGCGGCGGAAGGCGGCGGAAGGCGGTAACGGCGGATGGCCCTAACGGGGCCAAAGGGGACAGCCCGGGGCAACGCCCCGGGAAACCGGCTTCCCCCGCTGTCCTCCGCCCTCATCGGGAAGTAAATCGGAATCAGGCGGTCATCGGGGCATTGGGGACAAG
>JAZKFB010000094.1:0-50673 GCA_040386695.1 Verrucomicrobiota bacterium
TGCTCCGCGCCCGCCTCTTATGCCAGGCCGTTCGGCTTGGAATTTGAAACCCCGAACAATACGTGCCGGAATTAACAAGGCGTTCCGGAATGTGTGAAAATTACTGGCCCGCGGAGGGGGTCAGGGAATCCAGAACCCGGCGCAGATCGGCGAAGCGCACCGGCTTGACCAGATGGGCCACAAAGCCGGCCTGGCGGCAGCGCGTGATGTCCTCCTCCATGCCGTAGCCGCTGAGGGCGATGCCTTTCAGCTGCCAGGTGTCGCGGAGTTTCTCCATCAGCTGGGTGCCGGTGCCGTCGGGAAGGCCGAGGTCGGAGATCACCAGATCGAAGGTGCCCCGCTCCGCCGCCTCCAGGGCCTCCGCCACCGTGCCGGCGGCGGTCACCTGATATCCCGCGCGGGTCAGCAGCGTCCGCAGCGCCTCCAGGGTGGCGGCGTGATCCTCCACCATCAGCAGCCGCAGGCCGGAGGAGGGCGGCGGGGCGGCCGGGAGCCCGTCCGGCCCGGGCGCGGGCGGGTCCTCCCCGGCGTCCCCGGCCGGCACCGGTGAGGCCAGTCCCATGGGCGGGTCCTGGGCGTCCGGCAGCTCCACGATGAAGGTCGCGCCGCGCTGCGGCCCCTCGCTGTGGGCCCGGATGCGGCCGCCGTGCAGGCTGACAATGGCCCGGGCGATGGAAAGCCCCAGCCCGACCCCGCCGAACCGGTGGTCGCCGGCCGCCGCGCCCTGCTCGAAGGGCTGGAAAATCTCCTCCAGCGACTCCGGCTCGATGCCCACACCGTTGTCCGTGATTTCAATGCGCAGCCAGACCTGGCCTCCGGGACCGGTCTCATCGCTGGTGCGGATGTGGATGCGGCCATGGCGCGGCGTGAATTTCACGGCGTTGCGCAGCAGATTCCAGATCACCTGCTGGAAACGCGCGGGGTCGGCGGTGAGCCCGCTGCGCGCGGCCTGGAAATCACATTCCAGCTCCAGATTTTTCGTGGCGGCCTCGCCGCGCACAATCTCCACCGCCAGGCCGATCAGCGAATGCGCGTCGCAGGGCTCGGCGCGCAGATTCAGCTTGCCCCGGGCGATGCCGGTGAGGTCCAGGAGATCATCAATAAGCCGGGCCTCCAGGCCGATGTTCCGCTCCATCATGCCCAGCTGCTCCCGGACATCGGCGGGGAGACGCGTATCCTCGCGCAGGGCGGCGGCGGTCATGAGCACCGGCGTCAGCGGCGTGCGCAGCTCGTGGCTGAGCGTGGCCATGAACTCGTCCTTGGCCCGGCTGGCGCGCTCGGCGCTGGCCTGGGCGGATTTCAGCTCATCAATGGCGGTGTTGGTGCCGAACCATTTGGCGATCTGTCCGTTTTTGTCCCGCATGGCCTCCGCCCGCACCAGAAACCAGCGGAACCCGCCATCCTCGGCGCAGCGCAGGCGGAATTCCACGTTGTAACGCTCGCCCGTGATCAGCGAATGCTGCCAGCGCTCAACGGCGGCGGGCAGATCCCCGGGATGCACGAACTGCGCCCACGCGGCGCCCAGGACCTGATCCTCGTCATCCACGCCGAAATACGTCAGGCATTCCTGATTCACATAATCCAGCGCCCCGTCCGTCGTGGCCGTCCACACCTGCAGCGACACCACCTCCCCGAGCAGGCGGAAGCGCTCGGCGGCGTCCGCCACCGCCATCGCCGCCAGTTCCGCGCGCTCGGTGGCGGCCGTGAGTTCCGTCTCCGCGCGTTTGCGCTCCAGCATCGACCAGCAGCGGTCGACCACGGTCTCCACCAGCTTGACCTCGGCATCCGTCCAGTCGCGGGCCATGGTCTGGTGCACGGCCATCATGGCCCGCAGGCGGCCGTCCTTCAGCAGCGGACAGCAGACGATGGCCTGGATGCCGATGGAGCGGAAAGTGTCCCCGCCCTCCTCCGGGGAAAGCTCGCGGTCCACATCGCGGATCACGAGCGTCCGGCCCGTGAGCATTTTCTCCTCCGCCCGGGGTCCGAACAGATTGAGCTCATATTCGCCCACGGTGCTGGGGCAGCCATCAGTGTAGTCGTCCAGAATGATGAAATGCCCGGTGTCCGGCTCCACCGTGGCATAGGCGCAGCGCGACGTTTTCAGAAACCTTCCCAGCAGCTCCACCGAGGCCCGGCGGATGCCCGGGACATCATTCAGCCGCCGGGTGGCCTCGCTGAGCTCATTGAGGAAATAGAGGCGGCTCTCGCTTTGCTGAAGCTGGGTGGCCGACTGATGCTTTTCGGTCACATCGTGGAAAACGAGAATCACGCCCCGCACCTGGCCATCCGTCCCCCGGATGGGCGCGGCGGAGTCCTCGATGGGAATCTCCACTCCCCGCCGCGAGCGCAGCACGGTGTGGTTCGCCAGTCCCACCACCACATTTTCCCTCAGCACCCGGCCCACCGGATTTTCCGCCGGCTCGCGGGTGTATTCATTGAAAATCTCAAAGACCTCCGTCAGCGGCCGGCCGCTGGCCTCCTCCTGTTTCCAGCCCATCATGCTCTCGGCCACGGGATTGAGAAACACCACCCGGCCCTCACCGTCGGTCGCCACCACGGCGTCGCCGATGGAGTTCAGGGTGACGTGCAGCTCCTGCGCCCGCTGCCGGGCGGCGTCCAGACTGGTCTGATAAGCCTTTTTGATCCCCCGCAGCAGTCCGCGCAGCCACAGGGCCAGCGCCGGAATGCCCAGCAGCGCCGTCACCCCAAAGCTGCCCTGGACCATGGCCACCATCGCTTTCAGCCGTTGGGCGCGCTCCGCCCGCAGGTGGAGCTCCTCCTTCACCAGCGATTCCAGCCGGGTGCGGGCGGCTCTGAAAAGCGGCACTTCGCGGGTGAGAAACTCCGGATCGCGGATCAGCGGCGCACTGCCCCGCACCCGCCTCAGTTCCGCATCCAGAAAGGCGAACCAATCCCGCACGGCCGGGCGCAGATTCCGGACGGCATCGGTCTGGAGGACACTGTCCGACACCATGGCCTCCAGCTTTTGGATTTCCGCCAGCACGCCGGTGTCGTCCACCCCTTCGGCATAACCCCCCGGATATTTTTCGTCCCCTGTCAGCCGGTAGCCCCGGAAGGCGGTCTGCATGGTGACGAGCTGTTTCTCGATGACATGGGACCGGACAATGACCTGATCCGAATGATCCACCCACGCCGCCGAGCGCAGCAGATACAGCACCAGCCCCAGCAGCGCCAGCACGGGGATCCCCAGAGCCAGGCACAGGGCCAGAGTGGCCTGGCGCAGCCTTCGGCTGAAAGTGATGTCGTCCGGAATGGCGGCATCGCGGGCAGGGGAGGCGGAGATTTCCATCACGTTGATTATGAATCCTGTGGGGGATCAGGAGGTTTTCCCCTTTCTTCTGGAAATACGGAAAGGCAAAGCGGTTTCACGCCGCCTGAACGCATTATCGGGCGGGGGCCGCTTCCCATACGGAGCTGGCGGGAAGCCGGACGCGCCCTCCGCTCTTGCCCGCCGCCGCTTTGCCCCGATCATGGGCGCATGCGGCCCATTCTCCCGATTTTCCTTTTCACAGCCTGCTCCGGGCTCACCGCAGGCGCTGAAACCCCCACTCCGCCTGTGAACACCTCCCCATCCGCCAGCGCCCCCGCTTCCGCCCCCACCTCCACCCCGGCCCCGGCGCACACCAACCGCCTCGCGAAGGAAAAATCGCCCTACCTGCTCCAGCACGCCCACAATCCCGTGGACTGGTATCCCTGGGGTGAGGAGGCTTTCGCCAAAGCTCGAGCCGAGGGCAAGCCGATCCTTCTGAGCATCGGCTACAGCACCTGCCACTGGTGCCACGTCATGGAGCGCGAATCCTTTGAAAACGAGGCCGTGGGCAAATTTCTCAACGAGCACTACGTCGCCATCAAGCTCGACCGCGAGGAGCGCCCCGACGTGGACCAGATTTACATGACCGCCATGCAGGCCCTCGGACTGGGCGGCGGCTGGCCGCTGAATGTGTTCCTGACCCCGGACCGCCAGCCGTTTTATGGCGGCACCTATTTCCCGCCGGACGGGCGGGGCGGCCGGCCGGGCTTCCTGAGTGTGCTGGGGCGGGTGTCGGAGCTTTGGAAAGAGGATCCCGCGAAGATAAAGGAGAACGCGGAGCAGCTCTCGGCGCAGCTGCGGGAGCACATGGCCCGGGAAACCTCCGGCGGTTCCGCTGTTCCCGTGACCCTTGACCAGGTGACGGAGGCGGCGCTGGGCTTCTCCACCCGCTTTGACGGCGAATACGGCGGCTTCAGCGGCGCGCCGAAATTCCCGCAGCCCAAAATTCCCAGTCTGATCCTCATGACCGCCGTCCGCACCGGCAATGACAAGCTGAAGGACGAGGTCCTTTTCACGTGCAGCCGCATGGCCGCCGGAGGCATCCGTGACCAGCTCGGCGGCGGTTTCGCGCGCTACTCCGTGGATGACCGCTGGCTGGTGCCGCACTTTGAGAAAATGCTCTACGACAACGCCGGGCTGCTGGATCTTTACCTCGACGCCGGACTGGCCAGCGGCGATCCGGAATATCCCGCCGTGGCCCGCGATATCGTGCGTTATCTGCTGCGCGACATGACCCATTCCGGCGGCGGTTTTTACTCCGCCGAGGATGCCGACAGCGAGGGGCAGGAGGGGAAATTCTACTGCTTCACCAAAGCGGAGATGGAATCGCTCCTGACGCCGGAGGAGGCGAAGTTCGCGGTGACGTATTTCGGCGTCACGGCGGAGGGGAATTTCGTGGATCACAGCCACCCGCAGCCGCTGCCGAACCTGAATGTCCTGAGTGTCGTGGACCCCAACCGCCGGCTCAGCGAAGCCGAGGGCAAACTCCTGGAATCCGCCAAAGCCAAACTTTTCGCCGTCCGCGAAAAACGGGTGCGCCCGCATCTGGATGACAAGATCCTGACCTCCTGGAACGGCCTCATGCTCGGGGCCCTGGCCCGCGCGGGCGTGGTGCTGGGGGAGGAGGCCTGGGTGGAGGCGGCGCGGAAAAACTTCCGGTTTGTCACGAAGGAACTCTGGGATCCCGGGACCAAAACCCTTTACCACCGCTGGCGCGACGGCGGCCGGGACACGGCGCAGCTGCTGACGGCCTACGCGTTTTACCTGAAGGGCAGCATCGACCTCTACCAGGCGACCCTGGACCCGGCGGTGCTCAGCTTCGCGGTGGAGCTGGCCGACGCCATGACCGCGAAATTTTACGACGAAAAAGCGGGCGGATTCCACAGCAGCTCCGGCGACAGCAGTCTGCTCTTCCGCGCCAAGGACGACTACGACGGCGCCGAACCCAGCGGCAACGGCACGGCGGTTTACGCCCTGCTCCAGCTCGCGGCCATCACCGATAAAAAGGAATACCGCGCCCAGGCGGAAGCCACGCTGAAATTCTTCAGCAAACGCCTGACGGACATGCCGCAGGCGCTGCCGTGGATGCTGCACGCCGTGGCCTTCGCCGCTGAGGAGCCGGTGCGCGCCGTCATCGCCGGAGACCCCGCCGCCCCGGAAACCAAAGCCCTGATCCGCGCCGCGCACTCGGTTTACCAGCCGCACCGCATCATCCTGGGAACCGCAGGCCCCGTGGATCCTTTTGTGGCCGCTTTTCCGGTGAGAAAAGACGAAAAGGACACCGGAAATGGCAGCGGAGCCACGGCCTATATCTGCACGGGGACAATGTGCCGCCCTCCGACTTCAGATGCCAAAGTGGTGGCTGAACACCTGCGTCCGTCGGGCAGGAGCAAGGGCCAGTGACCGTGCCCTTTTCCCTGTTCGCTCAACTCCAACACATCATGCGAGGAAAGCTAGAAGATTCACCAGAGGCTATTCGCCGACTACGGGAACTTGGAGTGCCGGTTCAGGAGCGAGCTTTTGGTTTCAGCCTTGAGCATTCCGACTGGCCAGACGCGTGGCGCCGTTTTGCTGATTGTGGTTGTGAGCATGACTTCTCGATTAGCTTGTCAGTCAGTGCGGACGAGTCACCGCCTGTAGTGTGGTTCTTTCGCTTCGATATGCTCGAGATGGTTGACTTTATCTCCTCAGCCTACCGACTGGCAGCGGATGGTGCTACCTCCACAGCATTGCTGGCCGCTTTTCGCGCCGATGATTCTCGCTACGACCACAACGCACTTGAGAGGCGGCTGGAACAGTGGCAGCGTGATTTCGACGACTTTTGGAGGAATCGTCCCGGACCATGAACCGCATCTGCAACCAACCAAGGGCGAACAATGCGCTGGCCGGGGCTTCCCTGTCGTCGGTGCTCTCCGTGATTCAAACCCGTTATCCCGTTTTCACGCCGCACCCCGCCCCGGCGGTCGGCACAGCTCGGAGTTTTCTTAAACAGCGGACTCCTCGCGCAGGGCGAGGAGTTCCTTCATGACGTGGCTGAGGCGGCCCGACCATTGCTGGGTGCCGAAGGCGTCATGAAGCTGGCGGTAGAGGCCATAAAGCCGGGTGTAGAGCGCGTGGTGGTCGGGGTTGGGAATCCAGATTTTTTCCCTCAGGCGGCAGAGGGCGCGCTGGGCGTCCTGCACGCTGTCATAACCGCTTTCCACCGTTCCGGCGGCGGCGGCTCCGAAGATGGCGGCTCCGAGGGCGCACGTCTGGTCACTGCGGCTGACTTTCATGGGCCGGCCGAGAACGTCGGCGTAAATCTGCATCAGCGCGCCATTTTTCACCGCCAGACCGCCGGTGTTGATGACCTCGTTGACGGTGACGCCGTATTCCTCCAGCCGGTTGATGATGGTGAGCGCCCCGAAGGCCGTGGCCTCGATCAGCGCCCGGTAAATTTCGTGGGCTTTGGTGTGCAGGGACTGGCCGATCATGAGACCGGTGAGCCGGGCATCCGTGAGAATGGTGCGGTTGCCGTTGTTCCAGTCCAGCGCCAGCAGGCCGGTGGCTCCGGGGCGGAGAGGCGACAGGGCGGCCTCCATGTTCTGGAATTTCGCGTCCACCGTGGCGCCGTAGCTGTCGGGCACGAGATTATTGACGAACCACAGGAACATGTCGCCGACGGCGCTTTGACCGGCCTCCAGTCCATGATAGCCGGGGAGCACCGAGCCGTCCACAATCCCGCAAAGTCCGGGAATGTCCGCCAGCGGCTGCTGATTCGGATGAATCATGAGATCACAGGTGCTGGTGCCCAGAATTTTCACCAGCGTGCCGTCCCTGATGCCCGCGCCGACCGCGCCCATGTGGGCGTCGAAGGCACCCACGGCGACGGCGATGCCGGGTCTCAGACCCAGCCTGGTGGCCTGTTCCGCGCACAATTTCCCGGCGGCCTGATCCGAGGGAAACGCCTCATCGTAAAGACGGTCGCGGAGATCGGCGAGGGCGGGATCCAGTTTGGCCAGAAACTCTTTGGACGGCAGCCCGCCCCAGGAGGAATGGAACATCGCCTTGTGTCCGGCGGCGCAGATGCTCCGGCGGATTTCAGCGGGAGCGGTGGTGCCGCAAAGCACGGCGGGAATGTAGTCGCAGTGCTCCACAAAGCTGTGGGCGGCGGCGAAAACCTCCGGATTGACGCGCTTGAGTCTGAGAATCTTGCTCCAGAACCATTCGGAGGAATACCGTCCGCCGCATTTGGCGAGGTAGGCGGGGAATTCCTTTGCGGCGAGAGCGGTGATCTCCTCCGCCTCGGCATGGGCGGTGTGGTCGCGCCAAAGCCAGACCTGAGCGTCCGGATTCCCCGCAAACGCAGGCAGCAGGCCAAGCGGAGTGCCGTCCGCATCGACCGGAATGGGCGTGCTGCCCGTGGTGTCCACTCCGATGCCGATAACGCGTGAAGCGTCAAAATCCGGATCCGTCTCCCGCGCCTGGGCCAGCGCGCCGGTGATCACAGCGGTCATGCCGTCGAGATAATCCCGGGGATTCTGCCGGGCCACGTGGGGATCGCGCGGGTCCAGCAGAATTCCGGCGGCTCCGCTGGGGTAAGCGAAAACGCTGGAGCCCAGTTCGGCTCCGCTTTCGAGATCGATGAGCAGGGAGCGGCAGGAATTGGTGCCGAAATCGAGGCCAAGGGCGTATCGCTGGTTCATCAAAAAGCGGGAATTTGGGTGACGGGGGACTAAGCGCGGAAAACCGGGATTTTTACCCGCTGGCGGACGGTTTTACTGACCGGGAGGCGTGTCGGGATCCACAGGGATCGCGGCTGGAGCCGGAGCCGGGGAATCATTCACCGCCGGGACGGAAATGGGTTCCGGCTCCACGGAAGCCGGAGCGGGAGCGGGTGCGGGCACGGCGGGTTCCGGCGTGGAGACATCCGATTCCGGAGCGGGAGGCACGGCGGGTTTTTCGGCGGCCGGCCGGCTCTTCAGGCTGGAATGGACGCGCGGGGAGCGTTTTGGGCGTTTCTGATCGGCTCCGATGGGGATGCCGTTGGTTTTGCCGCGCACGTAGATTGGAGTGCCCATCGGGGCTTTCGCATAAAACCAGGAGGCCGCGAGATCCGGCATGCGGACGCAGCCGTGACTGGCGGGAGATCCCGGGAGAACTCCGCGGTGGAAGCCCATGGCTGTGGACTGGCCATTGTGGTGGAAACGCATGAAATATTTCATGAGCGCGCCTTCAAACCGTGCCCCGGCCGGAGTGGGGTCAAAGCCATTCTGGACATCGCCCATCACCGTGCCCCCGCTGCGGCTGACAAAATTCCCGTAACTGGAGGAGCGGTGGTTCAAGTCCTTCTGGCCCAGGGTGTAATCACCGGTTTCCGTGCGGTAATATTTGCGGCCGCTGGAGATTTTGGTGGCGGCGATCAGTTTTTTATCCGTGTAGAAATAAGTCCGCTGGGCATCCAGATCGACCACAAACCAGGAATTCGCCGCCGTGATGACCGGGGTGTTGCCGGCAACCGGGACCATGGCGCTGGTTTTGTGGGCTTTGAAAAAAGCTTCCGCCCGGGCGACATCCGCCGCAGGGACCATGCCGCCGGCTCCTTCGGAGGCTTTGACCGCCGCCGCGCCGGGAGCGGCCTCCTCCTGTTTGGGGACAGACCGGCAGGAGGCGAAAAAGAGAGGGATGAGGAGGAGCGGAAGAAGGCGCATGAAAGGCGGAGAATGAAGGGATTGCGGTAAAAGTGGCCGGATGGGGGGATTTGAACAGAAGAGGGCGAAGGAAACGAAGGGGGAAGCGCTGAGCCCTGATTTTGGGCTTTGGGATCCTTTGTCCCTTTGGGCTGGAAAGCAGTCAGAGCGGCCGGGTCGGGGAGGGTTTCAGGCCCCGCACGGGCAGATAGGGTTTTTCAAAAGCCTCGGCGAAGGTGTAAATGTTCTCAAAATCCTCCACGCGGTCGGATTCGCTGCGGCTGAAGGCGCCGGTGCGGATGAGGTTGAAGACCATCTCACCCATGTCGCGTGTGGTCTGGAGGCCCCAGGCTTCGAAAATCGTGGGCACCATCGGTCCGAACTGCTGGAGCGCGTAATCTCTCAGACCCTGGCAAAGTTCCGGGCCGGAGACATGGCTGACGGCGGACGGGTTGCTTTTCTGGAGAGTCTTGATGGTGTAATCGAGGGCGTCCCGCAGGAACTGATAGGCATCCGGGGAATACCGCGTGTCCACATGCACGGCGTCGTTGACGGCTTGTTCGAAGGGGATCTTGCTCATAGACGGAAATTAAGATCAGTGGACCTCTAAGGGCTGACGGGGCTGGACTTCAAGGCCGGATGCGCTGAATCATGGGCACTCCGGCGGTAACTGCGCACCACGGTCCCCAGAAGCAACGCCAGCAGCAGCCCGACGAGCACCACTTTTTCCTGCCGGGTCATGCGGTTGGCGGGGAATCGGAACAGGAAAAATCAGGCTTCAGCGGCATCACGCTCCCGCATCGCCGCCTCAGCCTCAGCGGCTTCCCGGGCCTCGTTGCGGCGCTTGAAGTGCAGTTTCAGAATCCGGCGGCCGTCCATGACGGTCACTGTGACCTCATACCCATCGACTTTGGTGGTTTCGCCCTGTTCCGGCAGGCGGCCGACATGGGAAGTGATGTAGCCGCCGATGGTGGAGACCTCCTCGCTGTCCAGTTCGAGATCGGAATGCTCGCCAAGTTCATAGAGCGGCATTTTTCCATCCACAAAAAACTCATCCTCATTCACCCGCTCGAATCCGATCTCCGCCAGTGGCGTGTCAAACTCGTCCTGAATTTCCCCCACCAGCTGCTCCAGCACATCCTCCAGCGTCACCATGCCGACCGTCGCGCCGTATTCATCCACCACCAGAGCCATGTGCGCCTGCTTGGTGAGAAACGTTTTCAGAAGCTCGTCCAGCGCCTGGCTTTCCGGCACAATGATGATCTTGCGGCAGATTTTGGTCAGGTCGGGTTTGGGATCATTGATGATGCGGAAGAAATCCTTGATATGCACCACGCCGAGGCAGTGATCGAGATTGCGCTCGCGCAGGGGAAAACGGGTGTGCTGGGACTCCAGGGCCATTTTCAGGTTCGTCTGGAAATCCTCCTTGGGATCAATGGCGATGATCTCCGTGCGCGGGGTCATCACGTCGTGGGCGACCAGTTCACTGAGCTCCAGGGCATTGATGGAAATATCCCGCTCCGTGGCGGTGACTTTCTTGGAGCGCTGGGACTCCGCCACCAGAATCTGGAGCTCCTCCGCGCTGTGAATGCTTTCGTGGCCATCTTTTGTGGCGTCGATGCGGAAGATGGTCTTCATCAGCCAGTTGGCGCTGCCGTTGAGCAGACGGATGGCCCAGCGGAAGAAAAATTCAAAGCCGCTCAGGGGCGTGCTCAGTTTCAGCGCCGTCGCCAGGGAACGGCGGATGGCCACGGATTTCGGCATCAGCTCCCCGAACACCACGTCCACAAAGGTCAGGACGATCAGGACCGTGATGAAGGCGATGACATGCGTGATGGCGACCGGGAAAGGCAGGATGGCGTCCAGTTTCGGCTGCAGCCAGGCGACGATGTAGCGTTCCCCGAACATGCTCAGCGCGATGCTGGTCAGGGTGATGCCGAACTGGGTGGCGCCGACATAATTGTCGAGCCTGGCCACCATGTGTTTGGCCCGGAGCGCGGCTTTGGAGGCTTTGCCCTCCTCGATCAGTTCATCAATCTGGCTGGCGCGGACTTTAACCAGCGAAAATTCCGCCGCCACAAAAACCCCTTTCAGCAGAACCAGCAGAAAGACCAGCAGCAGTTGCCATGCGATCTCCGTTCCGCTGGGGGTGGAGGGAAGAGATTCCGCTATAAAAGCGGGAAAGGCGGTGGGCAGGTCGTTCATTCGGGGAATCGCTCCCGGGAAAGCCGGGTGGGAGCGGATCAGGAAAATCGGGGTCAGAGTTTTTCGTAAACACCCTTGTCGCGGCGCTTCATGATGGTGAAGCCCGCCGATTTGGCGGCCGTGACGGACAGGGGTTTGGTGAGTTTCGGAGTGTTCACCTGCGAAATCACCTTCCGGATCGGATTCTTGCAGAGATAGCAGGTCTCCAGAGGGGCCCGGTCAATCGGGCGCATCAGTTCGAAACCCTTGGCGCAGACGCGGCAGGAGTGTTCCGGATCAGCGGCGATGTATTCGTAAATGGGCACGGGCGGAAGTTGAAAGAGGGAAAGGCGGACGAAGCTTTGGAACGCGTAACGGACGCCGGGACTTTCGGGATTCAATGAAGCGCAAACCTGACCGGTCCGCAGCTTATTTTTCCAAAGAGAAAGGGCTGGAACACTTTTGGGAAGTATTCCAGCCCTGAAAAGGGATTTGCCGTCAGGCGGGCCGCGTCGGCAGCGGGTGGGAAATCACCAGCTCGACTTTGTCACCCCGGGAATCAGACCGCCGGAAGCGAGTTCACGGAAGGCGATACGGGAGAGCTTGAAGCGGGAAATAAAACCGCGGCGGCGGCCGGTGAGCTGGCAGCGGTTGGTCAGGCGCGTCGGGGAGGCGTCGCGGGGAAGCATGGTCAGGCCCACATAATCTTTCTCCTTCTTGAGCTGCGCGCGCAGGGCGGCGTATTTCTTGACGGTTGCAGATTTGCGCTTTTGGCGCTCGAGCCAGCAGGTTTTAGCCATAGTAGTTTAAAAGAAGGTGCGGAAAAATTTTGGGCAGGACAGGTAAATGATGAAGCCGGGCGTGCAAGTGGTTTTTTCGGGGCGGTGGAAAGTCCTCACCCGGCCGGACAGCTCATGGCGTGCATCAGGCCGCCGAGATTCCAGGAGTCCCAGCCCTCCGTGATTTTCCCGTTCTCGACATGAAACCAGGTCATGCCCCGGAAGCTCACCGTTTTGCCCGTGGGCGCCATTTCCATGCCGTGGCCGGTGTGGGTGGCGGTGGCCAGCCAGAGAATGCAGGCGTCATCCCCGTCGGACAGCGAGTTGAGCACCCGCACTTTGATGTCCGGCAGAGCCTCCACCAGGGCGATCTGGAAGGCGGTGAACTGTTCCGGCCCCACGATTTCCTGCCCGCCCTCCAGGTGACCCCTCGCCCCCTCCGCCAGCAGTTCGTGAATCGCGGACAGTTTCCGCTCATTCCAGACTTCCTGGAACCACCGCACGCCGATTTCTTTGGGAGACATCATGACAGATTAATAATCCGCCCCGCCGATGCGTCAAGAAGCATACCATTGATCCTGAGCGCCATCCGGAATTTACCGTCCGCCAAAGCCCGGGCTCCGGAATGACGCGGCCTTGCGCGCGGCGGCGGGTGAGGGCAGGGCAGGAGCGATGATGTTTCCATGGTATCTGATGATTCCGCTGCTGGCGGGGGCGGTGTATGCGGGGGCGTCGATGCTTTTTAAACAGGCGTATGCGGCGGGGGCGGACAGCCGGGCGGTGTTTCTGTGGGTGAATCTGACGGGGATGCTGATGTTCATGCCGCTTTTTCTGCTGGAGTCCGGGCTGCCGGCGATGGGCGAATGGTGGAAGCCGGCGGTGATGGCGCTGCTGTTTTACACGGGGCACTGGACGACTTTCGCGGCCATCAAAGCCGGGGATGTGTCGCTGGTGACGCCGCTGATGGGCACCAAGGTGGTGCTCACGGCGGTGGTGGCCTCGGCGGTTTCCCGGACCATGCTGCCGGGTGGACTGTGGGTGGCGGCCCTGCTGACCACGGTGGGCATTCTGATTCTGGGGGCGCGGGATCTGCGGCGGGCGGCCAGTGCGGCGGCGGTGGGCTGGTGTCTTCTCAGCGCGGCGGTCTTCGCGGTGGCGGATGTGTTCATCGGGCACTGGGCGGCGGGTTTTGGCAGGCCGGGTTTTCTGGCCTCGACTTTCCTCCTCCTGGGCGTGTTTTCCCTGTTCTCCGCGAAATTCCGCCTTTCCGCCCTGCGGATGCCCGCCGCCGCCCGGCGGTATGTTTTCCAGGGGGCGGTGCTCGTCATGGGGCAGAGCATGGCCATGGCCATGGGGCTCGCGTGGTTCAATGACCCCGCGGCCATGAATATCCTCTACGGCACGCGCGGCCTCTGGTCGCTGGTGCTGGTCTGGTTTGCGGGACGCTGGTTTGGAAACACGGAACGCCACACGGCCCGGGGAGCCATGGGATTGAGGCTCACCGGCTCGCTGCTCATTCTGGCCGCCGTCGGCGTCGCCGTCATCGTCCGCCATTGAGCCGGCGGCGTTTTGTGAAGGAGGATGGCGAAGTGATTATGGAGCCGGTCTGCGGGAAGGTGGTCCATTTCAGGGCATTGCCGCAAATTTTAAGAATTTGCTCATCCAGCCCGGATTTCCGGACGGATACTCCATGGGAAGCATCCGGCCTTCCGTCCTCCTCCTGGTCCCGCGATTTCCGGCACCGGGCGGTTGTCCCTTCACCAGCCTTTTCCTCCCGTGGTCATGCATTCCCCGATTCCGGCATTCCCAGCGGCAGCCGCACGCTGTTTTCTGCTGTTCCTCGCGGTGAGCCTGCTGCCCGGCATGTGGCGGGGGCTTCAGGCGCAGGAAACGCTCACGCAGGCCCTGGACGATCCCGCGCTGGTCTGGACCGCCGGAGGCGATGTGGCCTGGAAAGCGGCGGAGCGGGCCGGTGCCCACGCGGGCGGCTCCGTGGCCGAGCTGTGGATGCAAACGGATCCCGGGCGGGAGCACTACGGGTTTGAATTCGCGGATTCGGAAAGCTGGCTGGAGACGACCGCCGCCGGACCGGGGCTGTTCGCGGTCTGGGTCCGGCATAACCAGAACCCGTATGTGACCCTGACCCTCAGCGTGGACGGCGTGCCGGAGGAGATGGCGGAAGTGAACAGCTGGCCTCCTGAGGACGGGGAGAAATTCAGCGGTTGGTACCGGTTCACAGCGGTGCTGCCTTCGGGAATGCACAAGGTGCGGCTTCTGCACCGGTTCGCGGCGGCGGGCACGATTCCGATCGATAACCCCAAAGTGCAGGCGGACGACGCCCATGTGCTGCCGGCGGCGGGAGCGGATTTTCTGAATGCGATTGATGTGCCGCCCGGCGGGCAGTGGTTTGCGGGAGGGGGAGCGGAATTTCATGGGCAGGCGCCCGCGTTGTCGCATGACGGAGTCGATTCCCTGATCTCGGATCCGGCACCCGAGGACTGGGGCTCGCTGGCCAGCCCCGCGTGGCTGCGGCGGGAGGTCACGGGGCCGGTGACGCTTCAGTGGTGGCAGCGGCAGCTGAGCCTGGCGGAGGGGCATCCCGACCGTCAGTGGGTCCAAAAACACCTCTTCATTCCGCCCGGCGCATGGAATGTCTCGTGGTCGGGCTGGCAGCTGGTGCTGGATGAATTCAGCGAGGCCGCGACCGCCGAAACCACGCTGGGCGAGGCCCTGGATTCCGGGGACCGGGTCTTCACGCGGATCGAGGGCACCTGGAAAGGCGCGCTGACCGCCGCCGCTCCGGATGGTGTGGATGCGGTCTGGACGCAGGTTTCCGCCGGGGGCAAAAGCTCGCTGGAAACGGTGATCGACGGTCCGGCCACGCTGCATTTTGAATTCTCGGTGCAATCCCTGTCCGGCGTGGAGTGGGCGGCGGCGGACGGGTCCATTTCCTGCACCGTGGACGGGATCCCGCTGCATCTGGAAGCCGGCGCCTGGACCGGTCCGGTGCCGGCGGGACGGCATGTGGTGCGGTGGAACCTTGTCAGCCGCCGCCCCGGGGGAAAAAACACCGGAGCCCTGCTCGACCAGGTTCAGGTCACCCCCGCCGCCGCCATCCCACTCGGGCAGGCGCTGGACGCCCTGGATTTGGCCTGGACCACCGGCGGGAGCGCCTGGACCGGGATGTTCAGTCAGCAGGCTCCCGACGGGCAGCACGCGGCGGGGCCTCCCGTGCTGGCTTCCGGGGAAACCTCCTGGGTGGAGACCCGGGTGACCGGTCCCGGCCGTCTGACCTTCCAGTGGTCAGGCGTGGAGTCGGGGTATTCGTGGTATGATCCCTCCCGCGGGCTGAAGCTCAGCATTGATGGCGTGGAGGCCGCCGATCAGAACGGCCGGCAGCTGAATCCCATGGTGGAGGTGGGGCCCGGCGCGCACACGCTGCGCTGGACCGCCACCGGCTTCGCGGAACGGCGCCCGCTGATGCTGGATCAGGTGCGTTGGACGCCGCTGGACCCCGTGCCGCTGCTGGCGGCGGTGGAAAATCCGGCGGTCCGGCTTTTCGCGTCCAACGCCGGACTGCTGCTGATTGATCCCGTGCGGAATTACGAGGGCGGCAGCTGCCTGCGAATCGCGACCACAGGGACTTACCACGTTTCCCCGCTGACGCCCACCCTGCGGGCCGTCGCGGACCGGCCGGGGTACCTGAGTTTTTATTACCGGCCCTCCTCCTCCGCCGCCGTGCTGTCCACGCCGGCCGGGACCTGGGCGGCGCCTTTCTGGAATTACACCTCGGTTTTTCTGGCGCCCGGCGCGTTAACCCTCAACTGGACGGTCACCGGTGAGCCCACTCAGGAGGATCCGGCTCCGTATGTGCTGCTGGATAAAGTCACCTTCCAGCCGTCGCCGGAGATTGACCTCGGTCAGGCGCTGAACAATCCCGGCGCCTGGCGGACCTCGCCGGAAGCCCCGTGGACCGGGCTCAGCGGAAACGGTGCCTGGAGCGGGCGCGGCACCGCCGCCTCCCCGAGCTGGATGGAACGCGATATCATGGGCCCGGCGGTGCTGGCTTACGGCTGGTCGGGAACCGGCCTGAGCGTGGTCATCGACGGTCAGGCTCCGAAACCCCTGACAGATTTCGGCGGGCTCCGTTATCCTTACCTCTGGCTTCCCGCCGGCCCGCATGTCGTCCGCTGGGAAAGCACGGGGGATCATGTCAGCCTTTCCAGCGTTTATGTCGGAGCCGTGCGGGGGGAAATCACCATGACGGTCTCCGGCACGGATTTTCTCATCCGGGTGCCGCGCCCCGAGGGTCTGGCGGATTCCCTCATTTCCCTGGAAGCCAATTCCGCGGCTCTGGATTCCTACTGGTCCTTCCATCCCGCCGCCATCGAAGCCTCCACCCCCGAAAGCGTGACCTTCCGCCTCCCCCGGCCTGATGCGGGGATTCCCCGGAGATTCTACCGCGCCGCTTTCGGCCGCCGGTGAGCGGGCAGGGGATTTGGAATTTGAAATCGGAGATGATTGAGATCCGGATTTGGCTCCGGGGCCTGAAATCTGAAATCCAAGCTCTGAGATTTGAATCAGCCCGCCACGGACCCGCCGCCGGGAAGCTGGACGCCGGCGCCGATCACCGCCATCACGGCTTCAGCGATAGCTTCCGGGGTCTGGTCGATGGAAAGAGTGACGGCCTCGTCGGGACCGGGGACCTCCAGCGCCGCGATCTGGGATTTCAGCAGCTCCGGCGGCATATAGTGGCCGGAGCGGCCGGCGAGGCGTTCGGCGATGAGCTCGGCGGTCCCTTCGAGATAAATAAAAAGCACATCCCGGTCCCCGCCGCGCAGCACGTCCCGGTAACGGTGCTTCAGCGCGGAGCAGGCCAGAACCATGCGGCCACCGGGCGGGGTGGCTTCGATGACCCCGCTCCTCAGCCGGGCCAGCCAGGGGGCGCGGTCCTCGTCGGTGAGGGGGATTTTGGCGGACATTTTGGCCACGGCCTCAGGCACGTGCCAGTGGTCGGCGTCCTCGAATCCGGCGTCCCAGCGGGCCGCCACCTCCTTGCCGATCAGGGTCTTGCCGCTGCCGGAAACGCCCATCAGAACTAACACGCGGACAGGAAAATGATCAGTTCCTGCGTTTGTTGCGGCGGAAAGTGGCGGATTCATTATGGTGAGGCATCCTCACCTCCATTCCCGCATGAGCGCAAGAACTTCTCCCTCAACCCAATTCGAAAAAATCCCCGTCGTCATCCACCCCGCAGCCCCGGAGGCGGCGGCCGCGCTGGCGGCGGAGGTCCGCGATCTCATTCTCGAACGCCGGGCGGCGGGGCGCGCGGCGGTGCTGGGGCTGGCGACGGGTTCCACGCCGGTGCCGTTTTACCGGGAACTCATCCGTCTGCACCGCGAGGAGGGCCTGAGCTTCCACGATGTCATCACTTTCAATCTCGACGAATATTATGGCCTGACCCGCGATCACCGGGAGAGCTATTTCCGCTTCATGCAGGAGCAGCTTTTTGCCCACATCGACCTGAAGCCGGAGAATATCCACCTGCCGGACGGCACGGTGCCCCTGGACGGGGTGTTCCAGCACTGCGCGGCCTATGAGCAGGCCATCGAGGACGCGGGCGGGATCGATCTTCAGATCCTCGGCATCGGCCGCACGGGGCACATCGGCTTCAATGAGCCCGGATCGTCCCGGGAGTCGCTGACCCGGCTGATTCCACTGGACCGGGTGACGCGTCAGGACGCGGCGGCGGACTTTCTGGGCGAGGAGAATGTCCCGCGTTTCGCGATCACCATGGGCGTCGGCACCATTCTGCGGGCGCGGAAACTGGTGCTCATGGCCTGGGGCGGCAACAAAGCCGACATCGTGGCCCGCGCCGTGGAGGGACCGGAAACCGAGGCCGTCTCCGCCAGCTTCCTCCAGAGTCATCCCGACGCCCGCTTCATCCTGAATGCCGGTGCCGCCTCGTCGCTCACCCGCCTCCGCCTCCCCTGGCTGGTCGGCCGCGCCGAGTGGACGCCCTCCGAAACCCGCCGCGCGGTGCTCTGGCTGGCGCTGGCGGACCAAAAACCGGTGCTGAAACTCCGCGATGAGGAATACAACGAGCACGGCATGGCGGAACTGCTGACCCGCTACGGCAACGCCTACAATCTCAACATCGAAATCTTCAACCGCCAGCAGCACACCATCACGGGCTGGCCGGGCGGCAAACCCAATGCCGATGACACCCACCGCCCGGAACGCGCCGCGCCTTTCCCGAAAACCGTGCTCGTTTTCGCTCCCGAACCCCAGGACGACAGCCTCGGCATGGGCGGCACCATCGAGCGGCTGGTCACCCAGGGCCACGATGTCCACGTCTGCTACCTGACCGGCGGCGATCTGCGCATCACCGACGCCGAAGGCATCCGTTTTGCCCGCGTTCTTCTGGAAACCGCCGAGCAGCAGCCGGCCGGCTGGAAGGAGCAGACTGATTATGCGCGCGGCGTGCTTTCCGAAATCGAGGCCAAAGGACCGTTCGGCGATCCTCCGGCCCGCCTGCGCCGGCTCAAGGCCCTCATCCGCCGGGGGGAGGCCCGCGATTCCGCCCTCAGCCTTGGCGTGAAGCCGGATCAGATTCAGTTTCTCGACCTCCCGTTCTACACGGAAGGCCGTTACCGTCAGTTCCGCCTCACCGGAGCCGATATTTCCGCCGTCGGATCCGTGCTGGCCACTCTCCGGCCGCACCAGATTTACATCACCGGCAATCTCGCCGACCCCAGCAGTGTCCAGGGGGTTGCTTTTCAGGCGTTCAAAGCCGCCTGGGAGGCCCGCGCCGGACAGGCTTGGCGGGAGCATTGCCACGTGTGGCTCTACCGGGGGCAGCAGACGGAATTTGCCCCGCACGAAATCCAGATGGCCATCCCCATGAGCCCCGATCAGCTCGCGCACAAGCTGGGCGCGGTGCGGAAATTCCAGTCCCACACCGTGCCGGAACTCCTCGACGGCGAGCGCAACCGCCTCACCGCCAAGCTCTACGACGCCCTCGGCACCGCCGAATACGAGGCCATCGAGGCCTTCCGCCGCTGGGAGGAATAATCCCTTAAACAGGAAGGGAACGCCGGAGTGATTCCGGCGTTCCTCATTGAATTTTTTGAGCTTTTCCGGACAGCGCGCGGGCAGCCGGGGACCTTAAACGAAGTCCGCCTGAGTGTAGGGACTGCGGTAGGGGCGGTTGAGGAGTTTGGAGGCCTCGGGATTGTTGAGAATTTCCTCCTTGGCGGCATCCCACTGGATTTTGCTCTTCGAGAGCATGGAAATGAGGCAAAGATGGCCGGGAGTGGCGGAATGGTGGGCGGTCCGCACCGGGGTGATGGTGGGTTTGCCGGCGAGGGCGCTGTCGATCCAGTTTTTGAAGTGGTTCGTGGAGCGGTAGACGTCGGCTTTGCGCATCTTTTCAGGCAGGATGCGGAAGCCTTTCCAGGTGGGGTCCGAGCTGTCAAAGGAACCCCGGTTCACGTGGATCCAGCCTTCCGTACCGATCCATTTGGTGCCGCCCTTGATGTCATCATGGCCGCCGGCGATGGTCATTTTGATGTCCTTGGGATATTTCAGTTCCCCGCGGTACTTCGTGCAGGTGTTCCACATGGCGTCGGCGGGCGGGAATTCACCCACGCATTCCACCTCGCTGGGGCCGCCGTTGTCCATGTCCATGCCCCAGTGGGCGATGTCGCAGTGGTGGCCGATCCAGTCAAGGAGCTGGCCGCCGCCGAAGTCGTAATTCCAGCGCCAGTTGCGGTGCACGCGGGCGGCGATGTAGGGAATCATGGCCGAGGGCCCGATCCACTTGTCGTAATCAAGATTCGCGGGCGGCTCGGTGACGGTGTTCTGTTTCGCGGTGCCGGCGAAGTCGTTGTGTCCGGCGGGCAGGCCGACCTGCACTTCCCTGATCTGGCCGATGTAGCCGCCGCGCACGAGTTCCACAGCTTTGGTGAAATTGTCCACGCTGCGCTGCCAGGAGCCGGTCTGCCAGGTGACTTTGTGGGTTTCCACGGCTTTCACGATGGCCTGCTGCTCGGCGATGGTGCGGGCCAGGGGTTTTTCGCCCCAGATGTGCTTGCCGGCTTTGGCGGCGGCGGTGGCGATAAGAGCGTGCCAATGATCCGGCACGGCGAGAGTCACGGCGTCGATGTCCTTGCGGGCGAACATCTCCCTGTAATCCGCGTAGGCTTTGCAGTCCGTGTTCTTATAAAAGCCGTTCACGGCATCCGTGGCCTGCTTCAGGTGATCCTTGTCCAGATCGCAGACCGCCACCACCCGGGCGTTCGGCAGGGACATGGTGGACTGGGTGTTCCCCGGCCCCTGCATCCCCCAGCCGACGGCGGCGACGGTGAGGCGGTTGGAGGGGGCCACGGCGCCGTCCGCCCCGCGCGCGGCGGCGGGGATGATGACCGGGACGGCGAAGATGGCGGATTTTTTGAGGAACTGACGGCGGGATGTGCTCATGAGAAGTGGGTGAAAAACGAAGTGTAACGGCCTGACGTTTCGCGGGAAGCGAAAAATCATCCGCGGGCGCGGAGGCTTCCTTTAATACAGATAGGACCTGATGGCGGTGGAATCCCATTTTTGTCCGGATTCATTTAATCCGTTGTCCGGCACGGGGGCCGCCGCGCTTCCGGCGCATCAGGGGCGCGGCGGTCAGGGAAAGAAGAATCAGAGCGGAGGGTTCAGGGACAACCACAAGCTGCAGGCCGCCTTTCTGGAAATAGGCCTGTTTGCCGCCTCCGAGATCATAGGCGTTCTCCATTCCCCAGTTCGCGAGCCCGGCAGCCTCAAAATTGGTGCCGCTGGCGATTAGGGTGTAGGTGCCGGGCGCGGTGCCGCTGTCCAGGCTGATGAGGTCGTCCACACCGAAAGAGGCCGCGTTTCCGAAAGTCACGGTTCCGTTGACGGTCAGGGTCATGGCGCTGTCGAAATAAAGTTTGGCGCCCTCCCCGAACATCAGGCCGCCGGTGAGGATGCCGCCGCCGCCAATACTGGAGTTGGCGTTCACCGTGACTCCGCTGGTGACAAGGCCGGTGCGGCCGATGAGAAGATGGTTGCCGGTGTTGGTCCCCGCCCCGACGAGGATGCTGGCGGCGGTGAGATTGCCCTGAATGGAGAGCGTATTGCCGTCGGAGGCGGTGGTCTGGCCGATGCGGACAACTTTACCGGCGCCGGTGACGCTGGCGGTGTCGCCGGCGGAGAGAGTCACGGAGTTCTGATCCGTGGTCTGGCCGACGATCCAGTCGCCGCGCGAGGTGAAGCTGATGCCGCTGATGGTCATGGAGGCGCCGCCCGTATCCAGCGTGGTCATGCCGCTGACGGAACCGGTGTAGACCGTTCCTGAGCCGGAGATACCCCCGGAAGGAGTTCCAATCACAAGGCGGTCCCCGTCGAGCGCCACGGAATAGCCGAAACTGCCGCCATCATTTTTAGCGGAGGCGGTGAGGATGAGGTCCTCGCTTCTGGCTCCGGTGCCGGAATCAAGATTCCGGAAAAGAAAAACCGCGCCTGTGTTCGAGCTGCTTCCGTTAGGAAGGGCGCCATGAGCACCTATAAGCGCGGTGGTTCCCGAAAGACTCCCGGAGTAGCCGAAGTCCTTGAATGACAATGCATTGGAGGTGGTGAGGATGAGATCCTCGGTTCTGGTGCCGGTGCCGGAATCAAGACCCCGGAAAAGATAGGCCGCGCCTGCATTGACAACTCCCCCAGAAGCATGACGGTATGCCCCGACAAGCGCGGTGGTTCCCGAGAGGCTGACAGACTGGCCAAAGTAGTCATTCACTTTGTTATCAGAGGCGGTGAGGATGAGATCCTCGGTTCTGGTGCCGGTGCCGGAATCCAAGCCCCGGAAAAAATAGGCCGCCCCCATGAGGGGCTGCGCGGAAAAGTTAGCTGGGGCCCCCACCAGCGCGGTGGATCCCCAAAGGCTGCCGGAGTCGCCAAAGTTGGCCCCTGCCTTGTTATCGGAGGCGGTGAGGATGAGGTCCTCGGTTCTGGTGCCGGTGCCGGAATCAAGACCCCGGAAAAGATAAGCCGCGCCCGAGTCGTTCATTCCGCCTGAAGTGTGCCCGGAAGCTCCGACGAGCGCGGTGGTTCCCGCGAGACTGACGGACTGACCAAACATGCTGAATGTCTTTTTATCAGAGGCGGTGAGGATAAGGTCCTCGGTTCTGGCGCCGGTGCCGGAATCAAGGCCCCGGAAAAGATAGGCCGCGCCTGAGCTGTTTAGCCCCTCCGACGGGCGGGCGGGGGACCCGATAAGTGCGGTAGTCGCTGAGAGGCTGGTCGAGCGGCCAAACCTGTTAAATGCCCGCTTATCGGAAGCGGTGAGGATAAGATCCTCGGTTTTGGTTTTAGTGACGGAGTCAATATCCCGGAAAAGGTATACGGCGCCCGGGTTGGACGCGGCCTCACTTCCGTAAGCCGCGGCGAGCGCGGTGGTTCCCAGAAGACTGGTTGAAGTGCCGTAGTGGTCACCTCCCTTGTTGTCGGAGGCAATGAGTTCTCCACCATATGACGGGATGACGGCAGGCGCGGAAAGCAGGGCTGGGGCGGCGAAGGCAAGGAGCTTTCCGCGCAAATTTCCGGATGGAGTAAAGAGGGGGGCTGGTTTCATGGAAACCCAGAATACCTGACAGATCAAATCTGTCCATGCATTGGTGTATATTTCTTTTAATACAAATTACTATGAGAATGGAAGTGAATTCCCTATGAGAGCCTCTGAAGCCGCCCCGAAAACCGGCCGGACTTCTCTGATAAGTCCTCCCTTTGAACCCGGGTTTTTTGAGGCGGGAAACGGAAAGGGTTACAAATCCCAGTAATGGGATTTCCATTATCCTTATCGGTCATGCTTGACTTGCGGGGGCGGGGACATCCTCCGCCCACCCCGTCCGCTTGAACCCAGGACCCGGGGAGTGAACCCGGCGGGCGGTCCAACAAGCCGCTTGCCGGGCGGGCGGCGCGCGGTTTTTCTCTGCGCCGCGGCAGGCGGCCGGAAGGTCCGCTGTCTGGCGCTCTCACGATTATGTGGAAAGGACGATTTCAGCAGGAAACTTCAGGTCTGGTGCAGCGCTACGGGGAGTCCATCTCCTTTGACTGGCGGCTCTATCCCTACGATATCATGGGGTCGATGGCCCATGCGGAGGCTCTGGCCAAAGCGAAAATCATTTCAAAAACGGAGCTTCAGGAAATCCACCAAGGCCTGAAAGGCATCCAGGCGGATATTGAAGCCGGAAATTTCGAGTGGCGCGCGTCCCTGGAGGATGTGCACATGAATATCGAAAGCACCCTCACCGCCCGCATCGGCGCGGCGGGCGCGAGACTGCACACGGCGCGGAGCCGGAATGACCAGGTGGCGCTGGACGTGCGGCTTTACTGCCGGGCGGAGGCGCGGAATCTGATCACGTTGGTGCGTGGCCTTCAGAAGGCGCTGATCGGCCAGGGGCGGAAATGGCAGCATGTGGTCATGCCGGGCTACACCCACCTTCAGCGCGGGCAGCCGGTGCTGTTCTCGCATCACCTGCTGGCGTACGTGGAAATGCTGGACCGCGATGCCGCGCGTCTGGAGGACAGTCTGAAGCGCATCAACGTCATGCCCCTGGGCTCCGGGGCGCTGGCGGGATCGACGATTGTCCTGGACCGGGAGTTTGTGGCCAAAAAACTGGGCTTTGACAGCGTGAGCCACAACAGCATGGACGCCGTGGCGGACCGCGATTTCGCCGCCGAGCTGATTTTCACCATCGCCCTCATCGGCACGCATCTTTCGCGGCTCAGCGAGGACATTATCCTCTGGGTGACGGCGGAATTCGGCTTCGTGACTCTCAGCGACGCCCACACCACCGGCTCCAGCCTGATGCCGCAGAAGAAGAATCCGGACGTGGCGGAGCTGACCCGCGGCAAGACGGGCCGGCTTTACGGGAATCTGATGAGTATTCTGACGATCCTGAAAGGCCTGCCGCTGACCTACAACCGCGACATGCAGGAGGACAAGGAGCCACTCTTTGACTCCATCGACACCATCAGAATGGCGCTCGAAGTGTATGCGGAAATGATTGACGGTCTGAAGGTTAACGAAAAGGCCGTGGCGGCGGCGGTGAGCGATCCTTTCCTCCTCGCGACCGATCTCGCCGACTATCTGGTGCTGCGCGGGGTGCCTTTCCGGCAGGCGCATGAGGTCATCGGGAAACTCACGGCCCACAGCCTGGCCTCCGGGGTTGCATTCCCGGATATCCCGCTGGAAACGTATCAGTCCTTCAGTCCGGTCTTTGAAAGAAATGTCTTCAAAGTCCTTACTCTGGAACATGCGCTCGAAGCCCGAAAAGGCATCGGCGCGCCATCCCCAGCCAATGCCGCGAGAGAACTCGAGGCATGGCGGACTCGCTTGAGCCTCAGGAAGCCGGCGGTGAAACCCAAATCATCCCGGAATACCTAAGCCTATGTGGTTCGCATCGATGCTGAAAATGCGCGACAAACTGTCGCGGAAACGGAACGTTCTGCTGGAGGACGAGGAGAAGCCTTTTCTCGAACACCTTGAGGATCTGCGCAAAATGCTCATGCGCATGGCCTTGACTCTCGTGACCGCGGTCACCGTCTGTTTTGTGTTCAACGACTGGTTTTTCAAGGTCGTTCAGTATCCCATGGCCCGGGCCGGGCTGGCTTCGGCCATGGAAAAACACCGGCCGGAGGGCATCGACATGCTGGCCTGGTCGAATATCCACAAAGCAGCGCGCGGCGCCTCCATTCTCGAAGGGAATCTGCGCCGGCATTTTCTGGAGCAGGCGCTCCCCGACCCCGTTCTCCGTCCTTACGCCGAGGCTTTTCTGATTTACCACGCCACCTCCCTGCTGCCGGAGGAGGCGCAGGCGGGGTTCATGGAGACGGCGGCGAAGTCCCTGCCCGCGGACCGGTCCGCAGGCGTGCTGGAGGCGGCTCTGGCCATCCGGAAAGCGGTTCCGAGCCCCTCGCTGGAGGAGTTGAAGCCGGTCATTGAAAACGTGGCCATGGCCCCGGCGGAAACCTTCATGCTCTCCATGAAGCTCTCCACCTTCGCGGGCATCATTGTCTCTTTCCCCCTGTTATTCTATTTCCTGCTGGAATTCATTCTGCCGGGTTTGAATACCAAAGAACGGAAACTGCTCTGGCCGGCGCTGACCATCGGCTTCGGGCTGTTCCTCGTCGGCGTGGTGTTCTCCTATTATTTTGTCATCCCCAATGCCCTGGAGTTCTTCCACGAATACTCGGCGGAACTGAACGTCAAGGACACCTGGCGGATCGGGATGTACATCTCGTTTGTGACCACTTTCTGCCTCATCTTCGGGGTGAGCTTCGAACTGCCGGTGGTGGTGATGATTCTGGTGAAGCTGGATCTTCTGACCTCCGCCACGATGCGCCGCACCCGCGCCTGGGCGATTGTCATCATTGTGGTCGCGGGAGCCATCCTCACGCCGACGGGGGATATTTTCACTCTCTCGCTGCTCTCGGGGCCGATGATCATCATGTATGAGACCTGCATCTGGCTGGCGGTGGCGCGTGAAAAACGCAATGCCCGCGAGGAGGCCGAGGAGCAGAACCGTGACATGGCCCGCCGTGCCGCGCTGGTGGGGGTGGCCTCCGTTCAGATGGCCAAGCCGGGCTCATCGATGGCGACGCCCGAGGAAATCTACACTCAGCCGGCCCTTGATTACCACGATCCCCATCACGGGGACGGATATGACCGCAGCCATGACCATGGCCATGACCACGATCACCATCATGGTCACAGCCTGGGTCACGACGACTATCCCCGCGATGAGGAGAATCTCAACGATGGCCGTCAGCACGGGTACGGTGATGGCTCCGGCGCGGGCAACGCTTCCGCCTGGGAAAATCATCCGCATCATCCCGATCCTGAGAAACCGACCGCCGAGGAGGAGCAGGCGCAATACATGAGGGAGCACGCGCACCTTTTCCCCAGTGCCGACACGCATCCGGAAAGCATCCCGGTGGAGGAGCGCCATCCGGCCGGGTCCGATTCCCCTGCGGATTCCGATGCTCCCACGCATTCCCCCGCCGAAACTTCCGTCGCTCCGGAGGAGACGCCAAAACCAAAATCCGCAGAGGAGGACAAGCCGTCCGGGGATCAAAAATCCGGGGATGCCTCTGAGAACCGCGATGACCCGAAGCCTGGGTCCGGGTCCGGAGATCCTGACGCCAAACCTCAGCCCTGAAGCTTAAAACCCGGGAAATGCAGCCGGGAATGATCCGGTCCCCGGATTTCGCCGCTTCAAACTCCCTTGGAGGACAACCGGTGCCGGCGGCGGAAACCGCCGGCACCGCCGCTTTTGCGGGCGGGACGGGCGGGGTGACCGTTCCGGGAGGATTCCGATTGCGGCTTGATTGTGCGCCCTTCTTCAGCCAAGCCAGTGATTCCCCATTCCGACCCCATGTCCCAGACTCTCAACGATTCCATAAAAGAAATGATGGTCACCGAGCTGATGCTCCAGGTGACCGCCGCTGAAATTGGCGATGACACGCCGCTTTTCGGGCCGGACGGTCTGGGACTGGATTCCGTGGACGCGCTCCAGCTGGTGGTGGCGCTGGAGAAACATTTCGGCCTGAAAATGAGCGACGGCGAGGCCGCCAAGGGCATCCTGACCAGCGTGAACACCATTGCGGCGGCCATCACGGCGGATGGCAAAGCTTGATGTGCCCATGGCCGTGTCCGCCGCGCGCGCTCCGCTGCTCTGGTTTCTGAAGGCGGCGGTGACCACGGCGCTGCTGGCCTGGCTTTTCACCCGGCCGGAAATCCGGAATGGTCTGGCGGGAGCCGCACGGATGCGGACCGGCTGGCTGGCGGCGGGATTCCTCTCAGCCGGTATCGGGCAGATTCTGGCCGCCTGGCGCTGGGGATCGGCGCTGAAAATGGTGGGCCTGCGGCTGCCGCCGCTTACTCTTTTCCGGCTCACCCTCATCGGCACCGGCGCCGGGTTTTTATCCGTCGGCTCCCTCGGAAATGATGCCGTGCGCGTGGCTCTCGCCGCCCGGCGGCTGCCGCGGTCGCGGGCACCGCTGATCGCCTCCATCGGCCTGGATCATGTGGCGGCGTTTCCCGGCATGGCGCTCCTTGGCCTGCTGGCGCTGCATTCCCTGCACGGGAGCATCACCGTCGGTGACGGCGCGGGCTGGATGCTGCTTCTGGCGCTGGCGGTGTTTTTTGGAGTCGGGCTGTTTCTGCGGAAATTCCGTCCGGATCTGCACGGGAAGGTCCTGCGTTTCGTGATGGACCGGGCCACCCGCCGGGGGCTGCTGCGGACCTCGCTGATTTCCCTGCCCATGCTGGCGTTTCAATTCGGCACTTTTCTGTGCACGGCCCGGGCCCTGGACGTGAAAACGCCGGCGGTGGACTTTCTGGCGGTGGCGGGTGTGGCGGACGCCGTGGCCTCCCTGCCGATCTCCGTGGCCGGGCTGGGAGTCCGGGAAAAAGCTTTTGAGACATTGCTCGGCCGCTGGCACGCGGTTCCGGCGGCGGATGCGGTGGCGCTTTCGCTGGCCGGGCTGGCTCTGATGATGATCTGGGGCATCGCCGGCGCTTTTTGCCTGCTGGCGGAGCCGGTGAACCGAAAACCTCCCGGCTGAACTCCCCAGCCCCTCGCGTCCCCTGGGCTGCGGGAATTTACGGAAGCTGAATTTATTCCTGGTAAAAAAAATGCTGGATGGCGTCGACCATCCCGAGCGTGGATTCCTCCCCGGCCACAAAACCACCAAGGGACTCCACGTGGCGGGTGACATCCGGGACGGCGTTGGCGGGACAGGCAAGGCCGTGGGCGACCTCGTGGCGGAGCATGGAGAGGTCGTTGTAGTTGTCCCCGGCGGCGAAGGTGAATTCCGGGCCGATATCGAGAAGACGGCGGATTTCCTGGAGGGCGCTGCCTTTGTGATAGCCCTGATGGGTGAAACGCAGCCAGATGCTGTTGCGCTGATAGCCGAGCATGGGCCAGTCCGTGAGCTGAGTGTCGATCCACCCGCAGACGGCGGCCATGATGTCCTCGTCATTGGCCACCAGCCCGGCGGGTTCCGTGCTGTCGGAGATGAACCGCGCGCCGGGCAGCTCGGCATTCATGTGCTTCTGGAGCCGTTTGAAGAAGCTCCCGTGGGTTTTGTAAAACTTCCGGTGATCGTTGGCGCAGCGCTTGTTCCAGTCACCGAGATCCACCCAGCGGTGATACTCGTTGAGGTGATAGATTTCGCATTCCCGGGCGACGATGAAATCCGGGGTGAGCCGGAATCCGTGCTGTTTCAGCCCATCGAGGGTGTGAAAAAGAGTGCGGCCGGTGTTGATGCCCCAGATGGCCCCGCGCTTGCCCATGTGGGTGAGAAACTGCTCCAGCTGCGCGATTTCATACGGATCGCTGGGATTGTCCACGAGCGTGCCGTCGAAATCAAAACAAAGAATGGCGTTGGGAGCGTTGTCCGGCATGAAGTCATCCGCCATGGGGCTCGGCGAGGGCGTTGCGTAAAAGCAAAAAACCCCTGTGACAAACGGAAATGAACTACCCTTCCGTCACGGTGGCTCCCGCCGGAACGCCGGGCCGGCGCGAATCCCTCCGGAACGGCAGCAGCAGCAGGGCGTAGAGGGAAAAGGCGATGGCCTGCAGCGTGAGCAGATACCACGGCTCCGGTCCCATCAGGTCGAACAGCGAGGCCACCGCCGGTTTGTGGCGGAGAAATGCGTAGTTAGTGTCCAGCGGGAAATTCAGCAGGCCCACGCCCGCCATAAAAACCCAGCTCCAGCCCACAATGCGGCGGAAGGCTCCCGGCTGCGGACGCAGACCCATGCCCCAGACAAGGGTGATGGCCGCGACCGGCACACCGCCGTGCTCGGCGAAAAAGGCGTAATATTCCGGCTCGCTCCAGTCGAAATAGAGGGTCGGAGTCAGCAGACCCTGAGCCGTGCCCGCCAGACCCCAGAGGTAGCCGATTTCCGCCCAGCGCTGCCGCCGGGTGATCAGAGCCACCGCCAGGACGATCGCCACGACGTCGCAGAGGTAGAGGGGCAGGGAATTCTCGCGGATCAGCTGCGCGGCCAGCTCCGGCTGGGACCGGTAACGCAGCCACGTGAGCACCGGATCCACCGCCACCGCCAGCAGCAGCAGGCAGGCCAGGGCCACATTAAGCCGCTGCTTCACCTTTTCGGAAATATGCCGGGACCGGTGCAGCCGGACCATGCCGACGGCGGTCAGAACGGTGGCCGTGAGGGCGGTCCAGTGGGAGAGGCCGAAGAGTTGAAAAGCGCGGTCGTCCATTCGAAAGCTGAAGTTTGGATAAAATGACGGGCGGTGGAAAGGATGGTTTGCCCGCTTTAACCGTTGGGCGGCATTGAATAAATCAATGCCTCCATGGCCTGAAACCCCAGGCCCGGCAGGCCTTTCGAGGAATGCCGGGAGGGCACCGGGGGGTTTGAAGGAAAAGGGTGTCCGGATTTTTCATCGGATTCCAATTTACGAAGTTCATTTTCAATTCCTGAGGGATTTTTGTTTGCAAATGGGCGTTCGTCGTTTTAAGTCCCGCTCCCCGTTCCGGGACCACCCTGCACCAACGTTCAATTTTATGGGATCGCTCAAAAAGAGAAGAAAGACCAAGATCAACAAGCACAAACGCAAAAAGCGCATGCGCGCCAACCGCCACAAGAAGCGCTTGCGTTACAAGTCCTAGTCCTTCAGCCTCGGGAGCATGAAATCCCGGCCGCGCGTCATGCCTGTGGTCTGCCGCCGTGCCCTGATTTCTCCCGTTGCTGCCATTGCCGGACTGGCCTGCTGTTTCATTTCAGATCTTCAGTCAGAAGCCCGCGCGGATGCCTTGACGGCATCCGGGTGGGCTTCTGTCATGCCCGGAAACGAAGGGCCTCCGGTGCCGGCGGCCGCGGACGGCAGCGGTGCCGGCGCTTCCGGCGTAAATTCCCGCGCCCGGGCGCTCGGTCTTTATTACAAAGCCCGTCGTCTGGAACAGGGGGCCGATGACCCATCCGCTCTTGCCGTTTACCTTCAGGCGCTGGCTGTCAGCGGCAATGGCCCGGAGCTGAATGCGCGGCTGGTGCGGCTTTACGCGGCTTTGGGCCGGCTGGACGAGGCTCTGGCGCTGGAGGAGAAATTCGCCGCTGATTTTCCGGAAAGCCCGGATGCCCTGCTGACGCTGTCCGGTTTTCTGGAGCAGCATCAAAATCATGCCCCGGAATGGAAAGCCCGCGCTTTGGAAACCGCCCGGAAGGCGGTCTCGAAATTTCCGCAATCCGCCGCCGCCGTGAGCCGTCTGGTGCGGCTATATCTGGCGGAGCAGGACCGGCGGAAGGCTCAGGACGTGGTGCTGGACGCGCTGAAGTCGCCCTCCACCGAGGCCGGATTCTGGCTGGCGCTGGCGACGTCCGCGCGGAATGCCTTCCCGTTGGATGACGCGGCTTCGCGTGAGGGGAATTTCGCGATTGTCAGCCAGGCTGTTGAACGTTCGCTGAGTCTGGCCGGGGACGATCCCGGAGTGCTGGCGGCGGCAGCTGATTTTTATGCCCGCAGCCGGCGGACGGACAAAGCGCTGCCGCTTTACGAGCGCGCCGCCGCCCTGCGTCCGGGGGATCTGACGGCGCGTCAGAAACTGGGCCAGTGTCTGCGCATGGCGGGGCGGGAAGCCGAGGCGGTCACCCTTTTTGAATCGCTGGTGGCCATTGATGCCGGGGATGTGGTCTCCCATCAGGCGCTGGTTTCCCTTTACGAAAACACGGACGCCGCCAAGGCCCTGCGGCATCGGGCCGAAGTCCTGCGGCTGGAGGGGGGCGATCCCCGGGACTATGCTTCGGCAGCGGCGGAACTGCTGAAAACCAATCTGCCGGGCGAGGCGCTGACACTGCTGAAACGCGGGATTTTCTTCAATCCCCAGTCCGCCAGTCTTCTGTATCTGCTGGCCCGGACGCAGGACGCCAAAGGCGATTTTGCCGCCGCCCTGCAGTCACTGGCGGAAGCCGAGACCATGGCCAGAACCCGTTCGCCGCGCCTGCTGGACGCCGCGTTTTATTACTCCTGGGCCGGCACCGCCCGGAAAGCGGGGAAAATCGGGGAGGCTGAAAACCGTTTCCGCCAGTCCATTGAAAAAACGCCGCCGGAGAAGCCGGAACTTGCCGCCCCGGCCTACAATGATCTGGGGTGGCTCTGGCTCACGGAAAATAAAAATCCGGAGGCGGCGGGCGAGCTTCTCCGCACCGCCAATGATCTGGTGAAGGATCATCCGCCCTACCTCGACAGTCTGGGCTGGTTTCATTTTCTGAAAAAAGACTATCCCGCCGCTCTGACATGCCTGCGGAAAGCGGTGGAGCTTTCCGGGCCCAATCCTGCGGCGGAACTCGTTGAGCATCTGGCCAGAGCGGAGGCGGCGGCCAAGGGAGCTGAATCCGGACAGAAGGGCACCGGGAACGCGAAGGAATGAGTGAATGCGATGGCCGGGGCGGCGACGCAGGAAAAGGGTCCGGATAATTGGGAAAAAGGGAAATCGTGGTTTCCCCGCTCAACGTTTGTCCGCTGACGGACGTTATTCGATAAGCTGGTGAGGCTCCGCCTGTGGAATGCCTCCTTTCTGACCTTCGTGACCTTCGGTTCAACCCTCCTGTTTTCCCGTTTCCATGCCCGAACTTGCTGAAGTTGCTTACTACGCCCGCCAGTGGGAGCCGGGTCTGAACCATCAAATTCTGCGGGTGCATACCGGCCCCAAAGCCCGGTTTTTCCGGGCGACCCCGGCTTCAGCGGTCGAAGCCGGATTGACGGGAACGGTTTTCCGCACGGCGCGCACCCACGGGAAAAATCTGCTTTTTGAGTTTTCCGGCGGTCTGTGGCTCACAGGGCATCTGGGCATGACCGGCGAACTGCTGGCGGCGGAGGCCGCGCACATTCCCGGCAAACACGATCATCTGGTGCTTTTCACCACATCCTCCGCGCTGGTGTTCCGGGATTTCCGGATGTTCGGAGGCGTGAAACTGGAGGAAAACGCGGAGAGTCCCCCGCCGGACTGGCAGTCGCTGCCGCCGGAAATTCTGAGCGGCAAATTCACGGAAAAACGGGTGAGGGAAGCGCTCCGGCACCATGCGCGGATGCCTCTGAAGCCTTTTCTGCTGGATCAGACATGGTTTCCCGGCATCGGCAACTGGATGGCGGACGAGGTGCTTTTCCAGCTCCGGCTGCCGCCCTCCATCCCCTGCGGGCAGGTGGATCCGGCGGCTTTGCGGAAAATCCTGCGTCATATCTGCCGCAAATCCATGGACACCATCGCGGTGGACTGGTCGGATCCTCCGGCCTCCTGGCTCATGCGCCACCGCTGGAAGGCTGGCGGCCATTGTCCCCGGTGCGGCGTGGAGCTGGTGCGGAAAACCCTGCGCGGCCGGACCGCCTGCTGGTGCCCGGTTTGCCAGGCCTGAACAACCGCTTTCCGGACGGGACCGACGGCGGCCCCGGTCCTGAAGCGGCGGGAAAGGACTCCGGATGCGGACTAACCGGCCGCCGCGACCTGGCGCAGCCATTCGGGGAGATTGTAATACATGGTCACCCGGGCCACGAGGCCGTCCCGCAGCGTGAAAAAAGCTCCGGCGGGCAGAACATACGTCTGATTTTTGGCCTCCGGCAGACCCTCATCGGTCGCCAGATAAGTGCCCCGCACGAGAAATTCAGCGGCGGCGCGGGTTCCGGTTTCATCGGCCCAGAGCACGATTTCGTCAATCCGCTCCCGGTAACAGCGGTCCATGCGGTCCAGGAAGGCGGCGAATGTGGCTTTCCCGGTTTCACGGCCGCCCTGATTCACATCGTGGGCGATATCCTCCGTCAGCAGCGCCAGAAACGCCTGGCGGTCGCCGGCATTGAAGGCCTGGTAATACTGGCGCAGAGTTTCGAGGGCGGCGGTCTGGGAGGAGGTCGGTGCGGACATGCGGCCAGATGAAAGACGGATAATGTCCGGCCGCCAGCGGATCGTTGCGGTTTTCCGGAATGGGAAACGGACGGGGATGGACTTGTAAATGGACGGGAATGATGAATTTCCGAAAATAATGCCGCCGTCCATGAATGCGGTTCAGGAATTCCGGGCAAAGCGGGAAAACGTGTTCAGAAATAACAGGCCCCGCCGGGCCGTAAGCGGAGGACGCCTTTCCGCCTTTTCCTTTCGGGCCGCTTCCGGTTTTTACTCACCATCCCACTCATGTTCCGTCTGCCGCTTGTCACGCTGATTCTCACTTCTTTTCTGAATGCCCACAGTCCGGCGGAGGAAAAACCGGCCGCCGCCCCGCAGGCCGCGCTCGTGCCCGCCGCGCTGCAGGCGTTGGCTGTGCCTGATGCTCAAGGCGTTGTGCGGCTGCCGGCCTCAACGGCGGAGATCATCGGGACCACGCTGCGGTATGAGCCCCAGCCGCATAAAAACACGCTGGGTTTCTGGACCCGCCCCGAGGACCAGGCGGCGTGGAATTTTGAGCTGCCCGCCGCCGGAAAATATAAAATCACCCTCCTCCAGGGCTGCGGCAATGGCAGTGGCGGCAGCCTCGTTCATGTGATCGCGGGCAGGGACACCCTGCCTTTCACCGTGAAGGAAACCGGTGGTTTTCAGGCCTTTGTTCCTCTGGATCTGGGACCGGTGGACCTGCCCGCCGGGCGGCAGCGGATTGTCATCGCGCCGCAGTCGAAGCCCGGCCCCGCCGTGATGGATGTGCGCCTGGTCACCCTTACTCCCGTTAAAACGGAAGCCGAAGCCGCCAAAAAAGACGCCAAACCCGTCGGTTTTGCGAAATGGGAGGAGGAAATCTCCAAAATCGAGGCCCGCCTGAAAGCGCATCCGCCCGCCCCCGGCGGCATCGTTTTCGCGGGCAGCTCCAGCATCCGCCTGTGGAAACTGGAGGAGGCTTTCCCCGGTCTGCCGGTGGTGAACTGCGGATTCGGCGGCTCCGTGGTGGCCGACAGCACGCACTTCGCGCCGCGCCTCATTTTTCCGCTGAAACCCCGGCTGGTGGTTTTCTATGCCGGCGACAATGACTCCGCGAACGGCCTGTCCGCGGGGCGCATCGCCACGGATTTCACCGCCTTCGCCGATGCCGTCCACACCGCGCTGCCGGACTGCCGTATTCTTTACATCCCGATCAAGCCCAGTATCTCCCGTGTCAAACTCCGGCCGCTTCAGTCCGAGGCCAACGCCCTGATCAAAGCCCATTGTGAGAGCCGGCCCGCCACGCTGGAATACATCGACCTCGCCACCCCGCTGCTGACGGCGGAGGGCGGCACCCAGCCCCGGCTTTATCAGAAGGACGGACTGCACCTCAGCCCCGCCGGCTACGGCATCTGGAACCAGCTGCTGCGTCCGAAACTGGAGGCGGCTTTGGCGGGGGCGAAGTGAGGCGGGCCCTGACGGGGTAAAGCTGATTCCGCGCCCATAACCGGCAGACCGGCAGGCCTGGATGGGGGCGGCTTCAAATTCTCCCTGCGGGCCGGAGGGCGGTGGGAACGAAGCTGAGGTCGGTGGCCTCGTTGACGGCGAGGTCGATCTGAAACTGCATGATGTCCTGCGGGACAGCGGGCTGGTAATCGGTCAGGCAGGCCAGAGCGGCGTCAGCGGCGGACAGATTCTTCGTTTTCACCAAGCGGTAAATTCTCACGGCCAGAGATTCCGCCGCGCCGGGCGTGAGCCAGTTGGGGATGTGGGGCCTGAGAGTTTCGAAAAGATCCTGATCCAGCGGCGTGCCCCGCTTTTTGCAGAGCGCGCGCAGCAGGCCGAAACCCTCCTCCGCGGTCAGGGTGGGGAAGAGGGGGATTTTGACATCCACGCGGCCTGGGCGCTTCAGATCCACTTCAATGAGATCCGGGCGGCTGGAGGCGAGGATCCAGACGATGCGGCCGCGGTTGGCGGAATTGCTCATCTCCTTGGCCATCATGGAGTAAACCCGCCCGCCGATCCCGCTGTCGCCGTCGGAGTTGCGTTTGCCGAGCGCCTGATCGGCCTCGTCGATGAAGACATAACATTTTCCCAGGGCCTGGAGGAGGCGGAAGATTTTCTCCAGATTGCCCTCGGTGCTGCCGACCCAGCGGTCGCGGAAATTCTTCAGTTTCACCACCGGCACCCCGGCTTCCCCGGCGAGGCATTCCACCATGTAGGTTTTACCGGTGCCGACGGGGCCGCAGAACAGATATCCCATGGGCATGGCGGCGCTGTCATTCTGCCGCCAGAGGCCAAGGTCCTGCCGCAGCCATTCCTTCACCGCCTCCTGGCCGTGGAGATCGTCCAGCGTGCGGCTGGTTTCGATGAACTCGATGAGATCCTGGCAATCCTTCTCCACCAGCTCCTTCTTGAGTTTCGAGAGATCGTTTTCGCTGATCGGCAGCCGCTGGTGCTCCTTGGTTTTCAGCAGGCTCTCGATGGAGACGAGGGTGGCGCCGGCCAGCTGGGTGGCGGGAATCCCCCAGCGGTCCCGCCACGGTCCCAGGGACAGGGGGAATTTGGGAGCCAGGCGCCGGAAGGTCTCCTCCAGCATGGAGGGCGGGGGCAGGGGCACCCGGATATTGAACGACCGGGGATCGCGGGCGATCAGCGGATGGAGGTCGTTGAGATTTTCCGTGAACAGGAAGGTGGCGAAGGGGTGCTCCGTGAGCAGGGTTTCGCTGGCCCAGGTTTTCACCTGCAAAGCCATGGCGTTGAGGTCGTAATTCAGGCCGCCGGGCAGGGCGGGAATGGCCAGATGGGCGTCGCGCAGGATGAAGGCGATGCGGACCGTGGCTCCACCCGCGCGGCGCACATTGGAGACGTAACGGGCGTAGTGGGTCAGGAGGTCGATGGCTTCCCGGGGAGCGCGGGGCATCAGATGCGCCTGGGCGGGGGCGCTGGGCCAGGAGGCGAAGCTCTGCTGTCCCCGGGCCACTCGCAGGCCGCCGCCGAGGTCGTAGGTCAGCACGACCTCGAACTGGGGAATCAGCACTTCCAGCACATACTCGTCCAGCTTGCCCAGCCGGGGATCGCCGGTGCCGGGAAGCAGGAGGGAGTCCTGCACATTGCCATGGAGAACGAACTGGCTGGCGGCGTGGCTCTCATAAAGGGCGGCGATTTCCCCGGCCCAGGCGGGCAGGGCGGAGGGGACGGCGGCGGGAGCACTCAAGGCGGCGGAGCGGGAATCAGTCAGCCGGTCAATCCATCAGTAGAGCGGCTTCACATCGCGATACTGACGCCGGACTTCCTTCCCGACAAGGCCGGGGTTGGCCTCCTGCCAGATTTCCTGGCGGGTCTTCCTTCCCGTGGTGATAACCAGAAAAATCAGGCCTGGAATGAAGAACAGCCCGCAGAGCAGTCCCCGTGTCCAGGAGCTGTGGCGGGTGCGGGACACGATGCCGCTGCCCAGAACCCACAGACCGGCCGCGAGGCCAAGCCGCACCTGAAACTTAAGCATGGCCTGCGGGGTGTCCGTGATGTCATCCAGCAGGTAATACCCGTTGAACAGCATGGCCGCCGCCGCCGCGCCCAGGGTCATGGCTCCGATGACGGGGTAGGTGTTCCAGTGATTTTCCTTCATGCGGCTTCATTGTAACCGCATTAGTATTAAATCAACCCTGAATCCCTAATAGGAGGAATTCCGGTGGGTAACGGTTATTCACTCTGGGCCGGGCCCATGGTTTTGGTGGATTCCGGGTTGTTTCCGGAGGAGGGCGGGGACACCGGTTTTTCAATGGCGATGCCGGCGGCGGCGGCGAAATCGGCGAGGGCTATGTCCGCGAGGGCGGACTGCTCGCCGGCTTTGGCGCTGATGCCGGACATGTCGATGCTGTCCCGGGCGACGCGGGCGCGGCCGGCGGCTTTCTCCTTGTCCTCGCGCACGATTTCCTCCAGCCGGTTCAGCGTGTCGCCGGCGGTGCCGATTTCATTGATCATTCCCGAGGCCATTTCATTGAGTTCCGCCGTGGCTTTGGCGATTTTGGCCTCGTTGATGCCGCGTTTGAGACTTTCGATTTTGTCGCGGGCGGCTTTCACGCTGACATCGCGGGCCTGGAGCAGCTCCTTGTAGGTTTTTTCGGCCTCCAGCATCTGGGTGGAGATGGTCTCGTGCTCCTTTTTGGCCTGCTGATGGCGCAGGGCATACTGGCCGGCCAGCTCCTTGTTGCCGGCGCGGAGGTGGGCCACGGTTTTGGCGTAAAGCTCCTTCTCCTCGCTTTCAAGAGCGCGGGTTTGGCTTATAAGTCGTTCACATAGAGCGGCATGGCCCGCGAGTCCTTTATTATATTTGCCGATCTGCTCGCGGAGATTCTCTTTCTCCACATCCAGGAGAGCTTCCGGATTTTTTCTCTCCAGACCTCCAATGAACAGTCCGAAGAATCCTCTGATAAGATTGCCGATGCGCTTGAACATGGAGGGAGTGAGGGTGTGGGTTGACGGGTGATCCGCCGCCACTAAAGATGGGGCGGCCCCGCCAACAAGTGATTTCCTTGACCGCCAACGCCTTTTCCCGATTTTCCCGAAATGCCCGCCGCTGATCCTTATCCGGTTTTATGCCTGCTCCAGTCATATCTGGAGGCCCGTGCGGACCGCGGGGAGAAACGTCTGTGGCTGACGGTGGAGGCGCGGGAGGCCCTGCGGGAGATGGTGCGGATGCGGCCCCGGCCCTGGTCCCCGGAAAAACTGGCGGCGCTGAGCGCCGCCGCGGAGGCCGGGAGGGAGGAGTCCGCCGGGGCGACGGAGCCCGAAAAGCCTGAAGCCGAGGCCGATTTGCCTGATGATCAGGATGGAACGGACCAGAAAGAGGGCACAAACGGGAAAGTGGTCCCGGATGGGGGGGCGAAGGCCCAGGCCGGCCCGATGATGGCGGAGGATCCGGTTTCCCCGCCGGCGGTCAGCCTGCCTTCCGGCCCGCTGACTTTGGCGGAAAAGGAAGCCCGGCTGGCGGTTGTCCGCGCCAAAGCGGAGGAGGGACACGCCGCCCGGGCGCTGGGCACGCTGCGGGACCGCATGGTGTTTGCCACCGGTTCGGCGGCGGCGGAGATTGTGTTTGTCGGCGAGGCCCCGGGCGCGGAGGAGGAGCGGCAGGGCGAACCCTTCGTCGGTCCGGCGGGGCAGCTGCTCACGAGGATTCTGAAAGTCATGGGTCTGGAGCGCGGGGACGTTTACATTTCCAATATCTGCAAATACCGGCCGGCGATGGAGAGCCAGGGCAGCCGCAACCGTCAGCCCACAGTGGCGGAAATGGCGTCTTGCCTCGATTTTGTCCGGGAGGAGATCGGCATCATCCGGCCCAGGGTGATTGTCGCTCTGGGAGCCACGGCGATGACCGGACTGCTGGGCATCAAAACCGGCGTGATGAGCGCGCGGGGGAAATTTTATGAATTTGAGGGCATTCCCGTGATGGTCACGCTGCATCCGTCCTATCTGCTGCGCCGCGAGCAGGACGGCCCCGAGGCCGCCAACGCTGAAAAGCGGAAAGTCTGGGAGGACATGCTTCAGGTGATGGAGCGCGCGGGCATGCCCGTTTCCGACAAACAGCGCCGGTTTTTCCTGCCGCGATGAGAATTTTCCGGCAATACGGTCCTGGACGGACACTCCGGCGGGCTCTGCTGCTGGTGTGGCTGGCGGCCGGATGGGCCGGGGCGCATCCGATGCTTCAGAATCCGCTGTGGATTGAAATCACGCCGCGGCGGCTGGCGGTGAAGCTCCAAGTTTCCGTCCGGGAACTGTGCGTGGTCCAGGGCCTGCCCATCACCGTCGAGGGCACGGTGGACGAGGGCCAGGCGGAGGACACCGCGCCCCGGCACTCCGGCTATGTGCTGGATCACCTGGAATTCCGCGCGGACGGCGGACTGCTGACCGGCAGGGTGCTGGGCATTGATCCGCCGGAGAGGATCAAACAGGGCGGCGAGGGCACGGACAATTCCCACTTCACTTACCGGCTGGAATATCCGCTGTCCAAGCCTCTGGCTACCGGCCTCACCCTGACGCAGACGATGGTCAAGGAATTCCCCTCCGCGCCGGGGGTTCCCTGGGATCTGAGTTACGCCTTCCGCTGCGGCACGGCCGCGAATCCCATGAAAAGCATCGGGGTGCTGCCGCGCGACACCCGGATTTCCTTCCGGGCCGACGGCTCCATGGCGGCGGAGGAGAGAACCGCCGGGTCCGGGAAACCGGATGTCCTGCCTCCCGCCCAGGCCGGACTTATGGCGCTGTGGGCCGCGCTGGGCCTGAACGCCGCCAGCCGCCGCGATGCCCTGCGGGTGGCGGTTTCAGGAGGCGTGGCCTTTGCGGGTGGCGGCGCGGCGGCGGTGTTTGGCGGATTCCAGGCGCCGGGGTTTGTGCTGGCGGCCCTGGCCGGAGTCGGCGTGCTGCTCACCGCCGTGGACAATATCCACCGCCCCGGAGCCCCGCCGGACCGCCGCCGGTTTCTGCTGGCCGTTCTTTTTTCCCTCGCGGCGGGGCTGGCCTCCGGCCACCTGGCGAAGGCGGCCCAGTCGGCCTCCGCCGCTGTCCCGGCCGCCACCGCCTTTTCCTTCGCCCTGCCGGCCGCTGTGACTTTCCTTCTCACCGCCGTGGTGATGCTGCGCCTTGAAAAAACACTGCCGCCCGGCGGCGTGCGGGTCACCCGGCAGCTGCTTTCCCTGGCCTGCGCGGCCGTCGGCCTGCTGGTGCTTTTCCACGGGCTGGGCATCAGACCATGGGATTACTGGGTCTCCGGAATTTCCGGCCGGTCCGCGTAATTCAGCCTGAAACCGCCTGATGATCAGGGGGGCGCGAAAGGGGAAGGAATTTTCAGACATGGCGAGAAACCACGTGCTTCCCTGAGGAAACAGCCGAAACTAGGCGACAGAACGCAAATTTCAGGTATAGGTCCCCGTTTTATGGAAAAACGCCCGTTCATTGATTTAGGTCTGTCCCCCGCCGCGCTGAAAGCGGTTGAAAAGTTAGGTTTTGAGGAGGCGTCGCCGATTCAGACAGCCTCGATCCCCATTTTGCTGAAAGGACTGGACCTTGTCGGCCAGTCCCAGACTGGTTCCGGCAAGACAGCAGCTTTCGTGCTTCCGGCCCTGGATCAAATCGATCATGACGGAAAATATCCCCAGCTGCTCATCCTCTGCCCGGCCCGCGAGCTGGCCATGCAGGTGGCGGAGGAAGTGCATAAGCTGGCGGCCTTTATGCCGAAAATTCACGCGGTGCCGATTTACGGCGGCGCGTCCTACGAACGGCAGTTTTATGAACTGAAGCGCGGCCCGCAGGTCGTCATCGGCACTCCCGGCCGCGTGATGGACATGATGGACCGCCGGGCTCTCGACCTGAGCCGTATTAAAATGGTGGTGCTCGACGAGTGCGACCGCATGCTGGACATGGGCTTCCGCGACGACATGGAGAAAATCCTCGGTGCCGCCCCGGCGGAGCGCCAGACCGTCTTTTTCAGCGCCACCATGCCGGCGGTCATCCGCGACCTCATCGGCCGGTACTCCCGCGACGTGCAGCACATCCGCATCGCCTCCAAGGATGTCACCGTGCCGACAGTGGATCAGGCCTTTTTCGAAGTGCCCATCCGCAATAAACCGGACGCGCTGACCCGTCTGATCGATATGCAGAACGCCCGCCTGGGCATCATTTTCTGCAACACCCAGCGCATGGTGGATGAACTCACGGACATGCTCCAGGGCCGCGGTTACTCCGCCGACCGTCTGCACGGCGGCATCACCCAGGCCATGCGGTCCCGGACGATTGAGAAATTCCGCAAGAGCGGCTTCGATCTGCTGGTGGCCACGGACGTCGCCGGCCGCGGGCTGGATGTGGAGGAAGTGGATCTGGTCGTCAATTTCGACCTTCCCTGGGATCCGGAGGATTACGTTCACCGTGTGGGCCGCACCGGCCGCGCGGGCCGCAAGGGCACCGCCTTCACCCTCGTCAGCGGACGGGAAATTTACAAACTGCAGGCCATCGAGCGATTCACCCGCAGCCGCATCCGCCGCGGGAATGTGCCGACTTTGGACGAAGTGGAGCAGAAACGCGCCGGCAGCGTGGTGGACAAAATCCGCGAACGCCTGGTGACTGGCCGCTTCAAACCGCAGGACGGTCTGGTGGAGCAGCTGCTGGAGGAGGGACATTCCTCGACGGACGTCGCCAGCGCCCTTTTCCACGAACTGCTGGCCGCCAGCGGCTTCGAGCCGGATTTGAATCTGCACAACAATCCTTCCGGCCCGCGTCCCGCCGCTCCGGCCCCGGTTGCCAAAAAACCCGAGCCCGCCGCCAAAAAAGCGCCTCCGGCCGCTCCTTCGGAACCGGTGGCCGCCAAACCAGCGCCCGCCGCGCCCCTCAAGCCCGCGCCTGTCAAAGCCGCTCCAGCCCCGGCCGCCGTTCCTGCTCCTGAGATTGCCGATGATGCGCCGACGGAAGTGGTGCCCCAGGTCAGAAACGCTGTGCCCGCTCCCGCTGAACCGGACTTCGAACGCGAAAGCGATGCGGCTCCGGCTCCGGCAGTGGAGTCGGCCCCGGCTCCCGCTCCTGCCGTGAAACCGGCCAAAGCCGCCGCCGCCAAGCCTGCTCCGAAACCCGTTCTGGAACCTCTGGAGGATGACTCCGAGAACGAAATCCGTTTTGAAAACGATTTTGAGAGCGACCCTCCCGTCCGCGAAACCCGCAACCCGGGGGAAGCGGCCGGCAAGACCTTCAAAATGCCTCCGCAGCACGAGATGATCACGCTGCCCGCCGCCGCCCGCGGCTTCCAGTGGGTGCGGGTCGGAGTCGGTAAAAATCAGGGCTTCGGCCCCCGCGAGATCGTGGATCTCCTCGCCGACGGCGCGTTGAATTTCCCGCCGCAGGCCGTGGGTCAGATCAAGCTCATGGAGGAGCAGTCCTTCTGCCAGATTCACAGTTCCCACTCCAAGTCCCTCGTGGCCGACATGGAAGGTGCTGAGCATGAAGGCCGTCCGTTGAAAGTCACTTTCGCCGCCCGCGGGCCCACCAGCGGCTACGGTGAAGGTGGTGAAGGCCGTCCTCCCCGCTTCGGTGGCAGAGGCTCAGGCAAACCCGGCTTCCGCCACGATGGCCCGCCTCCCCGTTCCGATGCCGGCAAGCCCCCGTGGAAAAAGAAATAAGGTCCCGCGCCGCCTCCCGGCGGCGTGAGCCTTGAAAATCACTATCAGCACCAGTTACCGGCGGAGTCATCCGCCGGTAATTTTGTTTTTGGAGGGAAACGTTTTTTCTCCCTGTCAGCGGAGGCTCCCGAAGCTCCATGGATGGAGGAGGAGAGGCCGGCGTCAGTCGGAGCCGCCACCGCCGCAGCCGCCGCCATCGGAGCCGCAGCCGCCGCAGCCGCCGCCATCGGAGCCCCCTCCTCCGGAATCGCCGCCGCCCCAGGATGAATCGTGATGGCTGCTGAAATCGAAATCATAACCGGAGTCCGAACCCCCGGATTCCCATGACGAGCCGCCTCCGCTGTCGGAGCGTGAGGACGCGGAGCGCCGCTTCAGAAACGCGGTCAGCAGCATGAGCAGACCCACCAGAGCGAAAAGAAGAATCAGCGCGGTGTCCATAAATAGGTTCTGCCAGGGGGGTGATCCGCCGTCCGTGAAAACGATGCCGGAACCTGAAACTCTGCAATGGCTCGTTTCCGCCGGTGGAAGGCGGCGGCTCGCTGTGCCTGTGTGGTTCTCCGATGCCTGATTCTGTTCCGAACTGGCGGATTCCACCCGTTCCAACCTCTGATTTTTCCGGGAATGGAAGAGGCCTGACGTTTAAAACGGTCATCTTCCAAAAACCAACTGGCCGGCAGGCTCAACACCCCAGGGACAGCAGACCCGTCAGGCTGTTTTCCGGACGCCGGAGCTGGAAAACCCGCCATCCGGCGGTGGCGGCTCCCTGCCAGTCATTGACAGGATCGTCTCCGGCCAGAAGACAGGCTTCCGGCGGCAGGCCGGCGAGGTCCGCCGCCCGCGTGAAGATGGCGGGGTCCGGTTTGCAGGCGGCGGATTCGCTGGAAATGACGGTGATTTCAAAAAAACGGCTCAGCCCGTGACCGGCGAGCACCGGATAAAGTCGGGCGTCAAAATTGGAAAGAACTCCCAGTCTGACTTTTCCGCGCAGCGCCTCCAGAACGGACATCACCTCCGGGTAAATCCGCCAGGCGTCAGGCCGGGCATAATGCCCGAAGAGCGCCGCAAAGCACTTTTCGAAGGCGGGGGCTGCCGGGCCGGATTCCGGATCAGACCCGGAACCGCCATCGGCGTCATCCTTGTTATCAGCCTCGGTATCAGAAGATTTTCCGGTGCCCCCCGGATTTTCGCCGGGTGTGCCCGCCAGGTTTCCCGGAACCCGGGGGCGCGTCATGGAAAGTGACTTTCTCACAATCCCACGCCACCAGTCGAGGTCCACTTTTTCATCCGGTCCGCCGGGGTAGGAGGGCTGGGCGGCCCGCCTCCAGGCGGCCCGGAACCGCCGGTCAACCTCCCCGGGATCGCACCGAAAGCCGAATGCCTCCGCCGTCCGCGCGTAAACATCGCCAATGGGTTCCGCCGGGTGCAGCAGCGTGCCCGCGCAGTCGAAGTAAATAATCTGCGGGTTCATCTCCATCTGCATCCTGGCCGCCGTTCTGCCGCTTCCTTTCCATGGGTTCGGCACTTCCGGTTTCAGAAACCGCGCTCCAGGGTGATCACGCACTCAAGATGTTTGGTCTGCGGGAAAAGATCGAAAGGCTGGACTTTCCGCAGCTGATACCCGGCGTCCAGGAAAAGCCGCAGGTCGCGCATCTGGGTGGCCGGATTGCAGGAGACATAGACCACCGTGCGCGGGCCGAAGGCGAAGAGCTGCGTCAGAAAAACCTCATCGCTGCCCCGCCGGGGCGGGTCGATCAGCACCGCTGTTTCATCCGCCGGAGTCGTGATCCGGGCAAACACCGCCTCGGCGCTGCCCGCATGGAACTCGCAGTTCGCCAGGCCGTTGCGTTCCGCGTTCCGGGCCGCCCGCTCCACGGCGGTGGCGGCGATTTCCACTCCCGTCACCCGCTCGAATTCCCGCGCGCCGAACAAACTGAAAAGCCCGCTGCCGCAGTAGGCGTCCACCAGGAAGCGCGCCCCGCCCGTCCGGGCCTCCCGGATGGCATAGGTCACGAAGGTTTCAAGAATAAAGGGATTGTTCTGGAAAAAGTCGCCGGCCAGAAACTCAAACTCCAGCGGCCCCACACGCTCGTGGGCGACGGCGTTGTGATCCGTCATCACTCCCTCCAGCGTGTCCCGCAGCAGCAGGGTGGCCCCTTTTTTGAAGGAGGCCGACCGCTTCCGGACCGCCGCGCGGATGCCCGGCAGCGCGTCGTTGATGGCGTCCGTGGCGATTTCACAGCGCGGCACATCCATCAGATCATAACGGCGGCCGGCCTTCAGAAAGCCAATTTCCCGCACCTCCCCGCCATCCCGGGGAACCTCGAAGTGCGGCGTGATTTTCGAGCGGTAACCATATTCCCTGGGGGATCCGATCACCGGCTCCACCTCATGTTCGACTTTGGCCATGTGCCTCAGCAGCTCCGCGACCTGCTGCCGCTTCCAGCGCAACTGCGCGGCATAAGTCAGATTCTGATACTGGCACCCGCCGCATCCTCCAAAAAGCGGGCACGGCGGCGCCGTGCGGTCCGGCGAGGGAGTTAAAACCTCCAGCAGATCGGCTTCCGAAAAATTCTTCTCGTTGCGGAAGACCCGGGCCTTCACCCGCTCTCCCGGCAGGGCAAAAGCCACCATGACCACCCAGCCGTCCACGCGGCCCAGCCCCTGCCCCATATTTGTCAGGGTGTGGATCTCCACCTCGATCTCCTGATGCCAGGAATAGGGAGTCGGCACAAATTTCCGCGGCGGGCGCGGCGCAGTCGTCGCCTGGCTCATGGATCCTTGCGGTGACGGGCAATCAGTCCCAGAAAAATAAACGCGCGCAGCGAGGCCACAAACGCCAGGAGGAAGATGCCCAGTTTGAACCTCTCATCGGGATGCTCCTCCAGCGACTTCAGCAGCAGAAAAACGGTGGAGCCGCATTTGCAGATAAAAAGAAAGGACATGATCAGCCCCGCCCACAAAGGCCACTTCGCGCCCTTCCGGTCAAAAACTCCGAAAACCACCGACAGCGCCGCCCCGGCCCCGCAGACTATCAGCCCGGTCTTCCCGTGCCAGTTCAGGCCAAACCCCGTCGCCGGGCTGTAAAGCACGCTGCCCAGCCCCGCAATCAGCAGCAGAATGGCGTAGGAAAACAAAATGGAGGAAACACGGCGGTTCATTCCCTTGCCCTGCCACCGCCCCTCCGCCCCCGCAAGCGATTCCCGCCCGCCCCGCAGTGCGAAGGAGCACCGCAGGGAATGGCGGCGTGGTTCCCTGAAATCCGGGTGGAACAGGCGTCCCGCTGTCCCGCCGGGCATCCTGCCCGGTGCCACTGCCATGGCTCCCCGTGCCGCGGCCGATTTATACTCCGCAGGTCAGCGGTGACTGGTGCCCCGGGAGTGCCGCCGCCGATTCTCCGGCGCCGGGCAGGCATTCCACCTGTTCCACCTGCCTCGGCTTTGGTAAATTTTCAAATAGGGGCCAAACTCACGGGCAGGCTGCCCGTGCTCCTGTCCCGGTAACGGAGCACGGGCCTCTGGCCCGTAATTGAAGTTACCAAAGCCGAACTGCCCACTCACCCGCATCCTGTCATTGGCATTCATTTGAGCGCCAATGGGAATAAGTCAGTTCCACCGCCTGTGTTCAGGAGAAATCCCGCTTTCGCCTTGAGCCCATTCCGGCTTGGGGCACGGAAAGGGCATGAGATTCCATCCCTTGCTGTTGTCAGGAATGCTGTGCGGCCGCGCGATGGCCGCGGAGGAGAATCCCAAAGCGGCGGTGCTTCCGGATTCCATCCCGTCACGGGCGGCGGTTTCCGCCTCGACTTCCTTCCAGTCTCCGTCTCCCGCCCCGGAGCTGGATCTGCACCAGCATCTGACGGAAGCCTGGCGGGCGGAGGGCATTGATCTTCGGCACAGCGACGCCGTGTTCGCCTGGGTGTTCCGTCATCTGCCGGAGGAGGTGACGGTTTACCCCACGGAGAACTATTACTATTGGCGTCTCACCGCCGCTGGCCGCGAAATCCGGGGAAACTTCCGCCCGGCGAGCGGGGAGCGGGAAAGAGGCGTCCTCTCCTTCGCCTACACCGAGTGGCGGGAGTTCCCGGACGAGACTCCGGAGAACCCGGAGCTGACCCGCGTGCGCCGCTTCAGCGCCGCCGACGGGGTCACCGTCAAGTGCCCGGACCCGCTGACCTGCGATATCTCCAGCGAGGGGAAAACCGTGCGCTTCCACCTGCACGATCTCCCGCAGCTCCCTCCGGTCTCCTTCAAACTGCCGCCGGAGGAGGTCTTCGTGGAGCGAACCTGGGACGAGAGCGGACTGCCCTTTTTCCTCTGCTGGCACAAAACCGCCAAAGTCCTCTTCTGGGTGCTCAACGAGGAGAAACCCGTCGCCGAAACCTTCACGGAGGCCGCGCCCGGCGTGATCCTCGGGCGGCGCACCGGGTTTTATTTCTGGACCGACGCCGCGCACGGAAACCGCAAAATCCTCACCGCCGTGCGCGGGCTCAGCGTGCGGCGGAATGATTACTTCGACGGCCCCTTCGACCAGCTGGCGGACAACTACGCCGCCCAGGTTCCCCTGCGGAAATACATCGCTGAGGCTTTCCCGGCCATCGCCGGGGAAATCGACCTCCACGGCTACTTCACCTCCGGCCGCGACAAGGGAAACCGCGTGGCCCTCACCAGCTACCTTATCTACGGCACCGCCACCGAGGCCATCGCCTTCACCCGCCAGGCCGCCACCGCCCCCATCCCCGCCGCCGCCATCGCCGCCGGCGGAAAGGACCGGTGATTTGATTTTGAATACGCAGGGGACTCCCGATCAAAGGCCGTGCCGTTGATTTGAAATTCCGGCTTGCACGCGGATTTTGTTATTCCCTGAATGGCCGGCAGTCAAATTCAGGCCGGAATCTTGAGGGCGACCAGTCAAATCTTCCGTCCATTTCCCAGCAATAGGATTCCAGGAAACAATGCCCGCCTCCGCCCTCATGCTTCTCATGCGGCTGGCTGAAGCAGTAGCGGCTCCAGTTCCTCATCCAATCATCCAATCCGTCCGCAAGATGCACACTTGGAAAGTAGTGATCGCCCATACGGATGTCATGGTAGCGGATTGCCCCGCCTGCTCCCGCATCGATGCAGAAAGTATAACCTCCGCCCCCGATTCCAAAGATGGGAATCCAGTTCAGGCGGCGGCGTGACTCCTCAATGCAGGCCTCAGTTTTGCAGGAATGTCCGCCGCCGTTCGCATTGAACAGCATATCGTGCCGGATTGCCTGAAAATCGCCTTCGATATCCGACAAAAAAGAGATACACCACCAGAACACATCCTCCGGCTTTCCGGTAATGGGCTCCGCTGAATACGACAGGGAAAAGCCGTCCCCCAGTTCAGCAAGATAAGCCTTCAACTCGTCAGGCAGGGGAAATTGGATGCGTTGTTCCATCAGGGTCAGTTCCTCCTCACTGACGGGCCTCCCCTCCCGGATGGCCGGTTCAATTCCAATTTTCACAAGGTGCCCGCAGGCTTTATCGAAATATCCACGGTAATTCATGTTCGAGGAATAAAGAGCTTTCCATCAAGTAGTCTCATAGGTCACGGGCAACAAAGGCAGTGAGCTTCCGGCTTCGCCGGGTGTATGGAGTGGCGGATTGGCTGTCCAAGGGATGAAACTGCGGAAACGGTCGAATTTGCTGGCGGCTTTTCAGGCGGCTTTGCCGCCTTCGATGAAGAAGGGATACAGCCGTTTCTTCTCATCCAGCTCGTCCGTTTTCCTCGTGGCCTCCCCGGAAACGGTGCCCTCCCAGATCGGACCGTAGGAGGCAAAGCCGCGCAGCCCGATGATCAGGGTGTCGGAGTCCTGGAGGCCGGGAATCTGTGCCAGCGCCGTCTGCCCGGCGGTCCATGCCAGCAGGGAGAGCGTCTCGCGCGCCTTGTCATCCTTGTAGTTCCGCAGTTCGGGGACGTGGCAAAGAATCACCACGGCATTGGGCGTGCGCTTCACATAGGTGACGAATTCCCCGCAGCTGGCCAGGGAGCGCCCGCTGCCTCCGGAGAAGGCCGCCGCCTGCAGCATTTTCATTGAGGCGGCGAACGCCGTTGCCGCTGCGCGGGTCTCATCCGAATCCCCATGGGCGGTGCCTCCGGAGCCGGTGCTGATGAGGGAATTGACCTTTTCGAATTGAGCCTTTCCGGGATAGTCCTTCCGGTCGGAGGCGAAGAATCCGATAACAAGGAGCACCCCCAGGCCAATGGCCAGGAACAGGGCTTTGCGGATTAATGAGCGGATGGCGTTTTTGATCATAAGGGAGAATGACGGAATCGTAAAGAATGCGGGATTCTGAGCGGACGGAGGGTGAGGCGCGTGGCGTGGCGGAGCTGCCTCAACCGCCTTGTTGACCGCAGGCCTGATGTGATGGGGTTGCTTCGGTTATGTCCGTGTCAGCCAGCTCTGATATTCGGTCCAGTCGTCCTCAATTGCCTGCTGTGGTGCTTCCGCGTCGGTGCGTCCGGACCAGGCCAAGGCCGCATAGCGCCTATACTCGGCTGGGCTCAACACGTCCCTCCAGTCGGAGCAGGCTATCTCCGTCATCTGCCGCAGTCTGTCCATGCGGCCATCGGCCAGTTTTAAAATACCAAGATGCACTCTGGCTGTGTCGCGCTGCCCATCCTGGGCTCCGTAAGCCGCGAGATGAGCCTGAACCTCGGTGAGCTTACCGTCACCGAAATCCCGGCGGACAATTCGAATAACATCTTCGTGGGTGACGGACGGCGTGGGCTGAGTCATAAATGGCAGGTTTTCGGTGCTGCGGGATGCTGCCGGATGGGGCAAAGAACGCATCACCAAACTTCAGCCCGTCGGCCAGGTGATGTCCACGGTGTTGCTGGACTTTTCGCGGCCGTCGTCGTTGATGGTGACGACTTTGAAGAGGGAGCGGTCGCCGGGGACCACCAGCCCGGCCTGGGTGCGGAACTCGGGCGGGGCCCCGGCGGGGTGGGAGGCGATGATGGTCTCATCGTCGCCGGCGTAATCGGGCGGCGGGCACTGGCGCAGCTCGTAGTGGGAGATATCGTCGTCGGGCGAGAGGGTGTGGACGATTCTGGCCTCGTTCTCCGGGGTGGTGAAGGTGCCGCTGGCGCTGACCCCCGTGGGCGTTTTCCCGGGCAGCGGGGAAAGCCGGGGGAGTGACAGCGTGAGCGGGCTGTTTTTCCCCAGAATCGCGGGCACCGCGAGCCGGTAGTCCCGCAGAATGGGATAAATTTTCTCCTGCATCTGATTGCGCCGTGTGCGGGCCAGATGGGTGTTCTGCTCCTTCTGCGCGAGGTTGATGAGCAGCGTCCGCAGAAGGGCGATCCCGTCCTGGAGGAAAGTGATGTCAAATCCGCCCTTCAGGACCAGCGGCAGGTCGATTCCCGCGGGCGGCGGCGCGTCCTCGATCTGGGTCCAGAGGGAAAGCATCTCCTCCATGACGTCCAGGAAACGGGCGGGAAGCTCCGTTTCCAGCGGTTTGAGCGGGAGACTGGACAGAAAAGGCGTTTTGGCGAAGAAGGCCCGGAGCGTGGCCGCGAACTGCTCATAGCGCTCCAGCAGCGCGCGTTTCTGCATCTGAGCCTTTTCCCGGGCGACGTGCTGCTGATTGAGCCCGGTCACCACCGCCTTGCGCTCGGCCGTCAGCTGACCGCGCAGAGCCTCCATCGCCGCGAGGGTCACCGCCGGCTCATTCGGCTGTTGGGGCGCGACGACGACCACGCCGGGAGCCGCCGCCGTATTGGCATTGGTCCAGTGGGCGATGAATTCATCCATGGTGGGAACGTAGGAGGCGGGACCGGTGATGGGCATGGCGGCAATCGGGTTGTTAAAACCACCATTCACTCGAACGGGCCAAATGAAAAGCTAAAAAACTGGAAAAATGAACTTTTTTAGTCGGGAAAGAGCGCCTCTTTCCAAAAATGATCGGGGGAAAGACTGTTTTTAAACCTAATCGATTGAACGTCAACATCTCATGATTCCACCCAGCCGCGATTCCAGGCAGGCAATTCCTGCTAACAGTCAATCAATCGCCGGTTCCCAGGATTCAGGAGCCGCTGCCTGTGGCCGAATTCTTGAATGCTGCCATCGATTTCAGGTCAAATGATACAAAAATGTCGTATCGTGAGCAAAAACTGGTGAATCTTGAGTGCGAACTGCCCGGTCCTGCGCTGAAACCGGCGACTCCTTTGATCAAACCGCCGTGCGGAGATGCCGGACTGGAGTTCCGGGCGGCAAAACTGATGAAAACAGAGTCCGAAACCACGATTGAAGTGAAAGTATCCGGCGGTTCAGCTTCCGGGTTTGATCCTCATAGCTCCTGGTCCAGGAGTTTCCTCTCCTTTGTAAAAACTTTGCTGGAAAAGATCTCCGCATTTTCAGCACGGGTTCTCTGATTTGAGTTGTGGACAGATTCATTTAAGAATCCGCAGGGTGTGACCAGTTAGTGATATCCCCGGTCTCAAAGCGAACGTGATGTGAAAGCCCGGGGCAACGCTCCGGAAATTCCCGGAAACAGGGAGTTCGGAGGCGGCAGGCCCGGCATCCTTCCGTGCCGCCGCCGACCCCGGAACGGACGCCGTCCCCCGCTTGCGCGCGGGCCTCGGGCGGGGCG
>JAZKFB010000095.1:0-49514 GCA_040386695.1 Verrucomicrobiota bacterium
AAGGGTCGCGCGGCGCAAGGCTAAAGTCTTTTACAGAACAGATCTTACACCCCCGAGGAGCCGGTTGCAATCGGTTTTTGAGACGCCGCCAGGATGAATTCCCTGTTTGTAATGGGCCGGGCCTGCTGATATAGCTGCCACTCTCCCGGTCGGCGGGCGCCTTCCGATCCTTTTCCGCACCCTTCATTCCAAGCTCAAGGCATGGCCAATTCCAACGACTTCCCAGGCACTCCGCAGGACAAAAATCCGGATGATTCCGGGGTGGCGCCCGATCCCTTTGAAAGCGCTCCCGCTCCGGACGGCGGCCGTGGTGGTGGTCAGGAGGAGGAATGGCCGATTGATGCGCCTTTGCCCGCTGACTTTGAACGCCAGGCGGAACGCCGTGAGCCCGTGACGCCGAAGCCCGTCGTGCGCATTTCCCCTATCGCCCCCAGCGGAGGCACCAGTTTTGAATCCAATCCCCGCTCCGGTTTTTCCGCGCCTTCAGCACCGCAGCCCGCCGCGCCGACTCCCGCCCCCGCTCCGGTAAGCCGCTCCGGCACTCCCAGCGGACACCGCGCCGGCACTCCCCGCCCGGATGACGATCCTTTTCAGACCGACGAACCGCTTCCCGCCGTTTCCCGGCCCGCGCCGGCTGACCGCATTCCCGGACCGGAGAAAAAATCTCCCGTGAACGACGGGGAAAATGAGGCGGAATCCGGCGCACCGGAGGAATTTGAAGCCCCGGAGCCGCCGGATGCGCCCTCCTCCGAGGTCTCCACCGGCCACCGCACCGCGACCAAAGCCGAAAAACTGAGCATGGCCGCCGTCCTCGTGGTGGTGCTTGGCCTGCTGGGTATTTTTGCCAACGCCCTGCACGCCGGACGGCCTCTTTCCTCCGACTCTGAAGCTGATGCCATCCCCCGCGTGCCCATGAAAGGCTCGGTGGCCACGATCACCAAAATCGAAACCGACTGGCGGCCCCGCCGTGAAGCCGACCGCGTGAGCATGATGGACACCGCGCTGCCGGAAGTCTCCCGCAGCCAGCCGGAAGTGCTGCCGGAAGTGAAGTTCAGCATTGACCCCGGTGCCTCCAAAACGGGTTTCCTGCGTTTCATTTTCCTCGATCCTGAAGGCCAGATCAGCGGCGACGTGCTGGTGGTCAAAGTGACGCAGGGCAAACTGGAAAACAGCGGCGGCGGCACGGAGGTGTCCTCCCCCACCGATGGCGCGGTTTACTGCTCGCTCGGTTTTCTCGACAGACCCTCCTTTATCTCCTACGCCATCGGCGATTCCCGGCGCTGGACGGTGGAGGTCAGCGAGAGCACGGATTACAATGCCCGCCAGGATGGCTGGGCCCGCCTGGGTCTCTTTGAAGTCCGCCCCCAGCAGTGAAATCCCTGTAAAAGGACGCCTCTGACGCCTGATGATCCGATCCCGGATTTCCTGAAATTCCTCTTCGACGGCCTGACCGCCCCGGATTCCCGCACCTTTCCTCTCCTTTCCCAACCCCACTCCACTCCACTCCAGAACCCCGTGAGCGAACACACCGCCCTGCCCCAGCCGCCGCCACCCGTTGTCCCGCCGGAAGGCTGGCATGTGGTGCATCTTTTTTTCCGCATTGAACGCGGAATGTGGGATGCGCTGAGCGGCGAGGATCACCTGAAAGCCAAAACGGAATTCTCCCGCCTCGTGCAGGACATCCGCGCCACCGACCGCACCCAGCTGCTCACGTTCAGCGTCGTCAGCCCCAAGGCTGATCTTGCCCTGATGCTGCTCACTCCGGACCTCCAGACGGCGGATGCTTTCTCGAAAAAACTGGGACTCGCGCTCGGGCCGGATATTCTGACCCCCGTTTACAGCTACCTCTCCATGACGGAGTGGACCGAATATTTCACCACCGAGGAGGAATACACCGCCCGCATGGTGCAGGAGAAATCCCTCACTCCCGGCACCCCGGAGATGGAGGCCGAACTGGTCACCTACCGCCAGCACATGGCCAAATACCGCCAGGACCGCACCCAGCCGAACATGCCGGACTGGCCGGTTTTCTGTTTTTACCCCATGAGCAAGCGCCGGGGCGAGGTGAACAACTGGTATGCCCTGCCCCAGGCCGAGCGCAAAACCCTGATGGCCGGCCACGCCATCACCGGCCGCCGGTATTCCGGAAAAGTGCGCCAGCTCATCACCGGCTCCACCGGCCTCGACGAGCACGAATGGGGCGTCACGCTGTTCTCCCACAACACCGCCGACATCAAATCCATCGTTTACGAGATGCGTTTCGATGAGGTCAGCACCCGTTTCGCGGAATTCGGCGACTTCTACATCGGCCTGCAGCTGCCGCTGGACGAACTTTTCCGCCGCCTGCTGCTGTAAGTAACCAGGATCAGACTTCCGGGTTTCCCGCTTACCGAAAACCATGAGGCCGTCAGCCATCGCCTTTGGAGCGGCTCTGCTTGGCCTCGTGGCCATGCCCAGTTGCGCCACCTCTTCCCGGGAAAAGGACAAGGAAAAAATCCTTCAAGCCCGCTGGACCACCAAAAAATACGAAGTCAGCTTCACCTCCGGCCCGGACGCTCCCGGAAACCAAAAAACATTATCCTATTACCGCGTCCGTCCCATCGGTAAACCCGGGGAGGAAATCATCATTCCCAGCGCGCAAACCACCAATGGGCTGCGTTCTGTCACTGATTCCAATCCCAAAAGGCATATCCGGCTGATTGAGGACCCGAAAAATGCGGTTCTGTTAATTGAGGAAACCGTCATCAATGATTGTTGTCCCTGCATGAACTACGCGCTCATTGAGCCCAGTCCTGATTACGGATACTTGCGGCAGTACAAGTTTTTGCAGTTCGCATCCCGCCCGACAGGCCGCTCCGAGGGTGCATTCGGGTCGGACTTCCCCTCCGTAACCGCCATCAATGGCGGCATCATCGAATACAAATATGGAGATGGCCCCATTGAACAAAGTGACATTAAATCTCTTCCCTCCACGGAAGAGCCCACCCCGGCCGGCTAAGGTTCTGTAAACTGAATATCAGGCAGCCAGTAATCCACCCCTTCATTACCGATCAACGCCCATGCTCCAAATCGCCGACCGCACCTTCTCCTCCCGTCTGCTCGCCGGCACCGGCAAATTCCCCTCGCCGGAGGCGATGCGGGACTCGCTGGAAGCTTCGGGCACGGAGATTGTGACGGTGGCCCTGCGGCGGGCGGATCTTTCGGGAAAAGGCGATCCGTTCGCCAATATTCTCGACTTCATCGACCCCAAAAAATACCTCCTGCTGCCCAACACCAGCGGGGCCAACACGGCGGAGGAGGCCGTGCGGCTGGCCCGCCTCGCCGTCACCGCCGGGTTGCCGAACTGGGTGAAACTGGAGATTCATCCGGACCCGCGCTACTTGCTGCCCGATCCCGTGGAGACGTTCAAAGCCGCCGAAATCCTTGTGCGCGAAGGGTTTGTGGTTCTGCCCTACATCAATGCCGATCCCGTTCTGGCCAAGCGCCTGCAGGACATCGGCACCGCCACCGTCATGCCGCTGGGCGCGCCGATTGGATCCAACCGGGGCATTGAAACCCGGCGTCAGATCGAAATCATCATCGAGCAGGCCACCGTCCCCGTGGTTATCGACGCCGGCATCGGCGCTCCCAGCCACGCCGCCGAAGCCATGGAAATGGGGGCGGACGCCGTGCTGATCAACACCGCCCTCGCCATTTCCTCCGATCCCGTCCGCATCGCCCACGCTTTCCGCATGGCCGTGGAAGCCGGACGCACCGCCTACGAGCTGGGCCTGCCGTCCCCGCGCGCCGAAGCGTCCGCCACCAGCCCGTTGACCGGTTTTCTTTTCCCATCCTGAGTCACTGATTTCCTCCGGCTTTGCGGCCCTTCACTTCCTTTTGTTCAAATTCTCAGAAGTTTTTCCCACTCCTCAGCTTTGAAACCGACCGCTCCGCCCGTCGCCGTCAGTAGAAACGGACGTTTCACCAGGTTCCCGTTTCCACTCAAAAGCTCCAGTGCCTCAGCCTCTGTAAGTTTTGGCAGCCGATCCTTCATTCCCAAGGCTTTGTAGTCCGTCCCCGAGATATTGAACAGTTTCCGCAGATCCCCGGTGACGGCCAGCATCCGCTGAAGCTCAGGCACGGTCGGCGGCTGCTGGCGGATGGGGATTTCCTCCCGCTGAACGTCGTGCTCATTCAGCCAGCGCACCGCCTTCCGGCAGGTGTCGCAGTTATTATAAAGGTAAACCCGGACGGAATTGGCGGCCATGACACGTCCCTGACCCCGTTCCCCTCCGGCGTCAAGTCTGCCCGTTTCCTTCCACCTTTTCCAGCTCCTCCGTGCTTCATGGCTCAAGCGTTTTGTGTCCCCCTGTTCCCTCCGCCTCCCGCGGCTTTCTCCATTGTCACCGGCCATCCGCCCGCCACCGTGCGCGGAATGAAGAGCATGACAGGATTCGGACGAGGGGAAGCCACCGGACAGAGGCTGCGCTGCACTGTGGAGCTGTCATCGGTGAACCGCAAACAGGCGGACGTCGATCTGCGGCTGCCGCGCGACGGTCAGGCACTGGAGGCCAGTGTGCGCAAACTGCTTGCCGGCGCGCTCTCCCGCGGACGGCTGTCGGCCTCCATTTCATTTGAGACTGAAAGCGCCGCCGCTCCCAGCCTCCGTGTGGATGAAGTCCTGGCTGTGGAATACGCCGCCGCTCTTGCCGGACTCAGCGCCAGGCTGGCCACTCCCCTGCCGCTTACCGCTGAAGCCCTGCTCCGCGCGCCCGGTATTTTCACCGTCGCGGCTACAGAACCTCTTTCTTTGGAGGTCATTCAGCCTGTGGCGCTTCAGGCGGTTGCCCAGGCGCTCATCGCCTGGGACGAGGCCCGGGTGCGGGAAGGTGAGCATCTGAAACAGGATCTCATCATCCGGCTGGAAACTCTCCAGGACCTCAGCACCCGTATCGCCGCCGAAGCGCCCCGCGTCCCCATTCTCCACCGCGAGGCGCTGCGCCGCCGCCTGGAGGAGGCTGGGGTCCCTCTCCCGCTGGACGACGAGCGGCTGGTCAAGGAAATCGCCCTTTTCGCCGACAAATGCGATATTTCCGAGGAAATTTCCCGGCTTGCCGGGCATCTCACGGAATTTCACCGGCTCATGGGCAGCGGCGAACCCAGCGGCCGTCCGCTCGATTTCCTCACCCAGGAAATGCACCGCGAGCTGAACACCATGGGCGCCAAAGCCAGCCACGCCGGCATCGCCCACCTCGTCGTCGCCGGGAAAACCGAGGTCGAGCGCATCCGCGAGCAGGTGCAGAATGTGGAATAATGGAGGGAAGGGGAGGTAAAAGGTTTCAGGTTTCAGGTTTCAGGTTTCAGAAAAACCGCACCGCCCTGTCACCGCCACCCTCCTCCTGAACCCTGAACCCTGAACCCTGAAACCTGAAACCTGAAACCTGAAACCTGAACCCTGAACCCTGAACCCTGAAACCTGAAACCTTTTACCTTTTCCCCAAATGTCCCACCGCACCGGCATCCTTCTCGTCGTCTCCGGCCCCTCCGGCTCCGGCAAAACCACCGTCTGCCGGGCCGCCAGCGGAGTCACCCCGTTGTATTACACCGTTTCCTGCACCACCCGCTCCATGCGGCCCGGGGAAGCGGACGGGCGCGATTATTTTTTCCTGAGCGATGAGGAATTTCAGCGGCGCATTGAGGCCGGGGAATTTCTGGAACACGCGCTGGTTCACGGCCGGCGCTACGGCACGCTGAAAAGCGAGGTCGTGCCGCGTCTGGCCGCCGGGGAGGATGTGGTGATGGACCTTGATCCTCAGGGAGCCGCGCAGCTGCGGGCCTGTGAGGACGCCGCCATCCGGCACAGCCTGGTGGACGTTTTCATCCTGCCCGGCGGCATGGACGACCTCCGTCACCGCCTCACCGCGCGCCAGTCTGAAAGCGATGCCGAACTTCAGCTGCGCCTGCTGAACGCTCTGGACGAAATGCGGCACTGGCCCGAATACGCCTACACCATCGTCAGCCGCACCAAGGAGCAGGATCTTGTGGAATTTCTCGCGGTGATCAGCGCCGAACGCTGCCGCAGCCACCGTCTGCGGTTCCCCGCCCTGCCCGGCCACCTTCCGGAGCGCCCTTGAGATTCTCCCCGGCCCGGTGGTTCTTCAGCCATGAAACCCCGCGTCCTCCTTGGCATCACCGGCTCCATCGCCGCCTACAAAGCCGCTGAAATTGCCAGCCAGCTCACCAAACGCGGCTGTGATGTCACGGCCGTCATGACCGGCGACGCTCAGGAATTCATCACGCCGCTCACGCTTCAGGTTTTGACTCAAAACCCTGTCGTCACCGGGCTTTACGATGAAAAACAATCCTGGCGGCCCGGCCACATCCACCTCGCGGACAACGCCGCCCTCGTTCTCATCGCCCCCGCCACCGGCAATGTCCTGGCCAAACTCGCCGCCGGCATCGCCGACGACGCCCTCACCGCCATCTGTCTCGCCACCCGCGCCCCCATTCTTCACGCCCCCGCCATGAACGGCAAAATGTGGTCCCACCCGGCCACCGTCCGCAACGCCGCCACCCTCGCCGCCTGGGGTCACCACTTCATCGGCCCCGAAGCCGGTCTCCTCGCCTGCGGCTACGAAGGTCTCGGCCGCCTCTGGCCTGTGGAGGGCATCGTGGAACGGGCTCTGGAAATTCTCTCGAAACCGCATGCCGCTTTACCGGACACCGGGGTCTGAAGCGGGAGCGGGATGCGGGGAATTTTCGGCAGTCAGGCCGGGACCGCCTCCATCGGCGGCGTCAGCCGCTCACGGGGAGTGAGAATTTCCGGGCCGTCCTCGGTGATGAGAACCGTGTGTTCAAAATGGGAACTGGGGCGGCGGTCACGGGTGACGGCGGTCCAACGGTCGGAGAGAATCTCAACTTCTCCCGTACCCATGTTCACCATCGGTTCGATGGCCAGAACCATGCCCGGCAGGAGACGGGTTTTGATGTTGCCGGAGTCGAAATTCGGAACCTCCGGTTTTTCGTGAAGCTTGCGGCCGAGACCGTGACCCACGAATTGCTTGACGACTGTAAAGTTAAAACGCTGCACAAAAGCCTCCACGCTGCCGCAGAGTTTGCGCAGCATACCGCCGGGAACGGCGTGGCTGATGGCGACGTGGAGGGATTCCTCCGTGGCCCGCAGGAGCTGGTGAACCTCCGGGCGGATGGCTCCGATGGGAACTGTGGTGGCGTTGTCGCCGATCCAGCCGTTTTTGATCACGCCGACATCGATTTTGACGATGTCGCCGTTCTGAATAAAACGGCCGGGACGGCCAATGCCGTGGACGACCTCCTCATTCAGCGAAATGCAGACCTGGCCGGAAAAACCCCGGTAGCCCAGAAAAGCGCTGCGGCAGCCCGCATCCGCCATGAACTGCGCGGCGGCGGCATCGACTTCCGCTGTGCTGATGCCGGCGCGGATGATGCCCACCGTTTTCATAAGCACCTCGGCGGCGGTATGACCCGCCACTCTCAAACCGTCGGCTTCCGCGCCTTTGCGGATGGCGATGCCGTTGTTGCCGTTGCTTCGCTTCATGAGCTGCTGCGCGTGGATCGTCGGTCAGTGGAAATCAGCCCACCGTCTTCCGGTAGATGGCGACGCTGACTCCGATAAGAATCAGAAGACCGAGCACGGCATAAACCCAGACCATTTTGGAGGCGGCGGCGGTCATGCCTTCACGGAGAGTGCCGTCGCCTTCATAGCGGCCTTTGATACGGCCCTTTTTGAGGAAACCGTCATAGTTCTGCTGAATCAGGTGGGTTTCCACCTGACGCATCACATCGAGAAGCACACCCACCAGAATCAGAATGCTGGTGCCGCCGAAGAACTGGGCGGTGTTGGCCGGAATCTGCCAGACATAGGACATGATTTGAGGAACAATGGCCACCGCTGTCAGGAAAATCGCGCCAGCGAATGTCAGACGGCTCATGGTGTGGTCCAGGAAGTCAGCGGTGGGCTTGCCAGGGCGGATGCCGGGGATGTAACCGCCGTTGGACTTCAGATCCTCGGAGATCTGAGTCGGCTGGAACATGGTCGCCACCCAGAAGTAGGCGAAGAAGAAGATCAGCACGAAGAAGATGAACCAGTGCAGAGGACCCTGATGATTCATGAGATTCATGAAATCATTCGCCCATTGAGCCTGAGGGAAAAGATACTGCAGGATCACCGCCGGGAAGGAGATAATGGCGGAGGCGAAGATGATCGGCATCACGCCGGAGTAGTTCAGCTTCAACGGCAGGTGGGTGGACTGACCGCCCATGACTTTGCGCCCGACCATGCGTTTGGCGTAGTTCACGGCGATCTTGCGGGTCGCCTGGGTGAGGATAATAATCGCCGCGATGGAGAGGAAGAAGAGGATGATCATGCCCACAAAAAGCGCGGCCTTCAGAGGCTCACCGGGCTTGATGTAAGTGGTGAAAGTGCCGACGAGGGCATTGGGCAGATCGGAGAGAATGTTGACACAGATGATCAGCGATGTTCCGTTGCCGATCCCGCGCTCCGTGATCTGGTCCCCCAGCCACATCAGAAACAGCGTGCCGGCCGTCAGGGTGATCACGGCCATGGAGTAGAATCCGAAACCGGGACTGAGCACCAGCTGGGAACGGGACTCCTTCAAATATTGATCCATCCCTTGGAGCAGCGGGTTATTGGCGGGAAACTCCAGACCGCGGGCAAGGAAATAACCCTGCACCACACAGAGGAAAATGGTCAGGTAACGGGTGTACTGCGTGATTTTCTGACGGCCGCCGGTTTCCTTGGAAAGCTTGCTCAGACGGGGGACCACCGCTGTCAGCAGCTGCACCATGATGGAGGCGCTGATGTAGGGCATGATGCCCAGGGCGAAGATCGCGCAGGCCTTGATGCCGCCGCCGCTGAAGGCGTTGATCAGGGTCGCCACCGTGGAACTCTGCTGGCTGCCGGCGGATTCCAAATATCCCTGAACCACCGTGGGGTCGACACCGGGCATGGTGATGGCCGTGCCGATGCGGACGACCGCCAGCATGGCGAGAGTGAAGAAAATGCGGGAACGGAGATCCGGAATTTTGAAAATGTTGGCAAACGCGGAGATCATGGGCGGCGGAAAACGGGGAGGAAAACGGGATGGGCAGACAGGAACAGAGCGGGCGCAACATCTGTTGCGCCCGCCCGTGGGAGTTCTGTTTGATTATTCAGCGACGGGCGTGTCGGCGCCCACTTTGCCACCCGCCTTTTCAATCTTCTCTTTGGCGGAGGCGCTGATGCGGTCAACGGTCACGGTGAACTTCTTGGTGAGTTCGCCCTGCCCGAGGAGCTTAACTCCATCCCAGCGGCCCTTGACGAGCTTGGCTTCACGGAGGGTCACTTCGTTGATTTCGGTGCCGTCCTCGAAGGCTTCCTCAAGCGTGCTGATGTTGATGATGGCCCACTTGTAGCCGAAGGCCACGTTGTTGAAGCCTTTCTTGGGCAGACGGCGGTAAATCGGCATCTGGCCGCCTTCGAAGCCGTGACGGACAGTGCCGCCGGCGCGGGCCTTCTGACCTTTGTGGCCCTTGCCGCTGGTCTTGCCGTGGCCGGAGCTTTCGCCACAGCCGAGACGCTTGATGCGGTGGGTGGCTCCCTTGTTGGGAGAGAGTGTGTCGAGACGCATAGTGCTGGAACTGGTTGGGGTCCGGCCCGGATGAAGGGGCCGTCAGTGGACCCGGATTAAGCCTTTTCGGATTTCAGTTTGCCGCGGCTGCTCATGAACTGCTCGCGGGTGCGCATCTGGGTCAGAGCGCTGAGGGTGGCCTTGACCACGTTGGCGGGGTTTTTGGAACCGAGGCTTTTGGCGAGAATATCGCGGACACCGGCGGCCTCGACGACGGCGCGGACAGCGCCACCGGCGATAATTCCAGTACCGGGGCTGGCGGGCTTCAGGAGCACCTTGCCGCCGCCGTATTCGCCGAGCACCTCATGAGGCACGGTGTTTTCACGGAGGGAGACGGTGACCATTCCCTTGCGGGAGCTTTCGCTGGCCTTTTTGATCGCGTCGGAGACTTCGTTCGCTTTGCCGAAGCCGAAGCCCACTTTGCCCTGACGGTCACCCGCCACGACCAGTGCGCTGAAGCTGAAACGGCGACCGCCTTTGACCACCTTGGCGCATCGGTTGATGAAAACCACCTTCTCGGTGATCTCCGCCTTGCCGCCTTCGGAATTCGAATCGTTTGTGTAAACAGTATCTGCAGCCATTAGGAGGAAGTGTTAGAATTTGAGGCCGGCTTCACGGGCGGCGTCGGCGAGGGCTTTGACCTTGCCATGGTAGAAGTGACCGCCGCGGTCGAAGACCACGTTTTCAACGGAGGCGGCAATGGCGCGCTCGGCGATGAGCTGGCCGACCTTGAGGGCGGTTTCAGCGTTCGCTTTGGAGGAATTGACGGCTTCGTCCTTGGTGGAGGCGGAGGCGATGGTTTTGCCGCTGATGTCATCGATCAGCTGGGCGTAAACGTTTTTGTTGGAGAAGTGGACAGCCAGGCGGGGACGCGCTGCGGTGCCGGCCACTTTACGGCGGATGCGCGTGTGAACGCGGCGCCGGGCTTCTTTGCGGTTAACCTTCATGTTTTGAAATGGAGTAAGAGTTTTAAAAAGCGAAGGATTACTTCACTTTCTTGCCTTCCTTGCGGCGGATCTGCTCGCCGGTGTAGCGGACTCCCTTGCCCTTGTAAGGCTCGGGCGGATAGTAGGCGCGGACGTCGGCGGCGAATTGGCCGACGCGCTGTTTGTCAATGCCTTCCACTTTGATCTTCGTGTTCTCGGTCACGGTGACGGTGAGGTCGGCCGGGATCGGGTGAAGCAGCGGGTGGCTGTAACCGAGGCTGAGATCGAGCTTGTCGCCCTTCACGGCGGCACGGAAACCGGTGCCGTGAATTTCCAGCTGACGGAGGAAACCCTCGTTCACACCGATGATCATGTTGCTGATCAGGCGCTGGGAGGTGCCGTGCAGGGAACGCTGACGGCGCTCGTCGCTGGAGCGGGTGACGGAGAGATTCGATTCCTCCTGCTTGAGGGTGATGCCTTCCGGCAGCACGTAGCTCAGCTTGCCTTTGGGGCCGGAAACGGACACTTCGCCGTTTTTGTTCTCAATCGTCACCTTGGCGGGGACGGGAATGGATTTATTGCCAACTCGGGACATGGTCTAGAAGGTGGTTGGAGTTGGAGGTTACCAGACGATGGCGAGGAGTTCGCCGCCGACACGCTGCTTTTTGGCCTGGGATCCGGTGAGCAGACCTTTGGAGGTGCTCAGGATGGAAATGCCGAGGCCATTGAGAACGCGGGGGATTTCCTCAACCGGCACGTAATGGCGCATACCGGGGCTGGAGACGCGCTTGAGGTCGGTGAGAACGGCACGGCCGTTGGTGGTCTTGGTCCTGACGACGATCGTCGGGTGGCCTTTGCCGGTGACGACTTCGTAGGACCAGATGTAGCCCTCCTCCTGGAGGATGCGGGCGATTTCCGCTTTGATGCGGCTGAAGGGAGCGGAGAACTCCTCTTTCCGGGCCCGGCTGGCGTTTTTCCAGCGGGTGAGGAAGTCGGAGATGGGGTCTGTGAGGACGGCCATGATTTTAAAAAGTATGAAAGGTGGAATAAGGATTAAGCAGCGGCTCCGGTCTGAGCGGGGGCGGCTGGCTTGTGGTCGCGGAACGGCATGCCGAGCGCGCGGAGGAGTTCACGTCCGGCGTCGTCCGTGGTGGCCGTGGTCACGATGCAGATGTCAAAACCAAGAATGCGCTTGATCTTGTCGATCTCGATCTCAGGGAAGATGGACTGATCGGTGATGCCGAGGGTGTAGTTCCCTTTGCCGTCGAAGGCTTTGGGACTGACACCGCGGAAGTCACGGACAACCGGGAGAGCCATCTTGATGAGGCGCTCCAGGAATTCCCACATGACGCGGCCCCGGAGGGTCACTTTCACGCCGAGAGGCTCACCCTCACGCAGCTTGAAGTTGGAGATGGCCTTTTTTGACTTGGTGACGATGGCCTTCTGGCCGGTGATCGCCTGGACGTCGTTCATGGCATCCTCAACCGCCTGCTTGCGGTCGGCCTGCTTGCCCACGCAGCAGTTCACCACGACCTTTTCGATCTGGGGAATGTCGTGGAGATTGGTGTAGCCGAGCTTCGCTTTGAGCTGTTCGGCGACTTTTTCCTTATAAAAAACTTTGAGTGCGGGTTCCATTGCCTTGGTGGTTCAGGGGCTTATTCGGCGTCGGCGGCTTTGGCGCGCTTTTTGGCGGGAGCCTTTTTAGCGGCGGTTTTTTTGGCGGCCGCTTTCGGAGCGGCAGCAGCTTCGGTTTTGGCCGGAGCGACAGCCAGACGGACGTTGGAGATATGAACGGGACCTTCTCTTTCGATGATGCCGCCTTCCGACGTCTGGGTCTTTTTAACGTGCTTCTTGATGAGATGCACGCCCTGGATAGTCACCTGGGACTTGGCGGGGTTAACCGCGAGAATGGTGCCGGACTTGCCTTTGTGACCGCCCGAAATGATAGTGACGGAATCGCCTTTCTTGACGTGGGTTTTCATGACTCAGAGAACTTCGGGGGCGAGGGAGACGATTTTCATGAAATTCCGGTCGCGGAGTTCACGGGCCACAGGGCCAAAGATACGGGTGCCGCGGGGATTCTGGTCCTTGTCAATGATGACGATGGCGTTGGAGTCGAACCGGAGGATCGATCCGTCGTCGCGGCGGATGGGGGCGGCGGTGCGGACGACGACGGCCTTGACGACCTCGCCTTTCTTGATGGCGCCGGTGGGGGTTGCTTCGCGGATGTGGGCGGTGATGATATCGCCGATGCCGGCGGAGCGCGTGCGCTTGCCGATAACGCCGATCATCTTGGCAACACGGGCTCCCGTGTTGTCCGCCACCTGCACCTTGGATTCCATTTGGATCATGGTATTATGCTGGGATGTGGTTTGGCTTGTGTGGGTAAGCAGGGTTAGTGCTTGAGAACTTCGATAAGGCGCCAGCGCTTGAGCTTGCTCAGCGGGCGGGCTTCCATGACGCGGACGCGGTCGCCAACTTTGGCTTCACCGGCATCGTCGGAGGCGTAGAGCTTGGTCGTCTTTTTGACGATCTTGCGGAATTTCGGGTGGGGCACGCGGCGGACGACGCCGACGACGATGGTTTTGTCCATCTTATCGGAAAGGACAACGCCGACGCGGGTTTTGCGCGTGGACCGGGGATCTTCCGGCGGATTGGTGGATTCTTCGGACATGGGAAAGCGTAGCGTGGGCGGAGGTCCTTACTTGGCGGCGGCGGAGGCGCGTTTGCCGGTCAGGGTGGTTTCGATGCGGGCGACATCCTTGCGGATGATCGTGAGGCGGGCCGGGTTTTCCAACTGGCCGCTGCGCTGTTGAAGGCGCAGGTTGAAGGCCTCCTGCTTCAGTTCGCGGCGCTTTTCAAGCAGCTCGTCGATGGACTGATCGCGGATTTCTTTGATTTTCATACTGGCGGGAGAGTTCTGGGATTAGACAACCGCGGGATTGCGGCGGACGAAGCGGCAACGGATGCCGAGCTTCTGGGCGGCGAGACGGAAGGACTCGCGGGCGAGGGATTCCGGGATACCGGCGGTTTCGAAGAGCATGTTGCCGGGACGGACAACCGCAACCCAGAATTCCGGAGCGCCTTTGCCCTTGCCCATACGGGTTTCAGGGGGACGGGCGGTGACGGGCTTGTGAGGGAAGATGCGGATGAAGACCTTGCCTTTGCGCTTCAGGTTGCGGGTGATGGCGACACGGCAGGCTTCGATCTGCGTGGACTTGATCCAGCCGCGGTCGAGGGTCTGGAGACCGAATTCACCGAAATCAACCTTGGTTCCGCGCTGGGCATTTCCAGAGCGGCTGCCCCGCATGGTCTTGCGGTGCTTTACTCTCTTGGGGATCGAGGCCATAGTATTACAATAAAGGGATAAAAGTTAGAAAGGAATTGCGGGCAACTCAGGCTCTGGCCGGAGCGGGCTCGCTTGGACGGGGAGGACCGCCACGGTCGCCACCGCCACGGTTGCCGCCGCCGCCGCCGCCACCAGGACCGCCACGGCCACGGCCGCCAGGACCACCACCACCGGGACGGTCGCCGCGGGGGCGCTCACGGCGGGCATTCGGCGGAGGCGGAGGCGGAGCTTCACCTTCCGCGAGAACGCGGCGGTTGATCCAGCATTTGACACCAATGATGCCGTAAACGGTGCGGGCTTCAGCGAAGCCGTAGTCGATCGGGACGCGGAGGGTCTGGAGAGGCACTTTGCCTTCCTTATACCACTCAGCGCGGGCGATGTCAGCACCACCCAGACGGCCGGCGGCGCGGATACGGATGCCGAGGGCACCGAAGTCCATCGCGGTCTGCACGGCGCGTTTCATGGCGCGGCGGAAGGAAATACGGCGCTCCAGCTGGGTGGCGACGTTTTCAGCGATGAGCTGGGCTTCGATCTCGGGCTGCTTGATTTCGAAAATGTCGATTTTGACCTGCTTGCCGCCGCACATCTCGCTGATGTCGGCGTTCATGCGCTCAATTTCGGAGCCCTTGCGGCCGATCACCAGACCCGGACGGGCGGTGAAGAGGGTGACGCGGACGCTGTTCCAGGCACGCTCAATCACGATGCGGGACAGAGCAGCGAACTGGAGCTTGCCTTTCAGATAAGTGCGGATCTTGAGGTCGCTGTGCAGGAAGCCGGGGAAGTCCGCCTTGGTGGCGTACCACTTCGAGCGCCAGTCCTTATTGACGGCGAGCCGGAAACCGATCGGATTAATTTTCTGTCCCATGAGGTGATGTCAGTGAATAAGTGAGGCCGGGAGGCTTATTCCGCTTTGGCGGCGGCGGGTTTCTTCGCAGCTTTGTCCTTTTTCTTCGGCTGCGGTTTTTCGTCGGAAACGATGACTTGAAGGTGGGCCATCGGCTTGCGGATGGCGGCGGAGGAGCCCTTGGCGAGGGGCATCATGCGCTTGTGCACCGGGCCGTGGTTGGCTACGGCGGATTTCACGATGAGCGCGTCGGCGTCCAGGCTGAAGTTGTGCTCGGCGTTGGCCACCGCGGACTTCAGGGTTTTCGTGAAAAGCACGGCGGCTTTCTTCGGGGTGAAATTCAGGAGGCTGAGGGCGGCGGAGACCGGGAGGCCCTGAATTTCGCGGGCCACATCGCGGGCTTTCAGCGGCGAGATGCGGACATATTTGGAGATGGCTTTGACGTCCATGACTGGTTATTTCTGTAAAGTAGTTTGAGTCGTTTCCGGTTTGGCGGAATCACCCACCTGAATTTGATTGCGGCTTCCGGCGGAAGTGAGAAGGACGCCTGCGATGCGGTTGCGCACATCCACCACGAGACCCGTGGCCACGGTCTGATCCGCGCGGACAATCCGCATCGGGGTTCCAGAGCGGAGGCCACTGTCGCGGCCCGTATTGATGACCGCAAGGCCTAGATCACTTTTCAGTGAAATCACTTTGGCGGCGTCCAGGGCCACCGGAGGAGTCTGGCGCGCCTGGCTGGCGCTGAGAATTCCACGGTTGGCGGCGGCCAGTTCGTCCTGCAGCCGTTTGCGGCCGTTGGCGTCATTGGGATCGCTGAGCAGGGCCAGAGCGGCATCGGAAAGTGAGGCCAGCCTTTCGGCGAGGGCTTTCTTTTCGACTTCCGTGAGGCGCAGGTCGTTGAGAGCGCTGATAAGGCGCTCCTTGAGGGTGCTCACCTCAGGTTTGAGGGCGGCGATGCCGAGCGTCTCCAGCTGGAGACGCAGGCGCTCGTAGTCCTCCCTGACCGTGGCGGCTTCCTTGTTGGAGGCGGCCAGGCCCTCGCCGATGGAACGGAGACGGTTCTCCAGATCCATCACCCTGGCTTCGCTCTCCGCGACGCGGTCAGCGGCGGCGGTGAGGGTCAGCGGCGGGTTGTCCGCCGCCGGTGTCTGCGGCTTGGCGTCCTCCTGGGCCTTCAACCCTGTCGCGGCGGCGGTGGCGAAAGCCACGACCCCGCAGAAGGGAAGCAGGTTGGAAGGACGGAAGCGCATGACGGCGGCGGCGGGCGGGGCGGCTTGTAAGGGGATTACTTGCTGACCTTGACGGTCGTGGCGCCGTGACCTTTGAAGGTGCGGGTCGGGGAGAATTCCCCGAGGCGGTGGCCCACCATGTTTTCGGTGACGAAAACGCTGGGGAAGTCCTTGCCGTTGTGCACGAGGAAGGTGTGGCCCACAAAGTCAGGAGAGACCGTGGAGGCGCGCGCCCAGGTTTTGATGGGGCGCTTCTGGCCGCTGGCGTTCATTTTGTCGATCTTCTCCAGCAATTTCTGATTGATGAAGGGACCTTTTTTGAGTGATCTGCCCATGATGAGTTTCGATTAAAGGATTGGCTTGACGTGCGCGGGAGGGATTACTTGCCCTTCTTGGCGTTGCGGCGCTGCACGATGAAGCGGTCCGTTTTGTGATATTTCTTGCGGGTCTTCTCGCCTTTGGCGTGACCCCAGGGGCTCAGAAGGTGCTGACGGCCACCACCGGATTTGGAACGGCCCTCACCACCACCGTTGGGGTGATCGACGGGGTTCATGGTCATCCCGCGGACGGTCGGACGGACACCCATCCAGCGGGTGCGGCCCGCTTTGCCGGAAACAACGTTCATGTGCTCGCTGTTGCCGACGGTGCCGACGGTGGCGTAGCACTCGGCGTGGATTTTGCGGATTTCCCCGGAAGGCATTTTCATGAGGGCGTAGTCGCCATCACGGTTGTTCAGCATCACGGACTGGCCGGCGGAACGGGCCACCCGGCCACCCGCACCGGCCTTCAGCTCCACATTGTGGACGGCGGTGCCGAGAGGAATGGAGCGCAGGGGGAGCGCGTTGCCGACTTCGGGAGCGACTTTTTCACCGGCGCTGACTTTCATGCCGGCCACCAGACCATTGGGGGCGAGGATGTAGGTTTTGGTGCCGTCCTCGTATTTCAGAAGAGCGATGCGGGCGGTGCGGCCGGGATCGTATTCGATGGCCTCCACCGTGGCCACGACGTCGCGCTTGAGGCGCTTGAAGTCGATGATGCGGTATTTGCGCTTATGACCACCGCCGATGTGGCGGCAGGTGATGACGCCCTGGTTGTTGCGGCCGCCGCTGCGTTTTTTGACGTCGAGGAGGGACTTCTCAGGCTTCTTTTTGGAAAGCGCGGAGAGATCGGGATGCTCCTTGTAGCGGTTGGTGGGAGTGTAGGGACGGAAAGTTTTGAGTGCCATGATGATGGATCAGGTTGGCAGTGGAACGGGGTGGGACGGATTACACCAGGTCGATTTTCTCCCCTTCGGCGAGACGGACGATGGCTTTTTTCCAGTGGTTGGTGCGGCCGGCGGTTTTGCCACGGCGGCGTTCTTTGCCGTCGTAGTTCATGGTGCGGACAGCGGAGACCTTCTTGCCGAAGATGGTGCTGACAGCGGCGCTGATGTCGAGTTTGTTGGCCTTCGGATCGACCTCGAACACATACTCGTTGAGGGTTTCGGAAAGCACCGTCGCTTTCTCGCTCAGACGGATGTTTTTGATGACAGTGTAGACGTCTTTCATTTAGGCGGTCCTCTGGGAAAGGGTTTCGACAGCGTCGGCGGTGACGATGATCTTCTTGTAATTGAGCAGGTGCTCGGTGTTCACCTCATTGGCGCTCATGAGGAGGGCTCCGGCGTAGTTGCGGCCGGCGAGGAAGGTGGAGGGAGCGTAGACGGAGGCGATCACGAGCACCTTATTGGCATCGGTGATGCCGCTGAGGAGGCTGATGAAGCTTTTGGTCTTGCCGTCGGCGACGTTGAAGTCGCTGACGTTGATCACGTCACCCATCTTGATGCGCTCGGAGAGAGCTTTGGTGAAGGCCAGACGCTTGGTCTTTTTGTTGACCTTCTTGGAGTAATCGCGGGGCTTTGGTCCGTGGGCGACACCACCACCGACGCGGGTCGGGGAGCGGCGTTCACCGGCACGGGCGTTACCGGTGCCTTTCTGGCGATAGAGCTTTTTATTGCTGCCGGCGACTTCACCGCGGGTCTTGGTGCAGGCGGTGCCGCTGCGGCGGTTGGCGCGCATGGCCACCACGGCGTCGTGAACGGCCTGGGTGCCGCGTCCGTTTTCGATGACGGAAATATTGAGAGCCTTGGCGGCTTCGAGGGTAAGCACTGAGGATGCCATAAGAATTGTCCTTTCCGGAGGTCAGTTATTGGTTACTGGGCCGCAGGAGCGGCTTTTTTCTTGGCGGGGCGGATGATGACCAGGCTGCCTTTGGCTCCGGGGATGCTTCCGCTGACGAAGATGACGTTGTCCTCAGGGCGGCTGCCCACGATCTGAAGATTCTGGGTGGTGCGGCGGTCGCAGCCCATGTGACCGGGCATTTTCTGGTTTTTCCAGACGCGGCCGGGAGTGAGGCGGCAACCGATGGCGCCCGTTCTGCGGTGCATCATGGAACCGTGGGTCATGCGGAGACCACCGAAGTGGTAGCGCTTGACGACGCCGGCGAAGCCTTTGCCCTTGGTGGTGCCGATGACATCCACCCACTGGCCGGTGGCGAAGTGCGTGCTGTCAAGCTTGGTGCCGACGGCGGGGGCGCTTCCCTGCTCCACGCGGAATTCCCGGGAGTGGTATTTGGGGGCGGCTCCTGCTTTCTTGAAGTGGCCGATCTCGGGCTTGTTGGAGCGCCCTTCACGTTTGTCGATGAAGCCCACCTGCACTGCGGAATATCCGTCAGCCTCCGTGTTCTTGATCTGTGTCACTTCGTTTTCGCTGATGTCCACAACGGTGACGGCAACGGCTTTGCCTTTGTCGTCGTAGATGTGGGTCATACCCAGCTTTTTGCCTAAAAGTCCGAGGCTCATGGTAAATTTGCGCGGTGGTGACGGCGGCGGTCCGGCGTCGGGTTAAATCAAATCTTGATGGAAATATCGACACCGGCGGGGAGATTGAGCTTCTTCAGCTCATCCACGGTGCGGGCGGTGGGATCGACGATATCGAGCAGGCGCTTGTGGGTGCGGATTTCGAATTGTTCGGCGGACTTCTTGTCAACGTGGACGGAGCGGTTCACGGAGAACTTCTCAATCCGGGTCGGGAGCGGCACAGGGCCGGCGACGCGGGCTCCGGTGCGTTTGGCGGTGTCCACGATCTCCGTCACGCTGCGGTCGAGAGTGCGGAAGTCATAGGCCCGGAGGCGGATGCGGATACGCTGGTTTTGCATGGGAATGGAATAGAAAGAAAGAACTGAAGGGTTTACTGCCCGCCGCGGTGGTGGCTTCCGCCCCGGGCTTCGACGACTTGCTCAACGATGTTGTTGGGCACGGTTTCAAAGTGACTGGGCTGCATGCTGTAGGAAGCGCGGCCGGAGGAGAGAGTGCGGATGGCGGTCGAATAACCGAACATTTCCGAGAGGGGAACTTCGGCATTCACGATGGAGGCGTTCTGACGGCTCTCCATGCTGTTGATGCGTCCGCGGCGGCGGCTGAGGTCGCCCATGATGTCGCCCTGATATTCGTCAGGAGTGGTGCACTCGACCCCCATGATCGGCTCCAGAAGCTGGCACTTGGCCTTCTTGAAGGCGTCCTTCATGGCGAAAATGGCGGCCATGCGGAAAGCGTTTTCGTTCGAGTCCACATCGTGGAAGGAACCATCCACGAGTTCGATGTGGAGATCGACCACCGGGTAACCGGCGATGATGCCGTTCATGGTGGCTTCGACAATGCCATCAAGGGAAGGCTTGATGAATTCCTTGGGAATCGCGCCGCCGACAATCTTGTTTTCGGTGGTGATACCCTTGCCGCGTTCGGAAGGATACATCTTGAGCACCACGTGGCCGTATTGACCGCGGCCGCCGGACTGCTTGACCAGCTTGCCTTCGCCATCGGCGGCGACGGTGGTGCATTCACGGTAGGCAATCTGGGGTTTGCCGGAATCGACTTCGACTTTGAACTCGCGGAGCATCCGATCGCGGATGATTTCGAGGTGCAGCTCGCCCATGCCGGCGATGATCACCTGCCCTGTTTCCTCATCCGTGCGGACGACAAACGTCGGATCCTCATCGGAAAGGCGCTGAAGGGCGACCGCCATTTTCTCCTGATCGGCTTTGGTCCGGGGCTCGATGGACATCGAGATCACGGGATCCGGGAAGGTCGGGGGTTCGAGCAGGATTTCCGCGCTCTCGTCACACAGGGTGTCTCCTGTCCGGAGCTCCTTCAGGCCCACGATGGCCGCGATATCGCCTGAATAACAGGTCTCGATATCGGTGTGCTGATTGGCCTGAATCTGGATCAGGCGGCCCACGCGTTCCCGTTTGCGGGTGCGGGGATTGTAAATTTGGTCGCCTTTGGAGATTTTACCGCGATAGACGCGGAAGAAGACGAGCTTGCCGACGAATTTGTCGGACCAGAGTTTGAATCCGAGGCTGACGAACTTGCCGTTGTCGTCAGGGGAAACTCCCAGTTTCTTTTCGAGGTCATCCGGGTCGTGGCCGACCTGAGGCTGAATATCGAGCGGGTTCGGGAGGTAATCGACGACCGCGTCAAGAAGGGCTTGGACACCTTTGTTCTTGAAGGCGGACCCACCAGCGACCGGGACGATCTGGTTGGCGATGACCGCCCGCCGGAGGGCGCTTTTCACATCCTTGACGGTGATGTCCTGCTCCTCAAGGAACATCATGCCCAGTTCCTCATCGACGTCGCAGAGAGCGGCGGTCAGATCGTCGTAGGCGGCGTCGGCGATATCCTGCTGCCCGGGGGTGAGCGGGGTGTATTCGTAAGTGGAGCCGAGTTTTTCAGCGTCCGAATACATGATGGCCTGCTTGCCGATGACATCAATCACGCCCTTGAGCTGATCTTCGGCACCGATCGGGATCAGGATCGGGTGGGCGTTGGCGCCAAGTTTGGTGCGGATGTCGCTGACCACTTTATTGAAGTCAGCGCCCGTGCGGTCCATCTTGTTCACGAAGGCCATCCGGGGGACGTTATACTTCGTGGCCTGACGCCAGACGGTTTCCGACTGGGGCTGCACGCCGGCCACCCCGCAATAAACCAGGATCACCCCATCCAGAACGCGGAGGGAACGTTCGACCTCGGCCGTGAAATCCACGTGGCCGGGAGTGTCGATGATGTTCACCCGCATCTCCTCGCCTTCAAACATCTTGAAGACCCCGGGATTCGAGAGCTGCTTCCACTTGGTGGTGACGGCAGCGGAAGTAATCGTGATCCCGCGTTCCTTTTCCTGCTCCATCCAGTCCGTCGTCGCCGCGCCGTCATGCACTTCACCGATGCGGTGGATCATGCCGGTGTAGAACAGGATGCGCTCCGTCAACGTGGTCTTCCCCGCGTCGATATGCGCGGAGATCCCGATATTACGGGTACGCTCCAGCGGATATTGGCGGTTGGGACTGTTGCGGGGATCAGCCATGACGGGGACGAGGGGAGAGAGAGAAAGAAAGGTCTTCTAGAAGATGACGGAATAAGGAAGCGGAACAGAACGGAAGCGATTGCCGGAAGGCGGACTACCAGCGGAAGTGAGCGAAAGCGCGGTTGGCCTGAGCCATCTTGTGCACGTCGTCACGCTTGCGGACGGCGTCACCCTGGTTGGTGGAGGCGTCGCGGATCTGGTTGGCCAGAGCGAGGTGCATCGGCACACCCTTTTTCTTACGGGCGAAATTGATGAGCCAGCGCATGGCGAGGGACTCGGAGCGGTCGGGCGCAACTTCCAGCGGCACCTGATAAGTGGCGCCACCGACGCGGCGGCTTTTCACTTCCAGACGGGGCTTGGCGTTCTCCACGGCGCGGGTCAGAATCTCCAGAGGATCAACCGTCTGGGCGTTTTCGTTGACCTTGTCGATAGCGGCGTAAACGATGCGCTCGGCGGTGGAGCGGGAACCATCATACATGAGGCGGTTCACCAGTTTGGCGACCACTGAACTGTCGTAACGGGCGTCCCGGAGATCGGGCTTTTTATAAACTCGCTTTCTGCGTGCCATAAGACGGAATCAGTAAAAGGTGGGTAGGGAAAAAGAGGAGGATCAGTCAGCGCGAATTACTTCTTGCCGCCTTTCTTGACGGGAGCCGCGGGCTGACCGGGCTTCGGACGCTTGGCACCGTATTTCGAACGGCCGCGGCGGCGTTTATCAACACCGAGACAGTCAAGGGAACCACGGACGATGTGGTAACGCACACCCGGCAAGTCCTTCACACGGCCCCCGCGGACGAGGACGATGGAGTGCTCCTGGAGATTGTGGCCTTCACCGCCGATGTAGGCGATGACTTCAAAACCATTGGTCAGGCGGACCTTGGCGACTTTACGGAGAGCCGAGTTCGGCTTCTTGGGCGTGCGGGTCATCACCTGGAGACAAACCCCGCGGCGCTGCGGGCAATCCGCCAGGGCTGGCGACTTGGACTTCTCCGCCTTGGCGCGGCGGCCTTTGGTGACAAGCTGATTAATGGTGGGCATGGCGTCTGAAATTTGGTTATCCCCTCACCATGGGATTCACCGGGACAGCCAATGCCGGACGACAAAGCGTCCACCAGACTTTTCGCAGCAACTTTTCCGGCGCCGCGTTCCGATAAATCCTATGCGGCGCGCTCAGCGAAGAGTGCAGATCCGAGGAAGGAGGGGCGATTATAGACGCCCTTTTTCCGTCCGCAACTCCTTTTTGCTCTTTTCTGCTTGGTCCGGAGGAATATTACAACACTTCCCGGAAGAGCGATCATTAATATTCCTTCGCACCCTGGTAACCCGGCAGGAAGGAGAAAATTCCGGCAATCTCTCCATTTTAAAACAGGTCGCGGCCTTCCACGACGGAGGAAAACACATTCAGTAACAGGAATAAACTGGCGGGTTGAGATGTGCCGGGATCCGCGTTTAGCATTGGCGATGCTGGCTTTGGCTGATTTGATGATGCGTGGAGAACAGGCTGGCGCATTCCGATTCCTCCTGATCGGGGGAAGAGCATTGGAGGCGCACGGCGTGGTCCGGTTTACCAAAGATGTCGATTTCCTGGTGGTTATTGAAGATTTCCCGGCAGTAAGCGCGGCGCTGACCACGGGCGGTTACCGCAAGACCGATGAAAATGCCATTTTCTCAAGATGGAAGCACCCTTCCATGAATGCGGATGATGTGGATGTGATGTATGTCAGCGGCCAAACCTTCGGTAAACTGATGGAGGGTTCCGTGATTCATCAGCTGGGAAATGCGGGACTGCGCGTGCCCTCCGTGCCCAGCCTGATCGCTTTGAAGCTACACGCCATGCGGAGCAACCCGGACCGCATCGAAAAAGACGGACGGGACATCGCCGAATTGCTGCGGCACAACCCGCAGGTGCTCGATAAGGTCTCGCTGGAAACCTTATTTGCCAAATATGGGTGCAGCCCGTATTTTTCTCAATTCAGCCACCTTGTGCCGTAAATGAACCTGCCCGCTTACCTCGAACTGGATCTTCCGGAAATCACCGCCTGGCTGCCGGAGCACGATCTCCTGGCTCCGGAAGTGAACGATGCCTGGATCGAACGGGAGCAGGCGCTGCGCTATAAGCCCGGCCAGGACCGGGGCTGCCCGTTTCCCGTCAGCGAGCGGTTTGAGCTTCTTTGAGCAGTTTGCACAGTCTCCAGTTTCCGGCGGACGAAATATTCACTGAAGAAAAACCCGCTGGCTGCCGCACAGCCATTCCCATTCTCAAACCGCGCACAGGCCCGGATTTGTTGATCCGGCGGCAGCCAAAACCGCCAGTTGCATTCCGCCGCGGAAATGGGTTGTTGCGCGCTCCCCGGAAAAAACCCGCGAGGCCGATTCAGGATTGCGGAACCGCGTTTCCCGACTACGGATTCGCCCCTCCGGCGCGATCTCCCGCCCCTAACCAGAAGCATTTATCCGACATGAAGGACCTCAGTAAATACCGCAACATCGGCATTTTCGCCCACGTTGATGCGGGCAAAACGACCACCACCGAACGTATCCTCAAACTTACCGGCAAGATCCACAAGATCGGTGAGGTGCACGACGGGGCGTCCACCATGGACTTCATGGAACAGGAGGCCGAGCGCGGCATCACCATCCAGTCCGCCGCCACCACCTGCTTCTGGAAAGACCACCAGTTCAACGTCATCGACACCCCCGGTCACGTGGACTTCACCATCGAGGTTTACCGTTCCCTCAAGGTGCTGGACGGCGGCGTGGGCGTGTTCTGCGGCTCCGGCGGTGTGGAACCCCAGTCCGAAACCAACTGGCGCTACGCCAACGATTCCGAGGTCGCCCGCGTCATTTACGTCAATAAACTGGACCGCACCGGCGCGGATTTTTACCGCGTTGTCGCCCAGGTGAAAAAGATCCTCGGAGCCCTCCCGCTGGTCATGGTGCTGCCCATCGGCATTGAAAGTGACTTCGTCGGCGTGGTTGATCTCCTCACCATGAAGGCCCACATCTGGGACGAATCCGGACAACCCGAGAACTTCAAAATCGAGGAAATCCCCGCCGATATGGTGGACAAGGCCAAGGAATACCGCGCCGCCCTTATCGACATTGCCGTCGAGCAGGACGACGCCGCTATGGAGCAATACCTGGAAGGCGTGGAGCCCGATATTGAGACCCTCAAGAAGTGTATCCGCAAGGGCACCATTGATCTGGTCTTCTTCCCGACCTACTGCGGTTCCTCCTTCAAAAACAAGGGACTCCAGCTCGTCCTTGATGCCGTGGTGGATTACCTTCCCGCCCCGACCGACGTGAAGCCGCTTCCCGAAGTGGACGCCGAAGGCAACGAAACCGGCAAATTCGCCATCATCGACCCGAAGGCTCCGTTCCGCGGCCTGGCGTTCAAGATCATGGACGACAAGTTCGGCGCGCTCACCTTCACCCGTATCTACTCGGGCACCATCAAGAAGGGCGACACCGTGCTCAACTCCTTCACCGGCAAAACCGAGCGCATCAGCCGCATGGTGGAAATGCACGCCGATGACCGCAAGGAAATCGACTCCGCCCAGGCCGGTGACATCATCGCCATCGTGGGCCTGAAGAACGTGCAGACCGGCCACACCCTCTGTGATGAGAAAAACCCGGCCACCCTGGAGCCGATGGTGTTCCCGGATCCCGTGATCTCCATCGCCGTCGCCCCGAAGGACAAGGCCAACGCTGAAAAGCTGGCCAACGCCATCGGCAAGATGATCCAGGAGGACCCTTCCTTCCGCGTCGAAACCGATGAGGAAACCAAGGAAATGATCCTTAAAGGCATGGGCGAACTTCACCTCGATATCAAAATCGACATCCTGAAGCGCACCCACAAGGTTGAGGTCATCGTCGGTGCCCCGCAGGTCGCCTACCGCGAAACCATCACCCGGGAAGTCAGCGACAGCTACACCCACAAGAAGCAGTCCGGCGGTTCCGGCCAGTTCGCGAAGATCGACTACCGGATCGAACCCGGCGAGGTCGGCTCCGGCTTCATCTTCGAGTCCAAGGTCGTCGGCGGCAACGTGCCCAAGGAATACATTCCCGCCGTGGAAAAAGGCTTCAAAGGCATGGTCAGCAAAGGCCCCCTGGCCGGATACCCCTGCCTGGACTTCAAAGTCACCCTCCTGGACGGTGGCTCCCACGCCGTGGACTCCAGCGCCCTCGCTTTCGAAATCGCCTCCAAGGCCGCCTACCGTCAGACCATGCCCAAAGCCGGTCCGCAGATCCTGGAGCCGATCATGAAGCTCGACGTCTTCGCCCCCGAGGAAAAAGTCGGCGACGTCATCGGCGACCTCAACCGCCGGCGCGGCGTGATCCAGGGCCAGGAAGGCACTCCCGGCGGCATCCGCGTCAAAGCGGAAGCCCCGCTGAGCGCCATGTTCGGCTACATCGGTGACCTGCGCACCATGACCTCCGGCCGCGGCCAGTTCTCCATGGAGTTCGATCACTACGCCCCTTGTCCGAAAAACGTCTCCGACGACGTTATCGCCAAGGCCAAAGCCAAGGAGGAAGCCCTCCGCGCCGCCAAATAAGCCGGTCTGCGCGCCACGTCCAACGTTTCACAAAACCCCGCTGTCCCTCAGGGCAGCGGGGTTTTTGCTTTGGCAATGGTTTGCAGCTTCGCGCAAGCCCGGCCGACCGGATTTCCCCGCAGCCGTCGTCCGGAGGGATTGTTTTACCGGCGGAGGCGGGGTGGAGTGGCGGATAAAGGATGGAAGCGCGGGACGGCGGAACCTGATTCAGCTCAAAAATAACGATCAGACCTCCACGGTCTGGCCGCGTTTGGCGATGGTGATGGCTTTGCCGGGATATTCCTCCATGAGGGCGGCCTGGAGGGCGAGGGAGCGGAGGGACTCGCCGTGGACGAGGAAGACTTCCTTTTTGGGGCCGGTGAGACGGCGGAACCAGTCGCAGAGTTCGCTGTGGTCGGCGTGGCCGGAGAAACTGTCGAGAATTTCGATGTGCGCGCGGACTTTGACGGGCTCGCCGAAAATACTCACTTCCCGGTGACCTTCGCGGAGTTTCCAGCCAAGAGTGTTTTCCGCGCAGTAACCGACGAAAAGCACGGTGGTGCGGGGATCGGCGAGGTTGTTTTTCAGGTGATGCACGATGCGGCCGGCCTCGCACATGCCGGAGGCGGAGATGATGATGAAGGGACCCTCGCGGCCATTGAGGGATTTGCTGTCCTTCGGGGAACGGATGAGCTGGAGGCCGTCAAAGCCGAAGGGATCGCGTTTTTCAAAGAGGAACTGATAGACGACATCGTTGAAGCCCTCGGGGTGCAGACGGAAAATCTCCGTGGCCGAGACGGCGAGCGGGCTGTCCACGTAAACGGGAATATCCGTCAGGCAGCCGGTTTCAATGAGATGGTGAATGACGTAAAGCAGCTGCTGGGTGCGTTCGACGGCGAAGGCGGGGATGAGGACTTTTCCGTTGTCGCGCAGGGCACGGCGCAGGATTTCACAGAGGCGCTCGCGGGAGTCGGTGCTCATTTCGTGCTCCCGGCCGCCGTAGGTGCTTTCCATGATGACGGTGTCGATGTCCGCGGCGTTTTCGGGGTCGCGCAGGAGATCGTTCTGACCCCGGCCGATGTCTCCGGAGAAGAGGAGCCGCTTTTTCTCCCCGGTTTCCTGATCGTGAAGATCAAGAATAACCTGCGCGGCTCCAAGGATGTGCCCGGCGTCGATAAAGGTCACCCGCACCCCCTCGGCAACCAGCATGGGGCGGTGGTAATCAAAGGTGACGAACTGGCGCAGGCATTTCTCGGCGTCGATGGGCGTGTAAAGCGGGGTGTAAAGCGTCAGGCCCTGGCGGCCGCGTTTTTTATTCACATACTCAATGTCCGCCGTCTGGATTTTGGCGGAATCGGCGAGCATGACCTGGCAAAGATCGCGCGTGGCGGGGGTGGTGTAAATATTTCCCCGGTAGCCCTGGCGGGTGAGATTGGGCAGATTCCCGCTGTGGTCGATGTGGGCGTGGGAAAGAATCACGGCGTCGAGTCCGCCGGGGATGAAGGGGAAATTTTTGTTGATGTCGTAGGCCTCCTCCCGCCGTCCCTGATACAGCCCGCAGTCGAGAAGGATACGCTGGCCGTTGATCTCAATGAGGTGCTGGGAGCCGGTGGTGGTGCCGGCGGCACCGTGGAAGGTGATTTTCATAACGATGAAATGCGGACGGAAGGAATGGGGATTGAGGAAACTGCGGCACCGGCCGGACACCGGAAAACCGGTGTTGGAAGCGAGACTGAGGCGGGGAAGGCGGGCCGTCCAGCTTTTCCGCACCGGTAAAATCGGCCCGGAGGAGGCGTGAGGGTTGCAATCCGGGAGCGGCGCATTATGGCAGAGGCTGCCTGTGTAATTAATGTCAGCCCCCGCCCAATGGATTTTACGGCCGACTCAGACGGAATGTCTGAAGTCGCTGGACGCGTGCGGATTTGTCCGGGCGAAATCCGCCCTCGTGCGACGGCTTCTGGCGCAGCGCGGCATCCGCGGCGGGGAGGACGCGGAGCGTTTCCTGCATCCGAAGCTGAGGGAACTGGGCGACCCGCTGCTGCTGCCGGACATGGAGAAAGCGGTGGTCCGGCTGCTGCGGGCGGTGGATTCGCGGGAGGCGGTGGTGCTTTACGGCGATTATGACGTGGATGGCGTGACCTCGCTGACGCTGCTGCACACCCTTCTTAAAGCCTACGGGCTGGAGGTGCGCTGCTTTTTGCCGCTGCGGATGGAGGAGGGTTACGGCATCACCCACGATGGTCTGGAACGCTGTCTGTCGGAGGGTCCGGCGACGCTGCTGGTGGCGGTGGACTGCGGCACGACCTCGCGCACGGAGACGGCGTGGCTGAAGGAGAGGGGGATTGATGTGATTGTTCTGGATCACCACGAGCCCGATCCCGACCGCCTGCCGGACGCGGTGGCGGTGGTGAATCCCAAACGCGGCAAGGGCTGGCATTATCTGTGCAGCGCGGGCGTGGTTTTCAAAGTGGCGCACGCCATGGGCAAAAAGCGCCGGCTGCCGGATTTTGATCTGAAGGCGGAGCTGGATCTGGTGGCGCTGGCGACGGTGGCGGACATCATGCCGCTGGTGGAGGAGAACCGGCTGCTGGTGCGCCAGGGGCTGGACCGGCTGGCCACCACCCGGCGGGTGGGGCTGCGGGCGCTGATTGAGGTGTCGGGCATTCATGAGCCTTACACCTCCATGGATCTCGGTTTCCGCCTGGGGCCGCGGCTGAATGCCGCCGGGCGCCTGGACACGGCCCATGCGGCGCTGGATCTGCTGCTTTGCGATGATATGCAGGAGGCGCGGGAAATTGCCCGCGATCTGGACCTGCAGAACCGCGAGCGCCAGACGCTGGAGCAGCGCATCCAGGCTGAGGCGGTGGCGCAGGCCGGGCAGTGGATGCGGGATGCGGAGCCGCCGCACAGCCTGGTCATCGCCTCGCGCGGGTGGCATCCGGGAGTGGTGGGCATTGTGGCCGCGCGGCTGATGCGGCAGTTTTACCGGCCGGTTTTTGTGATCGCCGTGGATGAGGACGGCAACGGCAAGGGCAGCGGCCGCAGCGTTCCCGGAGTTTCCCTGGTGGCCGCGCTGGATGCCTGCCGGCCTTTGCTGATGGGAGGCGGCGGTCATGAAATGGCGGCCGGGGTGACGGTGCGGGAGGAAAATCTGGAGGCTTTCCGACAGGCGTTTCTGGCGCATGTCCGCAGCCAGGTGGGCGATGGCAAACTGGAACCGCATCTTTACCTCGACGCCGAAACGCGGCTGGAGGAGCTGACCATGGATTTCCTGGAGGATTATGATCAGCTCCAGCCTTTTGGAAGCTCCAATCCGCAGCCGGTCTTCATGGCGCGCGGCGTTTATCCCTCGGCGGAGCCCCGGCTGCTGCGCGAGCGCCACTGGCGGCTGGAGGTGATTCAGGAGGGGACCATGCGCACGGCGATGTGGTTCAATGCGGGCGACCAGTCCCTGCCGCCGCCGCCCTGGGACATCGCTTTCCACGTGGACCGGAATGTGTTCCGGGGAAATGTCAGTGTTCAGCTTCTCGTGCAGGGGCTGAAGCCGTCCAAAGGCTGAGACACCGGGAGGCATTTGGAGGAAAGGGCACGGGGGCAGCGGCGGACGGACAGGATGGGGCAGCGGATTTCACGGGGCATCCGGACAAAAACGGGCCCGCTCCTGAGGAACGGGCCCGCTGGTTGCCGGGATTGAGGGCTAGGGCTTTGCGGAAAACGGGGAGACCCCGTCACCGGTCCGCTCAGCGGCTGATGCGGATGCTGAAACCGCCGCGTCCCCGCTCGCTGTGACCACGGTGGTAATCGCCGCGGCCGCCGCCTCCCCGGCGGTCATAATCTCCCCGGCCGCCATCGCGGTGACCGCGGCCGCCGCCGCCGCGGTAAACGGGACGCTCATAACAGGGCTGGGCGATCCAGCGGAAAATCGGGCATCCGTGATAGTCACGGCCCACAAAGGTATAGATGGACACAACCCGGCGGCCGCAGTGATCATAACTGACCCGGCTGCTTCCAGGACGGCAGGGACCGCCGGCGGAGGCGGTGACGGGCGCGAGGGCGGCGAGGCTGACGACGGCGGCGATGATGAGGCTTGGGAGTTTCATGTCAGGCAGGTGGTTTGGATTAATGTTAAGCTTGGTCTTGGATGGAAATCCCGGGAAGGCGGGACAGTCTCTGTTTTCCTGATGCGGGCTTGGAATTTTAAGCTTTGGCGGCAGTGGAGGAACCCGCCGCCGGCTGCGTTTTTTAGGACGGGGCGGAGCCCGGAGTATTCATGGTCCTTCCTGATTTTTTTGAATGAACCCGGCCGGGGTCCGGCTGACAGACCGGGCCCTGTTCCGGCGTTTTTCCTTTCTCATGAAACCCATTTTCCTTTTCCTGATCGCCACCTTCTCGCTGCCGGCGCTTTCCGGCTGCGGCGAGAAACCCCCGGTGCCCGCCGCCGGCGCCAAACCGGCCGCCGCCACCGCCGGGGAGGGCAAGGCATGGACCGTGACCGACTGGACGGAATGGAAAAAACAGGACACCGGTCCCGGGGAGGGCGTCACCATTGTGAAGGAAATCGCGGAGCCCAACGCCCCCAGTCCTGACAAACGCCCGCCAATCAGTGACGAGGCCGCCAAAGCCGGCGTGCTGATTTTGGGCAAAGGGGAGATGATGACCGTGGTGCGTTATGAGGGCAAACATCCGCTGCTCCTGACCGACTACGAGATTTCCTGGCAGGGCATGAGGGTGGAGGGCCGGGACTTTTTCGCCTCCCTGACTTTTCCCGTCGGCTCCGAAAAAACCTGCGCCACCTTTGTCACCGGCGGCTGGGGCGGCTGGACCACCGGGATCAGCTCCCTGGGGCATCAGTATGCAAATGAGAACGACACCACCGGCTCCACGGAGTTCACCACCGGCCGCTGGTATGATTTCACGCTCCAGGTGACCAAAGACTGCCTGCGCGGCGTGATCGATGGCCGGGAGCAGTTCAAAGTGCCGCTTCAGGGCCGCGTGGTGAGCATGCACCCCAGCGAGATCCAGAAGTGCATGCCCCTGGGTTTTGCCAGCTACGACACCAAAGGCGCGATCCGCAACCTCCGCATCCGCCCGCTGAAACCCGGCGAACTGGTGCCGCCGGTGGAGGAATAATGCTCTGAAGCGGCTTCTTTTTATCTCTCTTCAATACCGTCCGGATTTTCTCCAACACCGTTCCCACTGATTTCCTCTCCGCATGAAACTGCTGACTCCCCTGCTCCTCGCCCTGGGCACCCTCTCCTGCCTGGCCGGCAACTGGCCGAACTGGCGCGGCCCCAATCACGACGGCTCCTCCACCGAAACCGGTCTGCCGGCCAAATTTTCGCCGACGGAGAACTGCCTCTGGTCCATTCCCCTGCCCGGCCCCGCCGCCTCCACTCCGGTCGTCTGGGAGGACAGCGTTTTCCTGACCACCACGGACGAGCCCAATCAGAAACTGCTGGGTCTCTGCCTGGACCGCAAAACCGGCAAAGAGCGCTGGAGGAAGGAAGTCGGCACCGGTTTCCGCTCCGATGACCGCAGCAATTTCGGCGGTCCCTCCCCGGTGACGGACGGGGAGCGTGTTATTTTCTTCTTCGGCACCGGCGACATGGCCGCCTATGATTTCAGCGGCAGGGAGCTCTGGAAACGTCAGATTCAGAAGGACTACGGCAGTTTCGCCTTCCTCTGGACGTTCTCCAGCAGCCCGGTGCTCGACAGCGGCCGGCTTTATCTTCAGGTGCTGCAGCGCGACACCTCCTTCGAGGGCAATGGCGCCCTGCGGGGCCGCAGGGAGGGGAATAACGAATCCTATCTGCTGGCGCTGAACCCGGCGGACGGGAAGGAACTCTGGCGGCACGTGCGTCCGTCGGACGCCAAGGGGGAATCCCACGAGGCTTTCAGCACGCCCGTTCCCATGGTTCACAACGGGCGGCGGGAACTGGTCGTCGCGGGCGGCGACTGCCTCACGGGCCACGATCCCGCGAACGGCAGGGAGCTCTGGCGCTGGGGCACCTGGAATCCCGAGAAAATCTCACACTGGCGCCTGGTGCCCGGCCCGGTGGCGGGTCAGGGCACGGTGCTGGTCTGCGCGCCGAAACGCGCTCCCGTCTATGCCATCAAAGCCGGCGGTTCCGGCACGCTGAAGGATGATTCCATCGCCTGGTCCAGCAGCGACGAGGTGAACAGCAAGGACGTCTCCTCCGATGTCTCCACCCCGCTTTTTTACCAGAACCGGTTTTATGTGATGAACAGCGACCGCAAGGCCCTGACCTGCCTTGATCCCAAAACCGGCAAAATGTTCTGGGAGCAGCGGGTGGACGGCATCAAGATCGAGTCCTCGCCCACCGGGGCGGACGGGAAAATTTATTTCATGGATCAGCGCGGAAAAGTCACTGTCATGGCCGCCGGAGATGAGGCCAAAATGCTGCTTCAGGTGGACATGGGCGATCCCTCCCAGAAGGATATCCGCTCCAGCATCGCCGCCGCCCAGGGCTGCCTTTTCATCCGCACGAACAATACCCTTTTCTGTATCGGCCATAAATCATGAGATCCGCCCCCGCGCTTTTAATCCTCGCTTTTCTCACTGTCCCGCCGCTGCGGGCGGAGGAACCGGCAGCGGAAGCCGGAGCCGCCTTCCGGACGGCGGTCTGGAAACCGGTGTTCCAGGGAGTCGATCTCGCCAAAGTCACCGCCGCCCGGCCCCGCCCGGTCAGTGCCCATGTGCTCCGCGTGAACCTGAACACGCCGGGCGTGCGGCTGCTGGCCACTCCGGACAACGGCGATGCCCCCGGCGAGACCACGAGCCAGCTGACCTCCTCGTTTCTGAAAGCCTGGCACTGCCAGGCGGCGGTCAATGCCGCGCCTTTCGACAAGGTTTATCCGGGGGAGGGCCTGCCGGAGAACATTGTCGGCCTCCAGATTTCCGGAGGCAAAACCGTTTCCCCCGCCAACGATTACCCGGCCCTGGTGCAGATGGATGACGGCACCCTCCGCATCAGCGCGCCGCCGTATCCTGACAAGGGAATCCGCGAGGCGGTCAGCGGATTCCAGATCATCCTCAGGAACGGGAAAAACACCGCCACCGACACCAAACTTCATCCCCGCACCGGCGCGGCCATCAGCAGCGACGGCAGAACGCTGTGGCTGCTGGCCGTCGATGGACGTCAGGCCGGCTTCAGCGAGGGCTGCACCACGGTGGAGATGGGCGCGTGGTTCAGCGCCATGGGAGCGGTGGACGGGATCAACCTCGACGGCGGCGGCACCACCACCATGGTCACCGCCGATGCCCAGGGGAACCCGCAGGTGCTCAACCGCCCCATTCACCTCGGCATCACCGGCCGCGAGCGCCCCTCCGGCAGCCACCTCGGCATCTTCGCGAAACCGCTTCCCGCGTCCGCTGAAAAGAAGTGATTCCGCGCAAAATTTCCGCCGTGTCAGTCATTTCACGGAGCCTGGATATTTATTCCCATCAAATCAGTCAGATTTCCGCGTTTGCGTGTAACCCGAAACAGCCAGCCACACGCCTAATTCCGCAGTGACGCGCGGTGCGCACCACCCCCGTTGTCCGCCACTGCAACCAACACAGACACAACATCAAACATGAAAACCAAACTATTCGCCCTTCTGGCTGCTCCTTTTCTGACCGTGAGCCTGCAGGCTCAGGAGAAACCCGCTTCCCCCGCCTCTCCAAGCCCTTCCCCGGCCCCGGCTCCAGCCCCGGCAGCTCCCGAGAAGCCCGGCAAGAAGGAGGACGCTCCCAAAGTGGCGCCTGAGGACGCCTTCAAAAAGGCCGACGCCAACAGCGACGCCAGCCTCTCGCTGGAGGAGTTCAAAGCCCTGCCCCGCTTCAAAAAAGACAACAGCAAGGCTGAGGAAATCTTCAAAAAGAAGGACACCGATACCGACAGCAAACTGAGTCTGGAGGAGTTTAAAGCCAAGCCCGCTCTCGCCAAGGGCAAGGGGAAGGGCAAGCAGGACAAGGCTGAGAAAAAAGCCGCCGAGCCCAGGAAGGACTGATATCCCATCAGCCTTTGCGACCGTCCTTCCCGGCGCCGCCCTCCTCACCGGAGGGCGGCGTTTTTTGTGCGCTTGAGCACGGAATGGTTTGAAACTCCGTTTCCGTCTCCATTTTCCCATCCGCCTTGACCCGGTTCAGCCCGGCAAGGGCGGAATTTCCTTTGCACCGGTGTAACGGTGCTGCACCTGGCGTTCCCAGATATAGCGGCGGAAAAGCACCTTCACGGAGGCCGTGAGCGGCACCGCCAGCAGGGCACCCAGCAGGCCACCGATGAGCAGGGACCAGAAAAGCACGGAGAAAATAACCGTCAGCGGATGCAGCCCCACCGCATCGCCGATGATGCGGGGGGCGGTGACCAAAGAATTAATCTGCTGCACGACCACAAAAAGCACACTGACCAGCACCGGGTAGGCCCACACGCTCTGGATGCCCGCGAAGGTGTTGATGAGATACACATGCCCCGAGACATCCGTGCCCGTGCGGCCGAAATGGGCGATGGAAATGAGCACCGCCGCCAGCCAGCACAGAAAATTCCCCACGTAGGGAATCAGTCCCAGAATAGCCACAAAAATGCCGATGAGCATGGCGTAGGGCAGTCCGATGATCGCCAGGCTGATCCCGACCAGCAGACCGTCGATAATGCTCACCAGCATCTGTCCGCGGAAAAAGGCGATCAGGTAAGTGTTGATCTCGTTCAGAGTGCTCACCACCTCGGCTTTGAATCTGGAGGACCGCAGCGGGACGTAATCGCTCCAGTTTTTCTTGATGGAGTCCGCCTCCTTCATGAAATAGTAGAGATAAACCGGCACGAGGATGAACCCCACCAGATAGCCGAAAAGTCCCAGAAATCCCTGAAGACTGTTGCCGAGAAACGCTGCCACGCGCTGCGAGATGTCTCCGCTGTGCCCGGCCACCCATTGGGTGAAACGGGCGGCGCTCTGACGGGTGCTGACCGGGTCGGCGGGATCCTCAGGCGTTGTGGCTCCGTCCTTTTCCGCGGCAGCGGCCGTTTCCGGAGCGGAAATCGGATCCGGCTGCGCGCCGCCCGGGCCGGTGGCATCGGCGGGGGCAACGGGGTGGTCCAGGGACGATGGCGCCGGGGAAAGCGGGGGCGCGGTTTTTGCGGGCGGTGCCGCAGTTTTATCCGGGGCCGCGGGGACCGTTTTCTGCCCCACCAGCGTGAACCGGTCCGCGATCCGGTCAATCGCCTCCAGGCTTTTGCTGACGAATCCACCGACGCTCTGCGCCCAGTCATCGGACCGCGAGGCGATGAGCCTTCCGCCCTTGCTGACCGTCGGCACCGCCACCGCGAGAAACAGCAGCAGCAGGGAAAGATGAAACACCGCCCACACCCACAGCATGGCGCGGAAACGGGGCAGCCCGCGTTTTGCCAGTTTATCCACCAGCGGCTGCAGCAGGTAAGCCAGAATGCCGGCGAACGCCACCGGCACCAGCACCGGCTGGAGGAACTGCAGCACCCGTGTCACCACGCTGATGCTGTAAACGGACATGGCGCCGATGCCCAGCAGCGAGGCTCCGGTGATCGCCGCCCACAGCGTCTTCCGCTGAAAAGCGCTGGGGTATTCCTTTCTGGGAGTGTCCGGGCGTCCGTTTTTCACAGCGCCGAGGTTACGTTTGAAACGGTGACTGACAACTGATCAATGGCGCCTCCCGCACCCCGGTCCGGTTTCAGCGCCGGTAGCCGCCGCGGTAGCCTCCGCCGTAAGCGTAGCCGCCGCGGTAGCCTCCCCGGTAACCGCCGCCGTAAGCGTATCCGCCCCGGTAGTAACCACCGCTGCGGTAGCCGTAACCACCTCGGTAGCCATAACCACCTCGGTAGCCATAACCTCCGTAATAAGGCCGCCCGTAATAGTAAGGCCTGGGAGACACATAAATAGGAGGCGGGGCCACCACCACGCGGGGGCCGGCAACCACCACCGGCGGTCCATCCACGACACCTGGAGCATAGGTCTGGGCCGGATAATAGGGTTCCACACAGGAACTGAGACCCATGGCCGCGCAGATGGCCGTGAGAAGAGGAATGAGGGACAGTTTCATGGCTTCAGGAGTTGAGGGGTTGGTTGTGTCGGGTGAAATAAATCAGTCTCCTAGCTTCATGCGCTTCAGCACTTCGGGATGGTCCGCGATCCACACCGCCGCCTCCCGGCGCTCAATCGTGCCGTTTCCGTTCCGGTCAGCCTGCCCCAGCACATCATGGCAGAATCCCTGCCGTTTTGTGAAGGTGAGCGCCTCCTCCCGGGTGATGCGCCCATCGCGGTTCAGATCCCGCTGGCGCATGAACAGGCCATCACCGCCCGGATCCTTTTTGCGCCACTCCGCCCTGGTGATCAGATTGTCGTGATCCGCGTCGTAAGTGTTGAAAACCCCGGCCACCGCCGCCGCCTGCAGTTCGGAAAGGCTCAGACGGTGATTTTGGTTCAGATCCAGCTCCGTGAACGCCTTGTCCTCCCGATGGCAGGCGGGGGCAAAGCCGGAGAGGACGGCTGCGGCGGGAAACATAAAGCGGAAGGAAGTGTTCATTTGACGAAGGGGAACGATTTTTATTGCCGGAAGTTCGCGGAAATTTTCAGGAACGGAGCGGAACAGGTGAAATTACCCGCCGTCCGCCCCCCGGTGCGCCACCGCAGGGAAGGAAACCGGGCTCATTCATCGGCCGCATCCGCATGAGTCAGTGTAAACCTGAACATTCCGCCGTGAAAGACATTCCTGACGAAAGAAAGCCGCCGCCGCCCGCCCCGCCCCGCCCCGCAGTCCGGATTTTATGAAATTTTTCCGGAAACTGGAGTGGTCCCGCCGGTCGGCCACGTTCTAAGCTCATTCCAAAATCCATTCCCCGACCCGACATGCTCTCCCGCCGCTCTTTGCTGAACACCGCCATCCTCGCCGCCCCCGCCCTGCTCACCCGGTCCGCCCTGGCCCAAAATCCGGCCGCCGCCGCGCCCGCCGCCAAAACCGCGCCGCTGGCTCTGGGTTTTGATAATTTCTCGATCCGCGCCTATGGCTGGAAAGCCGGCCAGCTCCTGGACTACGCGGCCTCCCGGAAGGTGGATTGCATTCTCCTTTCCGATATCGATGTCTACGACAGCCATGAGCCCGGGTATCTGAAGGACATCGGCAAAAAAGCGAAGGATCTGGGCATCACTCTCTATGCCGGCACCGGGGCCATCTGCCCCAGCTCCGTGCGCTTCAGCGACAAATGGGGCAATGCCGACGAGCACCTTGCCCTCTGTATCCGCATCGCCCACGCCGTCGGCTCGCCGGTGCTGCGCTGCTTCCAGGGCGTCGGCGAGGACCGCAAAGCCCCCGGCGGACTGCCCGCGCGCTACAAGGACACTATTAAAGTCTGCCACACCGCCAAATCCCGCGCGGTGGACGCCGGGGTGAAAATCGCCATCGAGAACCACGCCGGCGACATGCAGGCCTGGGCACTGCGGGATCTGGTCGAGGACTGCGGAAAAGATTTTGTCGGCGTCACCATCGACAGCGGCAATGCCACCTGGACCTTGGAGGACCCCATGGGCAATCTGGAGATTCTCGCGCCCTACGTCCTCAGCAGCGGCCTTCGTGACAGCATGATCTGGGACGACGCCGATGGTTCCGTCATCCAGTGGACCGCCATGGGCGAAGGCATCGTGGACCTGAAAGCCTACGCCAAACGCTACGCCGAACTCTGCCCGCAGGCTCCGTTCATCCTGGAAATTATCTCCGGTTTCTCCAAATCCATGCCCTGGCGGAAACCGGACTTCTGGTCCGCTTACGGCGACATCCGCCCGGCGGAGTTCACCCGCTTCCTGAACCTCTCCAAAAAAGGCAAAGCCATCCCCTCCTGGCAGCCCGCCGCCGGCGAGGACCGCAAAACCGCCGAGCCCGCCTACCAGAAAGCCGAGCTGGAGCGCAGCCTCGCCTACTGCCGCAACACCCTCGGCCTCGGCCGCCGCGCGTAGTCTGTTGCGCGGGGAAAGCGCAGTGGTGAATGATGACCGGAATGACAAAACTGTCCGTCAACATCAACAAAGTCGCCCTGATCCGGAATTCCCGGGGACGGGATTATCCCAGTGTGCGGGACTTCGCGGCGCGCTGCCTGGACTTCGGTGCCCATGGCATCACCCTACATCCGCGGCCGGATCAGAGGCATGCGAGGTACTCGGACATCACGGAATTGAAAAGTCTTTGTGATGAGCGCGGCGCGGAACTGAACGTGGAAGGTTATCCCTGCGACGAATTCATGGCGGCGGTTTGCGCCGCCCGGCCCGCTCAATGCACCCTGGTGCCCGATGCCCCGGGGCAGCTCACCTCGGATCATGGCTGGCGTATCGCAGAAAATGAGGCGCTGCTGCGCCGGGTTATCGGCGAACTCCGGGCGCGGGAAATCCGCGTGAGCCTTTTCATCGACTACGACAGCGAGAAAATCGAAGCCGCCAAAGCCATCGGCACGGACCGCGTGGAGCTTTACACGGAGCCTTACGCTGAGGCCTTTGGCTCACCCAAGTCAGAGGAAATGGTGGCGGGATTCCGCGCCGCGGCCCTGAAAGCCCATCAGGCGGGGCTGGAGGTGAATGCCGGCCACGACCTGAATCTGGAGAATCTGGCGGCCTTCCTCGCCATCGTCCCCCACGTGGAGGAAGTCTCCATTGGTCACGCCCTGATTGTGGAGTGCCTCGCATCGGGGCTTCCGACAGTGATCGGGCGGTATCTCGATATTCTGGCCCAGGCGGAGAAGGTGGAAGATCAGACGGCGGGCCAGCGTGGATAAGGCATGCGCCCGCTCCTGCTGAGTTCCTTTCTTTTTTCAGCTGCGGCTTCAGCGGCGGTGCTGGAGGTCCGCAGTCCCGCTGAGCTGAAAAGCGTTTTGGGAAAAGTGGCGGCGGGGGATGTGCTGAAGATTTTTCCGGGCGAATACCCGGGCGGCAATGCGGTGTCGGGCATCGCCAAACTGACGGTGGAGGCGGGCGATGCCGCGCAGCCGCCGCATTTTAAAGGCGGGGCGCTGGCCTGGCATTTCACGCGTTGTCCCGGTCTGACCCTGCGGCATTTGAAATGCAGCGGTCAGTCGGCCAATGGCTTCAACCTTGACGACGGCGGGGCGGACAAGGAACGGATGACCGGGGTGACGCTCACCGGACTGGAGATCAGCGACATCGGGCCGGACGGGAATTTTGACGGCATCAAGTGCTCCGGGCTGGATGATCTCACCATCCGGGACTGCTCCGTCAGCGGCTGGGGCGGTCAGGCCATTGACCTCGTGGGCTGCCACCGGGTGCTGATCACGGGCTGCAGATTCACGGGCAAACCGGGATTTTCCCAGCACACCGGCCCGCAGTTCAAAGGCGGCAGCGAGGACGGGGTGATTGAAAACTGTGAATTTCTGAATGCCGGCGGCCGGCCGATCCAGGCGGGCGGCTCCACGGGGACGGCCTATTTCCGGCCCCTTGGAGCCAAATTCGAGGCGCGGCGCATCATCATCCGCAACAACCGCATCGAAGGAGGAGACTGCGCCTGCACCTTCACCGGAGTGGATGGCGGCGAGTTCAGCGGGAACACGGTGCTGCGCCCGGCGAAGTGGATTTTCCGCATCCTGACCGAAAACAGGACTGAGGGGTTTCCGCCGTCGCGGAATGTTCTGATCTCCAAAAACCACTTCACCTACCGCCGCGCTGACGTGCGGGTGCCCGTGAACATCGGCGGCGGCACCGCGCCGGAGACTTTCAAATTCGACTCCAACACGTGGCACGCCGAGGACCGGCCCGGGGCTTCCAAACCCGAACTTCCGGTGGCCGAAACCAACGGGACTTACGGGCAGGCGCAGCCGCCCCCGGCCAAACCCTGAATCCAGCGGGGACGGGCCACGGATGGCACGGATCATCACGGATTATGGAAGGAAAGGAAAGGACCGCGTCCGGCGGATAAGGCCGGCAGTTCCCACATCCGTGTTTATCCGTGCCATCCGTGGCCCGTCCCCGCCGGTTTTGATTTAACCTCACTGCGCCGCCGGACGGCTCCGGAGGCTTTCCGCCAGTTCCGTCAGACTTTTGCGCTGGTCCGCGCCCATGGCGGGAGCGACGGCGATCCCATCCAGGCCCAGCAGCGGCTCCGACCCCGCCAGCTCCGCGACAACCCCCTGAGCCAGAATGCCCCGGCTCCCCGCCCCGGACACCGGGCACAGCGCGTGCACGGCATTCCGCTGTAAAATAAAAGATGGAATATGAAATCCCAGTGTTTTGATTTCTTGTTTCATTGAATGGAATCAGTCAGGAACGCGCCGGTTTTTCGGTCATAATTGTAAATCATCCCTGATAATCGACTTTGCAATTCTGATGACTGTGGCTTTTATGGAGATCTCCTGTTCCTCCCAAGTATGCACACCAGCGAACTGACTCCCCACGGGTATATCATGGCCGAGCCACCCGTCATTCAGGGCACGCCGGCGGGGGATTTTTTCAATAGTCTCATCCGGGGTCTGGTGCATAAGCAGAATAATTTTCTGGCGGTGATCCAGGGATTTTCGAGCCTTATCCGGATGGATGAGGATCTGGATGCCACCACAAAGGAAAATTTGGATCACATGAAGGAGGCGGCCCAGGGCGCGGCGGTGCTGGCCGAGCGCATTCTGGCCGCGGGCGGGTGTGTGCGCATCACGCCGCAGTCCGTGCAATTGAAGGATTATCTGGTGCTGATGGACGCCACCCTGCGGGCTCCCTTTCTCAAACTCGGCGTGCCTTTTCAGATCAATATCGCGCCCCGGCTTCCGGCCGTGCTGGTGGACAGCGGGCGTTTCAAGGAAATCATCTGCGACCTCCTGCTGAACGCCGCCGAGGCCGTGGCCGCCAGCGGGGAGCCGGGGGCGGCGGCGCTGGATATCCTGCCCCCGGGGCAGATTCCGGAAAGCCGGCCGGGCTGCGTGGATATTCTGGTGCGGAACACCGGCACGCCCATCCCGCCCGCCAAACTGAAGGAGGTTTTCAAACCCTTCGCCAGCACCCGCGACAGCAAGCATTTCGGCATCGGCCTCGTGGTGGCCGCCGTGATGGCCTCCCAGATGGGTGCGACTCTGGGCGCGAAAAGCGACTGGGAGGCGACCACTTTCTGGCTCAGCGTTCCGGCGGTGTGATCCACTCCGGGGTGGAAATCGGCCCAGCCTGCGGAAAGGTCGGAGGAATGACCCGTGTCAGTTCCATCCGCGAGCCGGACTCCGCTTCCCTGCCCGGCTCCGTTCCGGCTCCGGCGCGGGAGGAACTGCCGCGCTCCCTGCTCTACAGCACCAGCGCGAGGCTCGGCGGCAGCGGGCTGGATGTCAGTTCCCTGGAGGGGGCCAAAGCGGCGGCGGGCGGCGGATTTCTGGCGCGGGCCATCGGGTATGCGGATCAGCAGCGGGTCATTCCGTCGTCAAAAATCCGCTCCCTGGCCTGGCATCCGGTGCGGCTGCTGTCCGGCATGGGCAGCGCGCGGTATTACGGAGCCAAAAAACAGTATCTGGACCTCATCACCGCCCGCGAACTCCGGTCCGGACGCTACGATTTCCTCCACACCTGGAGCGGCGACGCCCTGAACAGCCTGATCACGGCCAGACAGCGCGGGATTCCGTCGGTGATGGATATTCCCACCTGGCACCGCAACAAGGGGCACCGCAAACCGTTCCTGACCAAAACCGAGCGCGAGGCCGCCGCTCTGCGCGGCTGGGCCGGATGGAAACACCGGATGCTGATTTCGCGCCAGAGGATGCTGATGGAATATGAGCTGGCGACGGTGCTGATGATGCCCTCGCAATGCGCCGCCCGCACCTTTCTCGATGCCGGGATCCCGCCCGGGCGGCTGCATTATGCGGGCCGGGGCGTGGACATGGAGCGGTATCAGCCGGCGGCCGCGGCCCCGGAGAAGTTCCGCCTGATTTTTGTCGGCGCGCTCATCCGGCGGAAGGGCGTGCACCACCTGCTGCGGGCGTGGAAAAGCCTCGCGCTCCGGGATGCGGAACTTCTGCTGGTCGGTGAGGCCCATGAGGAAATGCGCGGCGACCTCGCGGCGGCCGGACCGGGTGTGATCGTGAAGGGGTTCGCGCCCAACGTCCCGGAACTGCTCCGCACCGCCAGCGCGTTCGTGTTTCCCAGTGAGTGCGAGGGATTTGCGAAATCCACCCTGGAGGCCGCCGCCTGCGGGCTGCCGCTGATCACCACGCGGGAAAGCGGCGACGCCATCATCGACGGCGTCACCGGCCGCCTCATTCCGCCGAACGATCCCGACGCCCTCGCCGCCGCCATCCGGGAGGCGCGGGACCACCCGGACCGTTTTGCGGAAATGGGCCGCGCCGCCCGCCGCCACGCCGCGGAGAATTTCACCTGGGACCACTTCCGCGCCCGCATTCTGACCGGCTACGCCAAAGCCCGCGGACTGACCCCGTCCCTCCGTTCCTAAACCCGGCTCCCGCCCATGACCGAAGCCGGACCGGACGGAGGGGAAGTCCGTGCTCCTTTCTTATTCTTCAGTTCAGCGGATTTGCCTTTTTCCCAATAACCAATAACTCTTACCGGTAACTTCCCTCCCCCTCCTCCCTTGCGCCGCATCCTTCTTCTCCAGCTCAAACGCATCGGCGACGCCGTGCTCACCGCGCCCGCTCTGGCGGCGCTCCGGGCGGCCCTGCCGGACGCTCATCTGACACTGGCCCTGGCGGCGGCGGCGCCCCTGGGCCCGCTTTTCAGGGATGCCGATAAAATCCTGACCTGGACGCCGGGGAGACCGAATCCCGGCTTCTGGAAACACCTGCTGCTGCGGGGAACGGACGTGGTGCTGGACTTCACGGGCAATGACCGCTCCGCCATGCTGGCCCTCGCCTCGCGCGCTCCGGTGCGGGCGGGATATGAGAAATTCACGGAAAACTCCCTCCGCCGTCTCGCCTGGAACCGCCGGTGCGATGCCCAGGTGCGGGAGTTCCACACCGTCGATTTTCATCAGACGCTGCTGACAGCGGCGGGGTTGAAAGTTCCCGCGCTTCCTGATTTCGGACACCTGAAACTCCCGGAAGGCATCCCCGCTCCCCCTCATCTGCCGGAGCATTACGCGCTCGTGCATCCCGGCACCGCGCGGGAGGAGAAATTCTGGCCACCGGAGCGCTGGGCGGCCCTGCTGGATCACCTTTATGAGGTTCACGGCCTGCCGCTGGTGCTCACCGGAGGAACCTGGGAGTTTGAGCTGCAGCACATCCAGTCCATTTTCCGCCTGACCAAAGCCCCGGTGCGCGATCTCTCCGGGCGCATCACCCTTCCGCAGCTGGCCGCTGTCATCGCGCGCGCCCGGGTGGCGGTGACGGTGGACACGGGGGCGATGCACCTTGCGGCCGCTTTCAAGGTGCCGCAGATCGGGCTGTTCGGTCCCACCAATGCCTTTCACTGGGCTCCGCGCCACCCGCTGGCCCGGGTGCTGCGGGCCGGTTATGAGAATGATCCGCCGGAACCCCTGCTGTCCCGGCAGACCGGACATCCGATGACGGAATTGAGTGTGGAGACGGTTCTGAGCACGGTTGACCGCCTGCTGATGGACACTGCAACCTCCTGATAATGAATGAATTGTTAAGATACCCGAATATTTTTAAAATTTCTGGCACGATATTTGCTTGATTTATATCACATAATTGGCACGGTGTCTGCCGATGAGCATCGGAACCCACCTCGGACAGAATCTCAGCCAGCAGCAGAGGCTTTCGCCTCAGCTGCAGCAAAGCCTCAACATCCTCCAGGCGCCTGTCTTCGAACTGCGCCAGATGGTCGAATTGGAGATGGTGCAGAACCCTGTCCTGGAGATGGAAAGCCCCGAGATTTCCATGGAGGACGGGCCCTCCGAGAAGGAACTCAACGACGATGGTTTCGATGAGGAGTTCAGCCGCCTTTCCGAAATGGACGAGGAATGGCGGAATTACATGCAGCAGAGCGCCAGCCGGTCCCCCCGCACCAGTGAGGACGAGGAGCGCCGGCAGTTTCTGTTCGATTCCCTGACTTCGCCCGTGACCCTGCAGGATCACCTGATCCAGCAGCTGGGTATGGCGGATTGCACGAAAAAAGTGCGCGACCTCGCCGAGATGCTGATCGGCAGTCTGGACGATAAAGGATTTTTACAGGGCGCGCTGGGCGATCTCAGCCTCGCCCAGGGCATTCCCCTGACGGACCTGCGGGCGGCGGCGAATATCATTCAATCCCTGGATCCTCCCGGAGTGGGTGCCGAGGATCTGCGGGACTGCCTGCTCATCCAGCTCCGCCGCCAGGGCCGCGAGCACAGTCTGGAGAGCCGGATCATCGCCGGTTATCTGGAGGATCTGGCCCGTCGGCGTTTTCCCCAGATTGCCCGGAAACTGTCCGTTCCCGTCAGCGAAATCGCCCGCGCCGCCGAGCACATCGCCACGCTGAATCCGCGTCCGGCCTCGGAGTTCGCCACCGTGCCGCAGCAGTATATTTCGCCGGACGTGCATGTGGAGCGCACGAACGGGAAATACACCATCAGCCTGAATGGCGACCAGCTGCCGCGCCTGCGCATCAGCAATCTTTACAAGGACCTCATGTCCAGTCCCGGCAGCCGCGAGGAGGTGCGCGGTTATATCCGCGACAAAATCCGCAGCGGGAAATTCCTCATCCGCTCCATCCACCAGCGCCAGCAGACCATCCAGCGCATCGCCGAGGAAATCGTGGAGCGGCAGAAGGCGTTCTTTGATCAGGGGCCATCGCAGCTGAAGCCCATGAACATGTCGCAGGTCGCGGATGCCGTGGGCGTGCATGAGACCACGGTCAGCCGCGCCATTTCCGGCAAGTACATCGACACTCCGCAGGGTGTCTATGAAATGCGCTATTTCTTCACCTCCGGCGTGGCCACGGACTCCGGCGAGCAGGTTTCCAACACCAGCGTGAAAACCGCTCTGGCCGAAGTCGTGCGCGGCGAGGATTCCTCACAACCCTGGAGCGACGAGGATCTCGTCCAGCAGCTCGCCCTGCAGGGCATCAAAATCGCCCGCCGTACCGTCGCCAAATACCGCGAGGAGCTGAACATTCTCCCGAGCCATCTGCGGCGGCAGTTCTGAAAAAGGTAAAAGGGTTCAGGGTTCAGGGTTCAGAAATCTGGCACTGCGCCGATCGGAAACAATCAGCCGGGTTCTCTGCTTGCGGAGGCCTCTTCCGGCGGATCATTGACCCATGAGCCTGTCTTCCCCTGAACTTGAACTGCCCATCCGCGCCGCTGTCGAAACGGCCCGGGCGCATGGGGTGACGCCGGACCGCTGCGGGGTTCTGCAGAATGGCAGCACGCTGGTGCTGCGGCTGACGGAGTCGCTGGTGGCCCGGGTGGTCACGGATCGGGACGGCCCGCGTCAGGGGCCGGCATGGTTTCAGCGGGAAATCGCCGTGGCCCGTCACCTGGCGGAACGGGGAGCGCCGGTCATTCCCCTGCATCCCGAAGTGCCGCCCGGCCCGCATCTGCACCTGGGATACACGCTGAACTTCTGGCAGTTCGTCACCGCCATTGATGCCGGGGCCGATCCGGCGGAAACCGGGCGGACGCTTTTCCAATGCCATGACCTGCTGCGCTCCTTTGACGGACCACTTCCTGATCTGGCGATCCTCACGGAAAGTCTGACCCTCCTGGAAAACCTGGGGCCGCGCGGGCTTTTCCCGCCCGCCGTCCTTGGCCTGCTGCGGGACCGGCTCCTGGATTCCTTGGTGGGGCTGCATCCATTTCCCCGCCAGCCGCTGCATGGCGACGCGCATCCCGGAAATCTGATGAACACCACCCTCGGCCTGCTGTGGACCGACTGGGAGGACACTTTCATGGGCCCGGTGGAATGGGACCTCGCCTCGCTTATCTGGAATGCCCGCATTCTCGAAAAGGATCACGCCACAGCCGACGGAATTCTCGAAGCTTATCGGGAAGCCGGCGGCCATATTGATCCCATCGCGCTCCACCACAGCATGATCGCCCGGGCCGCCGTCATGAGCGCCTGGTATCCCATCCTCTACCCCGAGCCCTCCCCGGAGCGTCAGGCCAAACTCCAGCACCGCCTGGACTGGCTCACCAATATCAAAAGCTGACGCCATTCCGGAGAATCCGGAAACCCTTGGACTGCGGCGACTTGTCGCCGCTTTTCTTTGCGGGACTTGTCCCGCATTCCCCTGCCAATCATGCACCCGCCGCCCGGCCACGCCTCATTCTGAACTCTCCAAAGCCTGCCGCCATTCTTCAGCGGAAGCTGAATCCGGAAATTCCCGCAGCAGACCTTCATAACGGGCCCGGGCCTCGGCTTCCTGCCCCGCCGTGACCAGGAGTCCCGCAATATCCGCCCGGAAAGCCACGACGGAGGGAAATCCAGGACTTGTCAGGGCCGCGTAATCGGTCACGATCCGGTCCATGGCGGCGAGAGTTCCGGGACGGTTCCTGTTGGCCAGAAAGTCCGCCTGGAGAACATCAAATCGGGCTTCCAGGAGAAGGGTCGGCACCGCGTCATTGAGTTGCCGGATCAGCTCCAGGCGCTGGCGGAGATGCCGCTCCCAGCCGGAAAGGTCTCCAGCGGCCCGGGCGGCGCGCGCCAGTTGCCAGTGAGCGCGGGCCTGGAGTTCGAAGTCGTCGGGAAGATGCGCTTTGACCTCCTCCAGCACACGGCTGGCGATCTCCCGGGCGGCGGCCGTCTGCCCCAGCCCGGTGCGCTGGCCGGCCAGGAGCAGCTCCGCCCGCAGCAGGTCGCCGGTGTGGACGCCGCCTCCGGCCGTGAAAAACTTCCTCGCCAGCTGAATATGCTCCTCGACGGAGGAAAACCGGTGCTCCTGGAAATCGAGGGCCGCGAGATTGAGTTCCGTCAGGGCGCGGGCCGGAGCGAAGGCTGTCGAGGGATTGGCGAGAAGGACGATCGCCTGATCAAACTGCGCGCGGGCCTGGACAAGGTCCCCGAAGCCCGTCCAGGCATGGCCCAGCGAAAGTCTGGCCAGTCCCTCGACCTCCGGATCCTCCAGCACCGAGGCGGGCAGCTGCCGGGTCCAGGCCTCCACCACACTGCGCACGCTGCGCTCCGGGCCCTGGCCGTTGTCATAACCGGGGGTGGCTCCGCGGAAAAGTCCGGTCATGGCCATGGTGATGAGATAGCCTTTCCGCCCCTCGCGGGCCGCGCGGGCGGTTTCCTGGGCGGCCCGCCGGGATTCCGCGGCGGCGCGGGACTCCGCTTTGATCCTCGCGAAGTGCGCCCGCAGTCCCACCGTCAGACCGGCGGCTGTGATCAGCAGCGCACAAGCGGACACCGCCGCGCCGGTGCGGTGACGGCGCAGGAATTTCCCCATCGTGTAATGCCAGCCGGGCCGCCGGAAACTGAGCGGACGGTGGTCCAGGAGATTCTCCACATCCGCCGCGAGGGACTCCGCCGAGGGAAAACGCCGGGCCGGCTCCCGTTCCAGACACCGCGTCAGGATGCGGCCCGCGTCGCCTTTCAGAAAGTGGAACAGGGCGGCCGGAGCCGTGTGCCGGGCGGTGGCGGCGGCCGTTTGAGCCATTGCGGGCAGAGCGGAAAATGCGGCCGCCGCCGAAGGGGAGGTTTCCTCCAGAACCATCCGCGCCGCCTGCCATGCGGCCGAGCCGGACGCGGGCAGATTCCGCGCCTTGCCGCCGCTCAGCAGTTCGAAGAGCACGAGTCCCAGCGAGTAAATATCCGTGCGGGCATCGATTTCACCCGCGCCATCGCCCAGCTGTTCCGGGCTCATGTAAGCCGGCGTGCCCAGCAAACCGCCGGCCAGGGTGATGGCGGCATCGTCCGGATTTTCCAAAGCGCGGGCGATGCCGAAATCAATCACCTTGGGCACGGGACGGCCGCCGCTTTCCGTCACCAGAATATTCGAGGGCTTCAAATCCCGGTGAATCACCCCGCGCAGATGGGCGTGATGCACCGCACGGCAGATGGACGCGAAAAGACTGAGACGCTCCGGCAGCGGCAGACAGCGGCGGTCGCAGAAGGTGGTGACGGTTTCGCCGCGCACCAGCTCCATGGCGAACCACAGACGGCCGCGCGGATCCACTCCCGCATCATGCAGCCTCGCAATGTGATCGTGCTCCATCCTCGCCAGAGTCCGCTGCTCACTGCGGAAGCGGTCCGCGGCCTGGCGCGAATCCGCCGTGGCGGGCAGCATTTTCAGCGCGACCTCGCGGTCCACCGGCTGCCGCTGCCGGGCCAGATAAACCACCCCGCCGCCCCCGCGTCCGAGTTCACCGGTGATTTCATAAGGCCCGATGTGGTCCCCCGCCTGCAAACTGCCGGCTTCGCTGAGAGCCTCGCCCTGATGACTCAGCGTCGCCGAAGCCAGAAAACCCGCGCTGGCCCGGCTGGCGGCCAGCAATCTGGCGACGGCGCTGTGCAGGGCGGAATCCTCCCCGCATTCCGCCTGGAGAAACCCGTCGCGGCCGGGCCCGGGCAAAGCCATGGCGGCATCGAACAATTCCCGGATCCTCCGCGGCGATGGAGCAGTCATGGTGAATGGGGAATGGGGATCACGAAGGGAACAAATTCACGGAGAAGCTGGCCCTCACGGGGACTCCCCGGCAGAGGGAATTTGGAGTGCGTGAGGCTTGCCTCCGCTTTGGGAAAGGCGGCTCGCCGCCGCCGCGTGATTCGCCGCAAAGCCTGCGAAGGACACTTCGGGAAGTCGGTCGCGTGGCAAGCCCCCGCTGGAGAAAGCGGTGGCAAGCCTCCGCACTCCAAATTTCCAGGTTTGCCTGCGTCAATGATTTCAGATGGATGTCTGGAGCAACGCCTGGCCATTTTCATTTACCTCCACTGATGGCGTCGAAGAGCCAGGCGCGGGCGAATTCCCAATGGCGCTCCATTTGGCGGACCGAAATTTGCAGAGTGGCGGCGGTTTCCGCCACACTCAGTCCGGCAAAGAACCGGAGCATCACCACTTCCGCCTCCTCGGGAAAACTGGCCCGCAGCGTTTCCAGGGACTCGTCCAGCGCGAGGACGACCTCCGGCACCGGATCGGCGGCGAGATCGAGAATACTTCCCAGCTCCACCGGCGCGCGGCCGCCCCCGCGTTTGGCGGCTCCCCCGCGCCGGGCGTGATCCACTAGAATATTCCGCATGGCCCGCGCCGCCGCCCCGAAGAAATGCCTCCGGTTTTCCCAGGCGGGCGTTTTCTCACCGCCGCCGCCCAGCTTCAGCCAGGCCTCGTGAACCAGCTCCGTCGGCTGCAGCGTGGACCCGGCATTCACCAGCAGCCGGTGCCGCGCCAGAATCCGCAGCTGATCATAAACCGCCGCCAGCAGCTCATCCCCCGCCCCGGGATCGCCCTCCGACATCTGCCGCAGCATCGCGGTGAGCGGCTCAGACGGGACATCCGGGGGAAAAGACATGATGACACCATAACGCAACACCCCCGCCGGGGGGAAACGGATTTAAATGCCTTCCCCAAGGGAACGAGCCTGGACATGAGGAGGGCCAGACCTTCACCAGCGGTGGAAGTATGCCTCACTCAAAAAACATCGGCCCGGGCCGCGTAGCAAGAGTGTTCGGCATGGAATCAGCTGCGCGCCATGGGCCTTCCATTTTTTCAGC
>JAZKFB010000096.1:0-14709 GCA_040386695.1 Verrucomicrobiota bacterium
TCTCCTGCGGACACTCTCATGCCAACCCCGTTCGGCTTGGAACTTGAAACCGCCGTTAATTCCGGCACGCTTAATCCCTTACGACGATAATATCCTCTCAATGCGCATCGCTTCAGTCATACAGGTGGGACCCTGCGGATCATTTCCCGTCAACCTCCGGGAAGCCGCGCGGACGGCGTTTCCGGAAGCCGGCTGGATGGCGGCGGCAACTCTGGCGGAACTGCCGGAGGCGGGCCCGGACGGTGAAAGCCCGGAGTCCGGCGGCCTGCTGCTGTTCAGCATGGATTCCCCGGAAGCGAAGCAGTCCCAGGAGGCACTGGATGCGGAGCAGCTGCCCCGCTGGGCCGTGGTGAAATTCGGCGGCGGGGACGGCGCCGGCAGCGATGCCCTGCCCTCTGAAAACTGGCCGCTGCCGCAACTGGCGCACGCCCTGCGCTCCGCCGCCGCGCGGCACGCGGAGGCCCGGGAAAACGCGCGGCTGCGGGGCAATCTGATGACCTTGGCCCGCCGGGTCAGCCACGACCTGCGCACCCCTCTCGGCGGCGTCATGGCCACTGTGGACATGCTGGCGGAAATCACACCCGACGGCACGGCGATGGTCAAACCTCTGTTTTCATCGGTGGATGAGATTACTAAAATCATCAACCGCACCAGCTTTCTCCTGAAAGCCATCGCGCAGCCGCAGCCGAAAAAAATCATCCGCATGGGAGACGTGGTGCAGGAGGCGGTGATGCGCCTGGAGCGCCCCATCACCCGGAGCCAGGCCACGCTCAGCCGTCCCCCGGAATGGCCCCAGGTCTCCGGCGTGGAAAGCTGGCTGGAGATCATCTGGTGGAATCTCCTGCACAACGCCCTGCATCACGCCGGTCCGTCCCCGGCAATCGAACTGGCCTGGGACCGTCTGGAGAGCGGCCACCGGTTCCACGTCCGCGATCACGGCACCGGTATTCCCCCCGCCGCCGGATCCGCGCTTTTCCGCCCGTTCCACCTCCTTCACGATCCCAATGCCCCGCGCGGCCTCGGCCTGCCGATCGTCCACACCCTGGTATCCATGCAGGGCGGACAATGCGGCTATGAACCGCTCCCGGACGGCGGCTCCGGGTTTTACTTCACGCTGCCGGACTGAGAGCCCGCCGGGAGAAGTCCGGTCTGGAATTTTTTGCAGAACCGGCCGGCACCCTGCAAAGAATGGACTGATCCGTCCGGATCGGCCGGAATTGTTCTCAGCATCCGCGGCGGCGGAACGTCAGCAGCAGACCGGCGGCGCCGGCGGCGGCGAGGAGAGGGATGGCGGGTTCGGGGATGACAGTGCCGGTGACGGTGATGGACCAGGCTTGAAGCGTGTGGGTGTCGCCGCCGTTGAGGTCAGCCACAAAAAGAGTCCAGTCGCCGGAGGCGGCAATGCCATTGAAGGAACTCAGCAGGGCGGTCCGGGAATCGCCGAAAGTCACGGCATCGGGGTCGGTGATACGGCCGTCGGGCCTCCAGGTTCCCGTGAGGGGCGAGCCCGGGGCCGGAGTGACACTGCTCTGATAAGTGTGGACATCCGCCGCCGCCCCGTCGCTGAACGTCACGTCGAGGCCATCGTCATCGTAACCGCCGCCGGCTCCATTTTTGCCGGGACGGTTCAGCAGCACCGAGTATCCGCTGCCGTGCTGAAGGGTAACGTAGAGGTCGCCGTTGTAGCTTCCGGTCATGGTGAGCGTGACCAGCACCGAATCGATGGAGCCGATATCGGAACTCACCGGCTGGACATCCACCGCGCCCGAGGGATTCCCGTCGGGAACCGCAAGGCCGATGCCGGAAAAAGTGAAGGTGGCCGCGCCCGCCCGCCCGGCCAGCGCCAGAACCGGCAGAATCACCAGGAGAAGAAGAGGTTTTTTCATCATTGGATCGTCGGATCAGGGTTGGACGGAACGGTAATAGCGGGTCGGTGGCAGAGGGGCCGGATCGGTGAAGCTGAAGACCCCCCGGGCGTCGGCGGTCACGTTGCCGCGGTTGGCCCAGGTGGTGAGGTTTTCACTGCTTTGAATCTGATACGTCCGGCCGGGAATGCCGACGAGCCCCACCTTCATGGATCCGTCGGGCTGGGGTTCAAGTTTGGCGATATTCATGCCTTCGGTGTTGTCCGTCACCAGCCCGATGCTCACCGTCCCCGTCGCTGTGCCGCCCTGGCCGTCGGAAATCGTGTAGGTGAAGCTGTCCGCGCCCTTGTATCCGGCGGCGGGAGTGTAGAAGACGGTTTTGGTGTCGGTGGTGACGGAGCCTCCGTTCGCGGTGGGGCTGGTGACTCCCGTGAAGCTGACCGTGCCTCCGTCAATGTCGGTGTCGTTGCTGATCAGCACGGATTTCGCCACTTTCACGCTCTGGGTCGGATACCGCTGGAGGGTGTCGGCCCCGGCCACCGGATTGTCATTCACCGAAGTCACCGTGATATTCACGGCGGCGGCGGCAAGGGACAGCAGGGTGCCGTCGGAGGCTTTCCAGTTGAAGGTGTCGGCACCGTTGTAATTCGTGTTCGGCGTGTAGTTCAGGGTGCCCAGCGCGGCGGCGGTGATGTCCTGATTGAGAGTCACGGCGGTGACTCCAAGTTTCAGCACCCCGTTCACCGGCAGGGACATGATGCGGATGGAAGCCAGAGCGTCGCTGTTGGCGTCGGTGTAGGAACCGGTGAAATTGGCGGCGGTGAAGGTGAGGACGGTGTCCTCGTTTTTGGAGACCGCCACCGTGCTGACGACCGGGGGCACTTCAATGACGGTGACCGTGGCATTGGCCGCCCCGGCGGCGTTGGGATCATCCGTGAGCACATCCGTGAAACCGGTGCCGCTCACCGTGCCCTGGTTGGAAACCGCGGGGGAGGTGATGCCCGCGTTCACGGTCACTTTGTAAACGATGGTGACTGATTTCCCGTTCGGCAAAGTGCCGATGGTGATGGGAGCGGCCAGATAATGCGGCGGCTCATCCTTCTCCGGAAGGTGCGGGACCACCCCGGCGGCCTGGGCGGCGCGGGGCAGACGGCGTTCCGAGAGGTGCAGGAAGCCATACATGAGGCTGTCCCGGTCCGTGGTGGAATAAAGATCGTCCAGACCGGCGGCGTGCCCGAGTTCGTGAAGAATCGTGGTCAGCGCATCCACGCGGCCGGCGGCGGGCGAGCCGGCGGGAGCCATGAGGCGGGTGCCCTCACCGGTGAATTCGCTGTCGGCGGCGGGCGAGGCGTCAATGAACCAGCCGTTCCCGGCGGCGTTGGCGTCCAGGGTGATATGCCGTCCGTCCGCCTGTCCAAGGTAAAGACCGGGCATGTCACTGACCGTGAATTTCACCTGCTGGAGGTGCTCCCACTGCTCCGGCGTCAGACCGCTCCGCTGCCAGCGGGCCAGCGAAGCCTGGACGAGAGGCCCGATATCAGCCTCCCGGAGCTGCCCGTCGCCGGCGGGAAGTGGAAATTCGGGCACCAGGGGCTCCCCGGCGCTGTCCGGGAAAGCGGGCACCCGGGGAATGACGGCCCCCAGGTCCAGCGGGGCGGCTTCAAAGAACAGAGGCGGCACGGTCACGGCTGTTGTCGTGAGCGCCACCCCCGCGGAGGCTTCGGAAGTGCCGGTGTTGGTGCTCTGCAGCTGAGCGGTGGCATTGGCGGAACCAGGAAGGGACCTGAACAGAGTGCCGATGCCTGTGGATCCCGAACCGTCGTATTCGTAAAAACCCAGCTGGGCGGAAAAGAAATCGTAGACCTCGGTCGTGGGCACCGTGTTGCCCCGGATATCCGCATTCACCCGCGGGGATTTATTGTCCGCCAGCGTCTGGTTGTCGGCCTCCACCATGATGGCCGCGAGGGGAAAACCGCTGGGGGCGGCTCCGGGGGTGACCACATTATTGGTGAGCGTCAGATGGTGGGCCACGGTGTTGGCGCCAAGGCTGCCCGCCAGAGGATTGGCCGGACCGCGGTAGGCGAGGTTGATGCCCCGGGAGTCCCCGTTGGTCTGCCTGATGGTGTTGCCGTCAATCTGCAGCTGCGTGGCGGTCTGCCCCTGGAAAGTGGCCAGGATCCCGCCCGCGTTGGTGGAGCCGGAGCCGGCCACACCGGCATTGCCGATATAGTTGCCGGTGATTTTTCCATACAAAGTGCCGCCCGTGGCCTGGGAGGAGGTGAACACGTTCACGGCCTGCTCCTGACTGGTGACCAGCGGTGCCGCCGCCGTGCCGTTGCTGACAAAACGGAAGCTCAGCCCGGCGCTGCCGCCCTGCTCGAAACTGGCGTGAAGCCCGTTGGCGGAAAAAGCGTTGTTCTGGACCACAAAAGCCTGCCCGCCGGTGCTGCCGACCGCCGCCGTGCCCTGTGACTGGAGAGTGAGGCCCCGGGCGGTTCCGTTGTTGCTGATGGTGGCCCCGCTGATGCCTCCCGATCCCAGGGTGGCGCTGCCCATGATGTTGATCAGGATGGAGTTGCCTCCGCCGGCGGCCAGATTGCCGTAAGTGCCGTTGGTGATCGTGAAGGAGGTCAGGGCTCCGGACGTGTTCTCCACGAACACATTGGCCAGCCTCGACTGCGTGACGCTCAGATTTGTCCACGCGCAGGTGCCCAGAAGATTGGCGACTTTGATGCCGCAATCCTCGGAATCGTCGCCACTGGCGGTCAGGGTGGAGCGGGTCAGGTTCAGATCCGTGACACTGGAGCCCTCAATGCCGTCCTCCCTGCAGTTTGAAATATTGAGATAACCCAGTGAGACCTTGCCGGTGCCGGTCAGGAGAATGCCGGAGGCGGTGGTGTTCTGAATGGTGCCCCCGGAGCCATTGTTCGCCCCGCCGCCGTCACCGGTGACCGTCAGGCCGCCCGCCGTGCCGGTATTGTTGAGGACGATGCCGTTGGCCGGATCCGCGGCGGCGGTGTTGTTGCCGGCGGTGATGCTTTTGAAATTCAGCCCATCCGCGCCGATGCCGACATTGGCCACATTCAGCGCCGGCCCGCAGACCGAGCTCAGAAAGTTGGCGGCGCCCGTCGCCGTGACCGTGCCGCTGGTGGTCAGACTCAGCGCGGTGTGCGTGTTATTGGTGCTGGTCAGAGTCACATCCACATCCACCAGCGCCAGAGTCCCGACGGCGCTGCCGGAGATACCGTTGCCGTTGGAATTGCTGAGATGCAATCCGCTCACGGTATTGCCCGCGGAGAGCGCCACCGTGGACCCCGCATTGTGGGAAAGGGTGGGCGTCTGCGCGGAGGAGCCGGTGAACAGCGTGTCGGCCCCGACCACCAGATTGCTCCCCCGCCCGATCAGCCGCTGGGAAGCCTCCAGGGTTATTCCTCCGCTGTAGCTGCCCTCGTAAAGAAAAATGGTGTCGCCGGGATCATCGGGATCAGCGCCCCCGGCGGTCAGAGCCGTCAGTGACTGCAGCGGGGCATTCGAGCGGCCGGTGCCCCCGGCGGAGGCGGCGGCATTCACATACCAGACCATGCCGCCCACCGTGATGGTCACCGTGCCGGTGGCCGTGAGATCATCCGCATTGCCCGGAGTTCCGTCCGTGCCATCGTCGCGGATCACATAGGTGAAAGTGTCCGCTCCCTCAAACCCCGTCGCCGGCAGATAAGTGAAGGTGCCGTCCGCCGCCAGATTCACCGTGCCGCCCTGGGCGCTGGCGCCGTTGATGATGGGGGTGACCGTGAAGGAATCGCTGAGAAACTCCCCGTCATTGCTGATCACGCTGCCGCCCGCGACGAATTTCTCCGGGCCCGTTCCCGCCGTGCCGCCGACCCGCAGCAGGGTGTTGCCCACCGCCGTGTAGGCCTCATCCACCGCCAGCGGCGAGACATTGACGGAACCGGCCACCAGCGCGGTCCCGGCGGGAGTGGGATCCGTGAAAGTGACGCCCGCGGCCGTGGTGCCGCCCGGCGCATTGCTGATGGTGATGCTGTAATCAATGGTGTTCCCCCCCACCAGACGGGTGGCGGCGGGGATATTGTCATCCTTGGTGGCGGTGATGACAGGCACAGCATAAAGCTCCACGCCGGTGACGAGGAGAAGGCCGGAAACAGCACGGACGATGCCCGGACGGCGGATGGGATAGCTCATGAATAAAGAGGCTGCCTCTGATTTCGCGTCATGAAACCGGAGTCACGTCATTATCCGACGTGAACCGGAACCACTACGCCATCAGCTGGTTCTATTAAATCAACCGGAACACCCGGTCAGGAACAAACTAAAAAATTTATTTTTAACGACTCCCTGCCGGGAATTTATCATACGCCTGATATAAAAACCGCCGGACCAATGTTGCGTATTCCGGCTTTTTGTGAAAAATACGGTCATGACACCTCTGGAAAACCTTTCGGCTTCCGATTTCACCTCCCTGACCGGACAGATTCTGACTCTCCAAACCGCGGCCGGGGAGGAGCATCCGCTGGAACTCACCGCCGTGACCCCGCTTGGCTCCAGGCATCCCGGAGCTTCGCGCGATCCCTTTTCCCTGACTTTCCGCGGGCCCTCCGGCCTGCGGCTGCCCCAGAGTATTTACCCCTTTCAATTTCCCGGAGCCGGCCGCCTGGAGTTCTTTATCACCCAGACAGCGGACTCCTGGTTTGAAGCTGTTTTCACCTGAAACCGGCGGCGGAAAATCGGCGGCGGGGATCATAATGACGCAAGTAAGGGCGGCGCATCCGGACTTTCGGGATCCGCGCGGCCACCGGGTGCCCGCGCGGTCCGGAAGGCCTTCAATCAGGGCCTTGGAGGAAAAACACCCTGAAGCGCGATGCAGAACGTCAGAGTCAGGGTGGGCATCATGTTATTGTGCGGCAGACTGCCCCCGGCCGGCGTCAGACCCTGGAACGAAAGCTGAACGGCCACCGGATTGGCGGCGGCGGACGCATAAGGCGTGCCCCCGGTGGTGCGGGCGAAGGAATTCCCGGAGGGCGCGCTGCGGTTCGCCGGGGCGGCGGTGGCCATGGCGGCGTGCGTGTGGGCGGGCATCTCCGTCTGCAGCAGGGTGACGTTTTCCGAGCCTGAGACCTCGCCCAGATCATGCAGCGACAGTCCCGGCCCCTGCCCCGGATGCATGGGGGCATGGCCCTGAAGATTCGGAAGAGCGAAAGTGCTCTTGCCGTTCCCGCCGTAGGTGGTGCCCAGAAGCGAGAACAGCGCCGTGTTCTGTGAGAGGGGCATGATCTGGCCATCGCAGGTGGCCCAGCCCTTGGGGGCGAAATTGAAACCGAAAATGCGGATTTCCGCTACAAATGGATCAGCCATGATTTGTCAGTTCTGTGAAGGATAAATGCCGAACAGTGAAATGATATAATTCACGCACAGGTAGGGCTGGAAATTCGAATGCGGCTGGCTTCCGCCCACCACGCTCACCATAGAGGCCGACATCGCCACTGTGGGGGAGGCGCTCTGGTAGACGCTGCCTGTGGAGGACTCCGCCGGAACCGCGTTTTCCGGATTCGGCAGATTTCCGATGGAGGTGGAAACCACCTGCGGATGGGTATGCGCCGGCATCTGATTGCTGTTCAGCGTGACCTCCTCCGTGCCTCCGGACTCTCCGATAATATAGGTGATCCCGGCACCGGTTCCCTGGTGAAGCGGAAGCCGCCCCCGCAGATCCGGCAGGCCGAAGGTTTCCTGGCCATCGCCGCCATAGGTGGTGCCGATGAGGGTGAAGAGAGTATCGTTCTCCGAGATGGGCAGAAGCTGCCCGCTGCAGAACTCCCATCCGGAGGGAGCGAAATTTCCGGCGAAGATGCGGATTTCTCCGACAAAAGGCTGGGCCATAGAGTATGTGATGGATAGGGTCAGTTGCGTGAAGGGAAAATACCCTGGAGCGCGATACAGAAATTAAGCGTCAGGAAAGGCTGCCGGTTCTCATGCGGCTGACTGCCTCCCGCGCCGCTCACCGAGGAGGCATGCAGAGTGCCCAGATTGGGCGCGGCGGGCGTGGCGTAGGTGTTCGCGGGGGCGTTCGCCGCCAGCAGGTTGCCGTTGGGAACTTTCTGATCCCCGACCGTGCTGCTGCCTGTCAGAATATGCGTGTGCTGGGGCATTTCCGAAACCGACAGCGTATGACCCGCGCCCCCGATGGCCTGACCCTGAATATAACCGCCGCCGACATGCATGGGCACGCGGGCGCGGTTGTCAGGGAGCGCGAAGGTGGTCACGCCGTCACCCCCGAAGTTCGTGCCCAGAAGGGAAAACAGGGCCTGATTCTGATTGATAGGCAGCAACTGCCCGTTGCACATGGCCCAGCCCTTGGGGGCGAAAGCGAAGGAAAAGAGGCGTATTTCCGCCATGAAAGGCTCAGCCATAAAGATAAGGAAGACGTATAAAATTAATGCCGCCGGAAAAGCCCCCAACAAATTGCAGGGCGTTGAGGATAAAGCCTCAATTAATCTCATAGTTGTATAGTTTTTGAATTTCGTCCACTATTTCCCGCGCCAAATGTAAAAATTTCATGTGACCCCCCGACGGATTTCTGATAAGTGGGCTTCACCGGACCATCAAAATTCCGTCAGTTTAATTTTATGCGTGCTCATCCTGCCGATTTTTCCTGTCCCGCCGTCACCCGCCGCTCGGTTCTCGCATGGACCGGCACTGGATTTTCAGCCGTCGTTATTGGCATTTTGAACGGGAGTTCAGGAGGAGCGGGAGCCGCTGCCGCCCCCCCGGACCCCGCCGCGGCTGGCAGCCAGGCACTCCACCGGGAGGCTTTCGCTCCGTATCTGGGAGAGGAATTCATCCTCGAAACCGAAAACGGACCCCGCGTTTCCTGCCGCCTGACTGAAATTACCGATGAAAAATACAGCGGAATGGTTCCGGAGCGATTTGTGACCTTCTCCCTGCTTTTCTCCGGCGCTTCCAATTTGCCGGAAGGCCGGATTTACCAGGTCTCGCATTCCCGGATGAGCGCGCGGAAACTTTTTCTCTCGCCCGTCGGCGCAGCGGGAAAAAACCGTCTCCTGGAGGCCGTCCTGAGCCTCAAAACCGACACTTGATTTGAAAGAGCGGCCTTAAAATAACTATTGGCTATCAATGACTTACGACAAAATATCCTCCTTCCCGGGAAGCAATCCCGGTTCTCTCCGACCCCGCCGCGCCGCATTCCTGTTTCAGCTGAAATTTCCACTTTATGATAAATCCATCGGTCACTCTCAGACCCGTCATGGCGGATGATGCCGGATTTCTGGATGACGTTTACGCCTCCACCCGGCAGGAGGAGCTGGCGGCCACGGATTGGACCGATGTTCAAAAAAGGGATTTCTGCCGGGTGCAGCATTCCGCCCAGACCAGCCACTACCGGATTCATTATCCCCATGCGGAACGCCGGGTGATTCTTTTCCGGGAGCAGCCCGCAGGCCGGCTTTACGTGGACCGGTGGAACACCGAAATCCGCATCATGGATCTCGCCCTGCTGCCCGCCCACCGGGGTCAGGGCATCGGCACGCATCTGCTGCGGGATCTTATTCAGGAAGCGGCGGAGACCGGCAAATCACTCTCCATCCACGTGGAGCGCCATAATCCCGCGTTGAGGCTCTACCAGCGCCTTGGCTTTCAACTCCTTGAGGATAAAGGCATTTATCTTCTCCTCCAATGCCGTCCGTCCTCTGCGCCCACAGCTTTCGCCACCGGCGGGCGGTAATCCGCCGGGAGGGAATGGGGAAGTTCCCGGACTATACCCCCCCTGCCCGCTGTTTCCGGAACTCTCCTTCACTCCGCCTGTCACCTGTTCAAGGGACGGAGGAATTCTGTTCCCGGCAGTTTGCGGCTGGTGAGAGGTTTGGTCCCCGGCTTGCCAGGATCACAGCCGGACCCGCTTGTTGCGTGACAAAGCGGGCCCGGCAAAATGTGACTCCTCACACAGGCCTGACCGGGATCCGGCAGGCGGTGAAACTTTCTCAGATCACACGGTCGTTGCCGCCGTCCACGGGGATTTGGGCTCCGGTGGTTTTGGCGAAAATGGTGCCCGCCATGGCGGCGACCATGGCCGCCACGTCGCGGGAGCGGATCTCGGTTTTCATCAGATTGCGCGTCTTGTACTCCTCAATGGTCATGTTATAGCGCTCCGCGCTGCGGGCGAGGGCTTCGGGAGTCCAGAGCTCCGTGTCGAACACGGCGTCCGGGTGAATGATGTTCACCCGCACACCATCCGGGGCGAGTTCCAGCGCCGCCACGCGGACGAGCTGGGTCACCGCCGCCTTGGCGCAGGAATAACTGCCCGCGCCCGCGCCGGGAGCGGCCACATTCCGGCTGCCGACAAAAACAGCGGCCGGCTCCACGCCACGCTTCAGCCAGGGCACGCAGAACTGGAGAAGCTTCATGTGGCTGGTGAGATTCACCTCCAGGCTTTTGGCCCAGTTGCCCGGATCCATGTTCTCAAAGTTGGCGCCGGCGGTGAAAATCCCGGCATTGCTGACCAGAATATCGAGCCCGCCGTACTGCCGGACCACATCCTCCACGGCCTGCTCCACAGCCGGGTAGTCCGTGAGATTCAGCACTTTACCCGTCAGGCCCGGACGGCCTCCGAGGCGGTTGGGAGTTTCGGGATTGAGATCAAATCCGGTGACCACCGCGCCCTGGGCGTGCAGTTCCTCCGCAATCGCCCGGCCTATGCCGGCGGCGGCGCCGGACACGATGGCGACTTTGCCCTGAAGGGACCTGGGAGCCGGGGCGCCGCGCAGCTTGGCCTGCTCCAGGTCCCAGTGCTCGATTTCAAACAGATCCGCCTCCGGCAACGCGGTCCAGCCCCCGGCGGCCTCGGCCTGCTGGATGGTGCGGACGGTGTGTTCCGCAATATCGCGGACAATGCCCGCTTCAGCCAAAGTGGTGCCAAACGCCACCGTGCCATGCCCCGGCCAGACCGCCCAGCGGGGAGCGGCATCCAGCGCCGGCTGGCCCTGCTGGAGCCGGCCGTGGGATTCGTTATACCATTCACCGAAAGCGCTGACCGCTCCGGCATTGTCCAGCACCACCGGCCGACGCTTCATGCGGATGGAATGGTCCGGCGTCAGAGTGCCGCGCGTGGCCAGATCCCCGGCATCCGGGCGGGAGGCGAAACCCGCCGCTTCCGGGCCGGTTTCGGCAAAAGCCAGAACCGCGCGGCCCCGGGCTTTGGAGATTTCTTTCCGGGCCGCCGCCAGAACGAGGAGGTCGTCCTTCGTGGGGCGCAGTTCAGCTTTGGCGATGGCTTCCGCCCCGCCGCCGCGCTGGGCCAGCGCCGCTTCGGCTTCACTGACCAGACGGATCATGCGGCTGTAGCTTTCCTCCGCCGTGCCGCCGAAGGTGAAAATGCCGTGCTGCATGAGGATCAGTCCCTCGACCTTCGACCAGTTGGCGTTTTTCGTCAGTTCCCTCACCGCCTTGGCCAGCAGAAAGCCGGGCATGATGTAAGGAACGATAATCACGCGGTCGCCCCAGATTTTTTTGACGAATTCCGGACCGTCCGGCTGATTTGTCACCGCCACCACCGCATTGGAGTGAGTGTGATCCACAAAACGCTGCGGCAGCACGGCGTGAACCACGGCCTCAATGCTCGGATTCGGTGACGCGGGATCCAGCATGGCGGCGCGCTGCCCGCGGACCATTTCGGCATCCGTCAGGGCCGCCAGATCCGCCATGCGCAGGAGCACGGACAGCTTCACGGCGGCAAACCCTTCAGGGCCGATTTTCGCCAGATCACCGCCACTGCCTTTGATGTAAAGCACTTCGACCGGATCGCCGAAAAAATCGCCGACTGTGGCCTTCACGGAAGTATTGCCGCCGCCATGCAGCACCAGCTCCGGGTCCCGGCCCAGCAGGCGCGAGGTGTAAACTCTCAGGGCCAGGGCGTCATTTCCGCAGGCGCGGGCTTCCTCATCATTCCAAAGGCTTTGCATGGTTCCGGATCGGGTCAGGTTGGATTTTATCAGGCGGGTTTAAAACAGCGGCCCACCGGGCGGCGGCACGAATGCCGCCCGGTCGGGTGCCCGATCCTGCCCGGTCCGTCCTCCACCGTCAACGGAAGCCTGTCCCCGATCGGTGATTACGTGCCCGTCCGATGCTCAGTGCGGTTCAGGTCCGCATGCATCAAAAATCCGCAGGCGGAGTCCCCAGCAGCATCACCGGCGGAGCCGGCCTGCCCTTCACCAGCGGACGGGATTCCGCAGATTGTCCGCCACCGGGATCCGCCGCCGCGCTTTTGGGGTCGATTTCTCCGAGAAGCCGGGAATTGCCGCTGGAAGCCGGAAGCGGCATGGGAGCTCCCATGGTCGTGCGGCGGTTGGGGGCGCAGGAGGAAAAAAGCATCGGAAAAGCCGCCGCCAGCGCCGCCGCCGCCGACAGCCCGGCACGGTAAAATGGCAGCCGCGACCAGCGGGAGGGAGTCACCATGCCGCCATCCGGCCGCAATTCATAAGCGATGCAGGGAGGGCCGCCGGGCTGTGCCAAAAGATCCTCCCGCTCCCTGGTGCTCATGGCCGAAAGATTATGCACATGAAGCCGGCACTCTCCGCAGAAACGCCGTTTGTCATCCCCCGCCATTCCTTCCCATGACTTTGGACAAGGTCTGGCAATCGGGACGGGCGCGGGTTCCGGCTTCATGGAAACCAGATTATGCTAATTTTACAGCAGGTCAAATTCAATCCCTGCGGCTTCCTTCCCCGCCTGTCACTTCCGCGCCGCCTCCATCGCCGACTGAATCTCCGCCCAGCCGTGGGGCAGGACATCATTGTGACCCGCGCCTTTGACCGCTTTGAAAGTCACCCCGGTCCCGGATTCGGCCGCCAGCTCCTGACTCATGCGCATGGGGATAATCCGGTCCTCATCACCATGAAAAATCCAGGCGTGGCCGCCCCGGGCCATGAGACTGGCCAGGGTTTGGTGATTGTCAAAGCGGTGCCTCACCAGAAATCCCAGGGGGGCGTGCAGGACCACTCGGGTCATTTCCATAAGGCTGGTGAAGGGGGAAATCAGCACCGCCCGCCGGATTCCGTATTCCTCCGCCGCGATCAGTCCGGCCGCCGCGCCGAGGGAATGGCCGAAAATAATGCCCCGCTCCGCCAACGCCCCCGCGGGCAGTTGGGCGCGTTCGGTGATCATCGGTCCAAGAGCTTTGAAACTCTCGCGGATCCGGTCAGGATTCGGCGATCCCCCGCACCCGCCGTAACCCGGATAATCAAAAAAAACGAACGCGTCCTTCTCAAAGCCGCCCTCGCCCTGAATCTCCGCGTAATTCAATGCCAGGTCCGCATTGCCGGCGCACACGATCCAGACATGCTCCGGCACCGCGCCCCCGGCGGCCGGGGAAAACCAGGCGGTCTGCTTTCCCTGGCTGGTGGTGAACTCCAGGCGGGTCCCGCCGGATTTCTCAAAAAACTTCACCGTCTCCGGAGGGTATTTTGCAGGCAGGTAAATCAGTTTGTGCTGGCAGGCCGTGAGTCCGCCCAGCCCCAGCACGACCCCCAGCACCACCGCACGGGACAGACGGTAAAGCAGGGACCGCCTGCGGATGGATCGGATTTTCATGGCCGCATGCTATCCGCCCGCCCCGGTCTGACAAATCTTTTCATTTGCCGGCAGGCCTCAGGCGCTTCCGGCCCGCGAAACGGCAGCCGGAAAAGATCATGCCATGGCGCTCTGCGGCATCCGGTCACGGCCATGCGGCCGGTCGAGATGAAGTTCCGGTCCCAAGGGAACAATCCGGGTCGGATTGATCTCCCCGTGCGTGATGTAGTAATGACGCTTGATGTGCTGGAAATTCACGGTCCCGGCGATGCCCGGCTGCTGGTAAAGATCGCGCAGCCAGGCGTCCAGATTGGGAAAATCGACGATGCGGCGCACATTGCATTTGAAGTGCCCGTGATACACCGCATCAAAACGGATCAGCGTGCAGAAGAGCCGCCAGTCGGCCTCCACCGGTTCCCGGCCCAGAAGATAACGGGTTCCCGACAGACGGTTCTCCAGCTCATCCAGCGCGGAGAACAGCGTGCGGCAGCTGGCTTCATACGCCGCCTGGGTGGTGGCGAACCCCGCCCGGTAAACCCCATTGTTCACCGTCTCATAGAGAAAGGCCGAGAGTCCGGAATGCTCCGCCTCCAGCCTTTCCGGGAAAAGATTCACATCAGACTTTCCGAAATCCGCGAAGGCGCCGTTGAACATCCGGCAGATGTCATCCTCCGAATTGTTGACGATCCTCCGCGTCTCCCTGTCCCAAAGCACCGGGACCGTGACCCGGCCATGAAAATCCGGATCCGTCGCCGTGTAAGCCTCCCTCAGGAAGTCAAACCCATTGACCGGATCCCGGCTGAAGCCCGGGCCTTCCCGGAAGGCCCACCCGCGCTCATCGCGGACCGGATCCACCACCGTCACTCCGACGGCGTCCTCAAGGCCCTTCAGATTTCTGGCAATCAGCGTGCGGTGCGCCCACGGGCACGCGAGGGAAATGTAAAGGTGATACCGGCCGGCGGCGGCGGGAAAGGGGCCTGAGGCATCCCGCGACACCCATTCCCGGAATGCGTCCTCCTGCCGCTGAAACCCGCCGTCATCGGAATGCTCCTCCTCGAATGGTGCTTTTGGGGACATGGGAATGAGATAATCTGTCATCCGTCCTACGAAACAAACTCCCGTGCCGGCACCGGGATTTTACCGCCGGCCCGATCGCAACGGACGGAAACGGCGCCTCCCCGCCTGGTTTTCCAACAAACTCCTAATTCTACATTGTTACAAAATTTTCTTGCGAATCAGGCTGTATCCACTATTT
>JAZKFB010000097.1:0-1037 GCA_040386695.1 Verrucomicrobiota bacterium
CAGGGCTTACGCTTGAAGGGCGAGAAGAAGCGCCAGTCTGAATTGCGGGTCCAGGGCGGCGCGTTTGCGTTTGGAGCGGAGGGTGCCTTTGGAGGTTTCGGTGCGCAGGGCTTTGAGGGCGGCCTCCCGCGGAATGGAGAGGTTGCGCGCGGCGTTGGGGTCGCGCGCCTGGCAGTGGTCCTCGCCGAAGACCACATCCAGCACCCAGTGGCAGCGGTTTTCGATGCTCCAGTGGCCGCGCACCAGCTCCGCGAGGCGTTGGGCGTCGGCGGGGATGCTGCGGAGATAATAGTGGGTTTCGGTGACGGATTCCGCCGCTGCGCCCCGCTGCACGGTGCGCACGACGCGGGCCACGGAGGCCAGGCCGCTCCATTTCCAGCTTTTGTGGAACCAGGTGAGGTCACCGCAGATGCTGTATTCGCGGCGTTCGCAGCGGCCGTGCTGTTTTTCCAGTTCGCTGAAGGTGTGGAGCTGTTTGGCGGTGGCGTCGGCGAAGAACGTCTCCACGGCGGCGGGGGCGGTTTTCTGGTTGCCTTTGAGGGAGAGGACGTAACCGGCCTCCGCCTCATGGATTTTTTCGGCGATTTCCCGCTGGCAGCCGGCGGCGTCGATGGTGATGACCGCTCCTTTGAGTATCAGGGAATCGAGGAGGCGCGGGATGGCCTCGATCTCATTGCTTTTCTCGGCGCACACGACCTGTCCGGCGCTGAGGCTCTGGGCGTCGACCCAGGCGCGGACGACGTGCAGCGGGCCTTTGCCGGCGGAGCCGTCCCGGCTGCCGCGCATGGTTTTGCCGTCGATGGCGATGTGGCGGCCGTTGAGCGCGGTGCCCCATGCGCCAAGGATTTCCAGCAGGCGGGAGGGCTGGAGGGCCATGAGGACGTTGCGGAAGACATCGTGGGAGGGGGTGCCGCGGGGCAATGGCAGGAAGGTCCGCAGCCAGGGCTCCTGGGTTTCGGCGAAGACCTCCATTTCCGTGAAATCGCCGCAGTCGCGGAGCATGGCGCAGAGGGCCATCATGAGGACCTCGTCGAGGG
>JAZKFB010000098.1:0-66891 GCA_040386695.1 Verrucomicrobiota bacterium
GCTCAAACACCCCAAGCCTGACCGCCACTTTTACAGAATAACATTTGCACGGCCTTCGTGCGCTCATCGACCCACTTCTCCAGTTCCTTGTAAGCAGCGACTTTGCGTTCATCAAGCCTCATGGAAGCAGGCTGCTTGTCGGTCGGAATGCTTTCGGTCATATCCCATTGAGTGATGTCTGGCATGACTCTCCATTCCTGCCCCTGCTTGATCATGAAGACGGGATCAATATCGAAGGCCTTCTTGCCAGCCTTCGTTGACTCGTTGGTGATGATTACAGCACAATCGCCATTGATCTTCTCCTCGAGAATCTCAAATCCCCATCCGTCGGCAGAAAGTTTTAGTATGCGCTGAACGCGAGACTTCAAATACTGTGTGAGCTCTTCCGAAGCTCCCTCGAACTGAGCTGTGTGCTTCCAAGCGTTCTCTAGCTTCTGGTCTTTAGCCGCCTGCTGGAATGCCTTTAGCGCCTCTGTTGGCGTTCCCGCCATAACGGAATGACAGAGTAGAAGAAGAAATGCGATGGCTGTTTTCATGCTGAAATGTTGAAGTTTGGGCGAACGACCCAAGCTCAGCGACGGCGGCCACAGGGGGCGGCGCTTGCAACCGTGATGCGCAGCCGCCGTTCGCTGCAGCGCTTGGTTAGGCGGATAATCTCTGTCTAATCTCATCTCTTTTGCCTTGCTGTAAAAGCAGCCAAAGCTCAAGCGCCTCGTCTCGCGAAACGCCCCGCCGCTCACAAATAGCCTCGTCCTCGTTCCCGAATATTACCAAACCGCTCTCGTAAACGTCCACCATCCATCCGTCACCATCTGACAGCCATGTGTTCGGGTGCTCCTTGTCAGGGGTAATCAACTCCGCCAATGCTGCACGCATCTCCTCAACTGTCGGGTTATCTGGCCCCCCGCCCCATCTTGTCTCCAAGCCGGTATCCACAGTCGATGATGGGCTGCGCGCGCGGCGTGGAACAGGCGGCGGCAGGGCGGTGCAGAAAGGACAAAAATCTTCGGCAGCGGGTCGCGAGCGTCCGCAAGCTCTGCATACTTTTTCGAGGGAGGCCATATCCGCCTAACGACCCAAGCTCAGCGACCCGGCCTGCGGGACGCCACGATTGCAACAGTGATGCGATGGCCGGGTTCGCTGCAGCGCATGGTTAGGCGTCAGTGTCATAAGCTCCGAGAAACTCGTCAGCAACATGGACCGAAGGCCGCTCGATGTGAAGCTCCTCGTGCAAGCCACTGCCCTCGTAGCGAACAACCAAGCGATAGCTCTCGCCCGAACGGTGAACGTCGCAATAGCGGATGTCCGGATGTCGGAAGCCCAACCCGGCGGTCAACTGCGTCGGGTCCGTAAAGAAGCGGGTGAGCTTCCGAACTCCCCAAACAACGCACGGGCCAAACTCAAACCGCCGCTCGTCACCGCCTGAAACGTATGTGACATGAAAATCCTGGAAGCACTCATCGCCATCGAAGCCGAGCCAATCGAAACGCATCTCTGTGTCCCCGCTCCGGAGGCGAATGTGTGCGGTGTGCTCCATGACGCCTAACGTTCAAGGTGAGGCACGAAGCGCAGCGGAGTTGCCTCCACCGCCTTGTTGTGCATCTTCGTTGTATTGCTTGAGCATGCGGAACTCACGATTCCGGTCCGGCCAAAGAGTAACGAGATACGAATCGTCTCCATCAAGTCCATCATCGCTCAAGGTGCTCAATCCCTTGTAGAGAGCGCGTACTCCGTAGATTCCGGGCGCGACGGCCACCTCGCCGTGCGATCCTCCGGTGCATTCGTGAACCTCGACACGCCCTGAGCAAACATTCATCGAGGCCTCGATGATGTGATCCCATTCCGCCGTTTGGTAAAGCGGTTCTGTCTCGTGGACTTCAAGCGTGAATGGGACCTCCATGTTTCGGATTGGGGAGACTACAAAAACGTGCTCCGTGGCCTTCGCACGCGCCTGAACGTCGTCTTCAGTCCAGTCTTCCGGTGCTAACTGGCCGGACGCCTCCGGATCCCAGATGTAAAACTGGTGATAGTCAGCGAAGATCCGGAAGTGCAGGCGATGCATCATGATTTTCTGGCACAACTAGTGGATCACTGACAGGACTGTGGGTGAGTGAGCGACCTTATATCCTGCAGAGTTGTCGGGGGAATACGGATTCATGGAGATTTTCTGAAATTTGGTGTTGGTTTGTCTGCACCGTGCGTGCAAACCTACAGTTGTGCAAGAAAATACGCCCCATGCGGCAGAAAACAAACTGTGGGATATTCCCGGAGTCAGGGTTCCAGTTCCTGTGGGGAAGGCGGTGAAGCTGGAGGACCGGTTGCGGGGAGTGCTGCGCCGCAAGGGATACGCCATCACCACGGAGGAGACGTATGTCGGCTGGTACCGGCGGTTTGTGCGGTATTTCCGGATGAGGCATCCTCTGGAAATGGGGACGCGGGAAGTGGAGGAATTTCTGACCCATCTGGCGGCGGAACTCCATGTAGCGGCGGCCACGCAGAACCAGGCTTTGAATGCTCTGGTCTTTCTTTACCGGGAGGTGCTGGAAGTGGAGTTGAAGTCGCTGGATGCGCTGCGGGCCAAGAGGAAAAAATATCTGCCGGTGGTGCTGACGACGGAGGAGACAAAAAGGCTGCTGGAGGGACTGCGGGGAGAGGAGTGGCTGATGGGGGCCTGTTATATGGGTGTGGCCTTCGGGTGGCGGAGTGTCTGGCTCTGAGGGTAAAGGATGTGGATCAAGCGGGGAGGACGGTGTCCGTGCAGGATGGAAAAGGAGGGAAAGGGCGGATAGTGGCCCTGCCGGGACGGTTGGCGGAGGAAATGGGGCACCAATTGGCACGGGTGAAACTGATCCATGCCGAAGACGCGGCGGCGGGCTGCGGAGGCGTGTATATGCCGGAGGCCCTCGACAGGAAAGCCCCGGCCTGGGGGAAGTCTTTCCCATGGTTTTGGGTTTTTCCCGCGCCGGGCTTGTCAGTGGATCCCCGCTTGGGCGTGAGACGCCGTCATCATGTGCATGAAATCACGATCGGCCGGGCGTTGAAACGGGCGGCGCAACTGGCGCGGATTGACAAGAAAGTGACGGCTCACACTCTGCGGCACAGTTTTGCGACCCATTTGCTGCTGAAGGGTATCGATCTGCGGTCGATCCAGGAGCTTCTGGGCCATTCGGATGTGCGCACCACGGAGATTTACACTCACGTGGCCCGGGCCATGCGCGGGGAAATCCGCAGTCCCCTGGATGATCTGGCATAGCCGATCCAGCGGACAGACGAGTGCGGCAAGGCAAAGGCTGCGGAGCGGATGAAATGGGGCTGCGGGGGGCACGGCGGAACCCCGCCAACCCTCAAATGAAGGAACTGGAACGGGCTTGGGGGTGGGTTTCACTCATGCGGGCGGCAGCGGAAGCAACGGAAGCTCAACCGCAACATCGGGCGGACGGGCAGGGTGCGGGATGAAGTCGAGAGACAAATTGACTCAATTTTGCCGGAAAGGATGTCATTTTTGGAAAAACCCACATGCATCCGGGGTGGGAGTCACCTGCATCCGGGGTGGGAGGCATATGCATCCGGGGCGGAAGTCACCTGCATCCGGGGCGGAAGTCACCTGCATCCGGGGTGGGAGTCACCTGCATCCGGGGTGGGAGTCACCTGCATCCGGGGTGGAAGGCATATGCATCGGGGCGGAAGGCATATGCATCCGGAATGGTATTTGTTTTGACAGGCGTTAAATTTTCAAGAACACTGCTCATACAGGCAATCAATATTTACGGTTCCGGGTTTTCCCTGGAAGGAAATCGACCCTTCGTCGATACCAGCCTGTTCTTAAAATCAACCTCCGCACGATTATGGCTAAAGTAAAACTCGAGCTCCAAAGGAAGACGGACGAGGAACTGCTGGGCTTCGCCACAAAACATCAAACCGCTATGAAGGGGAATGAAAACTTTCCGGATCCGTCGCCGCCGCCTGGCATCTTTGATCCGGCTTTGAAAGCATTTGAGGACAAACTGTCGGCTATAACCACCGCGGAGACCGCTCTGCAAACCCTGCGGGTGGAGCGCGATGATCTGCGGAAGGAGCTGGAGATCCAGCTGAATCTGCGGGGCGGACATGTGGAGACGGCCTCGAAGGGTGATGAGGCAAAGATTCTCAGCTCGTTCCTGCGGGTGAAATCCGCCGCCACCACCATTAGCAGCCTGCCGGCGCCGGAGCAGGTGTCCGCCACCATGGGGGACAGTCCCGGGGAGATCGACCTGAGTTGCCACACCGTGGCCCGCGCCCGCGCCTATGTGGCGGAAGTGCGGGAGCATTCGGATGTTGCGGCCCCTGGCCCCTGGCGGCCGGCCAAACTGAGCGCCCGCAGCTCCATGACCATCCCTGGTTTCACCTCCGGCCAGCGCTATGCCTTCCGCATGCGGGCCATCGGACCGAATGAACTGGAAAGCCCATGGAGTGAGGAGGGGGGCTGCATGGCTCCGTGAAATAGAATGATTTCGGGCGGCGGCGGGCAGAGGCCTGCCGCCGCTTTCTGAGCACGGGGCTGGGGTGAGGGGAAGAAGGAAAAGGACGATGCCGTTCGTCCGCAGGCCCTCATGCTGGCCATGGCCGAAATGTATGTCCAGGGTGTGTCCACCCCAGTGCCCGCCATATCCGACGGTCATCCGTCAACTGCTTACACCGCTACGACATTTTGTAAAATGCTCTAAATACCCAGAGCCTGGCGCTGCCAGTCGAGGAAAAGTTCGCCCACACGGTCCGGCTGGAAGCAGATCGCCTCCAGCGCGGCCCGGGAACCGAGCAGAGAGGAATCAATATCCAGTTCACGGCCGAGCCGGTCGCGTTTTTCCTTCAGAATCTCGAACTGTTTTTCCGCTTCGGGATTGCGCTCGTAACGCAGCCGCACAGGGCGGCCGGGCCAATCGGATTCCGGAGTCTCCTCCGCATCCTTCACCGCTTTCAGGAACCGGCGATGGCACGGCGGGGGGAAACGGGAGTGAAGGCGGGCTTCACCCCCCCTTTCAAGAATTTCCGCCCAGTTCAGCAAATCCACATTACCGCTGACCTTGAATGCGGGGCGGTCCAGCCGCTGAGCCTCCCCATCCCGCCAAAGCCAGAGCGCCCGCAGGAAATTCAGACCTTTGGGCCGCAGCTTGCCGCTGCCGGAAATGCGCCACTGCTCATCAGGATCGGCAGGGGGCCGCTGCAGCACCGTTTCTCTGGCATCCATGCAGGTTTCCAAAAACCACGATTCACGCCCCAGAATTCTCAGTTTGCCGACAAAACGGTCCGCCAGTTCCAGAATGTAATGCACATCGTTCAGCGCATATTCGATCATCTTCGCGGAAAGCGGGCGTTTACCCCAGTCCGCACGCTGTGACTGCTTTGAAAGCGCGACTCCAAAAACGGATTCCACCAGATAGGCCAGCCCGAACTGCCGTTCACCGCACAGCCTGGCCGCTGCCTGAGTATCAAAAATACGCTCCGGAATAACATCGAAAGTGCGCTTCATCAGCGTCATGTCGAAGTCCGCCCCATGCATCCAGATTTCGACCTGCGTCAGCCATTCGACCAACGGCGATAAATCAGGGATGCTCAGGGGATCAATAATGACTTTCTCCTCCCCGCACGCCAGTTGAATCAGGCAGAGTTTCTCCTTATAGGAATGCAGACTGTCCGCCTCGGTATCAATGGCGCAGCGCACCCCCGGTCCGGCCGGAATGCGGGAAAGGAGCGCGGCCAGCGCCTCAGGGGTGTCAATATAGGAATCGGAAATGGAAGAATCAGGCACCGGGTTGGGTCTGGAAAAAAGAAAATGGAGGGAAAACCGGAAACACCCCCTGAACAAGAGGCCTTTCCGGAAAAGGAACAATCATCGGATCAGCGCAAACCGGTCAACAGCAGCTCCGCATTGCCGGCCGACGCTTTGAGATGTTTGATGAGCGTCTCCATCGCCTCACCCGCAGGCAGTTGCGCCAATTGGCGGCGGATGGCGCTGACACGGCGGAACTCGTCCGGATGATAAAGCAGTTCGTCTTTCCGGGTGGCCGTTTTCTGAAGATGGATCGCCGGGTAGATGCGGCGCTCAGCCATTTCCCGGTCAATGTGGATCTCCATGTTGCCCGTGCCCTTGAACTCCTCAAAAATCACCTCATCCATCTTGGAATCTGTTTCAATAAGCGCTGTGGCCAGCAGCGTCAGGCTTCCGCCCTCCTCCACTTTGCGGGCGGATCCGAAGAATTTCCGCGCGCGCTGAAGAGCCACAGGATTCATCCCTCCGGACATCAGCCCCCCTTTGCCGGAAAGCATATTGTTGTAGCCGCGGCTGAGGCGCGTGAGGCTGTCGAGGAGAATCACCACATCCTTTTTCCGTTCCACCAGACGGCGGGCGCGTTCCATGACCAATTCGGCCACCTGAATGTGCCGCACGGCGGTTTCATCAAAAGTGGAGGCGAACACCTGCCCTCCAATGGTTTCCTGGAAGTCGGTGACCTCCTCCGGACGCTCATCAAGCAGGAGCACAATTAACTCGATTTCCGGGTGGTTCTCCCGGATGGAGCTGGCAATTTCCTTAAGCAGAATGGTTTTTCCTCCCCGGGGAGGCGCGCAGATCAGACCGCGCTGCCCTTTGCCCAATGGAGCCACCAGATCAACGACACGGGGAGAAACGGCGCGGGTGCGGCGGTTTTCCAAAATGATCCTCTCGGTTGGAAAAACCGACGTCAGCTTCTCAAACGGCGTCGGAGCGGTGTAATCCTCAACCGGGGCGCCTTCAATAGTGACCACAGATTCAACACTGATGAATTTATCCTTCAAATCCCGGGGAGCACGGCAGATCACACTCACTTTCAAGCCCGCCTGCAGGTTGTAACGCCGGAGCGTTGAAGGAGAAACGAAAACGTCGTCCGGAAAAGAGGCGAAATTGAAGCGTGGATCCCGGATGATTCCGAAACCTTCCCTCATGATTTCCAGAATACCGTCCGCTTCGATAATCGAACCGTTCCGGCCGTAAAAGCTGACAATTTCAAAAATGAGGAAATGTTTCGAGCGGGTGCCGCCCACCCGAAGACCAAGGGATTCCCCGAGTTCATAAAGCTGCGCCAGTGAATGCCCCAGAAAATCGTTGAGCTTCACCCGCTCTGGAATTGGCGGGCGTGACGGAGCCTCCGCAGCGGGTTGAGGTGCGGATTCGCTGGCGGTATCGGAAGGATTTTCCAAAGCGTTTTCAGGAGAGGAAGCACCCTGCTCAGCAGTGCTTAATGTTTCAATTTGTTCTTCAACCATGTGAAAAAATGAGTGGTTTGGCGGACCAGGGCCTCACGTGAGCCCCCATTCCAAATCACCACACCAGCACGGGCGGCTTTTTCCATCAGGGGAAGCTGCGCCGCAATGATGCGGTCCGCCATGTCGGGCACGAGATTACTCCGTGCCAGCAGGCGCTGGCGCTGAGTGGCGGGTCCGCAGGCCGCGACAATTTCCAAGTCACGCGGCATGGGGAAGCCAGATTCGTAAAGCAGAGGCACATCCATCAGGAAAAACTGGATTTCCGGGTCGGCCAGAGCCAGTTGGCAGGCCAACTGACACTCCCCGCGCACCAGCGGATGCAGAATCCCTTCAAGAGTGCGTCTGCTCTCCTGATCGTGGAACACCCGTTCCCGAAGTCGGCTTTTGTCGAGCCTTCCTTCGGAATCGGCAAGGTCCTCTCCCAGCGATTCCCCAATCATCCGGGCAACCACCGGTTTTGTCAATAGCTCATGAACACAGGCATCACTGTCGAAAAAAACCGTCTCCGGCGCCATTTGCCGGAACAAAGCCGCGAAACTGGATTTCCCGGTCGCGATGCCTCCTGTCAAAGCCAGGGTAAAAATGGAATCCCGCATATCTGGAGATCTGTAACGCCATGCCCGGTCATTCGTTTACACGAAAACAGGGCGGGAGTTGCCTCCCGCCCTGCTCTGAAGTGACTTATCCGGTTGGATTACTTATCCGTGAGCGGCATGACCGCGCCAGCCGGCGGGAAGAGTGGGGCGGCACCCCCTTCGATGGGGCGTTCCTCCTCATTGGTTTTGGATTCATTCAGCGGCTGACCCTGAGGATCGATCAGAGTTCCGGTGACATAAATCATCAGATTTTTCTTGAAGTGCTCCTCGGATTTTGTGCGGAACAGGCGGCCCAGGACCGGGATATCGCCAAAGAGCGGCACTTTATCCTCAACAGACTGCACGTCCTCGCGGATCAAACCACCGATGCCGACCGTCTGACGGTCCCAGATGAGCACCTGAGTGGCCAGTTTGCGGGTGGCGAAGACCGGCTGAAGGATCTTGTTGTCCGTCAACACGACCGGCTCACTCTGACCAAGGGCATTGATGCCGGTGGTCTGAATGGGGCTGCCGTAGTTGATGAAGCCTTCAAACTCAATCACTTCCGGAGCCAGATTCAGGTCGATGGTGTAGCCGTCGTCCGCCACTGTGGCTTCCACTTCCATGGTCACACCCGTGTTCTTGAACTCAAAGCTCTGGGGAGTGGTGGGAGTGACCGGGAAGCTGCCGCCCTGCTGGCTGGAGCCGGTGTTGCCGTTGATGGAGGCTCCACCACCGAAGGTCTGAGGAATCTGGGGTGGGTCGAATTCAGTCGGGTAAGGGAATTCGCGGATCACCTCAACCTTGGAACGCTGACCGCTGCGGGCGATCACGCTGGGAGCGGTCATGAGGTCAACGCCCTTCTTCTGGGAGAGGGCGCGCATCATGATCTGGAACTGAGGGTCGGTAAAGACACCAGCCAGCGCAAAAGCGGCGGGGCTCACTGCGGTGGCGCCTGTGGCGGTGCCGCCGGCGATCAGCGAGTCGATGGCGTTGTTGGTCAGCGCATCGGAACCAAAGCGCAGCCCGCGGGAAATCGGGTTGGCTCCGGTCGCGGTGCCGTTGGGGTCGATGAACGAGAAGTCCGAGTTGCCGCCGGCGTTGCCATTGGTGCCGCCGGCGCCAAAAGCTCCGGTGCTGCCGAGATTGAAAGCCCCGATCAGGGTGTCAAATCCCAGCTCATCCGTGTTGCGCTGGGTGACTTCCACGAACTTCGTCGTGATGAAGACCTGCTTCACCTGATTTTTGAACATTTGTTCAATAACCGTTTCGGCGTTGTCCAGCTGCTCAAGGGTGTTGCGGATCACCAGACGGGAAGTGCCCGCGCTGAATGTTGCAGTGGCTCCCTCGGGGAACTCCACACCGAACTGTTTCATGATGGAAATAGCGGTCGGCTTGGGAGGAATGGCGGAACCACCACCGCCGTCCCCGCCTTTGGCGAAAGGATCCGCAGCCCCTGCGGCGGCATCACCGCCTCCTTCAGCCGCATTGCCTTTGGAAAGGAAATCCGGTGGCACACGGAACACACGGGTCACAAATCCGCCCTCGCCGGCACCAGGACCGGTCAATGGCATGATAATCACCGCATTCGGCTCCAGCCGGTAACGCATTCCGGCCACGTCACAGACGTTCTTGATGGCGTCGATGAGCTTGGTGGAGCGCAGGTCGAGAGTCACGGGCTTGGCGCCTGTGGTGCCCTTCAGAATGAAGTCGACCCCTTTGCGGGCAGGATCGGTTTCCAGAATGTCGGCATCAATGCTCTTACGGCGGAGGTAAGTCACCACCTCATCAATGCTGGCATCCGAAAACTGAATGCGGTCCAGGGTGATGGCGTTCAGTTTGAACGTGATCGCCTGGGAGCTGGAAACCTCCGGAATTCCCTCCGTCGGGCTGATGGGCACCCGGGCAGTGCCGGGCACAGCGGTCTCCCACAGCCTGTCCACATCGTTGAGCATCTTCAGACGGGTGTGATCCCGGGCCGAACGGAGGTAGTTGTTCACCTCCCGTTCACTGCGCTCAAGCTGACGGCGGGCCGCCGTGTTGGTGGGGTCAAGATTGAGCACCTGGTTGAACTGGGCTTCAGCCTTGGAGAACTGACCGAGGTCGTAGTAACCAAGCCCCATGCGGAACAGACGGCGCACCTCCTCGGTGTCCTCATAATGTTTCTCCGTCATGGCGACGTTGAACTTATCGGGATCGTCGAGTTCTTTGAGCAATTGACGCGCGTCCCTGTTGTTCGGATCAACGTTCTCTGAAAGAACGCTGTTCAGCAGCGAGCGGGCCTTGTCAAAAGCTCCGCGGTGACCAAGCTCACGGGCATGAATGACACAAACTTTCGCATATTTCGCAGTGACGCGGCTGCGGTCGGTGGCGCTCTGCGATCCCATGGGAAGCAGGTCCAACGCCTCGCGGTACTTGGCGATAGCCCCCTCATAATCCTGCTCGGCGGAGAGGCGGTCCCCCTCCTGCTCGGCAAGGTATGCGTCGGAAATGCGCTTCTGGCGTTTGGCGATCTCGATTTCCACAATCCCGGAGGACGCGTATCCGCCTTCGCCGGCCCGCAGGACCGGAACCGGAAGGGCGGTGGCACACGCGATGCCGACGATCAAGGCCTGACTTTGCAACTGTAGCACTGGCTTTCTCATGAACTTTTTTTGGATGGCAGTTTGGGAATAAAAGGTTGGGGCCGGAGATGGGAAGCAAAAACTGTCTCAGATCCCTAAAATATATTTACTGAAGCTTCAACGTCTCCTCCTGACGGGCACTCTTGCCCGGGGAAATAAAGCTGAGGGTGACACTTTCCTCGGCGACTTTGGTCACCAGCACCTTAAGTCCCGGGAGTTTGGGAACCTCAAATTCCTGTCCCTCGCGGAGCACAAATTCCTTCTTGCTCAGGTCATCCACGATTTTGGCGGACAATTTGGGAAGATCGACTGTTTCGCCCAGCACAATCTCGATATTTTTGCCGTCCTTGGCTTCGGTATCCTGAAGGATCAGCACGGGAGTGGCGGTGGTGATCCCGCCTTTGGTGATCTGGCGGGTTTCGACTTTGAGGGCTTTGAAGCGATTATCCACCGGAAAAACTTCTCCAGCTTTGAAGAAAGCGCCCCGTTTGACATTCCCCTGGATACGGGTCAGCTGAATTTCGCCGCCATTGAAAACTCCAAATTTGAGGGAAAGCGGCTCTTTGACGCATTCCACATATTTGAGTTTGGTGTAGAAGGGAGGCACATCCGACCGGTTTCGGGGATTGCTCTTGCCCTCAAACTCCTCAAGGTTGCTGTATCCGTCTCCGTCCTCGTCCATACTGGCGACATCATCCCGGGTGAGAGGCAGCTCATTACTGTAGAGCCAGGCATTGTCAATGGGCGGGCGAAGCTGCGTGGCTGCGGGATCCAGCAGGGCAATGGTGTTGCCGTCAATGGTTTTGATGACCGGAGTCGAAACCATGAGATCCACTGTTTTCTCGCCGATTTTGAAGGGCGTGCGCTCATTTTTGGTGTTGAGAGCGGTGGTGGCTTTGGCCACATCCTCGGACTTCACCGGGCCGAGATCAGCCATTTCCTTGCCTGCCTTGGCGGGCGGTGGAAACTGGTCCTTGAAGGACAGGGCCTTCAGCAGCGTGTAGGCTCCTATAACGATCGCCACGAGGGCGAACAGACCGAGGAGAATGCGGTCGTATTTGGTCTTGATGGCTTCCATGATAAGGCAAATCCTTCGCTGAAATCTTTATTTTTTGGCTACCGGGGCTTGAGGCTCAACGAACCGGATAAGGTCCAGGCCCAGATAAACCGTTACTTTCTCGACTCCGAAAATGTAGATGGAGTCGTTCCGGAATGGTTTTCCGCTTCCTGGATCCGTTTCCTCGCGGGCTTCAATTTTAGTGGAGGTGTCGGCACCGACTTTCTGCTCATTCTCCGCCCGCATCACGCGGTAATCGAAGAAGAAGGTTCCAGGAGCGGTGTTGGTGAGAGCGGTGAGGCTGTCATTGACCGCGCGGTTTGAGCCTGTGAAGGTGATCCGGATCGGATAACGCTCCAGAACATCCGTCTCCGCCAGCACGACGGGCTCTTCCTTGGGCGCGGCCTTCGCGGCCCCTGCTTTGGGCGCGGCAGCCGGTTTTTTGGCTGCGGCCGCAGCGGCGGCGGCTTTGGCTTTTTCGGCATCGGCGGCGGCTCCTTTTTTCTCAAAGGGCAGCTCCGGGCGCTGGAGGAAATTGATTTCCTTCACTCCCTTGCTGATCAGGGTGCTGACCACAAAATTCAGGGAATCCAGCCAGACATTCAGCTTTGGAACCGCCTCTGTCTCCGGGAAGCTGGAAAGATAATTTCCCATTCCGAGGTCGAAACCCTCGGGCAGTTTCACGCCGGCATTTTTGGCTTCCGTCTGTAAGCCGTCGCGGAGTTTCTGCAGCTTCGCCTGAAAAGCGCTGACTTCCATCGCCTCCAGAGGCTGCTGATACTGCCGTAAATCAGTGTTCAGTTTGGCAACCTCCTCCGTGAAGCCGGTGACCTGCTTCTTCTTGGCATCCACATTCTCCTGTTTGGGGAATATTTTGCTTTTCTGCAGTTTGTCCAGCTGCGCACGGGTCTGGGCGTATTTTTCAGCGGCATCGGAGGCCCCCGAAGCGGCGGAAAAGGCCAGATAGCCCAAGCCGATGGCACCCACCGCGAGAGCGGCGAAGTATCCGGTTAAAAATGTGTTCTGCTTTGCCTTGCTCATGAAAATAGATCAGGAAATAAAATTCGGGGCTTATTTGGCGATATTGGTGACCGCCTTATCCGGAACAGTGACCTCAAATTTCCGTTTTAAAGGCAGCATCATCTGGAATTCATAGCCTTCCCGGCTGCTGGCCGTTTTGACATCGTTGAAAACAAAATTGCGGAGAAGATCATCATCCGATTTGCCTTCCTCGAAATCGAAATACTCCTTCATCGCCCGGAGTTTCGAGAACAGTGCCGGAACGTTTTCGCCGGTGCTGCTGCGGTTGATGCCGGCGAGGTGCAGGGCGTTAACGGTGATGGTTTTGCCTTTGTTGGCGCCAGGCTTGGCGCCGGCGGCTTCTTTGGCTCCGGTGCTGAAGGAATAGGCCGGGGCGTTACTGTAAAGATTGGGCACGGCGGCCTCTCCCTTGGCGTCGACCGGGGAAATCATCGTGAGCCAGATTCTTTCGTCCTCAAACTGGGCATTCAGCTTGTTCATGAGGTCCACCCAGTAACTGCGCTCCTGGATGGCTTCATAGAGATATTCAGTGCGCTTTTCCTCAATTTTCTGCTTCTTTTCCTGATCCTTGATCTGGCTGTCAAATTTGACCAGTTTGTCCACCTCGTTCTGGTACTTCTCAGTTTCCCGGATATAGCTGCCGGCGGAGCTTTTATTGTAGGCGAACAGGGTTCCCAGACCGGCAATCAGACAGGCGGCGGCGATCAGCAGCCGGGGCTTTTTGGCGCCCACATCCTTGGCCGCCTTCACGGAGGCGGGGGAAAGGTCCAGTTCCATCGGACAGGCCATCTCCCGGAGAGCGAGACCGACCAGTTCACCGAGAGTATGGGCTTCCGCGCCAACCTGCTCGACATTCACCCGGGGCCCGACGGCCACATTGATCAGCGGATTGAAGTATTCGACCGGGATACGGAGCTTTTCCTCGAACACCTCCTTGAGGTAAGGGAGAGAGGCGCCGGCACCGGCAAGATACACCACGGTCGGCGCGCTGCCGCCCTGCTGGCTGCGGTAGGCATTGGTGCGGCGGGTGATTTCGCCATGTATTTTAAGAATGGCGTTGCGGATCACTTTGGACATGGCGTCCACTTCCGCATCCTCATGATCGGCATAATTGCCGCCGAGATTGACGAATCCGTCCTGCACCTTGCGGCCTTCCGCGGAATCGTAATCCATGCCCATCTCGCGGGCGATGGTCTGGGTGACGGAGGCACCGCCCGTCTGGAAACTGCTGATGTAGGCCCGGTGGCCTTCGATGAAGATCAGGTTGGTGGTGCGGGCTCCGAGATCAATGAGAAGCACGCAGGCCTCCTGCTCGGGATAGTTGTAACGGAAGGCATTATAAAGAGCCACCGGAGCGGCGTCGACCAGATGGGTGTCGAGCCCCGAGGATTCGACCGCGCCGTGCAGCTCATTCAGGTATTCCGAGCGGATGGCGACAATGCCGACCTCCACTTCACCGCCGGTTTTACCCATCAGCTGGTAATCCCAGACCGTTTCGTTCAGAGGGAAAGGAACCGCCTGCTGGGCTTCAAATCCCACGATTTTGTCCACCTGATCCTCCGCCAGCGGGGGGAGTTTGACAAATTTGGCGATGAGGAACTGGCCGGGAACCGCGTAATTCACCTCGGCTTCCGCCGCTTTGAATTGTGTGGTCAACTGCTTCACCGCGTCGGTCAGACCGCTGCGGCGGGTGCCGTCCGCTGTCGGATCACCGGTCAACTCGCTGAAGGCGTAGTCCTTAAGGAGGAGGCTTCCTTTGCTGCTGATCCCGAAGCGCGCCATTCCGACGCGCTGGGAGCCCAGATTCAATGTGATTACGGATTTCTTCTCGGCCATTTGGTCGTCTTGTAGAGCGGTGAATATTCCTACCGTCAACGGAAAAGCATTTTTCCGGGAGCGGCGGTGATTGAAAACTTGAGGATCACTTAACGCCCTTCACGTCAGCGTAGTAGTCGGCCCAGAGGGGGGCGAAGGGAGACTGCACTTTGTTCAGCAGTCCGCCCTCATCCTTGGTCGGCGCGGAGGGAAGATCCCACCATTTTTTGTCAGCAGGATTCGTGCTGGTGGCGCCGCCAGCCTTGCTGAAAAATCCGACCACATTCCCCGCTGAAGTGACTTCAACGGCATAAGCACTGACGAGTTGAGGATTGCCCTCGGGCTTCCCGGTGACTCGGAGCACGGTGGAAGGGGAAATATACATCACACTGTGATTGAGTTCATCAATAGGAACATTGACATGGATCACTTCACCGGTCAAAATGCGTGCGTTTTCTTTTACAGTGCTATTAAGATAAACGTAATATTTGAAAGTCAATTCCGGTATCACCTCCGCTTTTTTCGCGCCAGCAGGCCGGCCTGTTTTGAATTCCGGCTCAATTTCGATCCATTCCTTGGGACGGACGCGCTTGTCGGTGGTGCCTCCCTTGAGGGCAAAATCCGGAGTTTTTTGAACGCTGATTTTGATATCCTTGAACTCCACAAGTTTCTCCTTGGCGGGAGCGGCCGGAGCCTGGGCGAAAGCTGCGGAGACGGTGAAGCAACCAGCCAGCGCAAGGACGGGAAGGGCGAATCGGGAAGGGAATTTCATACGTTCGAGGAGGGTGATTGGATTATTTTTCGCACGTTGCCGGGTTTTGCGCGGCAGCGCTAGAAAAAAATCCTATGGAGTATCAGGTTTCTTTCCGGGCGGCGGATAATCGACCCTCGGGGAAAAATCAAGTCCCGGGCACATTCCGATGCACTCCCGCGCGAATCCGATCAGTGATTTCGGGCAAATGAACGGAAATCCTTGGCGGGGACAACGCGATTTCATATGAAATCGGGCGCGAGGCTTTGCGTCCGCCTTCCGTTTTCTCCTGCCATGAGCCGCCCGATTTTCATATCCGCCCTGCTGTCGCTTCCACTTTTACCCCTCTCCGCGAAGGAACTGGAGGGCGTTTACAGCGCCGCTCAGGGCCCCTGCCCCACTGTGGATGAGGCGATTGCGAAAATGACGGTGCCCGATGGTTACGCGGTCCGCTGCTTCGCCAGTGAGCCCATGATCATTAATCCCGTGGCCATGACCTGGGACTCACGCGGACGGCTCTGGGTGGTGGAGCTTTATGAATACCCCAGCGGAGCCAAAACCCCGAATGATTACTCCAAAACCGCGGCGGATGAGAATTTCCGCTCCGTGATTCCCACGGATGCGGGCTCCCCGCGCGACCGCGTGATTATTCTGGAGGACACGGACAACGACGGCAAAGCGGACAAGCGCACGGTTTTTCTGGAGGGGCTGAGCCTGGCGACCGCCATTTTGTGCGGGCATGACGGCGTTTTTGTCGGGCAGGCTCCGAATTTATTCTTTTTCCGGGACACCAACGGGGACGACCGGGCGGATGATTATAAGACAGTGCTCACGGGTTTCGGCCTGGAGGACCGGCATGAGCTGCTCAACAGCTTCACGTGGGGACCGGACGGGGGCATGTATTTCACTCACGGAGTTTTCACCCACAGCCGGGTGCGGCGGCCGGGAGAGTCTGAGGATAAAGGGAATGTGCTGACGGCGGGGATTTACCGGGTGCGGTTCTCAATGGAATATGATGGGGATCCCAAAACTCAAACTCTGCCCCGTGTGGCCTCGCATGAGGTTTATTCCGACGGCACCAGCAATCCGTGGGGCGTGGATTTTGACGCCCGGGGCAATGCTTTTGTGGAAGCCTGCGTGATTGACCATTTTTTCCACATGGCCCCCGGCGGCATTTATGCCCGGCAGGGAGGCACGCCGGAAAATCCCTACGCTTACGAGCTGCTGCCCAGCATCGTCGGGAAGGATCATCCGCGTCACTTCCGCGCCGCCTACGCCGGGATTCAGATTTATCAGGGCGGCGTTTATCCCGTTGATACTCATGGGCATGCGTTTTTTGGGAATATTCACGACAACGCCATTCACGAGGAGGCCATGGACCCCGTGGGCGCGACCTTCAAAGCCCGTCCGGTCCGCGATTTCCTGCGCGCCAACAACGGCTGGTTCCGTCCCGTGAGCGTCCAGACCGGGCCGGACGGTTTTCTCTGGATCATGGACTGGTGTGACAAATATCCCTGCTACCAGAACGCCCAGGCGAATCCCGAGGGCGTGGACCGGGAGAAAGGGCGCATCTGGCGGGTTTGCTACACGGGAAGTGAGGAGGGCAAAAAACTGGCGGAAGTGTCGCGGAAAGACAAGGATCTCAACCTCCGGAATCTTACCCGCACGGAGCGCGCGCGGCTGGTCGGAGATTCCAATAACTGGGTCTCGCGCCAGGCGGCGGTGACTTATGCCCAATTGGATGGGGCTGATGACAAACTGAATTCCCCGTCCAAATTGTTTGAACAGGCATCTAAAGCGACGGAAACGGCCAAACGGCTGGCCGCGCTTGACGCCATTTCGATGATCAGTCCCCATTTTGGGAACACCCCGCCGGAGGAAGCTGTTTCCGCCCTGGCCGGTCTGGCCAAAGACCCGGATGCGGGGATTCGCGGGCGGGCCATTAATGTCGCCAGTCAGGCGGGCCGGGATTTGACAGCGGCCGGGCGGCCCAGTGAAGCGGTGGAGAAGACGCTGCATCAACTTTTGCGGGATACAGCCTCGGACAAGGATCCCTGGGTGCGTCTGCAGGTGGCGACCGCTCTCCGGCAATGGGTTTCCTCAAAACTGACCGTCAACAGTCCCGAAACCATGCTTCGCGAAACGGAGCCTGCTCAGATCGCCCCCATTCTGAGTGTTCTGATGGAGCACTCCTCCAAAGCCGAGGACAAAACCCTCCCTTTCCTGATCTGGGAGGCCTTTGAACCCAAACTCGCCTACTGGCCCGCAAAATATCTCCCCTTCCTCGCCGATCTGGCTCCCAAAACCAAGCCGCTCTCCCTCACGCTCACCTACAAATCCGCCCGCCGGATCACGGATACCCGCCGTGCGGAGAACATGGATCTGCTGCTGGCCTTTCTGGATAAAATCAGGGACGACGACGAACTCACGGCCCGCGCTCTGGACGGGATGCTGAAAGCGCAGGAAGCCGGCGCGCTGAAGCCGGCGAAGACCGATCCCGCGCCGCTGTTCGCGCTGTGGCGGGAGAGCCGGTCGGAGAAAGTCCGCAGTCTTGCCGGACGGCTGGCCACTCTCTGGGGCGACCCCAACGCCATCGCCGCGCTCATGGGCACGGCGCTTGATCCTCAGGCGGATACCGCACAGCGGATGGAGGCCATCAAAACCGTGCGCCGCCTGAAAAGCGACGCCGCGCGCGCCGGAATCCTGAAACTGCTGGGCACCAGAACGCCGGACAGCCTGACGCTGGAAACGATCCGCGCCGCCGGGGAATTGGGCGGCATTGATCTGGCGAACGAGATTCTGGCCGCCTGGCAGAGTTACTCCCCGGCCCTTAAAACGACAGCGGCGGAAGTTTTCGCCACCCGCGCCGACTGGGCCACACGCCTGCTGGACGCCGTCGAGGGCAAGTGGATCGCCAGCGGCAAAATCAGTCCGGACGGCATCCCCGTCAGCGTGCGGCGGAGTTTTGCCCTGAACAAGGACCTGAAGGAACGCGCCGCGCAGCTGCTGGGAACCTGGAATGAATCCGGCGATGACGTGAAAGCCCTGATCGCCGCCAAACGCAAAGCGTGCCTTGAAGGCGAGCCGGATCTGGCGCTCGGAAAAGTTCTTTTCACCGCCACCTGCGCCACCTGCCACGTGTTCCACGGCGGCGGCCAGCTGGTGGGGCCGGATCTCATCGGCTCCGGCCGCTCGAATCTGGACGCCATTCTGGCCAACCTGATTGATCCCAACCAGATCATCGGCAACGGCTACCAGAATTTCATCATCACCACCAAAGACGGCCGCACCCTCGCCGGGCGCATCGTCGAGAACACGCCCACACAGATCACCCTGCTGGGGATTGGCGGCAGCCGGGAGGTGGTGCCGGTCGCGGACATTGAGAAAAAGGAGGACACCGGCCTCAGCCTGATGCCCATGGGCTTCGGCTCTCTGCCGGACGACCAGTTCCGCAGCCTCATCTGGTATATTCTGGCGCCGCCGGAGGAGGGGCCGCTGACTCCGGAGAAAAAGGACGCCCTGATCAGAGGGGCGGAGGGTGAGGCTCAGGCTCTTTCCAAACCCGCCAAAACCAAAACCGCCGCCGCCAACGCCGCCGAAGATCCCCATCCCCCCATCGACCGCGAATCCGTCAGCCTCTGGAATCCCGACTGGAAAGTGACCGCCCCGGATTTTGAAGGCACCCCGCGCAAGCTCACGGACTATGCCGGCCGGAAAAACGTCCTGATGCTCCATCCCTTCCCCGACCGCAAAACCCCGTCCGCGCTCACCCGCCGCCTCAGCGTCCCCGCCGCCGGCAAAGCGGTGCTGTCCTTCGACGTGGCTTCCGGAGAAGGCGTGGACTGGGAGCTGGTGATCACCATCGACGGCAGGGAAGCCGGCAAACGGCTCATCGGCAGCGGGGAGCCGCGCTGGAAAAACCAGACGGTGGATCTCACGCCGTGGGCCGGAAAGGAAGTGGACATTTCCCTCGAAAATCACGCCAATAACTGGTCCTGGGAATTCAGCTACTGGAGCGGTCTGAAAGTCACCGTCAGCCCTTGAAACGCCTCAGCCTCAGCGCGTTCCCGATCACCGAGACGCTGCTCAGCGCCATGGCCGCTCCGGCAATCATGGGGTTGAGCAGCCAGCCGGTGAACGGATGGAGGACCCCGGCGGCGAGCGGCACGCCGACGGCATTGTAGATGAAGGCGAAAAACAGGTTCTGCCGGATGTTGCGCATGACCGCCCGGCTCAGATTCAAAGCGCGGACGATGCCGCCGAGGTCGCCTTTCACCAGCGTGAGCCCGGCGCTGTGAATGGCGGCATCGGTGCCGGTGCCCATGGCGATGCCCACATCCGCCAGAGCCAGGGCGGGCGCGTCGTTGATGCCGTCCCCGGCCATGGCCACGACCGCGCCGCCTTCGGCACGAAGAGCGCGCACAGCGTCCATTTTACCAGCGGGACTGAGTTCCGCGCGCACGTCATCAATGCCAAGTTCCCGGGCCACGGCCTGGGCGGTCCGGGGATTGTCGCCGGTCAGCATGACGAGCTTCAATCCCATGGCATGAAGGTCACGCACGGCGGCGGCAGCGGAGGATTTGATGGGATCGGCGACCGCGATGAAGCCGGAGACGGCATTGTTTTCCGCAACCCAGATCACCGTATGCGCCTGGATCTGAAGCGCTTCCGCCGCCTGAACCAAACCGGAGGGAACTGCCACGCCCTCTGCTTTCAGCCACGCGGCTTTGCCCACGCGGACCTGCTGGTCATCCATTTTCCCCGTGATGCCGGCTCCGGTGATGGATTCAAAATCCGTCACTTCCGGAAGCGTCAGTTTCCGCTCCGCCGCCGCCGCCGTGACCGCACGGGCCAGGGGATGCTCACTGAGTTTTTCCAGCGCGGCGGCGAGGGCCAGCACGTGGTCCTCCCGCCCCGCCTGCGCGGCGTTGATCGCCCGGACCACCGGCCGCCCTTCGGTCAAAGTGCCGGTTTTGTCCGTGATCAGGTGCGTGACTTTCTCCGCCCGCTCCAGCGCGGCGGCATCGCGGACCAGCACGCCCAGATGAGCCCCCTTCCCCACTCCGACCATGATGGACATCGGCGTCGCCAGCCCCAGGGCGCAGGGACAGGCGATGATGAGCACGGCCACGGCGCAGGAAACCGCATAGGACAGCCGGGGCTCCGGCCCCAGCCACATCCAGCCCGCGAAAGTCAGCAGCGCCGCCAGCACCACCGCCGGCACAAACCACCCGGAAACCTGATCCGCCAGGCGCTGGATCGGCGCGCGGCTGCGCTGGGCGTCGGCGACCATGGCCACAATCCGGGACAACAGGGTGTCGGCACCGGTTTTCTCCGCTTTCATCAGGAAAGCGCCGGTCTGGTTGATTGTCGCGCCGGTCACGGAATCGCCGGTTTTTTTGCCGATGGGCAGCGGCTCCCCGGTGATCATGGATTCATCCACGTTACTGGCGCCTTCGGTCAGGACGCCATCCACCGGAATCTTCTCCCCCGGCCGCACGCGGAGAATATCGCCCGGCCGCACGGCCTCCAGCGGCACATCCTCCTCGCCGCCGTCCACCACGCGTCTCGCCGTTTTGGCCGCCAGGCCCAGCAATGCCCTCACCGCCTCCCCGGTGCGGCTCCGCGCCCGGGCCTCCAGCCACTGCCCCAGAATGACCAGCACGATAATCACCGCCGCCGACTCAAAATAAAGCCCCGCCCCCTCCTGTCCATCAGGGCCATGCCGTCCGCCGTGCCCTGCGGACAAAGGCAGCCACCCCGGAAAAACCACCGCCGCCACACTGAAAACCCACGCCGCCCCGACGCCGAGAGCGATCAGCGTGAACATATTCAGGCTGCGGTGCCGCAGGGAGCGCCACGCTTTGCCGAAAACAAAACCGCCCGGCCCAAAAACCACCGCGCTGGCCAGCACCAGCTGCGCCCATTGAGAAATCCGGCCATGCATCCAGCCCGCGTCCCGCAGACCCGGCAGCATCCCGCCCATGGCCAGCAGAAACACCGGCAGAGCCAGGGCGGCGCTCAGTCCCAGCTTCCGCCGCAGGGCCGCCGTTTCCGCATTCTGCCCGGATTCGGCCTCCTCCTCATTCCCGGCACCCGATGACACGGTTTTGGGCTCCAGGGCCATGCCGCATTCCGGGCATTCGCCGGGATGATCCCGCTCCACTTCCGGATGCATCGGGCAGGTGTAAATGGTCACCGGCTCCGCCCGCCACGCCGGATTCCGCTCCAGCGACATGCCGCACTTCGGGCAATCGCCCGGTTGATCCGATTCCACGCCCGGGCACATCGGGCAGAAATATTTCGCGTGGGCCGCCGGGTTCACGGCCGCGTGGTGGTGGTGACTATGACCGCAGGCTTCCGCGGGTTCGGAAGCCGCTTCCGGCGCTGAAGCCCCGCAGCAGCTTTTTTCCACCTTTTGAACAGGGGGAAAACGGTGGTTCTGAAGACCTGCGGACGGCACGCCCGGTTTCATGTCCGCAGGTTCCGGTCCTGATTCCGGTTTTTGAGAATGGTTACAGCAGTCCTTCATGGCATGTTCCTTTCGATTTTAAATTTCCTCCCGACACAAACTCCGCGATGGGGCAGCCCCGGAGCGCGCCCTCGCCGTCACACTGGGCCACCAGACCGCCCAGCGCCCGCTCCATGGCCTGCAGATCCCGGATTTTCTCCTGAATCTCCGTCAGGCGGGTCCCGGCGATCTCCCGCACCTTCCAGCGCGGCGTGCGGATATTCCCCGTCAGCGCCAGCAGCTGAGCGATGTCCGCCAGACTGAAGCCCAAGCCCTGCGCGCGGCTGATGAACCGCATCCGCTCCAAGTCCGTCCCGCCGTAAATCCGGTGCCCGACGGCATTGCGCGCCGGTTTGCCCAGCAGGCCTTTCTTCTCATAAAACCGGAGCGTCTCCGGCCCCACGCCGGCGGTTTTGGCCATCGCGGCGCGGGTCCACGGGGAGGATGATTCCAGTTTCATGTGGAAAGCCTACGCCCTGTACTTCACAACAGAGGCAAGCGGTTTCTGAAGTTTTTTGAATTTTGGACCTGCCACGGCAAGCCGGTCCACCCCGCCGCAGGCCTGCAAAGCGTCCGTTTCCTCCTTGAAAGTTTCCCCGCATTTCCCCGTGCGGAGCGGAAAATACCGGCGAGACTGGGCGGCTATGCCTTTTACCGTTCTCGGGCTCGACGCCCGCATTGTCCAGGCCGTGCAGGATGCCGGCTACACCGAACCGACGCCGATTCAGGCGGCGGCCATTCCCGTGATCCTGACCGGATCGGACGTGATCGGTATTGCCCAGACGGGCACGGGCAAGACTGCCGCTTTCACTCTGCCGCTCCTCACCCGCATGGCCGCCTCGGCCTCCGAACGCCGGGGCACCAAAGCCCTCATCCTCGCTCCCACCCGGGAGCTGGCCTTCCAGATCGAGGAGAACGTGCGCGCCTACGCCAAACATCTGAAGCTGAGCATCGCCACCGTTTTTGGCGGCGTCGGCGAGCGCCCGCAGATCCAGTCCCTGCGCGCGGGAGTGGACATGATCATCGCCTGTCCCGGCCGTCTCCTCGACCTGCTCGGCCAGGGGCACGGCGATTTCTCGGGTATTGAATACCTCATTCTCGACGAGGCCGACCGCATGCTGGACATGGGTTTTCTGCCCTCCATCCGCCGCATCGTCCGGGGCCTGCCGGGCAAGCGCCAGACCCTGCTGTTCTCGGCCACGCTTTCCAAGGAAATCGAAACTCTGACCAAGGAATTCCAGCACTCGCCCAAAATGGTGCAGGTCGGCCGCCGGTCGAATCCGGCGGAAACCGTCGCCCAGTGGGTTTATGAAGTTCCCGCTCACCTGAAGCCGGCGCTGCTGGCCCAGCTTCTCAACGATCCCGCCATGAACAGCGTGCTCGTTTTCACGCGCACCAAACACGGCGCCGACCGCATCGCCAAACGTCTGGAGCAATCGGGCGTCACCTGCGGCACCCTGCACTCCAACCGCTCGCAGAATCAGCGTCTGCGCGCCCTGAAGGATTTCCGCGACGGCGCGGTGCGGGTGCTGGTGGCCACGGACATCGCCGCCCGCGGCATCGATGTGGACGGCATCTCGCACGTCGTGAATTTCGACTTCCCGCCTCACGCCGAGGACTACGTCCACCGCATCGGCCGCACCGGCCGGGCCCAGGCCATCGGCGACGCCATCAGCTTTGTCAGCAGCGAGGATCAGGGCGCGCTGCGCGATCTGGAGCGTTTCATCGGCCGCGGCATCCTGCGGAAAAAAGCGGAGGATTTTGATCTCAGCGCTCCGGCGCCTCCCCGCCCGCCCGCGCCTCCCGGACGCAACCAGCGCCCGCAACCCCGCCGTGACGGGGCCCAGGGCGGACAAGGCGGTGGTGGCGGCGGCGGTCGGAATAACGGCGGTGGCGGTCGCTCCGGTCAACAGCAGCAGCCACGCGGCCCGCAACCCCAGCGTCCACGCCCGGAACAGCCTGCGCGCCCGGCTTCCGATGATCAGGCCTGGAGACCCGGTGACTCCGCCGCCGCCGCGGACTCCGCCCCGCGCGGCCGCCGCAGCCGCCGGTAAGCCGGAAAAAAGAGCCCGCGGCTCCCGCCCGTGAGTTTTCCGGAGAGGCGAAAGGGACCAAAAGGACACAGGAGGAAACCGTAAGGCTCCCTCCTCACACTTTTGGTCTCTTGTCGTTTTAGTCTCCAGGAACGGACAGCGGTGCTGCCGACGGCCAGCAAATGCTCTGAATGCCCACCCTCCTTTTGCCGCCACTCTGGTTTCCTGAGAGCTCCTTCGTTTCCTTCGCGCCCTTCTGTTCAAAAGCTTCTGCCCTCCGGCCACCGCCTTCTTTCCGCACTTTCCCGCGCCTCTTGCTTTTCGGTTCCTTCGTGGCATGTCTGCCGCCCCATGAATGCCCAGACGACTGATTCCGCTCCTGTTCCGCCGACTCCCGGCGACAGCGAATTGCTAGCCATCCGCCGCTCGAAACTTGAGAAGCTGAAGGAGCTGGGCCATGAGCCGTTTGGAGGCCGTTACGACACCACGCATTCCCCCGGCGGATTGCAGGGCGCTTTTGAGGAAGGACTGTCCGTGCGTGTGGCCGGCCGGGTTTCCGCACGGCGGGACATGGGCAAGACCCTGTTTTTCGATGTCTCGGACATCAACGGCCGCATGCAGTGTTTCCTCAACGCCAAGAACGTGCCCGAGGAGGTGTTCGCGCTTTTCCGCGACCTCATCGACCTCGGCGACTGGCTGGGCGTGGAGGGCGAGACCTTCATCACCAAAACCGGCGAGCCCTCCATCAAGGTCTCCGGCCTGACCGTGCTCTCCAAAGCCCTGCGCCCCATGCCCGACAAGTGGCACGGCGTGGCCGACCGCGAGATCAAATACCGCCAGCGTTATCTGGACCTGATGTCCAACGCCCGCAGCCGCGAGGTCTTCCTCATGCGCAGCCGCATCCTCGCGGAAATCCGCCGCTACCTTGGCGACCGCGACTATCTGGAAGTGGAAACTCCCATGCTCCAGGGTGTGGCCGGCGGCGCGGCGGCGCGTCCGTTTGAGACTTTCCACAATGCCCTCGGGCAGCCCTTTTACCTGCGCATCGCCCCGGAGCTTTATCTGAAGCGCCTGCTGGTGGGCGGATTCACCAAGGTTTTTGAGCTGAACCGCAACTTCCGCAACGAGGGCATCAGCCGCCGTCACAATCCGGAGTTCACCATGCTGGAGGCCTACCAGGCCTACGGCGACTTCGAAGTCATGGCCGACATGGTGGAGGACATGGTCTGTCATCTCGCGGAAAAATTCTGCGGCACCCTGAAGGTCGAGCACAAGGACGAGGAGGGCAATGTAGTGCGCACCATCGATCTTTCCCGCCCCTGGAAACGCACTCCTTACCGCGAGCTTCTGAGCAGTGTGGACGCGCAGTGGTGGGACTACACCCCGGAGCAGCGCCGCGAAAAATGCGCGGAGCTGGGGGTCGAGATTTCCCCCGGCATGGAGGATTACGAGGTCACGCAGCAGGTCTTTGAAAAGAAGATCGAGGAGAAAACCTTCGACCCCTGCTTCGTCACCCATGTGCCCACCGAGCTGGTGCCTCTCGCCAAACAGAACCGCGCGGACGGCCGCATCGTGGATGTTTACGAACTGATCATCAACGGCGTCGAGGTCAGCCCCGGCTATTCCGAGCTGAACGATCCGCAGGTCCAGCGCGCCCGCCTGATGGATCAGGCCGGCGAGGAGACGCAGAATATCGACGAGGAATTCCTCCTGGCCCTGGAGCACGGCATGCCCCCCGCCGGCGGCATCGGCATCGGCATCGACCGCCTGGTGATGCTCCTCACCGGCAGCGAGAGCATCCGCGACGTGGTCCTCTTCCCGCAGCTGAAAAACCGGGAGTAAGTCAGGCAGCCGGCGCGGCGCGGCCCGGACTTTGGATCAATGGCTGCCCCGCTGTCCTCCACGCGCCCCTTCCGGGTCAATTTCCGGAGGGATCAGGGCATCCTTGAAAAATACCGGAAACTCCACGTTTCACAGGGACGTAGGAAGCGCGGGAAAGTCCCCGCGTACCCGGATGGATCGGAGGCCAACTCGGCATTTGCTCCGGCGCTTGCTTGTGACTTACTGCCTGTCCCTCAGCAATGTCCGACTCGACCACCACCCCCAAGCGAGCCTCTTTCCTTAAACCCGCCCTCAGCCTTCTGGTTCTTGCCGGACTCATTTACGGCGGATGGTTCTGGTATAAAAAAACCGCCCCGCCTCCCGGCGAGGAGGGTGGAGGAGGCGGAGGCCGGCGCGCGGGCGGGCCGTCCACCATCGCGGCGGAGACGGCGCTGGAGATGGACTTTGAGGAATGGACCACGGTTTCCGGCACGGTGACGCCGCTGGATGTGGTGACGGTGCGCAGCCGGGTGGACGGTCAGCTGATGGAGGTGCATTTCACGGAAGGCGCGATGGTGAAGGAGGGTGATCTCCTCGCGCAGATCGACCCCCGGCCATACCAGGTCCTGTTCGATCAGGCGATCGGCCAAAGGGCCCGGGACGAGGCTCTGCTGCAGAATGCCCGGGCGGATCAGGAGCGTTATGAAAAACTGCTGAAACAGGACTCCATCGCCCGGCAGCAGGTGGATTCCCAGGCTTCCCTTGTTAATCAGTACAAAGCGGCCATCGCCTCGGACGAGGCCGCCGTGGCCGCCGCGCAGCTGCAGCTGGACTTCACCAGAATCACCGCCCCGCTCAGCGGCCGTGTGGGTCTGCGGCAGGTGGATGCCGGGAATCTGATCCGCTCCTCGGACGCCAGCGGCCTGGTCTCCATCACCCGCATGGACCCCATGGGCCTCGTTTTCTCAGTGCCTCAGAGTCTGGTCTCCACGCTCGTCGGCAATCTGACCGCCGGAACCGAGGTTCCCGTGGAGGCCCTCTCGCCGGACCTGCGCGGGGTTCTGGCCAAAGGCAAACTGCGCACCAGCGACAACGAGATCGACACCACCTCCGGCACCCTGCGGCTGAAGGCGGAGTTTCCCAATCCGGACAGCAAGCTCTTTCCCAATCAGTTCGTGAACGTGCGTATCCGCGTCAGCGTGATGCCCAAGTCCGTGGTCGTCCCCGCGACCGCCGTGCAGGAAAGCTCGCGCGGGCGGTTTGTGTATGTGGTGAATGCCGACAACACCGTCACCTTCACCCTCGTGGAAGCCGGCGCCACCTACCGCGAGCTGACCCGCATCGCCAAAGGCGTGAAGTCCGGCGATAAAGTGGTCACCGCCGGGCTCGACCGGCTGCGGGACGGCTCCGCTGTGGTGCTGGCGCAGCCGGCTGCCGGGAATGGACGGCATGGACCTGATGGACCGAATGGACAGGGTAAAGGAGCCGGTGCCGCCGCAGCGGGCACCGGCACTCCTGGCGCCGCGACCACGAAGTCCATACCGTCCACTCCGTCCATCAGGTCCACTGTGGAGCCCACGCCGGCCGCTGCGGCCACCGGCACCCCAGGCAGCCCCCGGAAGGAGTCATGAACCCCTCCAGAATTTTCATCGAGCGCCCGGTGGCCACCACGCTGCTGATGGTGGCGCTGCTGCTGGGAGGGATTTTCGCCTACCGCCTGCTGCCGGTGTCGGCGCTGCCGGAGGTGGATTATCCCACCATCCAGGTCACTACGCTGTATCCCGGCGCGGGGCCGGAGGTGATGGTCTCCTCCGTCACCGCGCCCCTGGAGCGCCAGTTCGGCCAGATGCCGGGCCTGACCCAGATGTATTCCGTGAGCAGCGCCGGGGCTTCGGTGCTCACCCTGCGGTTCACCCTCGGCATGAGTCTGGATGTGGCCGAGCAACAGGTGCAGGCGGCCATCAACGCGGCGTCGAATCTGCTGCCCGGGGATCTTCCCAGTCCGCCTATTTATAATAAGGTGAATCCGGCGGACGCCCCGATTCTCACTCTCGCCCTGTCGTCCGAAAGCCTGCCTCTGACCAAAGTGCAGGACTACGCCGATACCCGGCTGGTGCCGAAACTTTCCCAGCTTTCCGGCGTCGGCCTGGTCACGCTCGCGGGCGGCATGAGGCCGGCGGTGCGCATCCGCGCGAACCCCGGCGCGCTTTCCGCGCGCGGCCTGACCACGGAGAATCTGCGGACCGCCATCGCCTCCGCCAACGTCAGCCAGCCGAAGGGCAGCTTCGATGGCCCCACGCGCTCCAGCACGCTGGACGCGAACGATCAGCTGATTTCCGCCGACGATTACAAGTCCCTCGTCATTGCCTGGCAGAACGGCGCGGCGGTGCGGGTTTCCGACGTCGCGGATGTCATCCCCGGCGCGGAGAACGACCGCCTGGCCGCCTGGGCCAATGACCGTGCCGCCGTCATCATCCAGATCCAGCGCCAGCCGGGAGCCAATGTCATCGAGGTCACGGACAGCGTGAAAAAGCTGATGCCCTCGCTCAGCGAAGGCCTGCCCGCCGGCATTGACATCACCCCGCTCACGGACCGCACGGTCACCATCCGGGCCTCGGTCAAGGACGTGCAGCACGAGATGCTCATCGCCATTGGCCTCGTGGTTCTGGTGATTTTTGTGTTCCTCTGGAACTGGCGCGCCACCATCATTCCGGCCATCGCGGTGCCGCTGTCGCTGGTCGGGACTTTCGCCGCGATGTATTTCTGCGGCTTCAGCCTGAACAACCTCACGCTGATGGCCCTGACCATCGCCACCGGCTTTGTGGTGGACGACGCCATCGTGATGATCGAGAACATCGCGCGTTACATCGAGGAGGGCGACAAGCCTCTGGAGGCCGCGCTGAAGGGCTCGAAGCAGATCGGCTTCACCATCATCTCCCTGACCATTTCGCTGATCGCGGTGCTGATCCCGCTGCTTTTCATGGGCGATGTTGTCGGCCGCCTGTTCCGGGAATTCGCCATCACTTTGGCCATCGCCATTCTGATCTCGGCCGTCATTTCCCTGACGCTCACGCCGATGATGTGCGCCCTTCTGCTGAAGCCGGAAAGTGAGCAGCATGTCGGCAAACTGGGCCAGCTGATCAACAGCACCCTGCAGCACATTATCCGGCTTTACGGCAAGGCCCTGGATGTGGTGCTGAATCACCGGCTGATCACCATGCTGGTCTTCGCCGGCACCCTCGCCGCCACCGGCTTGCTTTACCTGTCCGCGCCGAAAGGCTTTTTCCCGGACCAGGACACCGGCGTGATCCAGGGCCTGACGGAGGCTCCGGACGACGTTTCCTTCAACGCCATGGCCGCGCGCCAGCAGGAGATGGCGCGCCTGATTCTGAAGGACCCGGCGGTGGAGAGCGTCTCCTCCTTCATCGGCGTGGACGGCGCGAACTCCACGCCCAACAACGGCCGCGTGCTCATCAATCTGAAGCCTTTGGAGAAACGCGACGCCAGCGCCTCGCAGGTCGTCCGCCGCCTTCAGGACCACGCGCTGTCGATTCCCGGCATGAAGCTGTATCTCCAGCCGGTGCAGGATCTGGGCATCGACGACCGCGTCACCCGCACGCAGTATCAGCTGACGGTGGATTCCGTGAACTCCGCCGACCTCGCGGAGTGGGTGCCGAAAATCACGGAGCGCCTGCGGGGGAATCCGCAGATCACCGACGTCGCCGACGACCTTCTCAACAAAGGCCTCCAGGCCCGCGTGGAGATCGACCGCGACACCGCCGGACGCCTGGGCATCACCGTGGCCGCCATCGACGCCGCGCTTTATAACGCCTTCGGCCAGCGCCAGGTCTCCACCATCTTCACCCAGGGCGGGCAATACCGCGTCATTCTGGAAAGCGGCCCGGAATTTAAAGAGGGCATGGAGGCGTTTGACCACGTGTATGTCACCGGCGGCGCGGGCGGCGGCAATGGGGGAGTGAGCGCTCCGGGCACCGCCACCACCACCGGCAGCGCCACGGGAGGCGCCGCGTCCAGTGGAACCGGCGGCGGCGGAGGCACGCCGGTGCCGCTGCGGAGCGTGGCGCGGATTGTTGAGGAGCCGGCCAACCTGCTCATCGCCCGCCAGGGGCAGTTTCCCGCCGTCACTGTTTCCTTCAACCTCGCCACCGGGGCCTCGCTGGGCAAAGCGGTGGAATCCGTCCGGGCCAACATCGCGGAGATGAATCTCCCGGCCAATGTGCGCGCCGAATTCCAGGGCACCGCCGTGGCTTTCGAAAGCGCCCTGACCAACCAGCTCCTGCTGGTGCTCGCCGCTGTGGTGGTCATGTATCTGGTGCTGGGCGTGCTGTATGAAAGTTTCATCCACCCGGTCACCATCCTCTCCACCCTGCCCTCGGCCACCGTCGGCGCGCTGCTGGCGCTGAACATCACCGGCACCCAGCTCGGCGTCATGGCCATCATCGGCATCGTGCTGCTGATTGGTCTGGTGAAGAAGAACGCCATCATGATGATCGACTTCGCCCTGGAGGCCGAGCGCACCCGCGGCGTCAACCCGCGCGACGCCATTCACGAGGCCTGCCTGCTGCGCTTCCGCCCCATTCTGATGACCACCCTCGCCGCCCTGCTCGGCGCGCTGCCGCTGATGCTGGGCAAAGGCGTGGGTTCCGAACTGCGGCACCCGCTGGGCGTCACCATGGTCGGCGGGCTGCTGGTCAGTCAGGTGCTGACTCTTTTCACGACCCCGGTGATTTACCTCGCCTTCGACTCCATCGCTCAACGCTGGAGGAAAAAACCGGAGGCTGGAACTCCGGAAGCTCAGGGTGAAATCAGGACTGAGCCCGTCCCCGCGCCCGCGTCATGAGCCTCACCAGCATCTTCATCGAACGCCCGGTGGCCACCACCCTGGCGACTCTGGCGCTGACCCTGGCGGGCATCCTCGCGTATTTCGAGCTGCCGGTCGCGCCGCTGCCGCAGGTGGATTTTCCCAGTATCTCCGTCAGCGCCTCCCTGCCCGGCGCCAGCCCGGAAACCATGGCCGCCACCGTGGCCACGCCGCTGGAGCGCACCCTGGGCCGCATTCCCGGCGTCAACGAGATGACCTCCAGCAGCTCCCTGGGAAACACCAGCATCTCCCTCCAGTTCGATCTTTCCCGCGACATCAACGGGGCCTCCAACGACGTCCAGGCCGCCATCAACGCCGCCCGCAGCCTGCTGCCCTCCGGCATGCCCTCCATGCCGAATTACCGGAAACGGAATCCGGCGGACGCGCCGATCATGATCCTCACCCTGACGTCTGACATTGTCACGGCGGGGAAAATGTATGACCTCGCCTCCACGGTCCTGGGTCAGAAAATCTCGCAGATCGCCGGCATCGGCCAGGTCATTGTGGGCGGCAGTTCCCTGCCCGCCGTGCGCGTCTCGCTGGACCTGCCCGCCGTGGAGCGCACCGGGCTTTCCCTGGATGAGGTCCGCTCCACCATCTCCTCCAACAACATCAGCCGGCCCAAGGGCAGCATCGAGGCCGGCGACCGCCGCTGGCAGGTCACGGCCACGGATCAGCTCAGCGAGGCCAAGGATTACCTGCCGATGATCGTCGGCTACAAGTCCGGCTCGGCGGTGCGGCTCCAGGATGTGGGCACGGTGACGGATTCCACCCAGGACCTTCTCAACTACGGCACCAGCGGCGGCGTGCCCTCCGTCTCCCTCATTCTCTTCCGCCAGCCGGGGGCCAACATCCTCGCCACCACGGCGGATGTCCACAAGCTGATGCCCATGCTTAAGGCCTCGCTGCCGGAGGCGGTGTCGCTGAATGTGGCCATGGAGCGCACCGCCACCATCAAGGCCTCCCTGGCCGATGTGCAGCATTCCATGCTCATCGCCATCGTGCTGGTCATCATGGTGGTGTGGCTTTTCCTCCGCCGCGCGCGCGCCGCTCTCGTGCCGGGCGTGGCTGTGCCCGTGTCACTGATCGGCACCTTTGTGGTCATGTATTTCTGCGGCTACAGCGTGGACAATCTCTCGCTGATGGCCCTGACCATCGCCACGGGATTTGTGGTGGACGATGCCGTGGTGGTTCTGGAGAACATCACGCGCCACATGGAGAAGGGCATGCCCGCGAAGGAGGCCGCGCTGCTGGGCGCGAAGGAGGTGACCGGCACCGTCTTCTCCATGAGCCTCTCGCTGGTCGCGGTGTTCATTCCCATTCTCTTCATGGGCGGCCTGGTCGGCAGGCTTTTCCGGGAATTCGCCGTTGTGCTCTCCGCCTCCATCGGTGTCTCCCTGATCATTTCCCTGACGGTCACGCCCACCATGTGCGCCCGGCTGCTGGCCCGCGACCACAGCCGGGAGCACAAGCCCGGCCGGGTCTCGCGGGCCATCGAGTCGGTCTTCAATTCCATCCAGCAGTCCTACGTCCGCACCCTGAATCAGGCGCTGAACCACCGCTGGCTGACTCTCATGGTGCTGCTGGCCACGGTGGTCATCACCATCTGGCAATACATCATCGTGCCCAAGGGATTTTTCCCGGAACAGGACACCGGGCAGCTGCGGGGAGCGATCATCGCCGACCAGAGCATCTCCTTCATCGCCATGAAGGAGAAGGTCATCCAGTTCGCGGAGATCATCCGTCAGGACCCCGCCGTGGACACCATCAACGCCAGCCTCGGCGGCGGCTGGGGCGGGGCGAGGAACAACGGCAGCGTCTTCATCTCCCTCAAACCCAAAGGCCAGCGCCACACCCCCAATCCTCACAAACCCGACACCTCCGGAGATCACCCCGCCCCGCCGCCAGCCGCCGGGTCCCCGGCCGATCCGAAGCTCCACTCCGCCGCTCCGTCCGGCAGCTCTCCGGAAACCGCCCGCCAGAACCCTTCCGGCGGAGGCGGAGGGCAAGGCGGCGGCGGTCCGCCTGGCCCTGACGGAAAACCGCGCATGGGCCCGCCCGCTCCTCCCGGCCCGGACGACAGCGTCACCGTCGTCCTCGGCCGCCTCCGCCGCAGCACCTCGCACATTCCCGGAGCCATGATGTTCCTCCAGCCCAGCCAGGACATCCGCATGGGCGGCCGCAGCAGCAACGCCTCCTATCAGTACACGCTTCAGTCCAGCGACCTGAATGAGCTGCGCCTCTGGGAGCCGAAAATCCGCGCCGCTTTCATGGGCCTGAAATCCATCACCGATGTGAACAGCGACTTCCAGGAAAAAGGCGGCCTGACCCGTGTCGTCGTGGACCGCGAGATGGCCGCACGCCTCGGCCTGAGCATGGCCAGCATCGACACCGCCATGAACAACGCCTTCGGCCAGCGCCAGATTTCCCCCATCTACGCCGAGCTGAACCAGTATCAGGTGGTCATGGAGGCGCAGCGCGATCAGAGCATGGACCCGGACGCGCTGGAGAACATCCGCGTCAAATCCAGCGACGGAAAACTCATTCCCCTCACCGCCTTCGCCCGCTGGGAATCCGCGCCCGCGCCGCTCTCCGTGAACCATCAGGGGCAGTTCGCGGCCATGACCTTCTCCTTCAACCTCGCCCCCGGCTCCGCCTTCAGCGATGTCACCAAAGACGTGAATGACGTCATCCACGGCCTCGCCATTCCCGACTCTGTGCAGCGGAATTTCGCGGGCAGCGCGGGCGCGTTCACCGCCTCCCTCGACAGCCAGCCCTGGCTGATTCTCATCGCCATCGCCGTCATTTACCTGACTCTTGGAATTCTTTATGAAAGCTTCCTGCACCCCCTGACCATTCTCTCCACCCTGCCCTCCGCCGGCGTCGGAGCCCTGCTGGCGCTTCAGCTCTGCCACATGGATTTCGATATCATGGGCTTCATCGGCGTCTTCCTGCTCATCGGCATTGTGAAGAAAAACGCCATCATGATGATCGACTTCGCTCTCGATGCCGAGCGCACGCGCGGACTCGGCCCCAAGGAAGCCATCCTCGAAGCCTGCGAACTCCGGCTGCGCCCCATCCTCATGACCACCCTCGCCGCCCTGCTCGGCGCGCTGCCCCTGGCCATTGGATTCGGCGAGGGCTCCGAACTCCGCCGCCCGCTCGGCGTGGCCATCGTCGGCGGCCTGGTGCTCAGCCAGCTGCTCACGCTTTACACCACCCCGGTCGTCTATCTCTTCCTCGACCGCCTGCGGCACCGCTTTCTATCAAAGCGCCAGCACCCCGCGCCTCATGCCGCCCTGCCCGCCGCGCCCCAGCTTTCCTGAAAACCCCCGTCCCTTTCCCGACTGGTGAAACGCCTTCTCCTCCCGCCCCCCGTGCTCCTGTCCTTCCGACTTATCCGGCCGATCAGGCCGTCCATCCGGTCCATCCGGTCCATCACGTCCATCACGTCCATCACGTCCATCACGTCCATCACGTCCATCACGTCCATTCTGCTCCTCGCCGGCTGCTCCCTGAACGCTCCTAAACAAAACCCGGAGCTGGACCTGCCCCCGAACTTCAAGGAGGACGGCACCTGGAAAGCCGCGCAGCCCGCCGCCCACCAGCCGCGCGGCGAGTGGTCGCACATTTTCCGCGACCGCCAGCTCGACGCCATCCTGCACGGCGTGGAGGTCTCCAACGCCACCCTCGCCAACGCCGCCGCCCGCGCCCGGGAATCCTCCGCGCTCCTCGTGGCCGCGAAAATGGCTTTCCTCCCCATCGTGGACCTCAACGCCGCCACCACCCGCAGCGGCAGCGGCTCCGGCGACAATTCAAGCAACAACAGCAGCAGCGGCTCCATCTCCGGCAGTTCCAGGGTCAGCACCCAGAACAGCATCGGGGCCACCGCCTCCTGGGAAATCGACCTCTGGGGCCGCCTGCGCCACAGCGCCCGCGCGGTCACCGCCGACGCCCAGTCCGCCGCCGCCGAGGTCGAGGCCACACGCCTCAGCCTCCAGTCCCAGGCCGCGCAGACGTATTTTTCCCTGCGCTCCACCGATGCCCAGCGCGACCTGCTGGACCGCCAGATCAAAAATTACGAGAAGTCGCTCCAGATCACCAAAAACCGTTACGAGCAGGGCGTGGCCTCGCGCGGCGATGTCGCCCAGGCCGAATCCCAGCTGGCCTCCACCCGCGCCAACGCCATCGAAACCGGCGTCCAGCGCGCCACCCTAGAGCACGCCCTCGCCGTCCTCGTCGGCCAGGCTCCCGCCGCTTTTGATCTGGGCAAAGGATCGCTGGCCGCCACCGTTCCCGCCCTGCCCGCCGCCACGCCCTCCAGCCTCCTGGAGCGCCGGCCCGACATCGCCTCCGCAGAACGCCAGGTCGCCGCCGCCAACGAGCGCATCGGCGCCGCCAGAGCCGCCTTCTTCCCCACTCTCTCACTCGGAGCCAGCGGCGGCTGGCGCGGCATGGGCAAGCTTCTCTCACTGCCCACCCGCTACTGGTCCCTCGGCCCGGATCTCGCCCAGCCCCTCCTGGATGGCGGCCAGCGCCTCGCCGCCAAAGCCCAGGCCGACGCCAGCTACGACGCCACCGTCGCCAACTACCGCCAGGTCGTCCTCAACGCCCTCCGCGAAGCCGAGGACAGCCTCTCCACTCTCCGCATCCTCGCCCTGGAGGCCGCTGCCCAGCAGGAAGCCGTCCGCGCGGCCACCGAAAACGAGCGCATCGCCCTCAACGCCTACACCGCCGGCACCGACACCTACCTCAACGTCGCCGTCGCCCAGGCCGCCTCCCTGCTCGCCCAGCGCAACGCCCTCGATCTCCAGACCCGCCGCCTCAACGCCACCGTGGCCCTGGTCACCGCCCTCGGCGGAATGTGGTGATCCGCTTCCGGAGGCCCCGGCTTTCAGCACAACACCCCGCAGCTCCGGCGGGAAGCCGGCGCCGCGGGGTGTCCGCGATGATGGAAGGGACTCCGGATGAAGCGGCAAGCCGCGGACCGGATGGTCCTCAGTTTTTCTTCACGCGGTAGAACAGGCGGGTGGGAGTGTTCGGCGTGGGCAGATTGCCGGTCCAGGTGGTGCTGGGGCCCGAGGCGGTGACCGTGGCGCCGGGGTCCGGTACGGCGGAGGCCCAGTTCTGGAGGCTGGGGCTGCTCTGGACGGTATAGCTGGCTCCGGCTTCGGAGGCCCACGTCAGAGTGACGGTGGTGGCTGTCCGGCTGAAGGCGGTGATCGGGAAGGTGGCCACCGCGGCTGCCGGGACGGCGGCGGACGGGCTGAGGGTGCCGGCGGCCAGCGCGGCCACCTGCTCGTCGGTCAGCGCTTTGTCCCAGATGGCGACATCGTCAATCTGACCCAGGAAGTAGTTCCCCGTGCCGTCCTGAATGCCGTCTCCGCCAATGTTGAAATTGAAGTCGGAGGCTCCGCCGGAGGTGATGGTGGTGGTGCCGGCCACCACACCATCCAGGAAAATGCGGCGGGTGCCGTTGGAGGACATCAGCGTCAGGTGGGTCCAGTCCGCCAATATCCCATCCGCCACAGGAACCTGAAGCGCGCCGCCGCCGAGAGTCCAGAATTCAATGATCAGCGGAGTGATCATGCCGAATTCAACCACGTCGTTCTGACCGAACAGGCCCTTACGGTCCCCCAGCTGCGGAGTGGGAATTTTCACCCAGCCGGCGACCGTGAAGTCCGACAAACCGCTGAGCAGCGGGGTATCGGTGGTCACGGAGTCATCCGAGCCGTCGAAGTCGATGGCGTAATCGCCCGCCGCGCCGGAATGCCCGGCCACATACAGCGGCCCGCCATTCACGGTGCCGTCGTGATGCCCCACGCTGGCGTCGTTGGTCAGCAGTTCCCCCCGGTCATCAAAGGACCAGTAACCGATGGCCATGGGGATGGGCGGGAAGCTGGTGATGACGACGGGATTGGTGCCCAGGAGCACCTCGTCATTGTCGGAGAAACTGTCGTCGTCCGTATCCGTGTCGAACGGATCGGTGCCCGTGTTGCCGGCATTGGCAAAGATATTGGTCCGGGTCTCCACACCGTCCTTCAGACCATCTCCGTCGGTGTCCGGATTGCGGGGGTTGGTGCCGGTGTCGGCGGCGCTGGTGAAACTGCCTTTGTTGCTCTCCACCTTGTCGGACAGCCCGTCGCTGTCAGTGTCGAATTTGGTGGGGTCCGTGGACAGCGTGAACTCCTGCAGGCTGGTGAGTGTATCCCCGTCGGGATCCAGGGCGGCATCGGAGGGATCGTTTATCTTCAGACCATATTTCGTCTCAAAGGCATCCGGCATCCCGTCGCCATCGGCATCCAGGGAATCCGCGACCGAAGCCGGGGTTTCGCCCGTTGCCAGCCGTCCGATCTGAGTCTGGGTGAGGGCGTCGCCAAAAACCGCGAAGTCATCAATCACCCCGCGGGTCTGCTCCGCTCCGGCCGCGCCGGAGCCGACAAAGAGCTGGCTGAAGGAGTCCGGCAGCAGGGCGGTGCTCTCGCCGGAGACCACCAGCTGGCCATCCATCCAGATCTCCTTCAGAGGGCCATTTTTCTGGAAGACAAAATGGTGCCATTTGGTGAGATCGGCGGTGTTGGGGGCGGAAATGCGCTGGGTGGCCGTGTCACAGCAGCCGGCGGTGTCCCAGTAGAAAGTATTGTTATCCCAGGTGGCGTGGGCGGAAATGCCCCGGGTATCCCCGCCGGCGGCGGGCACGAAAGGCGCATAAAACGCCCGGCTTGGCGACTGGGTGTAAAGTTTCTGCCAGAAGGAGACGGCGACCTGGTCATGCGAGGCGGCCATATTCAGAAACCCTCCGGGAATCACCTGCATGGCCCGGCCATTGGCGCCATTGCCCAGATCCAGAGCGGTGTCGCCCGCCGCTCCGCTGCGGCCGCCCTGATCCGGCGTGTAAATCGCGCCGGCCAGCAGGATTCCGGGAATCCCATGCCGGACATCGGCGGATTCCGTGGCCACGCTGGAATCATTGAAGGGCCAGTAGGCGAGGAGATCCAGTTTCGCGGGATCCAGGGCCGGCTTGCTGGTGTTGAGTTTGGGATTGGTGCCGAAAGCCACCTCCGTGGTGTCGTCCACGCCGTCGGTATCCGTGTCCTTTTTATTGGGATCCGTGCCCGGCTGGCTCAGGCCAGTGGTGGTCTGCGTGGGGTTTTCGACGATGTCCAGCATGCCGTCGGCGTCCGTATCCGCCAGAAAGGGACTGGTGCCGGTGTCTGTGGCGTCCTTCCAGACGCGACTGTTGGTTTCCACCAGATCGGACAAGCCGTCATTGTCCGTGTCCGCCAGAATGGGACTGGTGCCGCGGCCCAGTTCCCCCAGATTATTGAGTTCATCCCCATCCGGATCGCCGGTGGGGCCGTTGTCCCCGGCGGCGGAGGCGGGATCTAACCCGTATTGAATCTCCCAGGTGTTCGGCAGGCCGTCGTGATCATCGTCATTGGATTCCACGATCTGGAAACCGTTGATCGGCGCGCGCACGCCGGTGCCGCCCCAGGCCTTGAGCGTGAAACCGCTGCCCTTGGCCCCGAGACGCAGGGTGTTGCCCTCGCTGTTGTTCGGGCTGATGGGCCAGACGGCATTTCCTCCGGCTCCGGGAAGGGGAATCTGATAAACCTTGGCGGCATTCTGCGCTGAGCCCCAGCTGGTGTTCTCACTGTCCTCGCCAAAACCTGAGGCGATGGCGGCTCCGGAATTAATCTCGTAATTCGCAATCCTCCAGTTCGCGCCATTGTCTCCGTCGAAATAGACATACACATCATAAGCGCCGGTGAAGGGAATGCCGGTGACCGTGATGGTGGCCCCGGGGGCGGCGCTGCTGCCTCCGGCCACATCCAGATAACCTTTCCACATCCGGTCATCGCCGGTGGCGGTGTCGTCCAGAGTGGTGGGCAGGCGCCAGGTGTTGAGATTGGTGGTCCATGAAATGGCGGTGGTGGTGACCGCTCCGTTCTGTTTCACCAGCGCCTCCGCCGTGCCGCTGACAGCCCCCTGAACGTTGTTCCAGTTGGCCACGCGGGTGGTGGGATCGTCAAAGCCGGCAATATCCGCAGGCAGCATTTCATCCGCCCCGACGGCATCCATAAAGTTAATGCTGATGGTGTCCGCACGGCTGATTCCGCCGCCGATGAGCGAGGCAAGTAATAGGGAATGAGGGAGTTTCATGGCTGAACCCTGTGTTTTTCCCAATCACGGTCTTTATGTCAATCTTAATCCAAATTCCTGAATGATTAATGGATCGTGATTTACAGGCCATCAGTTTCAAATTTGCGGGCCGGCGATCCTCCTGAAAGTCAGGCTGATACGCGGCCCAGGGACACGCGCCATTTTCGGAATGGTATGCTGCCAATGGCGCTGAGTCTCTCCCCGCATCACCAGCAGACTTCCGGCCTCCAGAGAGATTTCCGCTTTGAGCGGAAGCTGTCTGTGGCGGAAGCGGAAGTTCCGCTCCGCCCCGAGGCTGAGGCAGACAATCGGGGCCTCACGCTCCAGGGATGACTCATCGTCGCTGTGCCAGCCCATGCCCTCCGCGCCGGAGTGATAGAGATTGAGCAGGCAGGAATTGCAGGGCGCTCCGGACAGTTCCTCCGCGAGAGCCTTCAGGGCCAGCAGGTCCCCGGTCCAGGCCAGCGGCGTTTTGGTGCTGCCGGAGTAGCGGTAATTCAGCCCCCCGTCGCCATACCACGCCACCTTGCGGGCGGTGATGTGGCGTTTCCCGAAAAGGACCACCTCATCACTCCTCCACGGCACTTCCCACCGCAGAACATTAAAATACCGCTCCGCCTCCCCGGGGGAAAGCACCGGCCCATGGTAATTCACCACGCCGTCGCGGGGCAGCAGATTCTCCGTGGGCTGAGGTCTGAAAAGGTCCATCCGTCAATTCATACGCGCTTTCCGCCTCCCCCGGATGACGGAGTGTGCCCCGTGCCGGCTCCGGCGTTTCAACCCGAATTCGGGAATGAATTTGACCAGAAGGCCGCAGGGATCACAAAATCAATCAATCCCCTGAAATTCAGGACCGGTTCCCCCGCCGCGCGGGATCCCCGGAAGCGCTGCCCGGGCATCCATTGATGACTCCGTGAGCTTTGTGGCCTTCTGTTCAAATTCCATTTCCCATTATTATCCGTTCAATCCAGCAGCACTTTCAGACGGTCCACGATCTCCCGCAGGCTGGCCGTCTCCTGTTTCAATGCGGCGATTTCCGCCTCCATGTCCGCTTTCCAATCCGCAGGAGGCGGAATTTCGCGGCTGGACGGGGAAGCGGAATTTTCGGGAGCCGAAGCCGCGCCGGCATTTGAAACCGGCCCGCAGAGCAGATGCGCCACCGCCTTCACCCGCCGTCCGCCGCCGGGCGGCAGAATGGTCACCATGGGGCCGGTGCCGTAGTTTTCCAGACGCTGCACCGCCGCCTCCACCTGGGAAAGCTCCGCCATGGGATGCAGCCGCTCCGTCCGCGTGCGCAGTTCCCCGGGAGTCTGGATATTCCGCACCAGCAGTTCGCAGAGCACCGCCTTCATGGCAGGGTCCAGATTTCCATAGACCTCGTCCAAGGAATGCCGGTATTTGGGCACCCGCGAGCCCGACATGTGCATCATCACCGCCATCCGCCGGCGGCGCAGGCTGTCCAGCGCCGCCTCCACCGTGCGCTCGTCCCAGGCGACCACCGGGTCGCGGTTGCTGCGCTGGTTGCAGGCCGCGCAGAGGCTGTTGAGCGTCATCGGATAATACTCCGGCGTGGTGGTTTCCTTCTCCATCAGGCAGCCCAGCACGCGGGCTTCCTCGGGGGTCAGCAGGGAGGGGTCTTCTTCCATGATTCTTATAAAATGGTTCCTGGCCAGGCAGCCGGCGGCTGAAAAGGTCAGGCCACCGGATTCACGAGTTCGCCGATGCCTTCAATGCCAATCACAATCCGGTCCCCGGACTTCAGGGTGAAATCCGGGTCCGGCACGATTCCCGTTCCCGTCATCAGCAGCGCGCCTTTCGGGAACTCGTTCTCTTTGAAAAGCCAGCCCGCCAGCTCGTCGAAGCCGCGTTTCAGCTGATCCAGGGCCGTTTTTCCCTCAAAAGCCACGGCTCCGCCCCGATGAATCGCCAGAGTGATCGCGCTGCTGGCCGGAAACGACGTTCCCAGCACCAGGCACGGCCCCAGGGCGCAGGATCCCTGATACGTCTTGGCCTGGGGCAGATAGAGCGGATTTTCCCCCTCGATGTCCCGGGCGCTCATGTCGTTGCCGATGGTGAAACCGAAGACTTTTCCCGCCGCGCTGATGGCCAGGGTCAGCTCCGGCTCCGGCACGCTCCAGGTGCTGTCCGCCCGCACGCGCACCGGCTCCAGATGCCCCCGCACACGCGGCGCGGTGGCTTTGAAGAAAATCTCCGGCCGGTCCGCGGCATACACTTTGTCATAAAACGAATCCCCGCCCGATCCGCTGCTTTCCTCCATCCTCGCCACCCGGCTGCGGAAATACGTCACTCCCGCCGCCCACACCTCCTGCGAGCCCAGGGGCGGCAGAAAGGACTGATTCACCGCCGGCACCTCAATGCTGTGCCCGTGCCGCATGGCCTCCTCCACCAGGATTTCCGGCTCCTTCGAGCTGAAAAGCGCATCGAAGGAGAAACCGGCCAGAGCCAGAGCCTCGTCCCCGCTCACGGCGAGAACGGCATCGGGAGTGCGGAAGAGTTTGATCATGATGCTCCACGATGCATCCGCCCCGCCCCCGCCGTCGAGTGAAACCTGTGGAAACCAGCGCTTTCCCCCAAAAATCCGGCTTTCTGGTTTTCCCTGAAGAATTTCCTCCCTCCTCCCATGCTGGCGAACGCATGTCAAAAGCGCGGATGCGGAGGAGAACAAAGATGGACCGCCCGGCGTGACCGTATTTAAATGACCGGAAATTCATCCCGCAGTCCGTCCCTTTAACCTGCTGTCACCAACCGCTCTCCACTCATGAATCTCCGCCCGCTCCTGCTGCTTCTTTCCACCCTGCCCTGTCTTGCCGTGGCTGAGGAAAAATTCTCCGCCAACTGGCCCCAGTGGCGCGGCCCCGAAGCCGACGGCAATGCCCCGGAAGCCACACCACCCACGGAGTGGAGCGAGACCAAAAACGTGAAATGGAAGATCAAAATCCCGGGCAGCGGCACCTCCACCCCGATCATCTGGGGCGATAAAGTGTTCATCACCACCGCTGTGGCCGCCAGCAAAGGCGTTCTCTCCCAGCCCGCCGAACCCGCCAAACCGGAGACTCCCCCGGCCCCCTCCGCTTCTCCGGCGCCAGTCCCGCCCTCCGCCACAGCCCCGCCCTCCGCCACAGCCCCGCCTGCCGGTCAGCCGCCCCGCGAGGGACGCCGCGGCGGTGGAGGAGGCGGTGGCCGCGGTCCCGGCGGCAGAGGCCCGGGCGGGGGCGGGGAACAGCCGGAGAGCGCCTACCAGTTCCAGCTGCTCTGCCTCGACCGCGCCACCGGCAAAACCCTCTGGCAGCAGACCGCCCGAGAGGAAAAACCCCACGAGGGCCACCACCAGGACCACGGTTTCGCTTCCCACTCCGCTGTCACCGACGGCACCCATGTTTATGCCCACTTCGGTTCCCGGGGGCTGCATTGCTACGATCTTGAAGGCAAGCTCCTCTGGTCCAAAGCGTTTGGTCAGATGCGCACCCGCAACGCTTTCGGTGAAGGCAGCTCGCCCCTGCTCACCGGCGACACCATCGTCATCAACTGGGACCACGAGGGCGAGGATTTCATTGTCGCTCTCGACAAAAAAACGGGCGCCGAACGCTGGCGCAAAACCCGCGACGAGCCCACCAGCTGGGCCACGCCCCTGGCCGTTGATTTCAATGGCAAAACCCAGGTGATCGTCAGCGCCACCAACCGCATCCGCAGCTACGACCTCGCCACCGGCGACCAGATCTGGGAATGCGGCGGCATGACCACCAACGTCATCCCCTCGCCGGTCACGGAAAACGGCATCGTCTACGCCATCAGCGGCTTCCGGGGCAACGCCGTGCGCGCCATCCGCCTCGGCCGCACCGGCGACCTCACCGACACCGACGCCATCGCCTGGAGCTACAACACCAAAGCCCCCTACGTCCCGTCCCCGCTTCTGAGCGAGGGCCGCCTCTGGTTCTTCTCGCAGAACACCGGCATCCTCTCCTGCCTCGACGCCAAAACCGGCAATGTCCTCCTGGATGCCGGCCGCCTCGAAAACTTCGCCGGCGTCTATGCCTCCCCCGTCGCCGCCGCCGGGAAAATCTACCTCACCGGCCGCAACGGCGAGGGCATCGTCCTCAAAAACACCGGAAAGCTCGACATCCTCGCCACCAACAAGCTCGACGAGAAATTCGACGCCTCCCCCGCCCTCGCCGGCAAAGACCTGTTTCTCCGGGGCCATCAATACCTCTACTGCCTCTCCGAATCCTGAGTTCTTTCCGGATTCACCGCCGCCGGGTCAGCCTCCGGTTTTCTCCGGATTTGGCGGGGCGATCAGTCTGCTGCCGGCGTCCGCCCAGCCCAGGCTCTCCATGGCCATCTGGAAGGTATGGCTCTCGGTGGCGTCCCCGGATCTGGAGGCCTGGGTGACCCAGACCTGGGCATCGCCCCACTCGTTCCGCTGGATGGCTTTGGCGGCCATGGAGTAACAGGCGGAGGTGGGCGTGGACCGCAGCAGAGGTGCCGAAGCCGAGGCCACCGCCTCCTCATTCCCCGTGATCAGGCCGCAAAGCAGGGCATTCCAGTAAGACTGATCCCTCACTTTTCCCGTGGAGCTTTTGGCGAGATCGGTGAAGGCCGTCAGCGCTTCGCCAAACTGTTCCCCTTTCATCAGCTCCCCGGCGGCCCGGAAAGCCGGAACATTCACGGGGTCCGGCGATTCCGGTTCAGATTCCGGTTCCGGTGGAGGAGGGGAAGCGGCCACCCCGCCCTCTTTGCCGATCTGATCCAGAATGTCATCCCGCTGAATCATCACCTCCGACTGCAGCCAGATTTCGGCGTCCGCTCTGAATTTTTCGGTTTGTTCCGTGATCTCCTTCATTTCCGCCTTCAACTGCTCCACTTTGGCCCGCGCGCCGGCCTCATCCGCCGGGCTGAGCGTGGAATCGCGTAATCGCCGGGTGGCCTCGCTGACGAGGTTTTTTTCACATGGAAGGGCTCAAGCTGGAGATCCAGGAGCCCCTTGAAACCGCCCTTGAGAGCATTGACCCGAAGCTCCGCTTTTTTAGTGCGCGGGTCCTTCCTGAAAACCTCCATCAGAGCCGGATCCAGCGGCGGCGGCGGGCTTTGGGGTCCGGCGGAGGGCGGCGGCAGCGGCAGCGGCAGCGGCTTTCCGGCGACGGCGGTCAGAGCAGCCCGCTTTTGCGTGGAGGAGGAAAGGTCCGTCCGCGCCGGGACGGCAACGGGCGGAACGGTGGATGCCACCGGAACCGCCGTGACGGAGAGGGCGGAATCAGGAGCAGGATCGCGGTGATTCCGCGACCACCAGACCAGGGAGGAACCGGCGGCAAGGACAAGGACAGCGGCGGTGAGGGAAGTCTTCATGGCAAAAAGGGAGCTGATCGAAAAAGTGGTCAGGAAAGTCATCCCCGTCCCCGCCATGGTGGCGGCCACGATGCCCGCCGACGCCGCCTTGGCGGCCAGCGGCAGGAGGGTTGCCGGAGCTGATTCCTGAAAAGCGGCACTGAGCCCGCCGCCGATGGCCGCCGCCGGAAGCGCCAGTCCGCGCCGGCGCAGCACGCGGCTCAATTTCTCCAGAGCCCGCGCCCCGCGCTTCCGGGCCGCTTCGTGGGAATCCCCGGTCAGCGCGGCGACTTCCGGGTAAGTTTTGTGATCAAAATAATGCAGCAGAATCACCCGCCGGTCCCGCTCCGGCAGGGAGGCGACCGCCTCATCCAGCAGCGGCCGCAGCAGGGCCCAGTCCCGTTCCGGCACGGTCCCGCGGACCTCCGGGTCTCCGGCGTCCGGTTCCGGAGCCATGGCTGTCAGCTTTTCCATCCGCCCCCGGTGCCGGATTTCCGCCCGCAGCCGCGCGGCCGCTTTGAATGCCGCCGCCCGGTGCAGCCAGGCCGCCAGCCCGCCCGCCCCGCGCAGCCCGGCTGATTGCCGGGCGAACACGATAAACACCTCCTGCACCATCTCCTCCGCCCAGTCCGCGCGTCCCAGCCTCCGCAGCGCCGTCCCATACACCAGACCCGTGTATTTTCCCACCAGGGCCCGGAAAGCCGCATGATCCCGCCGCTTCACCCAGGCACTCAGCCATTCGTCATCCTGTGAAATTTCGGTGGTCGGCAGCATAGGGAAAAACGTGTTTTCCCTTTAGAGTTGCCGCCCGCCGGAAGGTGGGACAGAAAATTTGCGGAAATTTTCCCGCATCTCCACGATAAGCCTTCATAGATTTCATGGGTGGCCTTCCCGCTTCCGGGAAAGTCACCATGAGTTTCATGGGTGACCATTCGCCTTCCGGGGAAGCCGCCCCAGGTTTTCATGGGTGGTCTCCCCGCTTCCGGGAAAGCCACCCCAGGTTTTCATGGGTGGCCTTCCCGCTTCCGGGAAAGTCGCCATGAGTTTCATGGGCGACCATTCGCCTTCCGGGAAAGCCACCCCAGGTTTTCATAGATGGCTTTCCCGCTTCCGGGAAGCCACTCCAAGTTTTATTTGTGACCTTCCGCCTTCAGGTTTCTCCTGTGAGCCCCTCACACCTCCGCTCCCTTTTCCGAAAATGTCCTCATACCCCGCTGTCGGTTCCCCTGCTCCCGCCTTTCTCCTCCCCGTGGTGGGCGGCGCTTATCCGGAGGACGCGGTGCTGGATTCCCGCTCGCTGACCGGCCGGCCTTACGTCCTCTATTTTTATCCCAAGGACGACACGCCTGGATGCACGGCTCAAGCCTGCGCCCTGCGGGACGACTGGTCCTCGGTTTCCTCAAAAGCGGCCATCTTCGGCGTGAGCATTGATTCTGTCCGTAGTCACAAGAAGTTCATCACCAAACACCAGCTCCCCTTCCCTCTGATCGCCGACGGGGAGAAAGTCCTCGCCACGGCCTATGGAGTCTGGGTGGAAAAATCGCTCTACGGCAAGACTTATATGGGCACCGAGCGCAGCACGTTTGTCATCGGTGCCGACGGTAAAATTGCCGCCATCCTGCCCAAAGTGAAACCGGCGGAGCACCTCACGCAGCTGCTGGCCGCGCTCTGATCCTCCTTGGCCCTTCGTTTCCTTCGCGCACTTCTGTTCAAATTTCTCCTCCAGCCTCTCCCGCGGTTAACGCCCCGGGTTCAGCAGCCGGGAAATGACCGCCTCGGCGGCTTTCACGGCTTCAAGGAATTTGGGATAATCGATGGTTTCCGGGGTATCACCCGCCTGCTGCCAGCGTGGATTCCGCAGATCGCCGGTGTCGGTCAGGCGGATGACCGGGAAACCGGCGTGATCGAAGGCCCAGGCGATGGAATTTCCCAGCAGCGGACCGGCGGCGGGGGAGGCTTCGATTTCCAATGGCAGCGCCGTGCTTTTGGTCAGACGGGATTTGAAACTGTCCGTCAGAGCCTGTGCCTGGGGATTGGAAACCATCGCGAGGAAGTTGCCCTGATCCGGATAAGGCGCCGCGGGGCTGGCGGGAATTTTCTGGCTTCCCGGCGCATCCGTGTAACAGCCAAGGCCCTCCAGCGTGACCACCGCCACCACTTTCTCCTGACGGCCGCGCAGGGTGGCCGCATAATTCAAACTGCCCATGCCGTCCGTGCCCGCGAAGGGAGGCGCGTCGTGCACGGTGGCCACAAAACGCAGCGTGCGGTCCGCGGAGGCACCGGCGAACGATTGCGCGAGGCTCATGAGGGCGGAGATGCCCGTGGCGCTGGAATCGGCTCCTGGGCTGTTGGAGGCGGAGTCGTAACTGGCCGCGACGATCACGATTTCGTCCCAAAGTTTCTCGTTTTTTCCGGGAAGATCAATCACCAGATGGTGCCAGGGCTGCCCCTCCTTCTCAAATTCCACCCGGGAGACCCGGTAACCCAGATTCGCGGGACCGAGCGTGGACTGAATGTATTTTTTCGCGGAGGAAATCGTTTCCGGCACCCCCGTATGACGCGGCCCGATGACTCCGGCCAGCGTGTGGACCTGCTTCCGGAGATCGTCCTCATTCAATGCTTTGCTCACCAGCGTCCGCGTCTCCCGCTCCTCCCGCACGCGTTCCAGGCGGAAGTAAACAAACATGGCGATGATGCCGGTGATGATCAGCCCGGCCGGCAGACCGAGAATAAACAGGCGGACGGTCTGCTGGGAGGTCAGGCGGCGGGGCATGGGAAAAGCAGGAGCGGTCATTCTGGTGCAGGGTGATGAGGAACGGGAAGGGCGGGAGTTTTGCCGAAAAAAGACGGTCAGGCTTCCGGAGCCGGGGTTGATTCCATTTCCGTCACCCGGGGCAAGGGCTTGATGAGCCGGCAGAATTCCTTCTTGGTCACACGATGATGCGTTCCACCGCCGGTGGACTCATCGTTGATCGATTTGTATTCCACCGCCAGCCGTTCCAGTCTCACCAAACGGATGAGATTCGTGTCCTGACGCCACATTTGACCCTGCTCCAATTTCAATTTCATTCCACACCCATACCCCGCCGCCTCATCAGGTCCACCGTCTTCCTTGACCGTTCCTCCGCCCGGTTTCAGCCCATTCTCCCTAACCCCGCTTCATGCCCATTCTCTCCACCACCGGACTGCTGCTGCTCTCGAATATTTTCATGACCTTCGCGTGGTACGCGCATCTGAAGGATCTGAAGGACCGCGCCTGGTGGGTGGCGGCGCTCATCAGCTGGGGCATCGCGCTGTTTGAATACCTCCTGCAGGTCCCCGCCAACCGCATCGGTTATCAGCACGGCGTCGGCCTGGCACAGCTGAAAATCATGCAGGAGGTCATCACCCTGACGGTGTTCCTGCCTTTCGCCATTTTTTACATGGGAGAAAAACCCCGCCTGGATTTCCTCTGGGCCGGGCTCTGTCTCTGCGGAGCCGTGTATTTCATCTTCCGCGGAGGCATGGGCACGCCCAATTCATGAAAATGATCTGGAAGCCAAGAGTGTTCGGCACGGAATCAGCTGCGCGCCATGGGCCCTCCATTTTGTCAGCACTTCCTTTTCCCGGAGGGAAAACAGCCGGTAGCCGGTGGTTGAGCGCAGCGACACCACCGGAAAGAGTGTCCAAAAACATCCGCATCCCGGCGGGATGCCGGACTGCCCGGAGACTGGCCTCCCCGCCCGGCTCCGGGCTGCCATCCCATCCGGGATGGATCGTTCCGGGAGTTTTCCGGGGATGTCGCTGCGCTCAATCCCCGGCTGCCCGCTGTGAAGCCTCCGGCTTCAATCACGCGAAAGCCCACGGGCCTGGTTAAAAACGGTTTCCTGAGCGCAGCACCATCCATACCGAACACTCTTGTCTGAAAGCCCGTGCCGCTTTCCACGAAAAAGCCGCCATGACGGCTTCCAGGGCGCATGGCGGCTTGTTTCGGGAAAAATAAATCTTTTATTGCTGGCGGATCCGGTCACTGGACCGCGCCAGGAGCAGAGCCAGAATCGGGTCATGACGCACAATGTCACGGGCCAGTTGGCGCAAATCGTCCCCTCCATCACCCGAAACCGCCACCGTATCGAAGGTGAGTGGCGTGCGCGTGCGGGTGGCAGGGCGCACGGACCGGGGCGGCATGGTGATGATGAGTGAGTTCATAAGTTCCTGACTGAGGTGGATGGTGGTATCTTGAGGTGATGTGAAGTGAGACGTGGTGTGGTATCCGAAAATGGAACAGAGACTCAGAAACCCAGAGCCGGGCCCGGAGGAGTGCCGAACAGACCGGGGGAGGCTGCGGGAATAAAACCGGGAGTCTGGGGGCGCCCGTAAAGTTCCCGAAGTTTTTCACGCAGAAGAATCGCCGCCGTGTCTGCTGCATTTTTTCCAAAAAATCCCGAGGTCGAAAGACTTTCGAGCATGTCACGGATCGGTTCAGTCACCGCGAGGGTGATTTGAATGGTGTCGATCTTATTTTTTTCCCGCGCCATGAGCCAGAACTATGGCATTAGAATGCCACGCAGCGACTCCAAACGCAAGGTTTTTTGGACTGGTTACACAAAAATGAAGTGGGAAATCCTTCATATTTGCGAATTTTTTACAATCTATAAGCAATCATCATAAATACCATACGATAAAACTCATGAACAGGCAATGTTCCCGGATGAAATTTTAACCCCTTTGGAGAATGAATGCTTTTTTCCTGAAAGTCTTTGCTTAAAATTTTAAAAATACAGCCCCGGTGGATTCCTGTAACCTTGATTGATTCCGGACGCGTCCGGTGAGGAAAGGCGCTTCCCGCTGCCGCTCCCCGGCCCTATGTCCACGATTTTCGCCCTTTCCACCGCCTCCGGGCCGCCGTGGTTGTCTGACTCCCCGTTCCGGCCAATGCCTGCTGTCCCCCCTGATTTGGCCGTGGTGATGGCAGCCAGGGCCGGTGATTCCGCCGCTTTTGGCAGCCTGATGGCGGCGCACAAAACCCGGGTGTTCGCCATGGCGGCAAAATATGCCCGGAATCATCATGAACTGGAGGATCTGGCGCAGGACATTTTCATCAAAGCCTGGAAAGGCCTCGCCAGCTACCGGGGTGACGCTCCCTTCGAACACTGGCTCATGCGCGTGGCGGTGCGCGCCTGTTTCGATTTTCTGCGCCGGAACCGGAACCGCCGCGAGCACGAGGTTTCCCGCGATGCTCTGATGGAGGCCGGACATTTCCCGGCGGAAGGGATTCATGCCGGGACCGCCCTGGAGGAAAACCACGCGCTGCTGGAGGTCCGCCGGGCCATGTCCCTGCTTTCGCCCAAGGAACAGCATGTGCTCACGCTGCTGGAACTGGAGGACCGCCCGGTGAAGGAAGTCGCCTCCCTGACCGGATGGAGCGAGGCCAACGTGAAAGTCCGGGCCTTCCGCGCCCGGCAGGCTTTGCGGAAGTGCATCGAACGCCTGCGGCAATCCCAATCCCGGGGTCCCCTTTCCTGACCCGATCCCTTTTTATGCGTCGTCCTCCGGGATTTGAACCTGTATCCCGCCCGCCGCCTCACCACGCTGAAAATCTGAAATCGTCCCTCATTCCATCGTTTCCTTCTGTTCAAATTCCCGGCCTGACCGCTTTCCCACCGACTCCCTTCCCACCATGAACGATCAGGAATTCACCGACCTTCTCGGCAAAGCCCGCGCCGCCAGCCGGAATGCCGATTTTTCCCGGCAGGAATACGGATTTGAAGCCCGTATGGCGGCCCGGCTGGAGGCTCTTCCGGCCGCCGGGCTGAGCGCCGTGCATATTATATGGCGCGCCGCCGCCGGCTGCGCTTCCTTGGTGGGCGTGATGGCGGTATGGTTTGTCCTTGTGCAGTCGCCCAGGGAAACGGAGGACGATCTGACCGCGTTCTGGGATGGAGGGCAGATTTCCTACGACGCCGATTTTCTGAACTGACGCTTCGGCGGATTCCGGCCTCACTTCTTTTTCCTCTGATCATCATGCGCTGGATGCTTTACGCCGGACTGGCCACCGTTTTTGTCCTTGGCGGCGTTGCCGGAGGTCTTCTGGGGGTGACGGCGGAGCGTGACCGCATGAAAAAACTGGAGAGGAGTGCTCCAGGGCTGGCCGGGGAACTGATGGGCCGCCGTCTGGAGACGGAACTGAAACTGGATCCCGAACAGGCGCGGCGCGTGCGTCAGATCTACGCCACCGCCCGCCCGCAGCTTCAGCAGCTGGACCGCGAGCGCCGTCAGAAAATGCGGCAGATCATGGACACCACCCATCCGCAGATTCTGGAACTTCTGAACCCTCAGCAGAAGGAGCGTTTCCAGCGGCTCCAGAAGCAGCTTCGCCAGCGCCTGCGCCTGCGCGATCCGGATTCCACGGAGCCCGCGCCCGGTTCCCGCAAAAAACCGGTCCCGGCAGCGGAAATCCGGCTTTAAAAGACCGTCGGCGGTGAAAATCCCGCCTCATTCCGCGATTTCACGCCGCCCGGCCCTTGCGGCTCCGGAACCCTGCCTCCAGGATCGGCGCGATGAAGCCGCTTTCCGCATTCCCCGCGATCCTCCTGGCGTCCAGCTTCCCGCTGCCAGCCGCCGCCGCCGGCCAGGGATTTTACCGTTTCCCGGCACTGCATGGCGATACCGTGGTGTTCACGGCGGAGGGCGATCTCTGGAAAGTCCCGGTCACCGGCGGCACGGCGCAGCGGCTGACCTCGCATCCGGGCACGGAATCCTTCGCCGCCATTTCGCCGGATGGAAAATCCGTCGCCTTCTCCGCCGAATATGAGGGCCCGGCGGAAGTTTACGTCATGCCCCTTGAAGGCGGGGCCCCGAAACGCCTGACCTGGCACGGCGAGGGCGCGTTCCCCGCCGGCTGGACACCGCAGGGACGCTTATTATATACCACGAAGGCTTTTTCAACCCTGCCGAACGACCAGCTTTCCTCCCTCGATCCCGCCACCGGCGAGGACACCGTGCTGCCGCTGGCCCAGGCCAGCGAGGGCGCGGCGGACGACACGGGCCGCAGCCTGTTTTTCACCCGCCTGCCTTTCCAGGGGAGCAGCACCAAGCGGTATCAGGGCGGCACCGCGCAGAATCTCTGGCGCTTTGACGAGGGCGCGGCGGAAGCGGTGGCCCTGACGCCGGATTTTGCGGGCACCTCCAAAAATCCGATGTTCTGGCAGGGCCGGGTGTATTTTCTCTCCGACCGGTCCGGGATTTCCAATCTGTGGTCCATGCTGCCGGACGGCAAGGACGCGCAGCCGCTGACCAGGCACCTGGATTTTGATGTGAAATGGGCCCGGCTGGACCAGGGGCGCGTCGTTTACCAGCAGGGCGCGGATCTGCGGCTGTTCACGCTGAACGGCGCAGTGGATGCTCCGATTTCCATCACCCTCAGCTCGGATTTTGATCAGACCCGCGAGCACTGGGTGACGAAGCCGATGGAGTTCCTGACCAGCGCGCATCTTTCGCCGGACGGCGACCGGGTGGTCCTCACCGCGCGCGGTGAGATTTTTGTGGCGCCGGCCGAACCCGGCGGCCGTTTTGTGAATCTTCCGCGGAAGGAGGGCGTGCGTTACCGCGAGGCCTCGTTCCTCGGGGATGGCAAATCGCTGATCGCGCAGACGGATGAAACCGGAGAAATCGAGCTGGTGAAACTGCCCGCCAACGGCGTCGGCGCCCCGGAACTGCTCACCCGCGACGGAGTGATTTTCCGCTTTCCGCCCGTGACCTCGCCGGATGGACGGTGGGCCGCCTGGCAGGATAAAAATCAGCAGCTCTGGATCCGCGACCTGAAAAACGGCCAGTCAAAACTCATCGCCACCAGCCTGATCGACGAGTTCGACAACCTGACCTGGTCGCCCGACGGTCAATGGCTGGCGTTTGTGGAGGCGGACGCCAACACTTACCGCCGGATCAAACTCTGCCGCGCCGGCGACGGCACCCTTCTGACCGCCACCAGCGACCGCGTGAACAGCGCGTTTCCCGCCTGGTCCAGCGACGGCAAATGGCTGTTTTTCGCCAGCCAGCGCGAACTGCGCTCCCTCGTCAGCAGTCCCTGGGGCGATCTCCAGCCGGAGCCGTTTTTCACGGAGAACACCAAGCTCTACGCCCTGGCTCTGAAAAAAGGCCTGCGCTCGCCTTTCGAACTTCCGGACGAGCTGCACCCCGCCGCCGAGGCCGCGAAAAAGGAAAAGGACAAAAAAGACAGCGAGAAGGACAAGGAGGAGGGAGCCGCCACCACAGCGGCGGCAGCGGTGGAAATCGAGGCCGACGGACTGGCCGGGCGTCTGTGGGAACTGCCGGTTCCGGCGGGGAATTACACGAACCTCGCGGCATCCGCGAAGCAGCTTTTCTTCACGGCGAAAACGCCCGGCTTTGATTCCAAACCGCGCCTGATGCGGCTGGAAATCACGTCCCGGGAGCCAAAACCCAAGGTCCTCGCCGAGGAGGTGAAGTCCTGGGAGCTTTCCTCCAACCGCAAACAGATCCTGCTGCGGAAAGGCGACAGTTTCTTCGTCGCCCCCGCCGAAGGGGACGCTCCCGCCAAGCTGGAGAAAGCAGTGCCGCTGGACCGGTGGTCGTTCTCCATCGATCCCCGCGAGGAGTGGAGGCAGATTTACCGCGAGGCGTGGCGCATGCTGCGCGATTTTTTCTACGATCCCAAACTCCACGGCGTGGACTGGCTGGCGGTCCGCAAAAAATACGAGCCGCTGGTGGACCGCGTCTCCGACCGTGAGGATCTCAGCGAGGTGCTGCACGAGATGGCCGGCGAACTCAGCGCCCTGCACACCTACATCCGCTACGGCGAGGCCCGCGAGGGTCCGGATAAAATCGAGCCCTCCGCGCTCGGAGCCCGCCTCGTCCGCGACAAAACGTCCGGCGGCTGGCGCGTGGACCATATTTTCCGCACCGATCCGGACTATCCCGACGCCCTCAGCCCGCTGGTCAGGCCCGGCGTGGACATTGCCGAAGGCGACATCCTGCTGAGCATCAACGGCATCCCGCTCAGCACCGTCCCGCATCCCGCCGTGCTCCTGCGCCAGCAGGCCGGACGGTCAGTGCTGCTGGAAGTGAAACCCGCCAACAACGGAGCCGTCCGCCAGGCGCTGGTGAAACCATTGAGCGCCGAAGCCGCCAGGGATCTGCGGTATTCGGAATGGGAATACACCCGCCGGCTGGAGACGGAAAAACTCAGCCAGGGCAGCATCGGCTACGTGCATCTCCGCGCCATGGGAGCGGAGAATATCGCGGAGTGGGCGCGCGATTTTTACCCTGTCTTCCAGCGTCAGGGACTCATCATTGACGTCCGCCACAACCGGGGCGGGAACATTGATTCGTGGATCATTGAAAAGCTCATGCGCAAAGCCTGGATGTACTGGTCCCGCCGCACCGGCGACCAGACCTGGAACATGCAGTACGCCTTCCGGGGCCATGTCACGGTTCTCTGCAACGAACGCACCGCCAGCGACGGCGAGGCTTTCGCCGAGGGCGTCAAGCGCCTCGGTCTTGGCAAGGTCATCGGCACCCGCACCTGGGGCGGCGAAATCTGGCTCAGCGCCAAACGCTGGCTGGTGGACAACGGCATGTGCTCCGCCGCCGAAATGGGCGTTTACGGCCCCGAGGGCCAGTGGCTCATCGAGGGCCACGGCGTCGATCCCGACATCACCGTCGACAACCCGCCCCACGCCGCCTTCGAAGGAAAGGACCCTCAGCTCGAAGCCGCCGTCAAACACCTCCAGGAACTCATCGCCAAAGATCCCCGCCCCGTCCCCCCGATCCCCGCGAAGCCTGACAAGTCAGCGAAATAAAAGCGGCTCCCGCCTCCTGAAAAGAGCTTTTGTCATCCGCCCATCCGGTCCATCCCTGCGGCCCACGCATCCTTCAGATCCACGGCGACAGCCCCTCGATCAGCTCGTCCGCCGCGTCGATGCGGAAGCGCGGCCCCGCCGTGATCTCCAGCCTCGCCCCGTTTTCCGCCACACAGCGGAAGATGACAGGCGTGTCGCCGGGGTATTGCAGAATCAGCGACTGAATCCGCCGCAGATCGGCCACGGAATCCCGGCCGCTGTCCAGCCGCAGCGTCAGCGCGCGCGGGCCGGCCGGGGCTTTCGTCATCCCCGGCGCGCCATGACTGCCCGGACTGCCGTGACCATTTCCGTTCCCGTTTCCATAACCGGCCGCATTCCCATTCCCGTCACTGCCGCCCGGGGCTGAAATCCCTCTTCCACCATTTCCGCCGCCTGCATCACTGCCGGCGGCGGGCATGGGCAGCGGCTTGATGCCCTGCGCCGTCAGCTTCAGGGAGTCGTTCATGTTGTCCTTCTCGACCTTGGCGATGATCTCGATGACACTGCCCTTCTCCACGCCCTTGCCGAATTTCTCATACTCCTCGCTCCAGAGCGTGAGTTCGCTGGATCCCGTGAAATCCTCGATGCGCATGATCACGAACTGCTTGCCGCTCTTCGTGTATTTGAGCTGCACGGAGGACACCAGGCCGGCGAATTTCAGCTTCGACCTGCGGTCCCGTTCCGGAATCTCCTCGATGAAACCCAGCCTGCGGTAGGCGGGCGTGTCCACCACCGGGCGCCACGGGTCCAGCGGGTGTCCTGACACATAAAAGCCCAGCAGTTCCTTCTCGTCGTCCAGCATCTTCTCCGCGCTCCAAGGCTCCACTTTGACCTGATTGGCGGAGGGTTTCAGCACCGGCACGGCGTCCAGCTCATCACCGAACAGGGAAAATTGCCCCGCCGCCCGGTCGCGCTGGGCGGAGGCTCCGGCCGCGATGGCGGTTTCGATCCGGCTGAACAACTGGGCGCGCTCCTCGCCGCTCCAGTCGAAGGCTCCGGCCCGGATCAGGCTTTCCAGAATGCGGCGGTTCACGCCTTTGGAATCCACACGGCGGGCGAAATCCTCAAGGCTTTTGAATTCCCCGGCGGCATCGCGCTCCGCCAGCATCAGGCCGCAGGCGGCCTCGCCCACGCCTTTGATGGCCGCCAGTCCGTAACGCACGCCGCGCTTCTTTCCGGAAATCTCCTCGGGCAGGAAATGCACGCCGCTGCGGTTCACATTCGGCGGCAGGATGGCCATGCCCATGGCCTGGCACTCGCCGACAAACACCGCGATTTTGTCGGTGTTGCTGATTTCATTGCTCAGCACCCCGCACATGAACTCCACGGGGTAATTCGCCTTCAGCCAGCCGGTCTGGTAGGTCACCAGGCCGTAGGCGGCGGAGTGGGATTTGTTGAAACCGTAACCCGCGAATTTTTCGAGAAGATCGAAGATTTCGTTGGCCCGCTTTTCCGGAATTTTATTCACGTCCTCGCAGCCCTTCACGAAGATCTTGCGCTGCTGCGCCATCTTCTCGGGATCCTTCTTGCCCATCGCCCGGCGCAGAAGGTCCGCCGCGCCCAGGCTGTAGCCGGCCAGAAGATTCGCCGCTTTCTGCACCTGCTCCTGGTAGATGAGAATGCCGTAGGTCTCCCGGCTCACATCCTCCAGCAGGGGGTGCAGATACTCGACTTTCTGAGTCCCTTTTTTGCGGGCGATAAAGTCCGGAATCAGGTCCATCGGACCCGGCCGGTAAAGAGCGATGAGCGCGATGATGTGGTCAATGCTCTCCACACCGAAGTTTTTGCACATGTTGGCCATGCCGCCGGACTCCAGCTGGAACACGGCGATGGTCGCGCCCCGGCTCAGCAGCTCGAAAGTCGGCTGGTCATCCAGCGGCAGGGTGGCAATGCGGAAATCCGGCGTGTGCCGGTGGATGAGCTTCACGGCATCATCAATCACCGTCAGGGTTTTCAGCCCGAGGAAGTCCATCTTCAGCATCCCCAGCTCCGTCAGCGGGCTCATGGCCAGCTGGGTCACCACTTCATCCGCGTTCCCCCGCGTGAGCGGCAGGAAGTCGGAAAGATCCTGCGACCCGATCACGATCCCGGCGGCGTGAATGCCCACACCCCGGGTCAAACCTTCGAGTTTTTCCGCCGTCTCGTAAAGCTTGGCCACGGCCTTGTCGTTCTCGATGGCGGCCTTCAAATCCGGGTTTTTCTTCTTGGCGGAGGCCAGGTCGATATTCAGTTCCGTGGGAATCATTTTGGCCACGCGGTCGGTGTCGCCATAGCTCATGCCCAGGACGCGGCCGCAGTCACGGATCACGGATTTCGCGCCCAGAGTGCCGAAGGTGATGATGTGGCTGACACAGCGCTCGCCGTATTTTTTCCGCACGTAGTCGATGACCTCCGGCCGCCGCGTCTGGCAGAAGTCCACGTCGATATCCGGCGGGCTGATACGTTCGGGATTCAGGAAGCGCTCAAAGATCAGACTGAAGCGCAAAGGATCGCAGTCCGTGATCCCCAGGGCATACGCCACCAGCGAACCCGCCGCCGATCCGCGGCCCGGACCGACGGGAATGCCGTTGTCCTTGGCCCATTTGATAAAGTCCCAGACGATGAGGAAGTAGCTGAGAAATCCCATCTTCTCCATGATGCCCATCTCGTATTCCAGACGCTCCTGCATGTCCGGCTCGTTGGCTTTTTCGCCGAACCGGACCTCCAGCCCGGCCTTGCACTGACGGCGGAAAAACTCCTCGCGCGGGCTGCCGTCGGGCGCGTCAAACTGCGGATATTTTTCCGAGGACGTCGAATCCAGTTTGATCGTCAGATCGACCTTGTCGGCGATTTCCAGGGTGCTCCACAGCGCCTGCGGCACGTGCTTGAAGAGCTTGTGCATCTCCTTCGGCGTCTTGAAATAGACCTCCTCGGAATATTTCATCCGGTTCTCATCAAAGACCATCTTGCCGGTGCCGATGCAGATCATGACATCGTGCGCCCCGTGGTCCGTGCGGTCGAGAAAATGCACATCATTCGCCGCCACGGGCTTGATGTTGTACTCCTTCGCCCACTCCAGGAGCTGAACGGTGCATTTGCGCTGCGCCTCCGCCACATCGCCGTTGATGTGGTCGTGCAGCTCCAGATAAAAATCGTCCGCCCAGCGTTCCTTGAACCATTCCAGCGTGCTCCGCGCGTGGTCCAGCTGGCCGCCGCGGATGGACTCGTTGATCTCGCTGTTCAGACACCCGGAAAGAACGATGAGTCCCTCGCTGTAATCCTCCAGGTCCCGCCGGTCCGTGCGCGGCTTGTAATACTGGCCGTCCAGATGGGCGCGGGAGACGATTTTGGACAGGTTTTTAAAGCCCGTCTCATTCTTCGCCAGGACCGTCAGGTGGTAGTTGTTTTTGAAGCCGGGAACCTCCTTGCGCAGCTCCTTCTCCTTCGGCGCGACATACAGCTCGCAGCCGATGATGGGCTTGATTTTCGCCTTCTTCGCCGCCTGGTAAAAATCGATGCAGCCGTAAAGATTTCCGTGATCCGTCATGGCCACCGCCGGCATTTTCAGCTTCACGGCCTTGGCGATCAGCTCATCAATCCGCACCGCCCCGTCGAGCAGCGAATACTCGGTGTGAACGTGCAGATGGACGAAGGAATCGGGAAGGGTCGGGGCGGCCATGGGTGACCCGCCAGTTAAGTCCGGCCGGCGGCAAGGGCAAGCGATTGCGGGCTGGCGGGGATTCCCAACTTAAAAAACCGGTTTTGAAGGCCCCGCCGTGAACTCCGGGCTTTTCTCCGGAAACGGGAGCCGGCTCCGCGCGCTCCGGATGGCTCCATTCTTCAGGAAAATGAGCTCCTTTCCCGATGAGGCTTCAGACTTCCTGAGTTTGCAGGTCCGGAGGTTCCCCGTGTTTTTCATCCTCGGCCTGCTCGGCGGCGGCCAGGGTTTCCGCCCGGGCCTCCGCTTTCTCCGCGCCCGTCATTTCGGGCGGGGCGGTGTACTGGTCGCGCGGACGGTCCGCGTCGGCGCTGAGCTTCATGCCCACCGGCTTGCTGACGCCGAATTCCTCCATGGTCACCCCGTAAAGCACGTCGGCGCGGCGCATGGTGCGCTTGTTGTGGGTCACGATTACGAACTGGCTTTTCTCGATGAACTTGTCGAGCATCCGCAGAAACCGGCCGATGTTCGACTCATCAAGCGGCGCATCCAGCTCGTCCAGAATACAGAACGGGCTGGGCTTCACCATGTAAATGGAGAACAGCAGGGCCACCGCCGTCATGGAGCGCTCGCCGCCGGACAGCAGGGTGATGCTGGTGGGTTTTTTGCCGGGCGGTTTGGCGATGACGTCGATGCCGGATTCCAGCGGATCGGCCTCGTTCACCAGCACCAGGTCGGCCTGCCCCGCGTTGCCGAACAGCTCCTTGAAAGTGTTCCGGAAGTTGTCCCGGACCTGGTAAAAAGTGTCCGCAAACCGCTTTTTCGTCTCCGTGTTGATCCGCTGGATGATCCCCAGCAGCTCTGTCTTGGCTTTAACGAGATCATCGTTCTCGGTCTGGAGAAAATTGTGGCGCTCCTCCAGCTCCTCGTATTCCTGGATGGCGTCGAGGTTCACGGGGCCCATGGAATCCAGGCGCTGCTTCAGCTCCACAACGGTGGTTTCCACGTATTCCCAGTCCGGGCCCTCCTCCAGCAGAGCGGCCATTTCCGGGTCCAGACAGACTTCGGGCTCGTCGGGGGTCGGCTCCTCGGCGGCGGAAAATTCAGCTTCCGGCGCGTGGACGGGGGGGAGCGCTTCGGCGGAAAGCGGGGTCTGCCCGTCGCCGGTTTCCCCATCATCCGCAGCGGGAGGGGATTCCGGGATATGATTTTCCCCTGCCCTTTCCGCAACGGCTCCGGATTCCGGCTCCTTTTCAAAAAGCGCCCGGCGGTCCGCCCGGCGGCGGGGGAATTTCTGGTTCTGAATGGCGGTCAGCAGCGCCGGGATATCCTGCTGGAACGCGTTCAGATCCAGACGGTAACGCTCCTGCGCGTAAGCCGCCAGATTATCCATGCGGAGGGCGATGCGCTCCACGCGGACCTCCTCAGTGCCGCGCTGCTCCGCGCACTGGGCAATCTGACGCCGGATTTCGGAAAGTCCGTTTTCCCGCACGCGCACCGATTCCGCGAGGCCCGTGCGCTCGTCCGTGCGGCTTTCGCCGAGAATCATCAGATCCTCCAGCTGCGCCCGTCCGGCGGCGCATTCCTCCGCCAGCCGCTCATTTTCCGCCAGCGCCGCCTGGATGCGCTCGTGGTAGGACTCGATTTCCCGTTTCCGCCGGGCGATCATTTCCGCCAGCTCCCGCAGCCGGGAATCCATCGGGGCCCGCTGCTCGTTCAGCGCCTGCTCCGTCCGCTGCTCCACGGCGAGGGTGGTGCGCAGCTCGCCGAGCAGCTCGCTGGCGTCGGCCTCGTTGCGGGCGGCGCTCTGCAAAGCGGCGTCCAGTTGTGACGATTCCTCCTGTCTGCCCGCCAGCTCCTCCTCCGCGCGGACCCGGCGGCCGGTGGCCTCCTCCATTTTGCGGGAAAGCGTGTCCTGCCGTTTGCCGAGTTCGCTCTGCTCCCAGCCCAGGCCCTCCAGCTTGTTGGTGTGCTGATGCAGTTCCTTGGCGATCAGCATCAGCTGCCCGCTCAGATTGCTCCCCGCCACCCGGCGGCTCTGAAGCATGGCGCGCTGCTCCTCCAGCTGCGATTTCAGCGAGCGCAGCGATTCCTGCCCCTGCCGCTGGCCGGATTCCAGCGATTCCAGCTCCAGCGCCAGCCGCGTCACTTCCGCCTCCAGATCATTCAGTTCCACCTGGCGCTGCAGAATGCTGCCCGCCTTGTCCTTCGAAACCCCGCCGCGCATCGCCCCCTCGCTGGAGATGAATTCCCCGGCCATGGTGGCGAACGCCACTTCGGGATGCTCCCGTTTCAGCCGCACCGCCGTCGCCAGATCGGGGACAATCAGCACATTCGCCAGCAGCTGATGCACCAGCGGCCGCACGGAATCCCGCACCCGCACCCTGTCCAGCGCCCAGGTCACCGCGCCGTCCGGCAGGGTCAGCATCTGGGTTTCGCTGGTCTGGCGCAGCAGATCCTCGGGAAGCACCACCACCTCGCCGAGCTGATCGCGGGTCAGAATCCCGATCATGGACTCCGCCAGCAGGGTGTCCGCCACCAGCACCGCGTGCAGGCTGGTGCCCAGCGCCGCCTCCACCGCCGGGATGAATCCGCGCTCCACCTCCAGAAACCCCGACAGCAGGCCGCGGGTGCCATTTTTAAAAAATTCCGGATTATCCAGCCCCTTCAGCACCGCCTGGGTCCCTTTTTCCAGGCCCTCGCCCTCCGCCAGCAGCTGCCGCAGAATCTGCGCCCGGCCCGCGCGCTCGCTGTGCAGCCGCGCCGCCGCCTGAAGGCGCTTCACAGTCGCCTCCAGCTCATGCTCGGCGCTCAGCAGCTCGCGCTCGCGCTGCTGGAGGAGAAATTCGTGCTCCTCAATCTCCTCCTTCATGCGCTCCAGCTGCGCCTTGGTCTCCGTCTCCTCCTCCTGCTTCACCGCCCGTTCGGCGTGAAGATTATCCACATCCCGCTGCAGCTGCTCCTGACGCGTGCGGTCCGCCGTCTCCTGGCTCTGATGACTCGAAATCTCCGCCTGCGCCGAAATAATCACGCCCTCGGCGTGGTGCATCGACTGCCGCGCCGCCCGCAGCGACTGCTCCAGCCGCGCTTTTTCCTCCCGCACCGCCGCCGTGATCCGGCTGTGCTCCTCAATTTCCTCGCGCTGCCGGACAATGTTCTCCCGGATGGCGATCAGCGCCTCATCCGCCGCTTTCAGCGCCTCCTCCTGATTCAGAAGCCGCTCCTCATTCGCTGACACATCGCCGGAATTCTGGGAAATCAGCGCCTCCAGCTCGCGCTGACGCTCCGTGTTGAATCCCATGCGGCTCTCCGCCGCCTGCATCTGGTTCTGCCTCTCGTTCAACTGATGCCGCAGATTCGACAACTGGATGTCCAGCTCCCGCAGTTCCGCCCGGTCCGCCGCCACCTGCACCTCGTCATCGTGAATTTGAGCCTCATGATCCGCCTGGAACTGCCGCAGACGGTTCACGCTCGCCTCCAGCGTGGATTTCTCCTCCGCCATCTCGTGGAATTTTTTGAAACTCAGGTGCGAATCCAGCACCAGCACGTCCTCGTGCAGCTCCTGATATTTCCGCGCTTTCGACGCCTGACGGTGCATGGTGCCCATCTGGCGCTTCATTTCCGCCAGAACATCCGTCACCCGCAGCAGATTGGCCTCGGTGTATTCCAGCTTCCGCAGGGCCTCCTTTTTCTCCGACTTGCTCTTCGTGATCCCCGCCGCCTCCTCGAACACCTGCCGCCGGTCCTCGGGTTTGGCGCTCAGAAGCATGTCAATTTTCCCCTGCTCCATGATGCTGTAGGCGCTCCGGCCCACGCCCGTGTCCATGAACATCTTGTTGATGTCCTTCAAACGGCAGGTCGTGCCGTTCATCTCATACTCGCTCTTCCCGTCACGGTAAACGCGGCGGGTGATGCAGATCTCGTTGAAATTCACGCCCAGACTCGTCTCGCAGTCCGCGAACGTCAGGCTGACCTCGGCCATGCCCAGCGGCTTGCGTTTGTCCGTGCCGTTGAAAATGACGTCCGCCATCTCCCCGCCCCGCAGCGCCTTCGCCGACGTCTCCCCCAGCGCCCAGCGCACCCCGTCCACGACATTCGACTTCCCGCAGCCGTTCGGTCCCACAATCCCCGTCACGCCCGAGTGGAAATCAATCCTCGTCCTGTCCGCGAAGGACTTGAAGCCGTGAAGTTCGAGGCACTTGAGACGCATACGGGAGTTTGGAGATGAATCAGGCCGGAATATTCCAAACTCCGGCACCAGCCTTCCCGGTAAATCCCCTGGCTTCCCCCCTCAAGCTAAAAAAATCCTCCCCACAGCATCTTGCGGTTCAAAATCTTTAAAACCCCACATCCAGGGTTTCAAATCAGGAAACAGCTTTGTTCACAATCAAAACCTAAAATTCGGGAAAAACATCCCAGCCATGTTAATTTCCTCCATGAAAGCGCTCACTTGGGAAGACATCATCGCGGATCCTTCGCTGCGGAATCTGCCTTATAAAATCGAAACCAACCGCTATAGCAAAATCCTAATGAGTCCGGCTTCCTTCTGGCACAGCGATTATCAGTCCGAGATTGTCGTTCAATTGAGCCGGCTGCTGCCAAACGGCCGGGTTCCGGTTGAATGCGCCATTCAAACTTCGGAAGGCGTGCGCGTGGCGGACGTCGCCTGGATTTCCATGGAACGGCGGACACCTCACCGCAGAGCAGTGGTCCTTCCCATCGCCCCTGAAATTTGTGTCGAAATCCTCTCCCCCTCCAACAGCCGCGCCGAGATGCTGGGGAAAATGACCCTCTACTACGCCAAAGGCGCGCAGGAGGTCTGGCTTTGCGATGAGGAGGGACGCATGGAGTTCTTCACGGCCCTCAGCGCGCCGGAACCGGTGGCGGCTTCCGTGCTCTGCCCGGATTTTCCGCCGCAGATTGACGTGGGCTGATCCCCGGTTGTCCCGCGGGCGGTTCTACGCCATGGAGTGCGCCCCCCATGGCCAACGCTCCGACTCCGACGACTCCCTTGATCCGATACCCCGCTGATTTGCCGATCAGCGGGCAGCGGGACCGCATTCTGGCCGCGCTCCGCGGGAATCAGGTGGTCATTGTGGCCGGCGAGACGGGCTCGGGGAAAACGACGCAGCTGCCGAAGATGTGTCTGGAGGCGGGCATGGGCGAGCGCGGGCGCATCGGCTGCACCCAGCCGCGCCGGGTGGCGGCGATGAGCATATCGAAACGCGTGGCCGAGGAGATGAATGTCCCCTGGGGCCGCGAGGTGGGCTGCAAGATGCGCTTCCAGGACGACACGGGTCCGGAAACGGTGCTGAAGTTCATGACCGACGGGATTCTGCTGGCGGAGATCCAGAGCGACCCCATGCTGCGCTCCTACTCCGCGCTGATCATCGACGAGGCCCACGAACGCTCGCTGAATGTCGATTTTATCCTCGGCTATCTGAAAGGCCTGCTCCAGCGGCGGCGGGATTTGAAGCTGGTGATCACCTCCGCCACCATCGACACCGCGGCCTTTTCCGAAGCCTTCGGCGGCGCGCCCGTCATTGAGGTCAGCGGCCGCACCTTCCCCGTGGAAATCCGTTATTGGCCCATGGGCAACAGCGCCGGCGATGCCGACGGGGAATCCGAAGACGGTGAGGAAAGCCCCGGCAGCGGCGTCGCGGAAAATCTCATCGAATCCACCGTGCGGGCCGTGGAGGATGTTTTCCTGGAATCCAACGACGGCGACGTCCTCGTCTTCCTGCCCACCGAACGCGACATCCGCGAAGCCCGTGATGTGCTGGAAGGCGGCATGGGCAGCAGCGTGGAGGTGCTGAGTCTTTACGGACGCATGGCCGGGGACGAGCAGCAGCGGATTTTCGCGCCGGGCCGGAAGCGCCGCCTGATCCTGGCGACGAACATCGCGGAGACTTCCCTGACCATTCCGAGAATCCGTTATGTCGTGGACACCGGCCTCGCGCGCATCAGCCGCTACGCGCCGCGCACCCGCACCAAGCGCCTGCCGGTGGAGCCGGTTTCGCAGAGCAGCGCCAATCAGCGGGCGGGCCGCGCGGGACGGCTTTCGGACGGCATCTGCGTGCGGCTTTTCAGTGAGGAGGATTTTGAAAAACGCCCGCGCTTCACCCAGCCGGAAATCCAGCGAGCCAATCTCGCGGAGGTCATCCTCCGCATGAAGGCCTTCCGGTTAGGGGAAATCGAGACTTTCCCTTTCCTGAATCCTCCCCTGCCCGCCTCCATCCGCTCCGGCTATCTGCTGCTGCACGAGCTGGGCGCGCTGGATGACTCGCATGAGATGACGCCCCTCGGACACGAACTGGCGCGGCTGCCGCTCGATCCCTCGCTGGGCCGGATGCTGCTTCAGGCGCGTCACGAGAACGTGCTGCCGGAAATCCTCGTCATCGCCGCCGGGCTCAGCATTCCCGATCCCCGCGAGCGTCCCGAGGAGGCGCGCGAAGCCGCCGCCAATGCCCACAAAGCTTTCGCCCACCGGACCTCGGATTTCCTGTCGCTGGTGAAAATCTGGCAGGCGGGCACGGAGGCCGGCGTGTGGAAGGGCAGCAATGCCATGCGCCGCTTCTGCAAATCGAATTTCCTCTCGTTCATGCGCATGCGCGAGTGGCGCGACATCCACGGCCAGCTGGCCGACACCATGGGATCGCGCACCGGCGACGCTCCGCTGAAAACGGAGGACGGCCCGCAGGCGGACGCCGTGCACCGCGCGATTCTCTCCGCCCTGCTCGGCCACGTGGGCCGCCGTGAGGAGCGCAATCTTTACAAAACCGCCGGCAACCGCCAGGTGCAGGTCTTTCCCGGGTCGCATCTCCACGAGCGCCGCGACCGCAAGCTGGCCAAAGGCGCGGCTCCCGAAAAAAGCCGTCAGCCACAGTGGATCGTGGCGGCGGAAATCGTGGAAACCTCGCAGCTTTTCGCCCGGACCCTGGCGGGCATTGAGCCCGAGTGGGCCGCCAGCGTCGGCGCGCATCTTTGCGAGTTCCGCTACAGCGAGCCACTCTGGGACGATAAAGCCGGGCGCGTCCTGGCCCTGGAGCGCGTGCTGCTCCACGGCCTGGAGCTGAGCCGGAAGCGCGTCGATTACGGCAAAATCGACCCGGTCTCCGCCACTGAGATCTTCATCCGCTACGCCCTGCTTGAGGACAGCGCCGCCGCCATCCCCCACCGCTTCCACGCCGCCAACCGCCGCCTGCGCGACAAGCTGGAAACCGTCTTCGCCCGCGCCCGCAGCCAGCGCACCTTCCTCGTGCTGGAGGCGCTTTTTGATTTTTACAAAGCCCGGATCAGCGGCGTCTCCTCCACGCACGACCTGAACCGTCTCGTGCAGTCCAGGATCAAGGATGAGCCGGATTTCCTCATGGCCACGGAGGCCGACCTCACCGGCGGCCGCGAGGAGGTCTGCGATCCCCACCTTTTCCCCGACGCCGTGCAGCTGGGGAATTCCGTGCTCCCCGTTTCCTACGCCTACCGCCCCGGCGGCGAGCAGGATGGCGTGACGGTGCAGGTGACCTCCGAAATGGCCAAGCACCTCACCAGCGGCCAGACTCAATGGCTGGTGCCCGGCCTGCGCACGGAAATCGCCAGCGTGCTCCTGCGGGCGCTGCCCAAGGCCTCGCGGAAGCGCCTGATGCCCTTTGAGCACAAAATCAAGGAGATCGCCACGGAGTTCGATCCCGGTCCCGGCGACTTTCTCATCGCCCTCTCGCGCTTCATTTCCAACCGTTATGACGTTCCCGTCCTCGCCGCCGACTGGCCGCCGGACAGCCTGCCGCCTTACCTCCGGCCGCGGGTGGAGGTCATCGACGCCGGGAAACGGGTGCTCACCGTCAGCCGCGACCTCGACACCATCCGCACCGAGGGCAAGGAGCAGGGCGACTCCGCCGCCTGGCTCGCCGCCGCCAAAAAGTGGTCGCATCCGAATGTGCCCGGCTGGACCTTCGGCGACCTCCCGGACTCCGTCCTCGTCGAAACCGTCGGCGGCGTCGAAGTGCGCGGTTTTCCCGGCTTCGAATGCCCCCTCTTTCCTCCGGTGATGCAGGCTTCCAGCCTGCACGGCCACCGGGCTTCCAGCCCGGTCTCCCTCCCCACGCAGGAAAGCCGTCAAAATCCGCCCCCCCCCCCCGGCATCACCGCTAAACCCGCCTCCGGCCAGACAGCGGAACCGCCTTCCCACCCTGTCAGTGTAAAACTCTTCCACACCCAGGCGGAAGCCGATGCCGGCGCTCCCGCCGCCGTCCGCGTTCTGGCGGAACGCGTGCTCGCCAAGGACATCGCCTGGCTGCGCAGAGAACTGCGGACTCTCGCCACCACGCCCGCGGGAAAAGCCCCGCGCTCCGTCGGATTCCAGGACGCGCTGAGCCAGATGCAGAATCAGATGAAAGCCGACGACTGGCAGAAATCCGACATTCCGGCCCTGGCCTTGGAGCACCTCCTGCAACACGCCCTCCGCCTGGACCCGCTGCGCCCCCTGACCGAAGCCCGCTTCCGCGCCCTCACCGAAACCGCCCGCCGCGGCCTGCCCGCCATGGCCGGCAAAGTCCGCGAGTTCGCCTCCCAGATATCCGCCCTCATCCAGCAACTGCGCACGACTTCCCGCAAATACCCCGGCCTGGAGCAGGACCTCGCCAGAATCGCCCCGCCCGACTACCTCGGCCACACTCCTCACGACCGCCTGCCGCATTTGCCGCGCTATTTAAAAGCCATGCTCCAACGCGGCGAACGCGCCCACCTCCAGCCCGCCAAGGACGCCGAACGCGCCCGCCAGCTCGCCCCCTTCCAGAACTGGAAAGACCGCGTCGCCCCCGAAAACCACGAGACCTTCCGCTGGATGCTCGAGGAATTCCGCGTCTCCCTCTTCGCCCAGGAACTCGGCACCCCCCACCCCATCTCCGCCAAACGCCTCGAAGCGCTGTTTCAGGAGTAGCGGATTCTCCCACCGCCCTCCTTCAGCGATGATCTGTGATCCTCTCCTGCAGGCCTCACATGATAAAGCTTCGTCACCCCATGACGGATCTCCGCCAGAAGCATCCGGCCGTCTGGCAAGCCTGCGCCAAAGCCTTCCAAAACACCTGACCTGATTCTTTCAGTTTAACAAAGTCGAATTAACCACTGCGATGATGGGCTGGAAGACTCGCTTTGGCGTCGCCTGAAGCGCTTATAAAGCGCGCTCTTGAGATCACCACCAACCCCGGCGGCCTCGTGCTGGACTCCTTCATTGGCGGGGGCTGGCATCCCTCCGGGATGCGGAAATGGGTTGGACCGGGTGACCGGTGGTGTCGTCGCTGCGCGCCTCAACCACCGGCTACCGGCTGGGAAGCCTCCGGCTTCATCGCGGGAGCCGGTTCTATGGCGGGCATCCGTTTCAGGGGCATCGTTATTTCCCTCTTCCCGCGACTCCCGCTCCACACTCCCGCTCCACACCCCCGCTCCACACCCCCGCTCCACACCCTCCCATTCCACACCCTCCCATTCCACACCCTCCCATTCCACACCCT
>JAZKFB010000099.1:0-57631 GCA_040386695.1 Verrucomicrobiota bacterium
AAAGTGCCGCACGGGATAAAATTACAGCAACGCAGGCCCGAAAAATTATTTCGGATATCCACCGTCAGGTGACGGGCAGTGATCTGATCCATTTCACTCTGAGAGCTTACGTTGACCAGTGGCGCTTCGCCAAAAAAGGCACAATCTCTCCCAGCACCTTCAAGGCATACGAAACTGCCACCAATGACCTGTGCAGCAGTCTTGGCGAGCGGGCTGATGCGGATCTGGTCCACATCACGTCCTCTGACATCATGATGTTTAGGAATTCGATCGCAAAGAGCACTTCGGCATCAACCGCCAATCTCCGGCTGAAGATCGTCAGAATCGTGTTTCAGCAGGCATGGCGGGAAGGACTGATTACGGATAATCCGGCGGCAAAAGTTTCCATTCTCAAAAATGACCGCACCGGCGAAGCCCGGCGCGGCTTTACTTTGGATGAGTTGAAAATTCTCCTTTCCGAAGCTTCCGGGGAATGGAAAGGTCTTATTCTATTTGGGCTCTACACAGGCCAGAGACTTGGCGATCTGGCCCGTCTCTGTTGGGGCAATATTGACCGGACTCAGGGGACCTTGGTTCTGAACACGCGCAAAACGGACCGCAGGCAGATTCTTCCTCTTGCTGAGCCTCTACTGCATTGGGTGGAAAAAAACCATTCTGCCCAAGAGGCCAAAGCTCCCCTGTTCCCTATGTCCTCCGCCGCCGCCGAGGCAAGCGGAACAGTGGGGACACTCTCGAATCAGTTTCAAAAAATTCTGACCCGATGCGGCCTTTCTGAATCACGGTCCCATGAAAAGAAAGAGGGCGGCAAAGGACGATCTGGCTCTCGCGCTGCATCGGAACTGTCCTTCCACAGCCTCCGCCATACCGCGACCAGTCTGATGAAAAATGCGGGAATTAGTCCCGCGCTTGTTCAGGAATTTGTTGGGCACGATTCGAAAACTATAAGTCAAAATTACACCCATATTGATCTTCAGGCCTTGCGCACGGCTTTAAGCGGGCTACCTGACATCGGGTAGGTCAGCTTTGCCCATGGATCCACTTGTGCATGCAATGGCAGTGATCCTCCTCAACTTGCGCTTCTTGGCTCTTCCCATATGGTTCCGCGCGAATGGAAACCGTCGATAACATCAACAAGCTTTTGGGGGACGACTTTAAAATGACCCTCCATCGCGGAACCAAGCTGAAAATTGCGGCGTCATGTTTTTCCATTTATGCTTACGAGGCCCTCAAGAAGGAATTGGAAGCCGTTGAAAGCCTTCAGTTTATCTTCACTTCTCCCACCTTTGTTCCCAGCGAGGTGGCGGATCGCCTTAAAAAGGAACACCGGGAATTCCACATCCCCAGACTGGAGCGCGAGCGGAGCCTTTACGGGAGCGAGTTCGAGGTCCGGCTGCGGAATGAGCTGAATCAACGGGCCATCGCCCGGGAGTGCGCGGACTGGATGCGGCGGAAAACCACCTTCCGTTCCAATAATGACCGGGCCCCCATGCAGCAATTCGCCTGCGTCAGTGGTCAGTCCGATTCCGTTTATCTGCCGCTTCACGGCTTTACCGCTGTGGATCTGGGCTATGAAAAGGGCAACGCCGTCTCCAATTTCGTCATGCGGATTGACGAGCAGCCCACCACAGGCATTTACATGGCCTTGTTCGATCAGATCTGGAATGATCAGGACAAACTTGAGGACGTCACCGAACGCCTGCGCGACCACATCGCTTCCGTTTATCAGGAAAATTCCCCCCAGCGTATCTACTTCCTGATGCTTTACAACATCTTCAGCGAATTCCTGGAGGACATCTCCGAGGACGTGCTGCCCAATGACCTCACCGGATACAAGGACAGCCTTATCTGGAACAAACTTTTCAACTTCCAGCGCGACGCCGCGACGGGGATCATCAACAAGCTTGAGACCTACAACGGCTGCATTCTCGCAGACAGTGTCGGTCTGGGGAAGACCTTCACCGCCCTCGCCGTGGTGAAATATTACGAGCTGCGAAACCGCTCTGTCCTGGTGCTCTGCCCCAAAAAACTCGCGGATAACTGGCTGAACTATAACCGGAACCTCGTCACCAACCTCTTCGCCAAGGATCGGTTCAATTACGACGTGCTGTGCCATACTGACCTTCTCCGCACCCGGGGAGAATCATTCGGGATGCCCCTGAATAAGATCAACTGGGGCAATTACGACCTCGTGGTGATCGACGAATCCCACAACTTCCGCAACAACGCCGTTTTCGAAGAAAAAGAGACCCGATACCAGAAGCTGATGGACAAGGTCATCCGGGCCGGGGTGAAAACCAAGGTCCTCATGCTCTCCGCGACTCCAGTCAACAACCGCTTCACGGATCTGCGGAATCAATTGGCGCTGGCCTACGAGGGAGAGTCTGAAAATCTCCGCTCCAAGCTGCGCACGGAACGGGATATCGACGAAATCTTCCGCCGCGCCCAGACCGCCTTCAATGCCTGGTCCACCCTTCCGCCCCATGAGCGCACCGCCACCGCCATTCTGAACGCACTGGATTTCGATTTCTTTGAACTGCTGGACAGCGTCACCATCGCCCGCTCCCGCCGTCACATTCAGACCTTCTACGATACCAAGGACATCGGCAATTTCCCGGAACGGCTCAAGCCCCTCTCTTTCCACTGTCAGCTCACTCGTCGGAAGGACGTCATTGGTTTCAACGACATCTTCAATCAGCTGACCCTCCTGACCCTCGCCGTCTATGCTCCTTTGAGTTACGTTCAGCCGAGCCGGCTTCACCTTTATCAGGAAAACGCCGAGCCCGGGGATGCCGCTGCGGGTAATTTGAATCAGACGGGCCGGGAAAAAGGGATTCAGGCCCTCATGACCACCAATCTCCTGAAGCGGCTGGAAAGCTCCGTCCATTCTTTCCGCCTGACGCTGGAATTGCTGGCGGATAACTGCCAGGCCGCGTTGAGCAAAATCGCCGCTTTCCAAAAAAACGGACAGGATTCCAGCATCGGGGACCTTTTCTCCGATCTGGAGGACATGGAGCCCGACGAGGAGAGCGTTTTCCCAGCCGGGGACGCCGAAACATTCGGGACCAGAGTCCAGATTAACCTCGCCGACATGGACCTGCCCCGCTGGCAGCATGAATTGGCCGCCGATCTCGCGATTCTCAATGGCCTGCTCGCCGAAATGCGGAAAGTCACCCCGCCGGAAGATGCCAAACTTCAGCATCTGAAGACCACTGTCCTCAGCAAGCTCACTTCCCCCATCAATCCGGGGAATAAAAAGGTCCTCGTCTTCACCGCCTTCGCCGACACCGCCGATTATCTTTACGAGCACCTCGCTCCCTGCCTGCTGGAAACCAAGCAGCTCCACTCCGGCAAGGTCACCGGCTCCTCCAGCCCCAAAAGCACCCTGCCCAAGTCCCACGATTTCCAGACCCTGCTCACTCTTTTTTCTCCTCTCTCCAAGGAAAAAGCGGCGGTTCTTCCAAACGAGAAAGCGGAAATCGATATCCTTATCGGCACGGACTGCATCTCGGAGGGCCAGAACCTTCAGGATTGCGATTATCTGGTGAATTACGACATTCACTGGAATCCCGTCCGCATCATCCAGCGCTTTGGGCGTATCGACCGTATCGGCTCGCGGAATAAGGTCATCCAGCTCGTCAACTACTGGCCGGACATCACCTTGGATGAATACATCAACCTGAAGGAACGGGTCGAGAACCGGATGATCATCGCGGACGTCACCGCCACCGGGGACGACAATCCTCTCGATTCCAAATCCAACGATGTTTCCTACCGCCGGGAACAGCTCCGCCGCCTTCAGGAGGAGGTTATTGAGCTTGAGGATGTGAAAACCGGCATCTCCATCACGGACTTGGGCCTGAATGATTTCCGCATGGATCTGCTGAATTACGTGAAGACCAATGGCGGCCTTCCCGGCCTGCCGAATGGGATGCACGCGGTCGTTCCCGCCGCTCCAGAAAAAGGCCTGCCTCCGGGAGCTATTTTCACCCTGAGGAACCGGAATGACAGCGTGAATATCAATCATCAGAACCGCCTGCATCCCTACTACCTCGTCTTTGTCGGACAGGATGGCCGGGTGGTGGTGAACCACACGGAGGCCAAACGCCTGCTCGATCTGGCCCGCGCCGCCTGCAAGGAACGTCCGGAAGCCATGCCGGAAGTTTACCGGGCTTTCAACAAAGCCACCAAAGACGGGCGGCGTATGGACGATTATTCCGCCCTGCTGGCCAGGGGTATCCGCTCCATGATGGAGGTGAAGGAGGAAAAAGACATCGACAGCCTGTTCTCCGGAGAAAAAACCAGCGCCCTCGTCAACGCCATCCACGGGCTTGATGATTTCGAGCTGATTGCTTTCCTAGTCATCTGGCAGCCGCAGCCGCCGGACCACTCCAGCTTCCAAAGCACTTGACCGGTGTATCGTTTTTGATACGCTCGCCCGCCATGGCCGGTAACTTCACCAGCTCTTTCCTTCTGTCAGCTACAGCCATGAAGTCCAAAAGCCCAAAAAATTCCCACCCCGGAAGTGATCTCCGGGACTTTCTTGCGGAGGAGGGAATTCTGCCGGAAACCGAAGCCCTCGCCCTGAAACGCGCGGTGGCTCTTCAGCTCCAGCAGATTCTGAAAAGCCGGCATGTCACCAAAACGCAGTTTGCCACCCGCATGAAAACCAGCCGCGCCGCGCTGGACCGTATTCTGGACCCTGCCAATCCCTCACTGACCGTCGCCACCCTTGGGAAAGCCGCCGCCGCCCTCGGGCATAAGGTGGAGCTCCACCTGGTTCCAGTCTGAGCACGCCGTCATGTTTTCCTATCCCCGGCAGAGTGAGTTCAATCGTGTGGTGCCCAAAAGCAAAATCTACGCCCATGCCAAACCGGGGAAGGCGGTGAAGGACCACTTTGTTTCCGATATTGGGGAGATCGTCTGGAAATACAAACTCTCCCCGGAAACCATCAATCTTCCCTCCCGCCAAGGGATTGGGGAGATTCAGGTTTTCGACCTCGCTCTGAAAACCGGGGCGCTGCACCCGGCTGTGCTCCGTGCCATTGATCAGGCCATTCCGTTTCCGATTCTGTTCCAGCTAAGCCACGGCGACCGCGTCCGCTTCGCCGCGTCCTGGAAAAGGCCCAGCGAGGCCGATCCGGGAAAATGGGTCATTGAAGCCAGCTTCCTCACCCCTTGGCAGCCTGAAGCACTGGAGCGCCCACCGCTCCCTGTCGCCCTGGACTTGGCCAGCCTTTACGAACAGCTCGTCCGCCAGCATCTTTCGCTGCCGCCGCGCCCCGCCGAAAGCCTTAGGAACCAAGTCGGGCGCTTCCTCGCCATTGAGTCCAAAGAAAAGGCGTGCCAGCAGCTGGAAGCCCGCCTAAGCAGGGAAAACCAGTTCAACCGCAAGGTGGAACTCAATTCCGCCCTGCGCGCCTGCCGGGCCGATCTCGCCATTCTTCAATCTCCCGAATCCTCTCCTCCGCCCGCTGCCCATGGACAAACTAAAGCTGCACAGCCCTGACCTCACCGCCGCCAACATTGAAAAGGTGGGCGCTCTGTTTCCGAATTGCCTCACTGAGGCCCGCGATGAAAGCGGCAAACTTACCCGTGCAATCGACTTCGACCAGCTGCGGCAGGAACTCTCCGGCTCCCTCGTGGAAGGCCCGCGCGAACGTTATCACCTCGACTGGCCCGGCAAACGCGAGGCGCTTCTCGCCGCCAACGCTCCCATCGCCAAAACCCTCCGCCCCTGCCGGGAGGAGAGTGTGGATTTTGATACCACGAGAAATCTTTTTATCGAAGGCGATAACCTTGATGCGCTGAAGTTGCTCCAAGAGACTTACCTCGAGAAAGTAAAGATGATTTACATCGACCCGCCTTATAACACTGGCGGTGATTTTATCTATGATGACGATTTTGGGCAAGACTCATGGGTATACTTTAAACGTTCAAACCAAAATGATGAGGATGACAATCGTTTAGTCGCAAATACCGAAGCCAACGGTCGATTCCATTCAGATTGGCTTGCAATGATGTATGCTCGTATCAAACTTGCTAAAAATCTTCTTTCTACGGATGGTCTTTTAATGGTAAGTCTGAACGATGTCGAAATTGGCAACTTCAAGTGCATTTGCAGTGAGATTTTTGGCGATAAGAATCACTTGGCCACTTTTATTTGGATTAACGAGGGGAATATCGACAATCAGAGTAGAATTAAAGTAAATCATGAATACGTTATTGTATACGCCAAGAATGAAGCGCTGATTCCAGCGCCGTCAGTTGTTGACCCGAATACACCAAAAGGAAGTAAATTATTTAAAGATTTTATAGAAAATACGATAGTAAAGAACGGTCCGGCCAATCCAGTAAGTCCAATCTTTCTGCCAGTTGGATTCCCAGCAGACTTTCCCGAGGGGACGATTGAGCCAAAAGAGAATTTTTGGCCCCAACTTAGCAACGCGGTCAAAGTTAAGAATGGAATGACGCAAGATAAAGTAACTGCTACTAGCGGTTGGAGTTCAAAAGATATCGCCGAGAAATTTATTCAAAACGGTTTTAAACCTGTAATTGATACCAAAGGACAAGAAACAGTATTCTATCTTTCTCAAACAGGCGCGCTTTGTTGTCGCAAGAAGAGGCTTGACGCCCAAAGCCATGTTTTGTCTGTTCTGCGTGGCATGGGAACTGTTCAAGCCTCGTCCTCTAAACTGGCCCAACTCGGGATATCATTCTCATACCCCAAACCAGTTGAGTTAATTGAATATCTGATCAAAGTGGGAACAAGTGGAGATGATATTGTTATGGATTTCTTTGCGGGTGCTGCCACTACCGGGGAAGCGGTGTTAAACCTCAATCAGAATGGCGGTCATCGCCGCTACATTCTTGTTCAGCTTCCAGCCGATTGTAATGAAAACAGCGTTTCTTATAAAACAGGACAGAAAACAATTGCTGACCTTGCTAAAGAGCGTATGCGCGGTGTTGGTTGCAGAATCAAAGCTGCGAACGCTACCACCACCCCAAACCTCGACATCGGTTTCCGCGTCCTGAAGATCGACACTTCTAACATGAAGGACGTGTATTACGCGCCAGAGTCGGTGAAGCAGGCAGATTTGATTGGGCATATTGATAACATCAAGGAGGGCCGGACGCCGGAAGACCTGTTGTTTCAAGTGTTGGTGGATTGGTGCGTGGATCTGTCGCTGCCTATCACGCAGGAAACGATTGCCAAAAAAAAGGTGTTTTTTGTGGATGGCGATGCTTTGGCCGCCTGCTTTGACCCGGAAATCAGCGAGGACCTCGTGAAAACGCTGGCTCAACGCAAACCGTTGCGGGCCGTCTTCCGGGACAGCAGTTACGGCAGCGACAGTGTGAAGATCAACGTAAAGCAGATCTTCAAACTTTTCAGCCCAGCCACCGAACTGAAATCCCTGTAAGCCTATGATGAAGCTGAAATTCAAACAGCAGGCCTACCAGACGGAGGCTGTGCTGGCCATCCGCGACTGCTTTACAGGGCAGCCGCCCGGCCAAGGACTCAAATACGCCATCGACCCCGGCCGCCCGGCGAAGGACGGTCAGGAAGTCATGAGCGAAGTGCTGGGCACGGGGTTTGCCAACCCCGCCCTTGCCATTTCCCAAGCGAAAATTCTGGAAAATATTCACGAGGTGCAGCGTCGCGGAGAATTGCCCATTTCCACTGCTCTGGAAACTACCTCCGTCTGCGACCTGAATCTGGACATTGAGATGGAGACAGGCACCGGCAAGACCTACTGCTACATCAAAACGATGTTTGAGCTGCACAAGGTCTATGGCTGGAGCAAATTCATCATCGTGGTGCCTAGCATCGCCATCCGCGAAGGCGTGGCCAAATCCTTCGAGATCATGGCGGAGCATTTTCTGGCGGACTATGGGAAGCGCATCCGTTCCTTCATCTACCACTCCAAGCAGCTCCACAATCTGGAGAGTTTTTCCTCGGACGCCGGAATCAATGTGATGATCATCAATATCCAGGCCTTCAACGCCAAAGGTGAGGATGCTCGTCGAATTGATATGGAGTTGGATGACTTCCAGTCACGCAAGCCCATCGACGTGATCGCCAAAAACCGGCCCATTCTGATTCTGGATGAACCGCAGAAGATGGAAGGGCCGGGCACGGTGGCCAAGCTGGTGAAGTTCAAGCCGCTGATGATTCTCCGTTACTCCGCCACGCACAAAAAAGAGCACAACAAGGTTTACCGATTGGACGCCCTAGACGCCTACAATCAGAAGCTAGTGAAGAAGATCGCGGTGCGGGGCATCAGCGTGAAGGGATTATCCGGAACGGGTTCCTATCTGCTCCTCAAAGGCATTGATATTTCCCCATCCTCGCCACCGAAGGCGCGAATCGAGCTGGAAATCAAACATAAAACTGGTATAAAACGCGAAATTCGAGTCGTAGAGAAAGGAAGAAATCTCCATGATCTCTCCGAGGGCTTGGATCAATACGCCGGCTTTGTGGTTTCCGAGATTGACGCCCGGGACAATGGCGTGGTGAGCTTTACCAACGGCACCGCCTTGGAAGTGGGCAAAGCCGCCGGGGACGTGAATGAATCCGCTTTGAGGCGCATCCAGATCCGGGAAGCCATCAAGGCGCACTTTGAGAAGGAGCGCCTCCTCTTTGCTAAAGGCATCAAGGTTCTCACGCTCTTCTTCATCGACGAGGTGGCCAAATACCGCAGCTACAACGACGCCGGGGAACAGGCCGGAGAGTACGCCCAGATGTTTGAGGAGGAATACAATGTCCAGGTCAATGAACTGCTGACTCTGGAGGACACACCCTACAACTGCTACCTCAAAGGTATCCTAGCCGCGAAGACGCACAACGGCTACTTCTCCATCGACAAGAAAACCAAGCGCTTGGTGAACCCGGATGCCAAAAAAACCGGCGAGACGGCAGGCGAAACGGACGATGTGGACGCCTACGACCTTATTCTCAAAGACAAGGAGCGGCTGCTGACCTTCGAGGAGCCAGTGCGCTTTATCTTTTCCCACTCCGCCCTGCGGGAAGGCTGGGACAATTCCAACGTTTTCGTTATCTGCACTCTCAAACACAGTGACAACGTGATTTCCCGCCGCCAGGAGGTGGGACGCGGCATGAGGCTCTGCCGCGACCAAAGCGGCGACCGCATTGACGATCCCGCCCTCGTGCACCAGATCAACGTCCTCACGGTGGTGGCCAATGAAAGTTACCGGGATTTCGTGAGCGGTTTGCAGAAGGATTTGAGCGCCTCCCTGTCCGCCCGCACTCAGAAGGCCAACGAGGAGTATTTCCGGGACAAGGTGCTCAAAACGCCGGAAGGGGATGTGAAAGTGACCCCACAGATGGCCAAGCTGATCGAGCGCTACCTCGTCAAAAACGACTACACGGACACCCAGGACCGCGTCACGGAGGCTTACCACCAAGCGGCGAAGGACGGAACCGTGGCTTCGCTTCCAGCCGAGCTTGAGCCCTACCGGGAGCAGATCCTCCAGCTCGTGAATACCGTCTTCAGGGCGGGGCAACTCCCGGAAATCGAGGATGAATTAAAAGCCAAGACAAACCCACTGAACGCCAATTTCAAGAAGAAGGAGTTTCAGGAACTCTGGAGCCGGATCAACCGCAAGGCCGTCTATGCCGTGGATTTCCAGACGGATGAGCTGGTGGTCAAATGCATCAAAAATCTGGATGAGGAACTGAAAGTCGCCCCACTCCAATACACGGTGACGGCCGGAGAGCAGAAGGCGGAAGCGGTTTATGAGGAAGTGAAAAAGGGAGAATCCTTCGAGACCAACTCAAACCGCACGGAGAACCTGACCACCTCCGCCGGATCAGGAGTCCGGTATGATCTTATCGGGAAACTCTCGGAAGCCACCCAGCTGACCCGCCGCACGATCACGCGGATACTTCAGGGAATCAGCGCTCCGCGCTTCGGCCAATACCGTACAAATCCGGAAAACTTCCTCATGGAGGCCGCTCGCCTAATCAACGAGCAGAAGGCTACGGTCATTATTGAGCACCTGACCTACGATACCACGGAGGACCGTCACGACATCGACATCTTCACAAAGATCAATAAGCAGGACTTGAGCAAAGGCTTCAAGTCGACCCGTCATATTTACGATTACGTCTTCACCGACTCCGGAGTGGAGCGCACTTTCGCCGGAGAACTGGACGCCAGTTCCGAAGTGGTCGTCTACGCCAAACTTCCCAAAAGCTTCAACATCCCGACGCCGGTCGGCAACTACAATCCCGACTGGGCCATTGCTTTTCATGCCGGAAAAGTGAAGCACATCTATTTTGTAGCCGAAACCAAAGGCTCCATGTCCTCCATGGAACTGCGGGAGATAGAAAAATTAAGGATCGCCTGCGCCCGGAAATTCTTCGCTAAAATAACCAGCGATCAGGTTAAATATGACGTGGTGAACAGTTACGGAAAGCTCATGCAACTCGTCAAATGAGCTTGATATCGAGACTGTCTTTCCAAGTCGCCTGCGCCCCGAAAAGCCATTAAGTCGTTGGGAAACCCAGCTGGGCAAAAAATGAACGATTTCGCTCTTTAGCAGATTGAACAAGACGATCGAATGAAATTACTTCGATGTAAGAATGGACATTTTGATTGTATTTAAAAAATCCCATTTTATCATGTGTTACTTGCATGTCATGATGTTTTTTGCATCTATCTTTCAATCTCGGTGTGAGGTCGGCAATTATATAGCAAAATCCTGGAATGCTCGCAGATTCAGGAATCGGTCTACCATTCGCAGTTGTTGCCTGCCCCTGCCTAATTTTGTCGAGGTAGTTGATTGCCTGTTCCACGGGATCGTCCACATCACCCGGGCCGGCGTCATTCCGCATTGGTCGTTTTATTTCTACAATCGTTATTGATGCAAGAGGTGGGCTTTGGCTGTCAGAAACCAAGATGGGATTGTCATAAACATTTAGAATACAAAGATCTGGCTCTTTGGTTGATTTATCGCCTGTAATCGGCATAGACTTTAATGTTTTGTCTGAAGCGAGAAAATCATGAAAGGCAAGCCGCTCATCAATCAGCCACAAATTTGACTGGTGGGCGAATATGTCATTTGAGGTGCATTTCATCGGCATTATCATGCCGTGGATCAAATCTTCGCGTTGATAATTTCCCGTTGCATCTCTTTTTATTGCAATTTCCAAAAGGTCAATTATAACTTTACGATGTGAGACATAGCTCGCCAAGTCAGATTTTTTCACGTCAGCGGCTTTGCTCATATAATCGGCAACTCTGCGAGTGTAATCTTCCGCGTTATCCTCGGCCCCAGGTTGTAAAATATCATGTCCCTCAGAAACCAACTCAGTTTCAATTTTATAAAGACTTTTATGCAATACAAGTTCCAGATCTTTGTCAGAAATATTCGGATCTACGGTCAATTCAGCCTCCGGAATTCTCTTTAGGACCGGTCTATAACGTGGCCCTTTTGCTGAAATATAACTCTCAATTCTCGCTCTTGATTGTATCCGCGTTATTTGCAAATATTTATCAAGGTGAGCAGCCGCTTTTTCTGCAATTTTGGTCCGCAGTTTTTCCATTGTAATTTCGTTAAGGAGCAAGTTCTCCTCGCTGTCTTTTTCAGGGAGATCAAAGCCGGTGCGTTCTGGTCGAACGGCAGCATTTAAAAATGATGAACTAACATAACATGTGTAAGTAAAATCATCTCCATCGGCTGAGAGTTTCCCATGCAAGCCGGGAATTTTTCCTGACAATTTTTCATGAAGTACCATACGATTATCCGCGCAAAAAGCGATGCCGTGAGTTACCGTTGCATTTGCGCGAGCTTTAATATGCAGGAGCTCAAAACGCTGATCTAAAATACTCAGAGTATCACTTTGGGATGAAGTCAGCATGTAGTTTGTGTAGACATCATCTAAATTGATTTGTATTTCGCCATCAATAATCGTGATAGTGGGCGCGCCGCCGTCGCGAACAAAATACCATAGGCAGTGCTCTACGAGACTATCGGCAATTGCTTGAGAGGTTTTGCGTGTATTTTTGCGGTATCGTTCTTCAAAACCTTCCAATCTAATAGTTGCATGCGTCTTTTTGATTGACGAATCTACGATCTTTAAGTCAGTAATTCCTTTTGAGGATGTAAACTGAAAGGTTCGTTCCTTGAGGAGCCCATTATTATCCTTGAAGATGCTTGATACATGGACGTGTGAGAAAGCTTTTAGCCATAGCAACCGACCTATCCCGCGACATCCTTTATCAAATTTTTTCTCGGAATCCAGTGTCTCGAATGATTCCATATTTGCCTCATTGAATCCCACACCGTTATCGGTGACTGTGAAGCCAGTAATGGGTGCCAGAGCCTCGCGTCCAGCGGCAATTCCAGAGTTTAATAAATTTAATTCCGGTTGGACGATGTCACGGTGGATTCTAACAAATATCTGGGCTCCTTGGACATCAACAAGTTCCTCAATTGACTGGATGGAGTTAACCACCGCCTCGAATAATGGAAGAAGTCCCCCGGTAACTGGGAGAGAAGTGTTCTGACGGACACGCGCTGTGAAATTGGTTTGCATGGTGGCGAAGTGCAACTTGTGGTCAGCTCTTGCAAATGCAAGAGGATATAAGTTCAACATTGCAGTATGAAGGGAGAAATTAATACGCATTTCACAACCAATCGGACTGCCAAGGCAGAGCGAGTGTGAAAAAAATGCCGGCGCATCAGGAAGAGTTTGAGGTAGGGATGGTCGCGACAGGGACGCAGGTTGCCCCGCGCACGCCCCCGTGCACAGATCCCGGCGGGCGGCACTGCCGCACCGGGGTCTTACCTTGAGTTTTGACGGCGAAAAAGCGATTTCGATATCTCCACCTTCCGAAACTGATGAGGATGGATTTTATGGGATTAGCAGCAATTAATCTTGCTTTACTTCCCGGTTTTCTTTCATAGTTTGCGCCCATTCGTTTAGTTGTCCCGCTATTCTTTCCTTTTCCTCAGCTTCGACGCGAATCGCCAACGCGGTACGCCTTGTGGATCCGGCATGCGGCGCAATGGAATACTGTATCTGACTGACTGCCTTGAGGTAATTTTGGGCCTGCATTACAAACGCTTCCAACGCAGTATGCATTTCCGCACCCCGCCCTCCATTAGCCTCTTCGTGGTTTATCTGATGGCGAATCTCCACGCACGCCAGTTCAAATACTTTATCGGCGCGATCACTGGCGTCCTCAGCCTCAATCATTGGGTGCAGGGACGGTGAGTGGGTCAGCTCGCGGGCGATAATTCTGGTTTGTTCCGCCAGCTGCTCCTGCCCCCGCTGAAGAGACTCCGTCTGGGAGTTGAAATTCTGCTGCTGGAGTTGTAGCTGGCGGAAATTAACATAAAGTGTGAAAATGACCCCCGCAGCGGCTAAGCCTGAAAAAAGTGTATTTAATGCCCCAAACTGATCTCCATATTGCCCGCGTTTTTCATTCTCAGGAATCCACGTCGCAACGTTCCAATCAAAGTAGCTCCAACCGGCGATTGGAATTCCGAAACACGCAATAGCCATCCAAATCAAGGGACACAAAGAAGGGGATTTCGAGGGACCCGAAGAAGAGAGTTTCATGGCCCTCAATCGGCTGGTTCCTCCGAGAATTTCAAGAGGTTTTTTCTTCCACTTCAGTTATTGGTTTCCGTTCAGACCTTCCTCATCCGCACCACGTTGAAGGCCTTCCGCCGTTGGGGAGGGTGACAATTTCCAGATGCTGAGGAAATGTCTCGGCTAGTCTGCAGACTTCCAGCTCTTCAAGCCGTAATTCTGATTCATTATACACAGCGGGAAAGAGTCCACCCGCTTGTCCCGGAAAACGCTTTCGAGCTTCTGCATCGGAAAGTCTTAAAGTCAGGCATCCCGCCAAGTCGTCGCATGGCTGATTATAGAAAACAAAACCGCCGTCCGAGGATACCAGCCCGTTTTCGCCCAAAACAAAGGCGCTCGCGTCGATCTCACAGGAAGTGCCATTCTGCACCAAGGACCATCCCAGACCAATAAAGCATTGAGAACCGTGGATTCCTGCTGCTTTCAGGGATTGATTGCCTCCTTGGGAAATTTGGGTGGACATGAGAATGAATGCGCTGTCGAAATATCAGGGCGCTTCATAATAGCCACTCTGCGCATTGCCAAGATCGTTCTTGCTGTGAATTTAATAAATTATCCTGTGGGGACGTGTCCCGTTTTTTAACTGCTTTTGCGTTCTGCTTGAGAATACGCCTGAGGTTAAATTAGTTTCTCAATGAACTTCCGGAACGCCTCAGGCTGAAAACGCGCGACTTCCCGCCAGACAGCGCGGGGAATGGGCCGTGAAAGAAAGTCCTCCACATCCTTCTCCAGATCGCCGATGTCGCCCAGCTGCCCGGTCCGCCGCGCCTCAAAAGCCAGGAAAACCTGCTGAAAAATGAACCGGACAAGCCGGTCCTCGGCCGGAGTCACGGGAGCTTTGCCGAGGTCAACGGACGGTTCCCGGATGCGGCTGAGCTTCTCATCCCTCAGAAGCTCGGTCCAGATATCGCGGTAGCCATCGGCCAGACGGATCTGATTCTCAAGCCTCCGCGAGCGCGAGGAATCGCGCAGTGAAATGCCGGAAAACACCAGCCCGGCAATAATGCCGGCTGGTTCGAGCGCATGCGCGAGCGCCTCCCCAATCCGGAGCAGAATATCCATAATGCCTCACAGCATACCACGCGGCGCGCGGGCTGTGAAGGGCGGGGGCTCACCGCAGTTTGAGGATATCCCCCCTGGCGGCCAGGATCAGGCTCCGGGGAATGAGGACCACCTCCTCGTCCGCGCCGCATCCGGCGGTCGGGGGGAGCGTTCCCCGGACCTGATCCGTGATCCGGATTCCGATCACGGCGATACTGCCGTCCTCAAGTTCCCAGAAATCCGGGCACCCGTCGCAGGCAACTGTTTCGGCTTCCCCCTCATGAGGATCCGGTCCGAGGCGGCGGTGAAAAACAGGGGATGAGAGGTTCATGGCGCGGATAAGGAGGACTGAATTGGGGTTTTTATGCCCGCAGTCTCCGGCGGCGCAGGAGGAAAAGCATTCCCGCGCCTCCAAGAGTAAAGGCGCAGGAAGGCTCCGGCACGGCTTGGGTGGTGATGCCGGCGGTCAGAAAATCAATGGCCCAGCCGTCCCCTCCGTCCCCCACGTTATCAATTTCCAGAACGAGCCTGTGATCGGCAGTGAGCAGATCTGCCGGCAGACCAATGGAAAAGAACTGCACAGCAGGCCCGGTTTGGCTAAGCCCGTTGAGTGTGCTTGTGAGCGGAGCGTAAGGGATCCCGTTGATCCGGGCGGAGAACGGCTGGCCGAGGATAGGAAACTGGAAATCATCAGCCGCGATCCCGAGAGTGAATGTCTCAACCATCCGGCCTTCCCCCACTATGGCTGAATAATCCAGAATGAGTTCCTGCGGCCCTGTCCCCCTTGCGGGATCGGCGGAATATCCCTCATAGGAGGCTGTCTGGGAGGAGCCTGAAAACATCCGGTCGGTCCCCGGGAATTCGCCGGGTGAGGGCTGGAACGGAAAAGAATGAGGCACGGCGGCTGAGCCGAAGGTTACCGCGCCCGATGTGAGACCTTCAAGCACCGCGCCTGAAACGGGATCGGTGCCATAAGTGGCCATGCCAAGAACGTCCTTGTCGCCGAATAGGAGGACATCTGCCGAAGCGTGCGGACACTGGAGCAGCCCAAGGAAAGCGATTAGGACAAAGTTTCGATTCATGATGTTATGGGTACTATTGTACCCGATACAGCGCAAGTAAAATGTGGTGGCTGTCCTTGTGAAAGGTCCGGACGAAGCCAGCCAGAATGTCCATGTCGCACTCCGAACACTGATTAAGCGGAGACGGCTTGCGCTTGGGTGGTCTCAGGCCGCCGTGGCGGAAAAGGCAGGGCTCGCCAGGAAGGCAATATCCTTCATTGAGGATGGAGAACGCATGCCGAAGCTTGATACCCTGCTTCGCATCGCGCACGCCTTAAATTTTAGGCTGTCAGATTATCTCCACGAATCAGGAGGTTAATCCCGTAACTGGGACTGATCCCAAAATAGTCTCACCGCAAGCAGGTTGACATCCCTACCCTTCCTCTCAGAAGCTGGGACTTTGAGTCATTCCCTTGTTCCAGGAAGGTGTGAACGCGCGCAACTGCCCTTATCAGCTTCGAGCGAATGGACACCCGGAGCAGCTGAAGCGCTTAACCACACTCGCAGAACAGTTGTGCACGCGACTTCAATCACCTCACCCCTGCCGGATATCCACAAACCCAATTCTGGCAATCTGGACATAATTTCAGGCATTGGGTATAATCCTCTTATGACCCAAGTAGCTATTCAACTGCCAGACGAGCTGAAGGTTTTTGTCGACCGGTCCGTGAAATCGGGATTGTTCAGCGATGTTTCTGATTTTGTGGTGAACCTTCTCTACAATGTGAAGGCCCAGAGCGAAATTGAGCTGGACGAGGATTCACGGGCAAAGCTCGCGGTGCTCCGTTCGGAAATCGCTGTCGGTGTTGCCCAGGCCGAGCGCGGTGATTTCGTCGATTTCACCGCCGGGGATATCATCGCTGAAGCGCATGCCCGCCGTGCGCATTCAGCATAATCCATGGCCCTGATCCAAAAAACCCGGCAGAGCCGGGAGGATTACGCAGCAATCCACGCATTCGTGTTCGAGACCAGTCCGCAGAATGCGGACATGATCCTGAGGCAGTTCGACGAAAAATTGCTTCTTCTTGCCTCAAACCGATTCCTGGGCAAACCACGCCCTGAACTCGCGGACCGTCTGCGGTCATGGAGCGTGCACCGGTTTGTCCTCTTTTACCGTCCCACGGACGATGGAATTGAACTCATGCGTGTGCTCCATGGCTCAATGGACATAGCTCCCCGCTTTTTTGCGTAATCCGGCCATTCTCCCCGGAATATCCCGGCCTGAAGAGCGCCGCCGAATACCGGATCTCTTCTCCGTCCGGGCAGTCCATAGGTGATTTCAATATTCCGGGGGGCTTGCGGAGGCGAATCATCAAATGTTAGTATTAATCCATGAAACGCCTGGAAATTTTTGTTCCCGATGATTTGAAGGAATTCATGGACGATGCGGTCGGCAGCGGAGAGTTTGAAGGGCCAAGCGAGCTTGTGGTCTCTGCTCTATATGCGCAGCCGGACCGGATCGCACTGGAGCGGGCCAGAGAGGAGCATCTCCGCCATGACATTGAGGCCGGGCTTGAGCAGATCAGGCGCGGTAAAGTCGTGGAGATTGACTGTGGAGCCTTCCTTTCGGGCAAACACGCGGCCCGGGACCGCCTTTAAAGGGTCAGTCCATTTAAATGACCTCCATGGTGAAACTTCAATGGTCCGCTTCGCTAAAACCGATCGGGATGAAATCCGGGACGGCATCGCGCTGACAGCACGATGCGGGCTGACGGGTGGTTTCGCAGATTATCCAGCGCGCCACAGCGCTGCGGGAATTCCCTCTCTCCAGAAGGATTCGGGCGGAACCTCCGCTGTGCTCCCGCAGGCAGCCACATCATTTTTTACCGTCACGGATAAACCACGGTTTTCATCGTGCGGGTGATTCATGGAGCGCGGGACATCCGTTCCAGTCATATGCCGCACTGAAATCCCGCATGGTCTCATTCAATCCCCGGAACCGGGGATTTTTATTATGAACGACCCCTTCGTCCCCAAAAGGGAAAGCCCTCTCCTGAAATTCGGCCTGTGGGCTCATGGGAAACGCTTTCAAAATAGTGGTTCCGGCTCACCGGCACCGGTGATTATGGGGAAAAGCGGAAAGCGCATCAGATTTAAAATTTAAAATCGGCGTCCTTCCGGTACGACCGGCACCCGTTCCGGAGCCAACGGTCTCCACCGCAATGATTTCCTTCCGTATCGCGGTCCGAATTCCATTGGCGGACGCGGCACTGAATGATAGGGTGGGCATCCTCCCGAAAATTTATGATTCTGAATAATTTTGCCCTGGCCGTCATTTTCATCGCAGGCTCTGTCCCCTCCATCAAAGCGGCCAGTGTTATTGTTCCCTCCCTGCAGACGGGCGGCCAGCCTTCCGTAAGCGGTCTGGAGATTCATTCCAGTGCGGACCACATCGTGGATCTGAGCAATCAGCAGGGCCTGGTTGCGGGCCAGAATATTCTTGTGACTCTCGCCGCCGCCACAGCTCCCGTTTATATGTCCTCCTTCACTGCAGGAGGCGGCCCATTGTCCTACAGTGTGACTGAAACCCTCTCGCTCATCATCGGTGGACAAAGTTTCTCCTCCTTGGTGGTCATCGCTTTCTCCACCCCGTCGGTCATTGTCACGCCGGGAACGACAAATATTGTCGGCTTTAACAACGGCGGCTTTTTTGAGGTGATTGCCGTTACCGTGCCGTGGGGAACCGATATCAGCGCCGTCACCATCCGGCTTGCCCAGGACGGAATAATCACCGGTGGTCAATTTATTGGAACCAACACGGCCAGCGTTGACGGCCTGATCGCGGGCGGAACCCGTCTCCAGAATCTTTCGCTCGGGTTCGCGTCTGTTCCCGAACCAGGGACGCTGGGCCTGCTCGCTTTGGGATGTTCCGGTCTGGTGCGGCGGCGGAACAGGGCTTTACGGCCCGTTTAATTCCACACTTTCCGCCGCTTGCCTGATGGACCGGCAAAACGGATTCATTGTATGCCCATGATCAAAAAAATATTCGGCTTCATGATTAATAACTGACATTGGGCGGATGCCGCAGTGCTGCTTTATATCCTTCTGGTGCTGTTCTTTCCGGAATAAGGTATTCCAGTTGCAGCTTCAATGAGGTGCGGGCCGTGACCTTCCCGCCGGAGCATCCGCGCCTCCCTCTCAGCCGCCGCCAGCGATTCCTCCTTTTGGCATACGCCATGTAGCGCCAGACCATCCTGGCCCGTACCAGAGCCGGGTTCACATCCCTGCTGCCGCCGGCGACGGCCGCCACGGTGCGACCGTAGAGGTCTTGTCTACGATAGCCAGATTCACGGGCCGGCCAAACTAATGTCCGACAGGGCCTCTTTCGCAGCCGTGCTAAAGGCCTGTTTGAGTTCAACGGCGTCAATTCCAAATATCCGGACCTTGAGTGGCGGACATTCCCCGGTGTATTCACCGCGCCGCGTTTCCTTTCCCGTTTTGTCCGGCAAATCCAGTTTGGGGTAACCGGCAAAAAGCCCCAGTACGGCCAGTGCCACCGCAGCCCAGCGGATACGGCCTCCCCTGAACAGACTGGCCGGTCCGGGCATTGCTCCCGGGCGGGCTGATTTGAAGGATGTCCGGGTGGCTCCGGTCTTTTTTGATTTCACGCCGCCAGCATTGGGCGGCTTTACCTTTTGTCCACGTCGGACGGCGGGGCTGGATCTTCCGGGAACTGCGAAATGCGCAGGCCATCCCCTGCTCAGCCGACGGACATCCGCGAAACCGGTTGCCGGCAAAGCGCATCCCGTGCAGGAGAGCAGCCCGCAAAGCTACAACTTCCAACCAAACCGCCATGACCGACAGACTTGATGATGACATCGCCCGTGTGACCGCCGAATTGAACAAGCTCAGACAGCAGAAAATGGAGGAGCTGATGCGCGCGATGCGGCAGCTTGAGGACGGAACGGACATAGCCATGCCCGTCAGGCAGGCATCCCGGAGGTTCACCGACGAGGAAGTGACGGATCTGCTCATGAAGGCTGTGGAGGAGGCCAGCAGTGATGGGATTTCCGCCCTGAAGGCGGCGGAGAAAACCTCCATTGCCTATGCCCGCGTGCGGCCACTCATGCCGAAGCTCTTCAAAAAAACCGGATCGGGACGAAACACCCTCTATATTCCAAAGCCCAAAAGGAAGGGTTGAGATGCCGTGGAGCCGGAAGGCTCAGCGAGGATTCGGGATTTCCTTATATGCCGCCGGTCGCTTCAAATCTCTCACTGACTGGCGTCCCTGAACGCCGTTTGCCACTTCCGCCCCGGAGCTGCCGTTCAAATTCAGGCATCAGATGTCGGCTTCCGGGATAGAGAGTGTCACAATTTGCCGCATTGTCTGGTTCCCTCATAGGCAGTGCTCCGCTTCACGGCACCGGCGGATCAGAACCGATGGCGCGGATGACGCACCCCTCCTTTAGCCATGTCACGTGGAGGGTGTGGTCAATGTAAACACCCGCTTCAATGTGCCGGCGGAATTCATCGGCGGAGCGGAAGGCCACGAAAATCTCACCACTCCGTCCCGCCTGAATATCATCAGACCAGCCCAGGGTCTCAGCCCCGCTGATCAATAAGCTGGACAGAACTGTGAGCGCGTCCCCGGACATTTCCGGCAATTTGCCCTCGCGGCCGGTATCCTGTCAATATCGGATGGAGGTGCGGGAACACAGGAATGGTAACCATCAGCAGTCTCGGAAGTGCCGGCGGCGGCGGGCCGCTCCTCCTCGTCGGGAAGGCTCCGCGTTCCTCCTTCTGCCCAGGAACGATCCGGGTGGAACATTCCGCTGAAAGGGCGTTCGGGTGAACAAATGGTGTTTCCGGCACGGCATCTTATGCGGGATGCAGGGCGTTTCCCTCTTTTCACAGGAACCTGTCTCTCTGCAGTCCTTCTCCCCGTAGGTATGGCGGAGGCTGTTCACTGATGGTGGTGACCGTCTCCGGCCCGGTGCGGTCTTCCAGGACGCGCCGGGCCTTTTTGGGAGCAGGGCTCTCCTTAAACTCAATTCATGCTGACCTGATCAGTGGCAGGCGTTTGCGGAAGACTGTGAGCCGGAGGAATTATGTCTCATTAATTACCTTTCCCATGATGGATTCCAGAGCGCTGCATGATTTGCAGATTGCCTGATCCCCACTTTTGCGCCCGCCATACCGGACGATCATGCGTCAAATGCTTACGTTCCCCGTATCTTCCAGCCTGATCACATTGCACAGCCGTTCTCCACGCCGCTACAGTTCAGGGATGTCGTTTCGAGAAATCATGCGCGAACAGAATTTTCCGGCAGGCAAAACCGAAGTTTCGATTTAACACCGCTTTGTCCGGCTAGGAGACATTATTTCCGGGTTCCGCATTCACGGAAAGACCGGATGTTTTCTCACGGATCATGTGAAGCTGGGAACACGCGGCAGCGTCGCAGTCCGCCCCCGGCCTAGCTTCAGCAGTCTTGGAGCGGGTCCGCCAAAATGTTATGCATGAATGGATACAGCTCTTTGCTGTGACAATTTCACCTGCTTCACAAATTCCTCAAGCAATTCCCCGGTGTGCAGGGGAAGGCCTTGAAGCCGCACGTCCTTTTCCTGATCAGCGAGAAAGCCTCCAAGGAATTTAAACATGGGCCGAAGGAGGAAAAATACCATCAGGCGATCTCGCGCGCATGTGGCCGGGAAGCTACTGATCGCCTCGGCGAGGACCGCCTGTTATGTTATGGCCAGCCTTTGGAAGCATCCACAGAGTAAATACTGGCACGCCTGCTTCACAGGTTTGAATGGCCGTCGCATGAAGAGAAGCACAAGGACGGACGACAGACGGAAGGCTCTGACACTCGCGAACCGGTATGAGCGGGAGGCGCGATTACCGGTGCAGCCTCAAAGAGTTACAAAAGGAGGAATATGAACTGTTGAGCGCCTTCTCCGGCAGCATCTGAAGCCCGCCCCTTAATTCTCTGGCAGTGTCATTACTGCCGTATGGACGCAGTCCATGGTGGCGGGTTGCTTTCCTCCGGGAACCACCTGCCTCAGTTTTTGAACAAAACCCTGAGAAGCTGGCGGAGCGGTCTAAAAAGAATTCCTTCCATTTTGGTTGAGGATTTTTCTGTGGATGCTCAAGGATTTGACAGCTTATCCGGATCTCTTAAAAGCCCATATGGGAGCTGATTCGGGAATTTCCAGACATTTTCCCTGGGGAGTGGCGGCCCAACGTGCAATTCTTCCCTTTTGTTGGGCCCCGCCTCACTCAATGATCTTTACTTTTATAAACCCGCTGTATGGAGAATAAGGAAGAAGCTTCTGTCTGGACGCCGCCGTCCCCCGATGACCTGGCAGGTGAGTTCCCCAAACTGGAAATCCGCTCGCTTCTGGCGCTTGGCGGGATGAGCGCGGTTTATCTGGTGCGTCAGGAATCGCTGGACCGGCTGGCCGTGCTGAAGGTTCTGCCTCTGTCGATGGGAGTGGATACTGAAGCCTCATCCCGGTTTCAGACCGAAGCCCGGGCTCTGGCCAGCGTGCGCGACCAGAGCGTGGTGGAGGTCTATGATTTTGGCCGCACCGGGGGCGGGTATCTGTATCTGCTGCTGGAGTATGAGGGTGGTGGTGATCTGCGAGGCTGGCTGCGGAACCGCACGGCTCCCGTAACTTCCGCCGAGGCTCTGGGAATCGGCGCGTCCATCACCGGAGGTCTCGCCGCAGCACACCGGAAGGGCATCATTCATGGCGACATCAAGCCTGACAATATTTTTCTGGATGATGAGGGCCGGCTGAAAGTTGGGGATTTTGGTCTGGCCGCAAGCAGCGGCTCCAGCGTCCTCACCCACCATACGCCCGGCTACACGGCCCCGGAAATCCTGGCCGCTGACCGGCTGGCGACGCCGCAGAGTGATATTTATGCGGTCGGAGCCACCCTCTTCGAGCTGCTTCTGGGCGAAACTCCGTCCGTGGAGCCGGGAAGCCGCGCGGCCGCTTTGGAAAAACTGCCCCGGCCCGTCGCGGAAGTCATCGGTTGGGCGATGCGGGAAAATCCGGCGGATCGTCCGGCTTCCGCACACGACTATCAGAGGGCATTGGAGGCCGCACAGGCCAAACTGGCGGAAGGTGGCGTCCGGAAATCAGCACCGGTGGCCACAGTGATCATTCGTCCGGCCTCTCCTGGCGGGCGGCGCGGCGGAACAGCCGCCTCCGCAAAACCCAAAAAATCAGCCGGTCCGATCCTGGCCGCCGCAATGATCGCGGTGACCTTGGGAGGTGCCGCTTACGTGCTTTTCAAGCCTGAAGCCCGGCTTCCCGAAGCCGTCAGTCAATCCTCCCCGCCGATTTTCACAAAATCACCGGCAGCCGACGGAGCCGTTCAGCCCCCGCCTGCCGCCGGGCTGGAAAACCAGTCCATTCCGGCAGTCAAACCGGCGGATGCGGCTCCTGGTGGGCGGAATGGTGTTCAGGGAAGCCTTTCCACCGGCACTTCAACCCCGGTCACAGCCCATGCTACAACTCCGGCCTCCGGCATTCAGAGCGCCATGGACGATCTGAACCGCAAGCAGAATGAGCCTCCCAATCCCGATGATGCCTGGATGGAGGAGGGCGCGGAGAAAGTGACCGGGACCGGCAACACCGATCTGTCCTCCAGTACTCCTTTGGAGCATCGTGGAAAATATTCCGTTTCCGGAGCCACGGACGCGGAACTCGCGGAATGGAACAGGGACTGGACGGTCAGCGCCCCCCGGGACTCCATGGACGACGGGGCCCGTTTCAGCGGCCGGACGGACGGTGGCTCCAAAGTCCTGATCCTGGCCCCCTTCAGCACCGTCAAACCCGCGACCCTGACCCGCCGGATGCAGCTGCCCGGCGACCGGCCGATGCAGCTCAGTGTCCGGGTGCGCAATAAACCCCACTCCACCGCCGACTGGATTCTCAAGGCCTATGCCAACGATCAGCCGCTTTCCGCTCCGTCGGAGATTTCCATTCATCATGACGAGCAGCAGTTTGAGGACTTCACCTGGGATCTGAGCGCCTGGAAAGGCCGGACCGTCACTCTGCGTCTGGAAAACCACGCCGGGGGCACCAACCCTTGGATCTGGGAGCATTCCTACTGGTCACAGATCAAAGTCGGGCCGCTCGGCGATGTTCTGATCCACACCAAATATAACCCGGCCGAGGCCTCCCGGGGGCCGGTGGAGACGGGGTTTGTGGATCTGTTCAGTCCCGCCCAGGCTTCCAGCTGGCGGAGCACGGAAAGCGGAGGACTGTCATTCAACGGAGGCGTGGCGACCGTTTACACCAGGCCGGGCCCGGCGCGCAAAGGCCTGATCTGGTTCCCCAAACGGATGTTCCGCGATTTCGTTCTGAAAGTGGAATTCAGAATGGACACCAAACGGGCGGATTCCGGCATCTGGCTCCGCATTCCGGAGCCTGGCGGGAAAGAGGCCGATGGTCCCCTTCAGGGCTCGCCGGTGGAGGTGGAGATCAACGGCTATTCCATTTCCAGCACCGGCACCGGAAGTCTGGCCGGTAAAAGCGCGCCCTCGTCCCTTCCTTTGAAACAAGGTGACTGGAACCGGTTTGAAATCACGGTCGCCGGCACCCGGCACGTCCTGAAGCTCAACGATGTGCGCATCAACGAATACGAGGGAGGCTCCGGAGAGCCCGGCTACCTGGCGCTTCAGAACGCGCGCGGCGATGGCGCGGTGCATTACCGGAATCTGTGGATAAAGGAACTGACCCCGGCGGCGGCGGCGCAGGCGGTGATTTCCAGCGCCGTGAACGCGGACGCCTCCGGCCCGGCGGTGGCCAAACCCAGGCCCCTGGGTGTGCCCGGCGACGCGAGGGAATTCAACGGAACGTGGTACCGGTATTATCCCGGCAAACTGCTGTGGCGCATGGCCAAAAAACGCTGCGAGGACCTGCGGGGCCGCCTGGCAAAAGTGCCGGATGCCCCGGTCAATGAGTTCCTGACGGAGTTGTCCGGCGGGAACTGCGCGTGGCTGGGAGCAACAAACGAAAAATCCAAGGGCCAGTGGAACTGGCTGGACGGCACCCCTGTGAGTTACAGCAACTGGGGCGGGGGCCAGCCTGACAACACGCGCGGCCGCGAGAATTTTTTGGGGCTCTGGGGCAAGGGCAAATGGAATGATGTGCCCAATGACGACAGCGACATCCGGGGATTCATCTGCGAGTGGAATTGAGGCTCCGCATCCTCCATGACCAGAGAAATATCCACAAGTTCCCGGAATGCAAATGGCCCCCGTGCTCATATTCTTTCAATAATGTGCGGTCGTTTCTGGACATCACAGATCATGTCCTTCCGTCTCCCGGTGTGACCAAAATTCCAATTTTTTTAGGTTCCCCTTTTTTGTGACAGATTCCGGAAGACACTCCCATGCTGCGTGACCACACGGTCACTCTCCCCCCCAGCTGCCGGGTCCACAGTCGCCCGCAGGGCCGATGAGGAAAAGCCTTTACCCATAGGCGGATGGCGCTGTGGCACATCCGAGCACGTGCCACAGCTTTCGAAATGATTTGCGGATCAGTCTGATCCCTGCCTTTGCGTGCGTGCTGCTGGGTTCAAAGACGGTGATACAAAAGCGTTTTCCGCATCGTGCATCCGGATGGATTGTGAGTAAAGTCAAAAACCGGCATGGGAAAGCCGGTTGAGATAATAGAAAATTGTCAGACAGTTGCGGAATCCATCAGGTGTCGGCTGTTAGCCAAACTTGGGGAATTTGGCATTTTCAGCTTTTATCCCGGTAGTTTTTCGGCCGCCGGTACCAGTAATAAGGTGGCCGGCTGGCATGCCCTACAGCAATGATAACAATCTGACCGTTCCAGATCATATAGGCGATATAATGTCGTTTGAAACGGGACAGATTTTTGCGTCTCACGCCATTCCGGCGCAGGCGGCAGGCTTCAGGATTTCTCAGGATGCCCGCGAGGGCAAGCCGGAGCCTCTTTTCAAAATCGAGGGCGAGTTTCTCGTCATCGCGCGCCAGGTGAAGGTATGCTTCCCGTGCCTCATCTCGTGCTGCGGGGTGAAAAACGAGGATCATGCTACCTGTTGAAGGCCTCTGATTTAATGGCGGCGCGGGCTTCATCAAAGACGCTGAAAAATTCCTCACTGGTCAGAAGGGGTATTTTCCCGCTTTTGATGTCGTCGACCCGTTTTTCAATTTCCGCATCCCATGCGGCTTCCGTCACGGCGGCCTCCGATTCCGTGAGCAGGGTCTCCCCGCGCAGATCAAAATCAATAGCCGCCAGAAGAAGCTCCCGTTCGTCGGTGGAGAGAGTTCTGGCTTCGTTGCGGAGACGTTCGATTGTGGAGTTCATACCGAAAGTGTAGCAGGAGGGGCGGGCATTGTCGAGAATACGCCGGGGACAGCCGTCATAGGACTCGCTCAGCGGGATTAATTTTTGCACGCTGCCTTGACCTCCCCGTCCGCGTCTCCATTTCAAAATCCTTACTCCGCGCCGGTCCCTCAGCAGCCACAGTCCGCTTCCGGCCTTCATTCACGCCGCGAACGGCGGACGGCTCAGCCTCCGGAGGCAACGCCTCCACCACCACAAATTTCGGGAAACCGAAGCCCCGGCAGCTTCATGGACCAGCCTGCGCAGCTCAGCACCGTGCTGTAGGCCAGTCTCTTCCGCCGGCAGACGCCGCCAGCGAAAGTCCGCTTTCCTCAAACCCGCGCAGCCATGCCGCGCGCCGCTCCTGTGATGACGATTTGCCATGGCATACCTCCGCCTACCCGACGGTCGTCCGTCAACTGCTTACAAAAGAAGCTCGCACTCATAAGATATTAGGTATTGGCTTGGCTGCAAAACGTCCGCTCGTGGTTCAAGTGGAAAGTGTGGCAGAAGGGCAGGGTCTCGAGAGCATGCCGGGGGCAGGACTTACGGCGTGGGAAGGTCTTTTCCTGCCGTTTAGCGCCTAGGAACGCAATTCAGAAAGCCTGTCACGGCTTCCCGGCGGACCGGCTCACCTTTTTTGATCAAGGTTTCTCCACCTGGCCATCCATTCACGGGTGCCGGGCTTTCCGAATTTTTTTAAAGCCCCGCGCAGCTCAGCCAGTTTGACAGGCTTGAGCAGATGAAGGCTGAATCCCGCCGCCTTGGAGGCGGAAATGTCTCCCGGCATCCCGTAGCCGCTCAAAGCGATTCCCGGCCAGCCGTGGAGTCTCCGAATTTGCCTCATCACCTCCAGGCCGGAAATATCAGGAAGGCCAATATCACTGATGATCAGGTCGCAGTCCTCACGCTCCGCAAGTGCGAGAGCCTCCCGTCCCGAGCCCGCCGGGAAAACTGTGTGGCCGTCCCTTTCAAGATGCCATATCAGCGCTTTGAGGGAGGTTTCATGGTCCTCCACAAGCAATAGACGCAGTGGTGGCCCGGGAACCGGATTCTCCGGCATCGAAGTTTCTGAAAGCAGTTGCCCGGCGGGATTGGCGGGAAGTTCGAGGAGGAATGTCGTTCCTTTACCCACTCCATTGCTGGAGGCGCGCAGCGTTCCTCCATGAAGTTCGGCCAGTGCTTTCGAGATGGTCAAACCCAGGCTAAGCCCACCGAACCGCTGCCGGCCGCTTCCGCTTGTTTGTTCGGAAGGCCCGGAAACACTCCCGAAGGAGTCTGAGGGTAATGCGCCGCAGCTGTCGGTCACGGCCAGAACGATACGGTCAGCCGTGGGATTGTAGGTGCGCACGCTGATGGTTCCTCCGGACTCCGCGAATTTAAAAGCATTTCTCAGCAGATTCCAGAGAATCTGCTGAAGGCGTGCGGCTTCACCATTCACCCAGTGCTCCTCCGCCCCGCAGTCCAGATTCAGAGCCTCCGCGCCGCGCTGGCGGTCGCTGAGGGCAATTTCCGAAGCTCTTGCAAGCAGGGCATGAAGGTCACAGGGGGCGGGACTGAAACTTATCATTCCACGGGTGATGCGGGTGGCATCCAGAACGTCATCAATGAGCCCCGCCTCCAGCTCAATGTTCCGCCGGGCGGAGGCCAGGCTGAAACGGGCGGACTCGGGAAGAGACATGTCGCTTTCCAGGGCGGCAATTGTCATCAGAGCGGGGTTGAGCGGGGTGCGCAGCTCATGGCTGAGCGCGGCAAGGAAATCATCCTTGGCGGCGGCGGCATTTTCAGCCGCTTTGCGGTCTTCGCTCTGATCCCGCAGAATCCCGACCAGTCCGACAGTCTCCCCGGAAGGATTATGCACGGCTATCATGCGCCCGCAGGCCCGGAACCGGCTTCCATCCCTGCGAAGATACCAGCGCTCATCCAGGGCAGGATCCTCCCTTGGAGCCGTTTCCAGTTCCTTTTCGGGAACGTGCGCCGCACGGTCCTCCGGAGTGAAAATGACATCAGCGGCGCGGCCCAGAATTTCGTTTTCAGAAAAACCGAAAATGCGTTCCGCGCCAATATTCCAACGGGTGATTTTACGTTCCGGATCGGCGCAAAAAATAGCATAATCAGGGATATTCCCGATTATCATCCGCAGATGCTCCCGGGAATTTGTAAGATCTCGCGTCGCCCGCCTGACTTCCGTGAGATCAATGAGAGCCAGAACCACTCCCCCGCTGGTGCCGTCCAGCGGTAAGACGGGGCTCCACCGGGCAAGAAACTCCCTGCCATCAGCATGTGTGACCCCGCGTTCAATAATCCGCTGTTGCGCCAGCGCTGTTCGCGCATCGGCCGCCATCTGAGGATAATGAAGGCTGGCGGAAACATCCGCCAGCGGCATTCCTGTCAGGGCAGCGGACATATTGAAGCATATCATCGCCTCCGGCGTGTGGTGGGTCACCCGCAGAGAGCTGTCGAAAAGAGCCAGCGGAATTGCGGCGGCTCCAAGGATGCTTCTCAGTGCATTACCGGAATACTCAAGTTCACGCTCTCTGCACTCCAATAACTTTTTCAGTTCCGCAAGCTCCTGTTCAGGCGGCACATTCGCCGCAGACAATAATTCCATGGAAAACCTCTTCTGCAAAAAGAATGCCTTCAACAATCTCCTTTCCGTCGAGGAAATCTTCCTGCTCCTGAGAATCCGGAATGCAATTTGCCCTGAATTTTTAAATTCTCATGCAATTTGCCTGCAATCCTGAAATCCAAAGGAATCATCTCGGCTTTTGAATTGACACCTCATTATGCTGAAAATTAAGTTAAATTCGAGCCCGCGATTACGGGTCTGGGAAATATTCTTTTCTTACATTTTTTTATAAAATATCAAATTACATTACTGGAACAAGTCTGATATGCGGTGGATTTCTGAGTCGTAATTTCATAATAAGCCATAAAATATAACAAGCCCACACCTTCGAATTCAAGTAATTGATTAGCGGGTACACTTCAGAACATGTGCTTATGTCTCCTGTGCGACCAAAATTTCAATTTTTTAGGTTTCCCTGCCGTAATGAATTTTGGAGCGCACTGCTGGCGTTGTGACACGGCCATTCTCCCGCCACCAGCTGCTGGATCCACAGTCGCCCGCAGGCCGATGAAAAAAAGTTTACCCATAAACAGATAGCATGGCGGCGCATCTCGGATCCAAGGATTCATGATGCCGACTGTTTGGAAGAAAGCGGCTTTGCGCGAGCGGAGGGAGCGCTCACTCGTGAGCGATAAAACTGAAGTAACTGCGGATGTCCCCGGCCATCAGTCCGCCGCCCTTTTTAAAGAAAACCGCATTACGGGAGAATCATTATTCTCTTCCTGTGGCGGCGGGCCACAGAAGCGTAAAACTTTGACATTGCCTTATTCCGTCCGGATGAAGATGCTTGCGATTTAATTGAAGTTTTATAATTATTTGTGGAGATTAAACTTCGCCTCAAACAAAAGAAAAGGACCCCTCAAATGAGAAATTCATTCAAATTCACAGTGTTTGGCCTGATGGGCGCTCTGAAACTTTCCGCCCAGGCGAACACCTATGTGGATCCCGTGTGGAGCCCGATCTACCAAGGGATTGAGTATTTCCACGGGGTTTCCGGCAGCGTGCATGTTTACGCGGTGAAGGTTGATCTCCAGAACCCGAATGTGGAGCTGTACGCCTCCCATGACAACGGATCCGCCGCCAATGAGGTTTTAACGGAGACGGGATCCGTCTTTAATTCCGCGCATAACTGCAAGGTTTCCGTGAACGCGAGCTACTGCGATGTGACGTCCACCGGCCAGGCGGCCGCCAATGTGGATGTCTGGGGACTGGGGATATCCGACGGCGTGGTGGTCTCGCCCGGGGCCACCTCCCATGGATCCCAGTACAACTGCCAGATGCTCTTCACTGCGGCCAAGGCCGCCAGCATAGCGCTGAGTCAGACCACGCCCGGAGGAATTCACACGGCGGTGACGGGCAACGCGTATCACCTGGTGGATGGATTGGCATTGGGAGCCACCACCGGGCCCACCCAGCGCACCTCCTTCGGGCTCTCTCAGGACAAAAGATATCTTTACATGGCCTGCGTCACCTCGGCCACCATTTACAACCTGTCGCTGTGGATGCTTGATCTGGGGGCCTGGGACGCGGTCAACATGGATGGCGGGGGCTCCACCTGCATGACGCGGGCCGACATTGGCAAAGTCTACCCCGCCGGGACCGAGCGCCGGGTGGGAGTCCACCTGGGCGTAAGATCCATTCCCCTGAGCAATCCCCCGTACCTGTTTGACAGCGGCACCCAGGGTTTCACCCCCGGCAACAGCGCCTCGGCGATGAATTGGATCAACACCGGCTGGCCCGGCTGGCCGGGAGTCCTGTATTTCGACCAGACGGGCAATGACTCCTTTATTTACGGACCGTCCTGCGCCTTCACGGGATCACCGGCCGTGCCCCAGGTGGTGCAGGTGGGCTTATACGAGCAGAACGGGTCCGGCTCCGCGCATGACATGCAGGTGTTCTGGAAAAGCGTGAATTACAACTGGTGGGACGGGGCTTTCTCCTCGCCCGCCGTCAGCTTCACCTCCCAGAACACCTGGACGGCCGTCAATCTCAATGTGGACAATGGCTACTGGCACGGGCAGACCATCAACCAGCTGCGGCTTGATTTTGACAACACCAACCATTCGACCCGCCATATCGTCAATCACGTCATCGTGCAGGACCAGCTGCAGTATATGTTCGAGTCCGGCACGGAGGGCTGGTTTGCGGGAAACTCGCTGACGGCTCCGTTCTGGTGGACCGCCGCCGGGTGGCCGGGCATGCTGGTGGTGGACCAGACAGGGGCGGACGCTTTCATGTATGGCCCGCTGATTGGCGGGGCCTTCAACTATCTGGGCGGGGCCAACGACAAAATCCACATCCGCCTGTTCCCCGTCGGGGGCTCGCCCGTTCACAACATGCAGGCGTTCTGGATTCAGGACGGGAATCAGTCCTGGGACGGGGCCAAGTCGTCGGTGGTGGTCAATTACACGGCGGACAATCAGTGGGCCGATGTCTACATTCCTGTCGGGCAGAATCCGCTGTGGGGCACATGGGGGCAGATTCAGGAGCTGCGGCTCGATCTCGACAACGGGAACAACACCGGCTGCCGCTATCATATCGACTATATCCGGGTGGAGCAGTAGAACCGAATTTATTCGTAGGCGCTTGATGCGTGCTTCCCGTCCGGACTACGGATCTCCGGTGATTCGGTGCCCAGACGAGCTGAGTGAGCTGAGGCTCCGTGGCGCGGACAGTGAGCGCGGCGTAAGCGGCGGGCATCAGAATATGTACCGTTAGACTGGAGGCGACCGGCAGCTGCTCAAAAGCCAATGGCTGTTTCGTATTCGCAGGTGTCAAGGTTTCTCCAGGTCCGCTCCCCTCAATACCTGATCTCCGCGCGCATTCCACAAGCACATGCGCCTGTCGCTTATCGCTGTCGATGCTGAATTCAATCCTTTTCTCAGGGGCCTTTACGCCGAGGAACTGACCGTAAAATTCTTTGATGTTAAGAGGCTCATGCCGCAGACCTTACCCGCAAATTTTTCAGCGTCTCCATCCCGGCCATTCCCATTGCGCAAAATAATGGGTTTTTCACCATTTCCTTTAACAAGTCGAAATGTGCAATTTTCAATATATCAAAAACATTTCCAAAAAAATTAAAAATTTCTTAGCTGGCAGTGGAATTTTTTGAGTGTGCCTAATCTTTCAAGATTTATCCGGAAAGTTGTTGACGCAGGGTAATTAATTATCATTAATGCGCACCGTTTGAAGGTGCCATGAAACATAAATTTTCCTGTTTTCCCCCGTCATCCCGTCGTCAAAGCGTGCCGGGTTTAAAGCTGGGCCTGATGACGACATCATTTTCCGCCGCTGCCCTGACCGGCCTCTTTTCCGGAACGCTGGCCGCTAATGGATCGGAGCCAGGCTTGTTATTCTATCAGGCTGATTTTGAGGCTCCGGCGTTTGCTCCCGGCAATATTGACGGCCAGCGGGGATGGTCCTTGGAGCAGGGGCGCGCGGAGATCAGGGACGGCGCGGGCCGCAATGGCAGCGCCGGTCTGGTGCTGGAGCCTTTGGAGTCATTTTCCCAGGCGACCATGCTGCTGGAGACGGCACTCCCGCCGCAGGCCACCCCCTTTCTGGATTTTCATGTCCTCCCGGTGGCGACAGATGAGGAGCGGCGGGAGGAGATGCTGGATCTTGATGGGGCACGTATTGGTTTTTTCCGGACACCGGAAAATCCCGGCGAGGCCCGATTCTGGATTTTCCATGGCAACGGCACAGGGGGAGGCCAATGGGTGGCGACGGAAGTGGCCATGTCAGTGGACAGCGTTACAGGACGTTCTGCGGAGTGGGCCCGGCTGACCCTGAGAGAGAATTTTGAGGGCCAGTCCTGGGATTTATGGGTCAACGGGCATCTGACGGCCGATACCGCCGGATTTCAGGATCCGGTGCTCCGTCACACCCGCAGCTATGTGATCATGGGGGACGCCGTGGATCAGCTGGCGCTGGATGATCTGACTTTCGGGGGAGACAATCCGCTGGGAGCGGATGAGGACGCCGACGGCATGCTGGATGCCGATGAGAGGCGGATCGGCTCCAATCCGGTGCTGCCGGACCGGGGCGGAGCGGATGATTCGGGAAAAACCTTCAGGGAAAAATGGTGGCGGCTGCTCTCGGGGCACGAGCCCCCGTCCAAAGGAAATCCGCTTCCGCTCCCCGTTTTCTCCCGGCCCTCGGCCGTGATCAGGGAAGTTTTTGATCTGACTATTTCCTCACCGGACCACGCGAAGGTCTATTACACCACCGACGGCAGCACGCCCACACCATCCACGGGTCTGGTGTTCACTGGCCCCATTCAGATAACAGGAACAACAGTCATCCGTGCCTGCGTGGAGGATGAGCGAGGGAACATCAGCGGCATCGCGGCGGCGGCATGGGTGTTTCCAGAGGATGTGGCCGGACAGCGGCTCCCTCCAGGCTGGCCGGATTCGCTCAGTGAACCTGATCTCAATGCAGCCAGGCTTTTCCCCCTGAACCCGCAATTGCTCACGGACGATATTCCCCTCAGTCCGCTGCCATCCCCTCAGGATGTGGCCGACGCTCTGGAAAAGGCTCCGGTGGTGGTGCTCGCACTGCCTCTGGAGACGCTTTTCGGGGATTACGGGCTGTATGAAAAGTCCTTGAGCATTCCCTCAGTCAAAGGCATCGGAGATGTTGTGTGGATGGATACTGGCGGCCACCGCCCGGGTGGTGCGGCGCAGGCCACTGTCAGTGTCAGCGGCCAGTCCAGTCGCAGCCACACCACAACTCTCAAACACAGTCTGCGCCTCACATGGACGGCGGCCGCCGAGGCGGGGGCTGTCTTTGGTGAGGACCGCTTCCCCTGCCGGCAGTTTCTCCTGCGTCATCCCACACAGGATTCTTGGGCGGTGACTGGGAACTTTTCCAGCCGCCGGACAGTGGCCCGCTATGTGACGGACGCCTGGGCATCCCAATGGCTGGCCGAACAGGGACACGTTTCCCCGAAACACCGCTGGGTGCATGTTTTTCTCAATAACACTTACTGGGGTGTTTACGAGGCAGTCGAGCAGCACGACACGGAATATGTCGTCCGCCATCCGGAGGCCGGGGCGGAGCGCCATCTGGTGGAGCCCGGAGAAACCGGCCCAGTGCGGGCCATTGCCGGAGATGCCGGAGGGTGGGTCCGCACGCTCCAGCGGCTGCGGCTTCTGTCGGCACGGGGTGAGTCCGCCCCTGACGAGGAATGGGAGAAAGGAGCTGCGGATGTCGATCAGGCGGGGCTCATCGATTATATTCTGTGGAACTGGTGGCTGGCCAACCATGACTGGCCCACCCGCAACTGGACAATCTCCCAGGAAGGGGGCCAGTGGCGTTTTCTGAGCTGGGACACGGAAATGGCCATGCCGGCGGATCCCGTCAAGGCGGCGGGAACCCCGGCCCGTCTGGCCACGGACAGCGGAGGACCGGCCGCCGCGTTCACCGCGCTTTCCCGCTGGACAAAATTCCGGCAGACAGTGGCCGGCCGCTTTGAGGAGCTGACAGACAGCGGGAATGGCGCTTTGTCCGAAGCGCGTCTGCTGAAATCACTGGAAAGGCAGGTGAGCGCTTTTGGCCCTCTTGCCGCCGCCGAATCCGCACGCTGGGGCGGCGTTTACAGCTCGCCACCGCTGACTCCCGGTGATTGGAGGACGCGGATTGACTGGGTTCGGGAAAGATTCATTCCCGGCCGCTCGGAAACAGTCAGGGCGGAACTGGAGACGTGGCTGGCCAACCGGGCGGCCGAAGCCCTCCGTGTTCCGAATGAGCCATCCGAGGAACCGCAAGCTGCTGCTGTGGTGGAATCTCCCGTGCTGCTGGACAGCGACGGCGATGGCATACCTGATATCTGGGAGCTCCGTTTTGGGCTCGATCCCTTCAACTCTGATGACTCACCCCAGGATCTGGATGGGGATGGCATGAGCAATCTGGATGAGTTCATGCGCAAATCAAATCCCCGGATTAAGACCATTCTCGAGCCACTGGATGAAAACAGCCCCGGGGTGATCAGCAAATTTCAGGAACACGGAAAAAGGGCGCGGAACACCGGCTCCACAGAACCGGTCAAACCCGAAACAAAGACAGAGGAAGCTCCTGAAATGGACACCCCTCCGCAAAGCCCGGAAAAACCATAAGCAGCTCCTTCCGAAATTTCCTTTCCTTCTCTTTTCACGACTAATGAACCGTCCACGACTTCTTTTGCATTTTCCAGTCCTCCTTGCCTGCCTCTCCCCGCTTTACCTGCCATCTCTTCGGGTGATGGCGGATTGCTGCGGGAGCGGGAACGCGGGTGGAGGTATAGCGCGTCAGGACCGTCAGCTGACGACTAAATCCGGCGATGGCGGAGGGGCGGCCTGCACAGCCGGCAATCCCAAAGTCACGGTTGAGAACACCGGCTCCGCGCCCATCCAGGTGCATTTCGGCAATACTCAGATTGATGTTCCGGTCGGACATCAGAAGACCCTGCAGATTCCACTCACCGAAAGGTTCGCGGCGGGACAAACAGTTCCCATTGAGCTTAAAAACGCCGCCGGAGGCTCCCCGGGGGGGACCGAGTCAGCGGAGGTCCATTGGACCTTTCCCCAGAGGCAGAAAAAGGACGACTGCAAAAAAGAGGATAAAGTTGAAACCGGCAAGTGTGAAACCTGCGGCACGAGCACCAAACTGGGAAGCAGTAAACCGGCGATCAAAGCCAAATGCGGCGGTGGCGGGAAAGACAACCAGAACCCTGAGGATGCTCCTGAGGATCCGCAGGGAACCGGACCTCCATGCGCGAGTCCGGGAACACTTTATGATGACGGCACCGGACCAAAAGTTTCGGGCATGCGCAAAGACCTTCCGGTCTATCTTGGCGAGACTGACCGCAAAGGCTGGTCCGCCGGCGTGCTTCTGGCACAGGGGGATCCATTCAGCAGGACTTCCTACACCGCCGCCGCCGCCCTTCAGGGAGCCTCCGCGTTCACGGGAACCCGGACCGTAAGCGGTTCCTCCACTCTGTCCGCATGGAGCATATCCAAGCCTCTCGCAGGCACAGGACTGGTTCCCAATGGCGCTGTGACCGCCGAACAGGTGAGTTCCACCGTGCTAAAATTCTCGTTTTATCACCCGGCGTCCTACACGGAGGACGATGGTGAGATCACGGTCACCGGTCATGCGCACCGCACCACCACAATCACTAAACTGGCGGCCTCCTCCTCCCCCGGTTTTTCCGCTTACACGGATGGCGGCATTCAATCCCAGGTGTGCACTTTCGATGAGGACAACCTACCCACAGGTGAGCAAACCACCACTGTTTGGACCAATACGGGAGCGGACAGCGCCGTGTCCGTATCGACCCCGCGCGAAATCCTGACGATTGTGGAGGAGGGTGGAATCGCTGTCAGCAAACATGCCACCACCACCACCTGCAGCCTGAGCGGCTCAGTCATTACACGCAAGGTGCAGCACCGCGACTGGCCTCTTCTGGCGTCCGCCACCGGCGTGAGTTTCAGCTCCGTGAGCACGGACCATGAGGAGGTATACCGGCTCTTCTCCTGGGGTGAGGAGCTGGTTCAGGAAATATTCTACCCTGACGGGAAAGGAGCCGGGAGTTATCCCGCCATCGTGTGGGAATATGCGTGGTGGGATGATTCCGAGCCCTCCCTGACAGGATCGCCCAAACTGACCATTGAAAAGCATGGCACTATGACGGGGACTTTGGGAACTGCGGGCATTGTGGACACAGCCTCATGGATTACAGGAACATGGGAAGGGACATGGGCGGAACCGGCTCCCAGCTCTGAAAACACTGTCCAATTTTCCATTAAGCCCTTTAACGACGGCTACATCATTCCATCAGCCTCGGATTCCCTGTCCACTTTTCATGACCGGTTGTCGAGCCCATGGGCATATGTAGTGGTGGAGACCACTCTGAGCCCTGACGGCGACTGGGTTGCCTCACGGAAACTCATCGGGGCATCAGTGGTGGAGTCATCAGCGGACAGTGCCCCCAGCGCCATACTGGACGAGGTGACGGCTGATGCTGACGGCACTACCTCATTTCTCACCAGCACCCAGTTCGTCGTAGGAGGGGATTTTTATCTGGAGCCTTCCGTTTCTCACGCGCTGCGCGCCGGGGAGGTGACCATCGACGATGAAAATCTCATCTCCAAATCCTCTTGGCACCGGCAACTGCTTTATCCCGACTCCAGCGCCCCCGCCAATGTGCTTCTGGCCACTCCGGACAGCAGCTACGGCGGTGAACCGCCATGGAAAGTGGAGTGGCACACGGACCGGCAATTTCCCGAAAGCGCGCCCAGCGGCACGGGGGCGGCCACTGACCGTCTTATCAAGCAATGTGAACTGAGGGACCGCACCAGTGGAAACCTTCTGGTGAAAAAACGGTTTATCTCCACCACTGACGCCAACAGCTCGGATGTTTTCGCTGACACCACCTACACAGTCAACAAGCTTCTGGAAACCGAGGTTTGGACTTATGACGATTCCGACAGACCTCTTTTCCGGAGGCTCAACGGGGAAATCGTGGAAAGCTGGACATATTCCAGCACCGCCAGCAGCCGCTCCACGGTCCACACGGATGAGCAGGGTTTGAAAACAACCGATGAGCGGGATCTTCATGACCGTCCGGTTTCATTCATCTCCCACGGGGACACCTTAGCCGGGGAAAAGCATATTGTGACGACTTGGAGTTATGGTGGACGCGGCGATGGAAAATCCGGAGTGAGTATAATCAAAACCATAAACGGTGGTGGCGGATGGGTGAGCACCTCGAAGAAGGAATATGACGGTATCGGGCGGCTTGTTGTTTCCCAGGACTGGGGCGGTCCAGGCGATCTCACCGGGGAAAAACTTTACGAGACTCTTTACACTTACAGCATGGACTCCTCGGGCGGCCGCATCGAGAACACCATTCTCAACTCCTCTCCTCAGGTGACGCAGCTGACGGAGAAATTCTACTGCGACGGGGAACTTAAAAGCCGTTCGGGACAGGCCGTGGTGGCGGAAACCTTTTCCTATTCCGGCTCTGCCTACCAGCAATGGCGTTTTAATTATTATTCTTCTTCCCTCTCCGATTATGTTAAAACGGATGGCTTGGGGCGTCCCACTGTGCTTTACTATCCTCTTTACGGAAGCGGTTCCACCACCAATTATTTTACGGAGAACCGTTATTATGACAGCCTGGGCCGGCTGCGGGCCAAAAGAATTCCCTCCACCACCGGAACTCTGCATGAAGTGCAGAAGTGGGAGCGGATTGCCGCAGGCACCATCGCTCACTACACGGCTCTGAGTTCGGACAATGACGTTTATGACAGCACGGACGCCAACCGCACCCGCGTGCTTTCAAGCTATGTGGAAGCTTCCCCCTACGGAGGATCCACGGCCATCTGGTGGGAATCCGGCGAGATGGCTGTGGCTACCGGACCCGGGACATCCGGCAGCGCGGGCGCATGGGACACCGCCTCCGTGACCTGGCGCGATGCCCTTCAGGAGGCGTCCATGAACATCAACGGGGTCACCAATCAGCTCCCCAAATTTGAAACCAATGAGGGCGGAATGCGCTCCCTCATGGCCGAAAACCGCAGCCGCGACACCCGGATGGTAACCCGCCGTCTGTGGCGCAACAGTTCCACCGTGCGGCAGCTGCTGACCATCAGGAATGGCCTGCCCACCACTTTTTACGCGCCGGAAATCGGCACCCTCACTCTGGACCACACTCCATTGGGAGAACCGCTGGAGGAGCCCTCCTTCACCTCCGCCTACTGGCCGAAAGTGGATATTGATCCCGCCACAGGCCGGATCACAAAGCAATATCTGCCCCGCCGCACCACCACCGGCACGGATGTTGAGACGGCCAGCTACGCTTATTACTCCGCCACTCACCGCAATGCGGGTCTTCTTTTTTCGGCCACGGACAGCGGCACCGGTGGTGTGACCTATTTCGATTACAACAACCGTGCGCAGCTCACGCATCAGTGGGGCAGCGGCGATTATCCCCAGCGTTACGGTTATGATTCCCTGGGGAGGCGGACTCAATTGGACACCTGGCGCACCACCGCGAGTTCGAGTGTGAACTGGTCCGCCACCACCTGGCCATCCAACGCCGACACCACCGGCGGCCCGTTTAAATCCACCACCGCGTGGAGCTACGCCGGTCTGACGGATCTTCTTACCACCAAGACATACCCGGATGCCGGAACCGGCAACCGCGTGGTCACCTACAATTACAATGTGGCCGGCAAGCTCTCCAGTCGCGGTTCACAGCGCGGGGTTTCCACCTCTTTCACCTATGATGGATATGCCCGTCCATGGCGCGTGAATTATTCGGACACCACCCCGGACGTGGAATTCAGCTACCATCCGGACTCCGGCCGGAGGGTCTCCGTCAACGAGGGAACTCTTTCAGGCTCCATCTTCACCGCCACCCGCAGCACCGCCTACAACCACCGGTTTGACGGCTCCATCACAGGGGAGACCATCACCGGCGGCGGAGCTACTGTCAATCTGAACAGGGGATTTGATTCTTATGGGCGGCTGTCCGCCCTCAACCAGTCCTGGAGCCAGTCACCGGCTGGCACGCTCGCTTCCCCCGCTATTTCCTATATCTATGATGGCGCTCATCGTCTGAACACGGTGTACGCCGCAAACGGCTCCGATATGATGACAGCAAGCCTGGGCCGCTCCTCCACCACTGAAAATGTTTCGGTCCAGTCCAATTATTATGCGGGCAACTCCGTTTCCTCCACCACCTCCCGTGATATTTACGGGCGGGCGACCCTGCGGAGTTTCCTGGGGCCCGGGACCAGCAATTCCCGCATGGCGTGGAACCGGGACCGTCTGGTGGCGCGGGGCCGCAGCGGCACTTCCGACCGGTGGGAATACCGTTACAATGCCCGTGGTGAGATTGCTGAGGCATGGAAGCAGTTCGGCTCCGAAGTAACCACCCCTACCACTCCCAGCTTCCCGGCGGCCTCCACCGGCTCCCCTTCCAATGAGGTGCAGGCCGGAACCGGAACTGTTTACGCCTACGATGATATCGGAAACCGTACCTCCAAGGGGGATATTGGCCGTGCCAGTGTCAGCACCGGCGGCGGCAATCCCCTAGTCCCTACGGATTCCCGAGTCACCAATTACCTCTCCTCGGCCTCCGCCACCAACATCCTCAATCAGTACAAGGTCATTTCCAACCCGCAGTATTTCAGTGTGCGGGGCACGCGCGCGGCGGGAGCCATTATAGCGGTCAATGGAGACATCACCGCCACTCCCACCCCCACCGCGGATTCCGGTTACCAGCAGGGAGGCACCGGCACCTATTACAGAAATGAGGTGCTTAATACGGCGGTGGGCGCCAGTTCCCCGGACCTTTATGAACCCGTGCAGGTCACCTCGGGCGGTTCGGTGATCACGGTGGATGATCCCGTCCAGTATGTGCCCAAGGCCTCGGAATCCCTTGTCTACGACCTCGACGGGAATCTGACCTCCGACGGCCGGTGGAACTACACATGGGATGCCGCCGACCGTCTGATCCGGATGGAGAGCGTGGCATGGCAGCAGACCGCCTCGGGAGGGGTTCCTCCCGGGACTGTTCCCGCCAAAGTTCTGGAGTTCGGCTATGATGCCTTTTCCCGCCGGATCCGCAAAAAAGTTTACGAAAAGCCTTACGGCTCATCCGCATGGGGGCTTGTCACCTGGGAGGCTTATGCCTACGACGGCTGGAATCTGACCGGTCGCTATAAGCTGACGGCCGCCAGCGCCCCGGCCGTCTTTGCGGGCACGGCCGGCGGGATTGTCGAGTCACTTCATTCCACCAGTGTGTGGGGCCCTGACACCGGCAGTCTGCTGGACGCCGGCGCGGACTGGCAGAGCGCAGGAGGTGTTGACGGGCTCCTTATGGTCCTGTACGCCAAACCCTCCTCAGCCGCTATCCCCACCTACGAGTACTGGCTGACTTACTACATGGGGCTGGATCCCGAGGATCCAGGGATTTACGACGAATATTATGAGAATTATATTGTTCTCTGGTACAACAATCATGATGTTCACGTTCCTGTCACAGACCACATGGGCAATGTCACGGGGGTGGTCCGCCTCAAATCCACTCCCGGCAGCATGGAAACCGCCGTCCATGAGTTTGTCTACGACTACGACGCCTTCGGAAAGGAAATACGCAGTAGCAGCCTTGTTCCCGGCGGCAATCCGGACAGCTTTCCTTATCATTACAGCACCAAGTTCACGGACAGCGAGACCGGCCTGAACTATTTTGGCTACAGATTCTATGATCCCGAACGGGGGCGCTGGATCAACCGCGATCCCATTGAGGAGGCCGGTGGAATCAACCTCTACGGAATGATTGGTAATGACGCGGCGAACGGTTTTGATGTTCTGGGTCTTTCTCCTGACATGCCTACCAAGGCAGCAATGCTGGCATTCATTGCCTCAACGGCGGCCAAAGTTGCCCCCTCCGCTAAAAAAATGGCGGAAGTGAAAAAGTTTCAGGCCAAAATGGCGGCGGAAAAGAAGGTTCTGGATGCGGCCAAAGCTAAAAAAGAAGCGGACAGACTCAAAGCGATCGAAGAATTTCAGAAAAAGCAAAAAGAGCTTAAAGAAGCGGCGCAGAAAGCAAAGGAAAATTGCCCTGCGGCAAAGGGGCCAGTAAAGCCCGGGCAGCCCGGCCCCTATGACGACCTTAAGAAACAGAAAAAGAAGCACGGCGAAACCGAACCTATGGACATGGATCACCGGCCATCACTTGCTGCTCAAGTGAAGGCTGCTGAAAAGGCAAAGGGGGGATCTTTAACAAAGGCCGAACTTGCGAAAGTGAAAGCCGAATCGCCAGCGGTCGCCACACCCAGACTGGATCATCAGCAAAAAAGTAGAACATATGGCGGAAGAAACACGGATGCGAAAAGCACGGCAGACGCCGCTGATCTTAAAGCAGCAAAGATTAATGATGACGCAGCCTATAAAAAATAGATATTTGGCATGAAAAAAATAACTGATTATTTAGGCTTTCAGAGTTCAAATCTGTTAAGAGACAAACCTTTCAAGGATTGGGTATTTGAAAGATCTCTGGAGCAAGATCTCGATCCACCGATAATTCACTATGTTTTCCCGAGGCGAGGTTTAGAATTGCGGTGTGACGATGATGAAAAGATTATTGTCATTTTTATAAGCTCGGGCGAACATGGTGGATTTGATGATGCGTTAATTGAATATTCTTTTTCTTGGGATCGAAAAAAAGTTATGGAACATTTCGGCCGGCCGTCAAAAAGCGGCGATAAAAGCAGCCATCCCATTCTTGGCGACTATGGAGCGTGGGATCGTTTTGAGATGAATGGATATGTTGTTCGCTTCGAATACAAAATGAATTCTTCGGGAATCACGAACATAACTTTCATGCGGAATGATGTGGTTCCCTGAAAAACAAGCGCTCTCATGCGCGCCTCGCGCGGCACTTTGCCTTGGGGTTTGAGGCCCATGTCATCACCCTCTTCCAGCAGTGCAAGGAGCATCACCAACCGAAGTGCTCACTTCTGAGCGATGGGATCGAAGCAGCTGTAAATATTCCCGTCCATCAGTCCGCCATCCTTTTTCAAAGAAACTGCACTACTGAAAATCCCGAAAGAGCCAATTTTTCTCTTTCTTGAGAGCGCGGGCCGCAGGGACGTAAAGTTTGAGATTGCCTTATTGCGGACGGTTGGCAAGTGTTTGATGCTATGGCCCTGTCCGGACTGCGGATATCCTACCCTGCCGGCGCTTCGGTGCTCAAGCAGCCTGCGGGATTTGATCCGGGGCGGCGGTAAGCGTAGCGTAGGCGGCGGGCGTCAGGGGCATGATGGTGGGTGGCGGGCAGCGATGCAAAAGCCAATGCGGACAGGTGTGCGGGTTGATGCCCAGCGCATGCAGCTTCCCTGCAGGCTGTAGAAATTCCGCTGAGCTCATGATTTTGCCATCTCCAATCATGGCACGCCTCGGACGTTTCACCTGCCATCCCTACAATCGTCATCAACTGCTTGCGGCCGACAATTTGATTGCCCGATGTAAGCCGGTTTCACTTCCCTTTTATATTTTCATTTCTATGCATTTTAAAGGCCAATCGTGTCTCAGACTTTGGCTGATTGTGAAACTGTACCACAGATTAAAACCACTGGCGGCCAACGAAATAGGGTGTCGCGAAAAAAGGCTTTGTGTAAGTTTTTGCGACATTATTCACTCCGGATATAATCCCCGCCCCTTTCCGGGCCTCGTTTCCGCGCGCGGAGTGTCGTACAATCCTCGCACATGATACCTTTTGCGACATTTTAAAGCATACGCCGGGGAAGTGCCGGGAAGAGTGAAATCGATCTGGTTATGAAGGACATTTTGTCTTTATGCAGAGCCGTGAAATGAATAATCGAAGTTGGCGGTGTGCTACGCAAAACAGGCCTGATTTTGTCCTTTTCCGCACCTGTGTCGATAAATTTTTTGTTGTGCGACACCCGGATTCCCCGGCATATATGGTATGCGGGGGCCATTCACCGGCGGTTTTTCCCTCCATGGCTGTGCATGGCCATGAGCCGGAGCCCATACCTCCGGTTCCTCATCCGACTTAAAACATTTCTTGTGTCATTATCCCTTGATGCTCTTGCAAGATTGCGATCTTCTTTGTGGTGAGCGGGACAATCCTCTGGTGTTTCGCAGTGCTTTTTTTCATGATGCGCGGCGGGTCTTCAAAAAGTTTTCAAGAGGGTGTAACGTCTGTGGCGATCCCATCCGAAATTTCCCTGCTTACTTGAGCAGGCATTTGAATTCGAACGCCTGGAATCTCGTCAGGACACTCAACTCGCGGTTCATGTTATCGGCGAGAGAAAAATTCCTTTCTCCGCCGGCATGGGTGTCCTCCTCAGTCTAAAAATTTGTTATAACAAGGCTGCCATGATGTTTGCTATGGCCCGATCTGCCTCCTGTTCTAGAGGAGACAGTATGTCAAACAGGGCATGTCTTTTTCGTTCATTGATTTTCTTATCCGCATCGTGGCCACGAGGTATAGACTGTCAAGCTGTCTGAATGCCCTGACTGTTGATGCCCGCAGTGGTCAGGACTTTTTTTCCGAGGGCGGTCAGGGCAAGGTCACGGAAGTTGCCTTGGATTTTTAAGTAGTATTCACGCTTCGATCACAGCCGGAAATAGTGATGGCAGGCCTTCTAGTGGGGGTGGATCATTGAACACCATCCGCGATGCGCCGATGGTGTGTAGGATGCCGTCAACGATGCTGCGCCGAAGTTCTCCTCAGACCCGCTACACAGGGTGTCCGACCGGGCCAAAAATTGCCGATATTTAATCGCGTAACTCGTTGATTTTCAATGGGTGGATTTTAGTTCCGGGAGGTTTTCAAACAGCTTCGCAGGCATTCGTCTGGGAATTTAGCCGGGCGATCCATTTTTCAACACTTGGATAAGATTATCTCGATTTTTCAGGCAGCCCTAATTCTACATTGTTACAATCAAAAGTTAGGTCGTTGATAATCAACGAGTTACGCAATTCGAGCCGACACTGTTCAGTAAATCGACCACTCGTTGATTTTGAACTAGTTATCAATTTGTGTAACAATGTAGAACTAAGAGGGGAATTTTTGTGTATTTAAATTAATACAAATCTATAATATTAAATATCGGTTGATTGCATTCTGAAAAGCGATACCGTAATAATGATTTATTATTTCATAATTTAGTTTTATTAAAATGAATAGACTTAACGCAAATCCTAAACTCAAAAAAGAAATTCAAACAAGATTCGACTATACATGTGCTGCTTGCGGCATAAAAAGTAAGCTAATCTCCGATGTTGCACATCTTTACGAGAATGCAACAATTTGCAAGCCGAGAGCTGATACACTAATAGTGCTCTGCGCGAACTGTAATCAGGGTGAAGCAAGATCGAAATTACATTATAAACCAGCACTCTCCGAATTATTCACTGGGGATGAAGTGCTGGCGCGGGCGCGCCGCTCGTATCGTGAAGGTCGATACAGTTGCGCATACGCGGGATTTCGCTTGGCTGCTTACTTGTTCGATGCATGTGGCTGGCACTCCAAGGCGGTCGCATGTCTTATTGAGGCTATATCTGCTCTCCGGCCGATTCGGTGGGGAGATTTTATTTCATCGACACTCTTGGAAATCGAAAGATTATGCCGAAATAATAAGATAGGTCTTGTGCAAATCTGGCTTTGTCTTGATCGTTTTTCGCTTGTTTTATACGATTACTGCCGCTGGAAAGAGGCTGCCGAAATGCAATACGCAGCGATGCAGATTAGCATAGCTCTTACTAGTGACCAGAGGTATCCCGAACAACTCAAATTCGACCGTGCCAATTCTCTCAGACGCGAAGCTTTGATAAAAGGCTCCACAGCGGCTCTGGGGCAATGTGCTCTACGTAAGTTTATTGACAGATTGCTCGAAGATGCTGAGCTTTTCAAGCAGCATGGCCAATTCGATTCTTACGCAACGAATCTAGATGTTGCAGGGAAACTCGCTCTTGAAATAGATGATAAACCAAAAGAATCGTATAAGTATGGTGAATTGGCAATCGACTGCATTGCTAAAATAACTCACAAATGGGTTTTGCAGGAACACTACTGGCGGCAAGCGGATTTTTATCTTTTAAAAAAAGATTATATAAAAATGAAAAATAGTGTTATTGAAGCGCTTCGCATCTACCGCGACCACCCAGTTGTGCTTGAGCCAATTCTTACGCCAAAGGGCCCTGTCCCGAATAACCCAATACTAAAATACGAGAAAAAATATAAATTAAGCAATAGCGAGTTGCGCGATCTCTGCGTGGCACCCTCCAGTAATCCTCCCGTCGAAATTCCATTGCAGCTTTCAAGAGAGAAAATTGAGTGTGTCGTGAAAAATATTATAAAATCCGGAATATAATGTAATTTAAAAATTACCGTTCATGAAAACAATCTTGTATCATTCATCGAGGTTTCTCCTTCGTGGCTGTGGAGGGCCATGATCCGGAGCCCAGGCCTCCGCTTTCCTCATCCGACTTAAAGCATTTCCCCTCTCGGGATGGGGAGACCACAGGAAAAGACCCGCCGGTGGACTGCCGTTTCCCCTGTCCGGCCGCCGCGTGACCGCCTCCGGCCCGGTCAGGGACACGCCGTCCGGTTTTCCACTCGGGGCAGGGGACGCGGTCCCCCGCCATGTGATAAACTTGGAGGAATGCTCAGGCCCCGAAGCCAGCCCCGGTCAGCCCTGCGGCTCCTTCCCACAGGCTTGCCGGAGGAAAGCGGGTTTGCGGCTCCGGCACCATGCCGGACCGATATCCGCCCTGCGGCCGGGGCTGGCTCCAGCGTCATGAAATCAAACCGTTCCTTCAGTATTGGCCAGCGCTCCGCATGGGCTGGCGAGGTTCCCTTCGTCCTCCATCCGGAGGACGCGCGTTTTCACACCTACGTCGTCGGAAAAACCGGTTCAGGCAAAACAACCCTCCTCAAAAATCTGATCATCCAGCACATTGAGCGCGGGCATGGCGTGGCTGTCATCGATCCCCACGGCGACCTCGCGGAGGAGCTCCTCCATCACATCCCACCGGAGCGCGCGGGCCATCTGGTTTACTTTGATCCGGGAGACCGGGAGTATCCTGTCGGGTTCAATCCCCTGGCGGGCGTCCCGCCCGGGGAGAGGGCGCTCGCCGCCTCCGGCATTGTGGACGCCTTCAAAACCATCTGGGGCGACTCATGGGGCCCGAGGATGGCCTACATCCTCCACAACTGCGTCGCCGCCCTTCTTGACTGCGGGAACACCTCGCTTCTTGGCGTCAGCCGCATGCTCATTGACCCGGAATACCGCCGCTGGGTGGCCCGGCAGACAGGGGATCCCTTTGTGCGCCAGTTCTGGGAGGTGGAGTTTGAGTCCTGGGATCCCCGGTTCATGCGCGAGGCTGTCGCACCAATTCAGAACAAGGTGGGGGCGCTGCTTCAGTCCCCCGTTCTGCGCAACATTCTGGGGCAGGTGCGCAACAGGATCGATATCCCTTTCATCATGGACCGCTCGCGCATCCTTATCGCGAATCTTTCCCGGGGCCGGATGGGCCACGACAAATCCAACCTTCTGGGCTCACTGCTCGTGTCGCGGTTCCAGACGGCGGCCATGGCGCGGAGCGCCCGCCCGGAAAGCGAGCGTGTGGATTTCGCGCTCTTCGTGGATGAGTTCCAGAATTTCGCCACCGACTCCTTCGCCTCCATTCTCGCCGAAGCCCGTAAATACCGCCTCTCCCTCACGCTCTCCCACCAGTATATTGATCAGATTCCCCCGGCCATCCGCTCCGCTGTCTTCGGCAATGTCGGCAATCTGATCTCCTTCCGGACGGGCCACGCCGACGGGGAGGCGCTCTCCCGTGAATTCGGGGAGGAGTTCGCTTCCGCCACCTTCGCCGATCTTCCCCGGTTTCATGTGCTGGCCAGAATTCAGGACGGCGGCGGCCCGCCGCAGTCCTTCCGGGGCCGCACGGTGGAGCCCGCCCGGTCCGGGCGCGGCAGGCCGCAGCGGCTGGTGCGGCTCAGCCGGGAGCGCTTCGCCTCGCGGCGGCCGGTGGTCGAGGAGCGCATCAGCCGGTGGCTGGGAATGGGACGCGGGTCTTCCTGAAAACCGGACCTCCTGTTAGAATGAATGCGGACCCCGGCTCCGCGTGGCCTTCAGGCCGAAACCCGCCTCAATTCCGAGACTGGTTTCCTCTGAACACCCACCCAAGGAACCGCCCATGAGCACATTCAAGGCGCGCAAAGCGCCCAAAAACACGCAGGCCCCCGGAAAACCGGAGCGGCCCGATCCTTATCAGCTGGTCACGGACCTCATCATCGGACACCTTGAAAAGGGTGTTGTCCCGTGGCGCTGCCCCTGGAGCCGCGAGGCCGGAAGACCCCGCAATTTCCATTCCGGAAAAGCCTACCGGGGCGTCAATGCCGTGCTGCTGGGGTGCCGCCTCGCGGCCTCCCCGTGGTGGATGACCTACCGGCAGGCGCTTGAGCGCGGCGGCCAGGTCCGCAGGGGCGAAAGCGGCGCGATGGTGGTCAAATACGGCACCTTCGAGCGGGAGGAGAACGAAACTGAAGGCGGGACGCGCAAAGGCATGTTCCTGCGGACCTTCACGGTTTTCCACGCCTCCCAGATCGACGGCATCGCGTTTCCGCAGCCTTCCCCCGATGAGCCCCTGTCCCCGGAGCGGCGCAATCTGAAGGCGGCGGCCATCGCTGAGGCCATGCCGCAGCGTCCCGTGATCCTTGAGGGGGCGGGCCCGCGCGCCTGCTACAGCCCGGCTTCGGACGAGGTGCGGATGCCCCCCTTCGCCGCGTTTGAAACCCCGGAGTCGTTTTACGGAACCCTCTACCATGAGCTGGCTCACGCCTCGGGCCACCCGTCCCGGCTGAACCGGCCCTCGCTCACCAGCCACGACGGTTTCGGGGGAAAGGTCCACTCACAGGAGGAGCTCGTGGCGGAAATGTGCGCGGCCTTCCTGTGCATGGAGGCGGACATTGTCCGCGACCGGCATGAGCGGTCGGCCGCCTACCTTGAGGGGTGGCTGCGGGTGCTGAAGGCGGTGGACCACCGGCGCTGGCTGGTTCAGGCCGCCGGGCATGCCGCCCGCGCCGCCGACTTCATTCTCGGCAAAACCGGAAAACCGGACGGAGTGCCCGCTGAAATGGAGGAAAATCCAGATCCTGACTGCGGGAACGACGGGTGAACCGTTCCGCCAGAAAATCATCAAAAACCCCGCCCGGAAGGGCGGGGTTTCATTCTTTTTGCGTGGCTGGCGCGGGGATTAGGAAGCTTTCCCCGGTTCCCGCCCCCGTCCGGCGGCCCGGCGGATCAGCTCCGGGGCGTTGGCGGAGACCTCCGCCTGTGTCCAGCAGGCGAAAATTCCCCGACCGGAGGGCAGGGTCCCGACCGCTCTCCGGATGTTCGCGCACCGCTGCGGGCCGGAGGTGACCATCATGACCAGCAGCCGTCCGGAGCCGAACCGCTTTTCAAACTCCCCCCGCCGCCACAGAGCGCTGTAACAGTGAAGCTTCGAGAGGATGCTTGAGGCATGGAATGATTTCCGGGTGACGGGCATCGTCCCCCGGTCCGCCTCCAGGCAGCAGACCACAAGCTGACGGCCCTCCGGAACGTCCGGGAATTCGAGACCGAACACCGCGTCGGGTATCAGCACGGCCCGCGCGCCGTGCAGCGCTACATTCCAGCGGAGAGGTTTTCCGGACGCTCCGGCCAGAGCCTCCGGCGGCACATAAAGCATCTCCCCCGCGCTCTCCCGGCAGGCCATCTCGACATTCACCAGCACCTCCGTGACCGCCAGGGTGTGGTCCAGAAAAATTCTCCCCGCACCGGCTCCGCTCCCTTTTCCCGCCATCCCGGCGGGGGCTGCGCCGGACTCCCCCCGAAGAAGTTCGGCTCCCCGGCTTCCGAGGCAGTAGACCATGGGCGTGGTGCCGCCCCGGTGAAAGTAGTCCAGCTGGCAGCGGGGACGGTCCAGCCAGCCATGATGATAAAGCAGCCGCAGTCTCCGGAGCAGCTGCGTTTTCGCTCCCGGCACCAGTCTGATCAGGTGCGTGGAGCGCGCAAAACGCAGGCGGGCCACACTGCGGATGATCTCCCTGTCCCGGGATGTCAGCGCCATGGGCTCCACCTCTCCGGGCACCCGGCGGAACCGGGGCTTTCGTTTTCCGGAGCTGTTCATTCCTCAATATTATCATACTCCCCCTCTTCGGGATCCCGGAGAGGGCGGCCCGCCACGAAAGCGCCGGGGGTAATGCACAGGCACCGCCCCGTATCCGCCTGATTTTTGATAGGATGGATGAGGAGGGGTCCGCATGCCGCAGGCCCCCCGGAAACAACCAAAATTCCTCATCCCAAAGTTCCTTCACGATATGTTCATACCAGACTTCCCCGACTCCCCGGCCGGGAGCCCGCCCCCGTCATTTCCTCCGGGAATGCTGGCGGCCACACCCGGCGCTCTCAATGTTCTGACCCAAAGCGACATCCTCACCGCCCTGCGGCGTCATCTCAGTGGCGACTGGGGCGATGTCCCCGATGACGACAAGGGCGCGAATGACGCGGCTTTGATCTACGGCCACCGCCTGCTCTCCGCCTACCGGAGCGGATGCGGGACGGCGTTCTGGATCATCACGGAATGGGACCGCTCCGCGACCACCATTCTTCTTCCATCGGAATACTAAAAAAAGGAGACCCGATGGGAAAACGAAGATCAAAACACGCCGGTGCCCGCCGTTCCCGGGACCGGCATCGCGGGCCGGGCGAATGGAGGGTGACCGCCCTGCGGGAATGCCCGCTGCCCGAATCCATGATGCGGATGAACGGCCCGCCTGACGCCGTCGCCTACTGGAGGCGGCATATCGCGCGCTCACCGCAGTTCAGTGCGGAATGCGAATGCGTGGCCGTCATCCTGCTCAACTCACGGATGAGGATGCGGGGCCACCACATCGTGTCCGTGGGCTCGCTCAATCAGGCCATGGCGGAGCCCCGCGAGGTGTTCCGCCTTGCGGTGATGGCCGCAGCGCATTCGGTGATCCTGATGCACAACCATCCGAGCGGGGAGCCCGATCCCAGCGGTGCGGACTGCCGGATAACCCGCAATCTGAGGGATGCGGGCAGCATCCTGGGGATTCCCCTGGTGGATCACATCATCGTCGGCCAGGGAAATTACTTTTCCTTCGCCGAACACGGTTCCCTCTGAATCGGGAATCACCAGGCCCCGCCCAGTGAAAACTGGGCGGGTTATTTGTAAATTTACCAATTCTCGCCTTCACTCCGGAAGAGCGGGATTTATGATTGAAAATCAGGACTAAATCACAGACTGTTTGAACTATTTTTAATAACAATTTAAATATTTTATTGCGCTCCGGATATTGTTGTGCCAAAAAGATTTTGCCATGAAATCGTCAAGCGTATTGGGAATTTTTTTTGTTTTGGTGTTTTGGCTGCGCGCTGGACAGGCACAGGAAATTTTGAATGGTGGATTCGAAAATGGTTTGACGAACTGGACTGTTTCCAAGGATTTCATGGTCTTCACCAAGCCCGAGAGGGCGCACAATGGAACTCAGTATGCGTACACGGGTGTTAATTCCAGCCTCACAACACCGCTGCAAGGCACCCTGAGTCAACTGGTCTCCATTCCTCCGAGTGCGGCCTCGGCCGATCTGGAATTTTACCTGTGGGTGACTTCTGATGAGCCTGGCGCAAATTTAAAGGCCGATGTGCTGCAAATCCAATTTTTAACTCCCGCAGGAGATTATTTGCGGGCTGAAGCGCTGACTTTTTCCAATTTGGATAAGTCCGGGGCTCTTGAGTCCACTAATAAAGATTACAAACGCTGCACCGTATCTCTTTCGACTTACATTGGGCCAACAATCCGCATTCAGTTCAAATCAACTGTGGATTCATCCTTTCACACTATTTTCCGTATTGATGATGTCGCTGTGACAGTCGTGTCCAAGAAACCAAATTTAACGCCTTACAAACCTCAGGATTGGTCGGATAAAATCGTGATTTCCAAGCGGATTGGAACTTCCAGTGATGATCCGAACATCACCTCATCGGATACAATCTATGTAGATTGGTCATATATTAACAATGGAGGGGTGAAGGTGCCTTCCTTGCCAAGGGCCACCCTGTATCTCGACGATCAACTCGTTGAGTCGTTGCAGGCCGACAGGTTGCTTGAGCCGCAGGTGCCAACTGCCCGTTTTGATCTTCCTCTAGGGCCGCTCACGCAAGGGACTCATTCCCTGAAACTCGTAGTTGATCCGGCAGGCTCGATTGATGAATCGGACGAAAGCGTTACGGACAATCAGTATGTCAGGTATTTCACGGTTGGTTCGCCGCCTTCTCCGCCCAATCTCGCCTTTTATCAGCCTCCCGGCTGGCCGGATAAGCTGGTGCTTTCAACCAGTGCGGGCTCCAGCACGGCCACCGCTTCCGCCACCACGGCGGATAGTCTGTTTCTGGACTATGCTTTTCGAAATGGCTCATCTTCAGCAATAGGCAAAAGCTTTTCGATCACCGTTTCTGTGGACGGCGTGGTGCATTCCACCCGCCTGATCAACCCTCCCAGTGAGGAGCTGGCAGTTTCTGACGTGCAGCTTGGCCGACTTTCAGCCGGAATCCGTGTCATCACGGTAAAACTCGATTCATCCAATGAAATTAGTGAATTAAGCGAAAGTGATAACTTGGGTGAAGTCACCATCCTGATCACGGATTCCAATGACGGGGAGCTTTCGATGACTTCACCTGCCCGGAATTCCTCTTGGGCCGTCGGTGGGGCGACTGTTCCCCTCCGATGGTCGCTTTCCTCCTCAGTGAGCGGTGTCACTGGGTTCCGGGCTCTGTTTAAAGCGAATGGAACCACATTTGACTCCGGGCCGCTCGCTCCAACCGCCCGCTCCTTTGACTGGACAGTCCCTTCGTTTTTCGCCAACAGCGCAGTCACCATCAGGTTGGAAGCCCTTGGCACGACTGCTTTCGTGGAAGTGCCCATCACGACGATCCGTCCGGCGGATAATTCAGTTTACGCCGTCATCACTTTGCCGCCTGATCAAAATCCGAAAGAACTAAACCCGAAAGAACTTCCACTGAACCGTGCGGTGACCTTTTCAGGCGCTGACTCCTTGGGAAGCGTGGCATTCTATACTTGGCTGTTCAGCGACGGAACCATCGCAACAGGTTCCAATTTGAGTTCTGTGCAGCATACTTTCTCGAAGGCATTAGAAAAAGGAAATGGATGGGTGGAATTGAGGGTCAGCTCCCCGACCGGCAATATTTCCACCGCCGCCATCGCATTCGCCCTGCAGGGAAGCGGCCCGCCACACCTGTCTCAGAACGGATCGTCCAATGATCCCATCAACACAGCCACCGGCTCTTTTCTTTTGGGGCTTGATCTCATGCCTATCCAAGCGCGGGGATTACCTTTCCTGTTTCAGGCCTACTACAGCTCCCAATCCTACCGGCCTGCGATTGCGCCTCTGTCCGAAAGCAGACCGGGATCGCTGGGGTATGGCTGGAGTCACTCATTTGAAACAAGCGTCTCATCCTCAACAGAGAATGGAATTCGCGTGGCCCTCATTAGTTTTGGTGATGGCCACTCCGAAAAATATACTTTCAGCTCAGACAGCCGCTGGCAGGCGTCTCCGGGCATTTTCAGCGTCTTGGAAGAGGACACGGGAGGAAAGTTCACCTTGATAACACATACGGGGCTCAGGCACCGTTTTGACTCCAAAGGCAGGCTTGCGGGAATTGTGGATCGGAACGCCAACGAATTGACCATTGTCTGGGAAGAGAAATCAGCCACTGGCGACCCGGATGACAAACGTATTCAGAAGGTTGTGCTGCCCGGAGGCCCCATTAACGGAACCGCCAGCAGGGAAATAAAATTTCACTACCGCCCTGATGCCCCGTCCTTTCTCTGGAAACTCGAAGATCCCATGCAGCATTTTATCGTCTTCACGCAGGACGGTAAGGGCGATCTGCGGTCATGGGAAAACGAGGAGCATCACGTCACCAGTTACACCTACGGTGCCCTGCATCAGCTTGAAACAGGCACCGATGCCAAAAATCAGCGCTTTGTTCTGAATCGATATAACAGCGACCGCCGGGCGGATCGGCAGGAGGATGCCTCTGGCAACGTGACTATTCTTGAATATGGCTTGCCCGATACCGGATCATCGGAAAACCAGATCACACGCATCACCCGGCTGGCTGACCCCTCTTTTGCTCTGGCCGACACCCGGAATGAAGTCACGGAGGATACACATGATGCCAATCTCCGGCTTGTCAAAAGGAGTGTGATGGTCGAAGACCCGGATCAGCACGGAGTTTTGGTGCCACTAACTCAAAAATGGAAGTATGACGGCACCACAGGTGAGGTCACCTCATCAACAAACCGCCGTGGATTGGAGACCAAATTCCAGTGGCAAAACGGAAATCTGACCCGGAAAACAACCCCTGACAAAGGAATCACCAGCTACGCTTACGGCGACCCCCTCAATCCTAATCTGCCCACCCTGATCACCTACCCTGACCCACGGGTGGTTCGGAAACTGGATTACGACGCCAAGGGGAATTTGGGGGGGGCCACCTTTCCTTATGATCCCGCCAATCCTGACATGAATCACAGGACTCAGGTGCCCGATGAATTTGGGCAGATTATTTCCATGACAGACGCCAATAAGATCAGTCAGTCGTTCGAGAATTACCAATGGGGGCGGAATTGGGCTCAGATTGACGGAGAGCTGAAGCGGCAGGGATTGGAATACGATGCCAATGGCTTGCTCTCAGCCACCATTGATCCCCGTCAAAACCGGGTTGAATTCAAACGCAACGGGACTGGGGCAATAATCCGGACTCTCAGGAACGACCCGAATGATCCTGAGCACCCCATCATTTCCGAGATCGAATATGATGAGAATGAGCAAGTGGTGCTCACCACCTATCCTCTTTCCCGGCATTTCCACACCCGCCGGGACGTGCAGGGCCGCGTCTGGCAGGAGGAGGATAATGAAGGGCACAAAACCACCCACCGGTTTGACGCTTTCAGCCGGGAGTTCGAGACCGAAAATGCCAAAGGTGGAGTGACCCGCCGCGCCTACAATCTTGCCGGATACCTCATGAGTGTCGCCAGTCCCGCTCCCTCCACCAATGTTATACGCTACCGGCGGGACGAGAATGGGAATGTCATGGAAACTATCGATGGCGACGGAGTGAGAATGACGTTCGAGTATGACGAAATGGATCGGCAGGTTGTCGCCCGTCGCTGGAAATCCGCCACTGAATCCGAGGAGGTTCGCACCTCCTACAACCTTATGGGACAGAAGGAGTGGGATATGGATGAGGAAGGCCGGAAAACGCAATATTTTTATGATCTTGCCGGGAATCACGTCCGCACTGTTCCGGTGGAAGGCCCGGAATTCACGTTTGGATACGACAATGAGGGGCACCAAACCTCCGCCACCCACGATGGAGACAGGAAGCGCGAGGACAAATTCACTGGCCGGTATCAGCTCAAGGAAAGGAAGGATGAAAATGGAAACGCTGAAACCTTTGGCTACGATGCCGCAGGAAATCTGGAGAAACACGTGAATGCCGATCTTCAGGAGAGCGGATTTGTCCACGATTCCCTGAACCGGCTCACTCGCATCAATCCGCCCACCGGCCCTCCGGCGGAATTCAAATATGACAGGGCGGGACAGCGTCTGAAAATGTCGGATTCCATCGGCACGACAGAATGGACTTATACGTCCTTGGGGCAGGTTGAAAGCATCACCGCTCCCAACAGCCTCCAGCTTGCCTTCCACTATGACGAATTGGGAGCGACAGATAGAATCACTTACCCCGGCAACCGTGTTGCCCAATACCGCTACGACACGGCGGGCCGGTTTGAGTCCGTGATGGACTGGAGTAACCGAACCATCCGGCAGACATACACCACCGGAGACCGGCTCCTCCACCGCAGCTATCCTAATACTGTCGCATCCGCCTTTGGTCACGACTCCGAAGGAAGAGTAGGCTCAATTACCCACCAGAAGGCTTCGGAACCCGCTCTGCTCACTCTGGCCTACAAATTCAACAAACTCGGCCAGCTGTCCGAATTGCCGGACATATCGATTGATCCCAACGAACCGGACTATCCCCGCACCTATGGGAAAGCCAACGAACTGCTCACCATCGCGGGAACTCCCGTCATCCACGACAAGCGTGGAAACATCATCCAAGCCAAGTTCAACCCGTTTTCCCCAGCAGCGGATACTCTGACTTGGGACTATGCCAACCGGCTCACTGGAGGCACCGTGAGCGGAGCGGCATTCACAAACTCTTTCAACGGTTTGGGACAACGCGTTACCACCACGAGGAATGGCCGCAGCACCGGTTTCCTCATGGATGACCGCCCTGTCATGCCCCGCATCATGGCGGAACTGGACAGTGCGGGAAATCCCAGCGCCTTTAATCTCTATGCGGGAGATATCCTTCTCTCCCGCATCTTGCCAGATGGCACCGCCATGTATTACCATGGAGACCGTCAAGGGAACATCGTTCTCGTGACGGACGGCAACGGTTCGAGTGCCGCCCTTTATCAATATGATCCCTTCGGGGTTCAAATTTCCGCTTCCGGCCCTGCCGCTGCATCGAATCCCTTTGGCTATCTGGGAGGTCTCGGTGTTTACGACAACGGTGACGGAACGCTCCATGCCCGAGCCCGCACTTATCATCCAAAGCTGGGGCGCTTTCTTTCCCGCGACGCTCTTTACGGCGAAAATCACAGCGGACCGTCACTTAACAGATACGTTTATGCTCTGAACGATCCGTTTGGATTCAGTGACCCAAGTGGATTTAAGCCGGTCAACGGTATTCTTTATTCCGATTTGCAAGCAGCGCTATCCAATGGCGCTTTGATTCCATTATCGCAAGCGGATTCAAATTTCGGGCAGACTTGGTATCACACTACCCTTGATGTAATTGGATTAGTTCCCATTTTTGGAGAGTTTGCAGATGTTGCAAACGGAGCAACTTATTTGGCTCAAGAGGATTATCTCAATGCTGGTTTATCCTTTGCCGGAGCTATCCCCTTTGGCGGTTGGGCTGCTACAGGCGGAAAATATGTCGTAAAATATGGGGATGATGCCGCCGAAATTACAGAAAGACTTGGATCACCTGCAGTTGGCAAAATAATAAATCTGACTGAACAGCAAATGAGCAACTTGGCACGGTTTAATAAAAAATTACCATCCGCGAATCTTGGCACAGTGGTAGATAAATTGGGGGAAGGGGTGCTATTTACATCCACAGTGCCGGGCAAAGTTCCCGGGTCAAGTGCAGTTTACCAGAAATTTGTCGACGCACTCGGTAATACGGGAGTTTACGTAAAAACAACTTTTGATCAGCTCGGTCGAATTGTGCATATTAAAGATAAACTCAATTAATATATTTAACTCTATGAGGGAAATCGCAAATATTACATCTCTTAATGAGGTTCGCGATACTATTAGCAGCGGTAATCTGTCGCACCTTTCTATTTCCACGCTAATTACACTCCTTGAATCCGTGTCTTTTGGCGAAACATCTTATGATATTGCTAGGCAAATCTGCGATGAGCTTGAGAAAGAATCCGTGATTTACGAGATGTCCTACGAGGAAACTATTTCGGATATACTTTTTGAGATAAGCTCACCGGATGTGAATGGTGAAATAAGCGCGAAACGGTGTGCTGAAATCGTTCAAAATCTTAAATTTTGTTTGCAATAAATTCATTTTAGAAGATCAAATCGAGTGAATATTATATTGGTTAGCCTTATATCTTTAGGTGTTTCCGCGTCATTTTGCACCCTTCAAGCTGCCACGGTGACACGAGATGCTTTAGGGCGTATCTCCGGCTTTCAAAACGCAAATGGTGATAAACTCGAATGGAAATTCGACAGCAATGGAAACCAAACCAATCGCCTCGCCTACGGCTCTCCCGAACTAACCGTGAAGGTCGATCCGCCCAACGGAGGCTCCGCAACAGGTGGCGGCAGAGCCCCGCGCAACACTCAATTGCCACTCACAGCCACTCCAGCGGGTGGTTTTTCATTTGTTGGGTGGCTGCTTCCCGACGGATCGGTATTTTCCACGAGTTCCTCAATTTCCTACACCTTAACCAAGACCGAAACCCTCACTGCAAAGTTCACCCGAGTCGAAGGCCCGGCCATTGTGGAGCATCCTGAGGCCGGGCAGTTTGTTCCGGGATCGACGGTGACGCTCTCAGTGTCCGCGACAGGGAAAGACCCGCTTAGCTATTCATGGACGCATAACGGCCAACCGGTGAGTGGAGCATCCAGCCAGACGTATTCTTTCCCCAACGCCACATTTCTGGATGCGGGCACTTACACGGCCGAGGTGAGCGATTCTGGCGGGACAACCAGAAGCCGGGATGCTCTGATCACTATTCCGCTTCCCTCCTACA
>JAZKFB010000100.1:0-2504 GCA_040386695.1 Verrucomicrobiota bacterium
TGGTTAAAAACGGTTTCCTGAGCGCGGCACCATCCATGCCGAACACTCTTGGCTTTCAGCCCGGTAATCCTGCTGGAATGAATCACGGGGGATCCGCAGCGGACCGATGGGTGAAGGAGCCGGTCAGGTTTCCTCCATGTCATGGGCCGGGGGCTCTGGGAGGAGGAAGGTGAGGATGAAGCCGAGGACGCTCATGGCCAGGGCGATGCCGGCGGCGGTGAGGGCCATTTTGCCGGGGTTGGGCGGACTGGAGGCGCTGACGCTGAAGAACACCCAGGCCAGGCTGGTGCCGAGGACGCGGCCTCCGATGTTGGCGGCGAAGCTTTCGCCGGTGCCGCGCAGGTGCAGCGGGAAGACGCGGGGGATGTAGTTGCCCCAGAAGCTGAACTGGGCCACCAGCAGGACTCCCGCAAGGAAGACGGCCCATTTCACGGTATCCATGATTCCCGGAGTCGTGAGATTGTTGGAGATCCACCAGAAGAGACCGGGGATGAAGATGAGAGAGGGAATGAGGAAAAGTCTCAACAGAGCCCGGCGGCTGACCACATAAAGCGCGACCACGGCCAGAATGAAGCGTCCGACCAGTCCGCCGACTTCCTGCCAGGTCTGCACGGAGGCGGCGGCGTGCTGCTCGACCTCGGCTTTGGCTTTTTTCATCGCTGGAGTCAGTTCAGGCTTGGCGGCGGGCGTGACAGCGGCGCCGGCGTCAGCAGGGGCTGGCGTGGCGGATGACGCGGGGACTGAGGCGGCTGCGGGAGCGGCGGCGGCCGGTTTGAGGTCCTTGAGGGCGGTGGCAACTTCGGTTTTCACATCGGCGAGGCCGGGAACCATCTGCGGGAGGTGCTGGATGGCGCCAAAGGCGATGCCGTAGCAGGTGGCGAAAAGCGCGGTGGTCACCAGCGTGGTGCGGATGAGCGCCGGGGAGAAAAGTTCCCGGATGCTCGGGCGGCGCAGGGTCCCGGCTTCCTTCTTGGCCTGCCACGCCGGGGATTCCGGGAGGAAGGGACGGATGAAAATCAGCGGGATGGCCGGGAGAAGCCCCGAGATGAGAGTGTAGCGCCAGGCTTCATGCACCCCGTGAATGGCGGGAAGGGAGCTGGCATGGATCACACACTGGCCATAAATCACCGCCACCAGCAGACCGCCGATGGACGAGAAGGCCTGGGTGTAGCCAAGCACTTTTTCCCGCTGCCGGGGCTCGGGGAAAATTTCCGCCAGCCAGGCGACGGCGGCGACAAACTCCACACACACCCCGAGAAAGACAAAGCAGCGGCAGATCAGCAGCTGGGGCAGAGTGGTGGCGAATCCGGCGGCAAAGGCGCCGAAGGCGTAAATCAGAATGCTCCACGTCAGCACCCGCCGGCGGCCGAGCCGGTCGGTCAGCCATCCGCCGAGCAATCCGAAGACGCCCCCCACCAGGGCCGGGACAAAGAACAGGATCCGCCCCCAGTGGGTGAACTCCGGAGTGCCCACCTGCAGGCCGCCCAGAGAGAGCAGGGCGGGTTTGATGATGAGCGGCAGCATCAGCAGTTCATAAATATCAAAAGCAAAGCCGATGGAGGCGATGATGCAGATGAGCCATTGGGTCCGGGTCATGAGTGGGTGGAAAGGCGTAATTAAAGAAGCGGGACTGCCGGAAGCCGGCGGATGGGGGGAGGAACGGACTGTTTACAGGAAAATGGAACCCGTCATTTCATCCCGCGAGGGGATTCTTCCACGTGAGGCCGGGGAAGCGGGAGAAGTTTCCCGGAGATTCCGTCATCCTCAATGGCCTCAGCCAGGCGATTCATGCCCGTTTCCTCCAGTTCTGAGGGAAAGGGAGCGGTGAAAAGTGGTTCGATGGTGATGGCAGGGCGGGAAGGGTTTACCAAATCCGGACGAACCGAGGCATTTGGAAGGTTTTCGAAAGACTGCCCGATGCGGTCGGTTTCCTCCTGGAGGAGCGCCTCCGCGATGGCGGAGTCAGTCCCTGGTCCTGACGGTGGGCGTCGGCCGTACAAACAAAAGTGAACGATGGAAACGAGTGTCAGCGGAAAGGCGACGAATAAACCAAAGGCGGCAAGCAGGGGAGCGAATGAGTCAACGAATGCCTCCCATGCGGGCTGCCTGGCGACGGCAAAGCGCAGGTTGATGACGCTTAAGGCGATAAATGGAGGGACTACGGCGATGGCTGCGAATAGAATCCTCCATCTCCCACCCAGAAGCGAAAAAATGGCCGTGGTCAGCAGTGCCCCCATAACCAGTAATTCCACTGCTCCGAGGCCGGAGTGGGAAAGCCAAAGGGCGCTCCCTCCTCCGATAGCCAGAGCCAGGAATAGCGCAAAACCTGTTTCGAGGGCCTTCATGGTGGAAATACGGCGGAATTTGCGGGATAGCGGACACCTGCCATCATGTCTGGGCCGCCCGTCCGAGGCTCCGGCACCGTGAGGAGCAGGCTGCACACGATGCTTTAATTCTACATTGTTAAGTTATTTTGCTGGTTATCCCTGTCCGCTTCGCATGGG
>JAZKFB010000101.1:0-14465 GCA_040386695.1 Verrucomicrobiota bacterium
TCCATGCCGAACACTCTTGGCTTCCAGCCTGCGTGGCCATCGGGCTTCCAGCCCGGTGATTTCCTCCATTTCCTTTCATTTACCAAAGCCAAATTAAAATACCAAACCTTCAACGCGCAGGGAAATGAGCCCTCATCCGCAGGACGGGTCATCGAAACCGGCGGCTCCGAACCGGCGGCCGAGGCGCACCCAGGGATGCCGCTCCAGAGACTGGAGGAGGACGCCGGCGGGGTCCGGAGCGGCGGCGCTTTTGGAAATAACCGGCGGTTTCCAGACACCCAGCGCCCGGCCCAGGCCCAGCCAGCGGGACTCGGTCATCCGGCCGCGCAGGGCGGCGAGCTCCTTCTGAGCCCGGTTCCGGGACTTGAGGTCCTTTTCGGAAACCTTCAGGGCTTTGTATTTGTCAGGCAGATCCGGATCCGGAACCAGCGCCGCCGTTCCGCTCCACTCGTCGATGAGGGTCAGATTGGGATTCACGGCCAGCTCCGGAAACCCCGCCTCCGTCAGGGCGTCCGTGGCCTGGCGGATCTCCTCATCCGTCATCCGCGCGGCGGCTCCGGCCATGAGGGCCTGGTAAAGCCCCGCATGGAAACTGGAGACGCTGTCCCACTGCGCGCGGCAGTAGCGGGCGTAGCGCTCCCGCAGCCCGGCATCGGCGGGCAGTTCCGGCCCGAGGTCGTGGGCGAGGTCGAAATTCATCCGCAGCATCTCCCGCAGCAGCGGCGCGGGGGCGGTGTTCATGGTGTTGCTGCCGTGCACGCGGTAGTTCACGAGCGCCTCCGGATGCACCAGCATGGCCTGCCGCAGCACCGACTGGGCGAGGAAATAGTAGTCGTGGCTGAAGCGGTAGGGCCGGAAGGGAAACCGCTTCAGCCAGGAGGCGCGGGCGATGACGTTGCTGGTGGTGGCGGGAAAATTGGCCATGCCCAGCCAGGCGGAGGGATCGTGATCCGTCCCGGCCATGGACCAGACGGCCCGGAACCATTTGGCGGTGGGCACGGCGGGATCGATATCCGCATCGTGTCCGTCCATGACCCGCACGGCGCTGACCACCACCTGTTTGTCCGGATCGGCCTCCAGCAGCGGCAGGCATTTTTCAAAACGCGACGGATGGTAGTGATCGTCGCTGTTCAGGATGCTGATGACATCGCAGTCCTCCGACGCCCGGTCCACGAGTTCGTTGAGCGTGCTGTGCGCCCCGCGGTTCTCCCGGGCGGAGCCTTCCACGCCCCGTCCGGCGAAGCGGCGGATCACCTCCACCGAATCATCCTTTGACCCATCGTCGATGACGAGGATGCGGTCCGGCCTCCGCGTCTGGGAAAGCACGGATTCCAGGGCCGCGCCGATGTAATGCGCGTGATTGTAACTGGGAATGATGACGGCGAGGCGCATGGGAAAGAGGGTTCAGGTTAAAGGATTCAGGATTCAGGATTCAGGCCGTCAGGGATTTTTCTGAATCCGGCATCAGCCTGCTCCTCCCGGAATTCAGGGCGGCGAAGGCTTTCCGGAATCCTGGACTCCGGACCCTTTGTCCTCCTCCGGCAGCCGCAGCCAGGATTCCCAGACCGGGGCCGGTTCCACGATGCGCGCCGGGGCCGGGCGTTTTTTGAACACCCAGAGCACCCGCCGGGGCGGCTTCGGCGGCTTGATTCTGAGTTTGAGAAGATCGGGGAGAAGGGGCGTTTTCAGTTTGGTGTCCGAATTGCTGCCCCAGGTGAAGGCTCCGGCCAGTTTTTTCAGCACCGTCCGGCTTTCCCGGTGGTCGGATTCAATGGTCACTCCCGCCGGCAGGCCGCTGAGACGGTGCAGCAGCCAGGCCGTGAGCGCCCCCGCCGCCCGCACCGCATGAACCCGCCGCCAGCCCCGGATGGGAGCCTGCACGGTGAGATAAACCGCCCGCCGGGCGGCTTCGTAAAAAGCGTCCCCCTCCACGGATCCGAGGTCGGCGCGCAGAGCCTCCGCCCGCGCCACAAGGTCCGGGCGGCTGCGCCAGTGGGATTCGATCACGAGGGCGTCCGGCAGATATTCACAGCCGGCGGGGGCCATGCCCTGGCGGGTGGCCATGACGGTGACGGCGGGCGATTTCATCAGAAAATCCAGCTCCCGCTCCAGAGCGGCATTGGGCGGCGTGCCGGTGTCCAGCAGGCACAGCAGGTCCTCCGGCGGCGGCGGGGCGCTATCTTTTCCCGAAAGCCAGGGAAGCAGCCGCTGAGCAAGGTGCCCGGCGGTTTTCTCCAGAGCGAAAACCTCCCGCACCCGCTCATACCCCGCCGCCCCCATCCGCGCGCGCAGGGCGGGATCAAGGGCCAGCGTGATCAGGTGGTCCGCCAGGCCCTCCGCGTTCTCCGGTTCGGTCAGCAGACCGGTGACGCCGTGAACCACGATTTCGGGAACGCCCGCGAGGGTGGTGGAGACGATGGGCAGCCCGCAGGCCATGGCCTCCAGCATCACGGTCGGCAGAATATCCATGGCTCCCTTCCCATCCGTCAGGCAGGCCAGGGAAAACACACCGGCCGCGGCCAGCTCGCGTTTGATCTCCTCCTGGCTGCGCACACCCGCCAGCCGGACCCGGTCCGCCAGGCCGAGCGTCCGGATTTTCTCCTCCAGCACGGGCCGCTGCGGGCCTTCGCCGATGATGACGGCTTCAAAATCAATCCCCCGGGCCAGCAGCCGGGCGGCCGCCTCCAGCAGCACCGGGAATCCCTTGAAGTCGATCAGGCGGCCCACGCTGACAATTTTGAGGCGCCCGCTTTCCCCCGGCGACGCCCGGGGAAACTGCGGGGCGTCGATCCCGTTGTAAACGCGGTGGATGCGGCTTTCCGCATCCGGACAGACGCGCACCAGCAGCTCCCGGCTGAAGTCGCTGACGGCCACCGTGAAGGCGGCTTCCCGGATCATCTCGCGCAGCAGGTCGTCATTGCCCAGATCGATCATGAAATCCTGGGCGTGGGCTGTGAAGCTGTAGGTGAGGCCGGCTTTTTTCAGGAACAGCGCGGTGTGGGTGGCGCTGTTGGCGAAGTGGAGATGCACATGGGAAATGCCCCGCCGGCGGAGTTCGCCGGCAAAATACCAGGCGTTGCGCGCCCTCATGAGCGGCGTGTGGTCCGCGCCGTAACGCGTCTCATGATCCGCCGCCAGGGCCTCCATGGCCCGCCATACAGGATCGTCCGGCGGCTCCCGCAGGACCATTTCCAGCACCGGTTTGGGCGGCGGGTAGATCACCTCGGCCCGCAGGCCGCGCAGGCGCTCGTGCCGGAAACTGTCGGGGGCCTGAAACAGGCTGGCGATGGTCAGGTGAAATCCCAAAGCCTCCAGGGCGAGCATTTCCGTGTCGCAGAACGTCTGGGACACGATGGGAAAACGGGCGAAAAGATAAGCGACGCGCGGGGAATCGGCGGAGGCGGCGGTCATGGTGTGGGGAGGAGGTCAGCGGTCGGAAATCAGGGGTCGGTCGAACGGAATTTGAACAGAAGGGCGCGAAGGACACAAAGAAAAGGGGAGTCGGGGCCGGAGGGAGAACAGGAGGCCGCCTGCCCCGCCAGGCATCCTGCCCGATTGCCGGAGTCCCGGGGTGCTCCGGCGGCTGCGAACTTTCATTCAGCCACCAAACCGGCCCAAATCAATCCCGCCTTTCCTTCAGTACCCGCCCGGATGGCGGACTTTGAAGCTCCTGGTGTTGCGCGGTTTTTGAGAAAATCTGGGGCCGACGCCCGTGCCCCGGCTGCTGGTGTCGAGCCGCAGGCCGCAGATGGTCATGAAAACATGCCCGTCGCTGGCGAACACCGTGATCCACTTGCCGCCGCCGGATTTTCCGAATTTGCGGAATCCGCCGCTGGTTGTGGAACCATTCATCAGCCCCGCGTTCCGCAGCACATAGGAGACGCTGCCCGAGCAGTCCAGTCCCCGCGAGGCCCGGCCATGCCCGCCGCCATACTGGTAAGGCATGTGCTGAATGGCGTTCGCGGCGGCCATGGCGCGGTGGACGGCGGCGGGCGCTTTTTTCGGCGCGTAGGCCTGACCGTTCACCAGCAGAGGCGGCGGGCCGTCGTAATACTCGGCGGAGTTTTTTTTCGTCGAGGAGCAGGCCGCGAATCCGACCAGAGCGCAGACAGCCAACAAACACCGAAGAAAGTTCATGTTTCTTAAATACCTTCATCCCCGCCGCCGCGCAAGAGGCGGAAGGCGGCGGTTTCGGTTGCCCCGGGCCGCCGGGCGTCGTTCCTAGAGGGATGATGCAGGCAAAACCCCACAGCGCGCTGGTTCTGGTCGGTCACGGCTCCACGTTGAACCCGGATTCGTCCACGCCCACGATGGATCACGCGGAGACCATCCGCCGGAGCGGGCTGTTCCGGGAGGTGGTGTGCGCTTTCTGGAAGGAGGAGCCGTCCCTGCGCGAGGTGCTGCGGATGGTGGACAGTCCGGAGGTTTATGTGGTGCCCAATTTCATCAGCGAGGGATATTTCACCCAGCAGGTCATCCCCCGGGAGCTGGGACTGTCCGGCAAAACCACGGAGCTTCAGGGCAAAACCGTGCATTACTGCGATCCCGTCGGCCTGCACGCCGGCATGACGCGCCTGCTGCTGGCGCGGGCGGCGGAGGTGGCCCCGGGCGTGCCCCCGGAGGAGTGCAGTCTGGTGATTGTCGGACACGGCACCGGCCTGAACGAGAATTCCACCAAAGCTATTAAAGACCAGGTGGCGCTGATCCGCGCGCTGAACGCCGGATTCGCCGAGGTCATCGACAGCTACATGGAGGAGGCCCCGCTGCTCGCGGAGTGGGACCAGCTGACCACCGCCCCGAATGTGATTGTGGTCCCGTTTTTCATCGCGGACGGGCTGCACAGTTTTCAGGACATTCCGGTGCTGCTGGGCATCGAGACCGAACCCACCGCCGCCGCCAGCCAGCTGGAGGTCTTCCGGCGCAATCCCCACGAGCTCCGCGGCCGGCGGCTCTTTTACAGCAGCGCCATCGGCACCGAACCGCTGCTGGCGGAGGTGATTGTGGATCAGGTGGAGGCGTTTGATAAAGCGTGGAAAGCGGCTCCGGCTTCCGCTTCCGGTCCGGATTTGGAGAACGCCCCGGACCTTCTGACGGATCAGCTGCGGGCCTGGCTGGAGCGCGGCGGCGGCCTCATGGGGGAAGTCGCCATTCTCCCCGGCCATCACGGGAATAAAAGCGGCGGCGGCGGCCCAGGCGGCTGGATTCTGACCCATCACGCCGACGCCGCCCGGGCCGGAACCGGGGAACTCGTCCGGCACACGGACGCGGCCGCCGCACGGGAGATTGCCCGTTATGACGCCGCCGGGGAATTCCGCCCCCTGAAATCCGCCCCCACGCTGAAACGCGGCTGGGAAATCGCCCTCGCCACGCTGGCTGAAGTCCGCCTTGCCCTCGATTATCTGAACCCCGCCGCTCTGGCGAATGGAGTTCGGCTTTCACAAGGCACCGTGCCGCTGCTCACGCTGAAACAGATGCTCGGCCGCCAGACCGGCATGTACCGCGTCACCGGCCTGATCCGCGAAAACGAGGCCCAGTCGCTGGTGGCGGAGACCTGCCAGGATTCGAAATGCCTGCGGAAAATCCTCTGGCCCTGGGACGACGGGAAATGGTGGAACTTCCTCGCCCGCGAAAAATCCGCCTGCCTTTCCCCGCCGTCGGACGGCACCCCCTGGCCGCTGGTCTGCACCGACGCCTGCCCTCTCCTGGTCGGAGCCGCGCGGGAGCTGGTGAAAGCCCGCATGAAAGCGGAGGCGCCCCCTGTCTCCACGCCTCCGTCAACCCCTGCCCCCGCCCCCGCCTTACCATGAGCCCTCCGCCCAATCCCATCCGCATTTCAACGCCTCCCGGCAAGGAATTCGAAACCGCCCCCATGTCCCGCCAGGTGGCGCATCTGCTGGACACGTTTCTGAAAATCCCCGGCACCAACATCCGCGTCGGCCTGGACCCCATCATCGGGCTCATTCCGGGCGTGGGCGACGCCATCTCCACGTTCATGGGCAGCGTCATTCTTGCGGACGCCCTGCGGCGCGGACTTCCCGGCCCCCTGGTGCTGCGCATGGGCGGCAATATGCTGATCAACGCCGCCGTCGGGGCCATTCCGGTGGTGGGCGATCTTTTTTCCGCGTGGTTCCGCTCGAACTCCAAAAACCACGCCCTCCTCCAGGCGTTTCTGGACGGCAATCCGAATCCTCCCGCCCACCCGCAGAGCCGCTGGGTCATCGTGGGGTTCATCGCCTTTGTTCTCGTTCTGATCGGCCTGGCTTCCCTGGCCTTTTACCTGCTCGCCAAACTCTGGCATCTGGCGGCCGCAGGCTGAAATCCGGCTTGCAATCGCAGGGCCTCCCCTTCCGGCCCGGCGTGGCCCGCCGGGAATCTCCGCCTTGCTTTTGACCCTTTTTGAACCGTTCTTTGTGTCCATCAGCACTTCCACCACCATGTCCTTTTTCAAAAAACTCACCCTCGGGGCCTTCAGTGAGAAGAAGACCGACATGCCGGAGGGCCAATGGCACAAATGCCCGTCCTGCAAAGCGATGCTGCACGAGATCGACCTCGTGGAGAATTTGAGAGTGTGTCCGAAGTGCGGCCACCACAACCCCATGGAGTCCGCCAACCGCATCGCCTCCATCATCGACGGCGGCACGTGGCAGCCCATGGATGAGAATCTGCGCAGCGTGAATCCCCTCGGGTTCAAAGGCTACGAGGACAAAGTCGCCGCCAGCATCAAAAAAACCGGTCTGACCGAAGCCGTGGTCACCGGCCGGGGCAAGCTGCACGGGCATCCGGTCGCGCTGGGCGTGATGGATTTCCGCTTCCAGGGCGCGAGCATGGGCAGCGTGGTCGGCGAAAAAATCACCCGCGCCATCGAAACCGCCACCCGCGAGCGCCGCGGCCTGATCATCGTCGCGGCCTCCGGCGGCGCGCGCATGCACGAAGGCATCCTCAGCCTCATGCAGATGGCCAAAACCAGCGGCGCCCTGGCGCTGCATCATCAGGCGAACCTGCCGTTCATCTCCGTCCTCACCCACCCGACCTTCGGCGGCACCACCGCCAGCTTCGCGACTCTGGGCGACGTCAATCTCGCCGAACCCGGCACCGTCATCGGTTTCGCCGGCCCCGTGGTCATCAAGGAGACCACCCATCAGAAACTTCCCCCCGGCTTCCAGACCGCCGAGTTCATGATGGCCCACGGCCTCATCGACCGCATTGTCCACCGCCGCGAGATGCGCGACACCCTCGGCCGCTTCCTCGACTACATGATGCCCGCCAAATCCAAAGGCGCGGCCTGACCCGGACAAAAGGAGGGCGGACATCCTATCCACCATTCCCACGAAGCCACGTTGTGCCCGGGGGACGGCCCCGGCAGCGGAATGGCGGACCTTCTCTTTGATGACCTTCCCGTGACTCCCTCCGACGCCCTCGCGTGGCTCTACAGTGTGCAGCAGTTCGGCATCAAGCCGGGGCTGGACAACACCCGGCGTCTGCTGCGCGCGCTTCAGCTTCCCGGAACCGGGCAGCGGTTTCTGCATGTGGCGGGCACGAACGGCAAAGGCAGCACCTGCGCCTTCATGGAAAGCGTGCTGCGGGCGGGCGGGGAACGGACCGCGCTGTTCACCTCGCCGCATCTGATCCGGTTTTCGGAGCGCATGACCGTTGGCGGGAAAAGGATCCCCGAGGACGAGGCGGCGCAGGGCATCACCTGCCTGCGGGATGTGGTTTCGGGCTGGGACCCGCACCCGACGTTTTTCGAACTCACCCTCGCGCTGGCGCTGGACTGGTTTGACCGTTCCGGGGCGGAAACGGTGGTTCTGGAAACCGGCATGGGCGGGCGGCTGGACGCCACCAACGCCATCAAACCGCTGGTCAGCGTCATCACCCCCATCGCCCTGGATCACCAGCAGTGGCTGGGGACCACGCTGGCCGAAATCGCGGGCGAGAAAGCCGGCATCATCAAACCCGGCGTCCCCGCCGTCAGTGCTCCGCAGCCGCCGGAAGCCGCCACCGTTCTCCAGGCGGCGGCCGACAAAGCCGGGACCAGCCTCATTTTTATCACGGAACCCTTCACGGATTTCCCCCTGCCCCTCCCCGGGGAGCACCAGCAATGGAACGCCGCCCTCGCTCTGGCCGCCCTGGCCGCCGCCGGACTGCCGCCCTGGCCGGACGCCGTGCGCCAGGGCCTGGCCGGCACGCAATGGCCCGGACGTTTTCAAATCCTTGGCAACGGCCACCTGATTCTGGATGGCGGGCACAATCCCCACGGCATCGCGCAGCTTGTTCACACCTGGAAAGCCCGTTTCGCCAGCGAACGGGCGCATCTTGTCTTCGGCGCGGTGTCCGAAAAGGACAGCCGCCAGTCCCTCCGCCTGCTCGCGGAAATCGCCGCTGAGGCCACGTTTGTCACCGTGAATTCCCCCCGCGCCGTCCCCGCCGCCGAACTCGCCGCCGCCTGGACCGAAACCGCCCCGCAAATTCCCGGCCGCACCGGGATCCTTGCGGAAATCCTGCAAAATCCCCCGCAGGACCTCACGGCTGGCCGCCGACTGCTCATCTGCGGTTCCCTCTACCTCTGCGGGGAAGTTCTCGCGCACTTCGAAGGGCGGCAGGCTTTTGAATCCAGCGCCCAGTGACCACCGGCGTGAAATTCCATCTTTGATATCCGCATCCCGGAAAGAGGCTCTCCCGTCATTTGTCCCTCAGGCTCCGGACCTCCGGCCGAATCCGTCCCTCCTTCACTCACTCACCCAGCAGCTTTTTGAAAGCCAGGGGTTTCAGCGCCAGCAGCTTCGCGGCTCCGGCCGCGTTTCCATTCTCCCGGCGGAGGGCGTCATTCGCCAGCAGCAGCTCGATCCAGGCGACCGGGGCCTCGTTCCGCGCGAGGGCGGCATCCAGAAGATGCTGGATGGCGGCTTCGTCGGTGAGACCAGGCAGGCTGGTTTCCACCTCCGGGCGCGGGGCGATGCCCAGGCCGAGCGGAATATCCCGCGCGGTCAGCACATCGGTGCTGGCGAGGACGGTGGCGCGCTGGATGGTGTTTTCCAGCTCGCGCACATTGCCGGGCCAGTTGTAGCTCTCCATGAGCGCGTAGGCGTCCTCGGCGAACCGCAGGCGCGGGTTGTTCTTCTTTTTCGCCAGACGGTCCAGGAAAAACCGCGAAAGCAGGGGAATATCCTCCGGCCGTTCCCGCAGCGGCGGCAGGTGGACGCGGACCACGTTCAGGCGGTAAAACAGATCCTCCCGGAAACGGCCGATTTCGACCTCCTTCTCCAGATTCCGGTTGGTGGCGGCGATGATGCGCACGTCGGTCTTCAGGGTCTCATTGCCGCCCACGCGGGAAAATTCGCCCTCCTGCAGCACCCGCAGGATTTTGGTCTGCACGTGCATCGGCATCTCCCCGATTTCATCCAGGAAAAGCGTGCCGCCGTCGCACTGCTCGAACCGGCCCACCCGCATGGCTGTGGCTCCGGTGAAACTCCCCTTCTCATGGCCGAAAAGTTCGCTTTCCAGCAGGCTCTCGGGAATAGCCGCGCAGTTGATGGCCACAAACGGCTTGTTGGAGCGCAGGCTGTAGCGCTGGATGGCGCGGGCCACGACCTCCTTGCCGCAGCCGCTCTCGCCGGTGATCATCACCGCCGCCTCCGATCTCGAAACGCGGCCGATGATTTTGAAAACGCTCTGCATGGCCTGTGAACGGCCGATCATGACGCTGTCGCCCATGTCAAAAGTCGCCTCCGGCGGCGACGTTTCATGAGCCAGCAGGGCCTCGCGGGACTTCAGCGCGCTCTCCACCACCGGCCGCAGGTCATACGGCAGAGTCTCCTTCCGGAGAAAATCAAACGCGCCCAGCTTCATGGCCTCGATCACGGCGTTGGTCGGGGGGAAGCCGGTGCTGAGCACCACCATGGCGTTCGGCTCCGTCTGGCGGATGCGTTTGAGCAGTTCCAGACCGTTCACCGGCTTCAGATAAAACTCGGTAATGACCAGGTCAGGCTTCTCCGCCATGAACTTTTTCAATCCATCCTCCGCATTGGTCGCCGTGAAGACACTCACGGCGCTGGTGGAAAGGTGGCGTTCGGCCCATTCGAGAAAGTCGCTCTCGGGGTCAATGATCAGGATGGATTGGGGCATCAGCGGGGTAAAGAACGGGGACAATCACAGGCGGCGGCCAAGGATTCAAGCCTTTGAGTTGGGAAATCTCATGAAATCCCCGGAAATTAATCAGTTTCAAAGACATCCGGAACGAAAACGCCGCAAGGACCGTCACTTTCCGATACAAAATTGGGAAAAGATCACGCCCAGAAGATCCTCAGTGTCCACACGGCCCACAATGCCGCCCAGCGATTCCAGCGCCAACCGCAGATGCAAAGCCACAAATTCCGCGGAAACACCAGCGGAAAATTCACTGATGGCGGTCACCAGCGAGCCCCGGGCATTGTTCAGACCGGCCTGGTGGCGCGCATTCACCGCGATCTCGCTCTGCCCAAAAGCCTCGCCGCCCCGCGTGATGACCTCGATCAGCCGGTCCGTCAGCGCGTCCAGACCTGCGCCAGTAATGCTGGAAACCCGCACGCCCTCCGCCATCAGCCATCCCGCATGCATGGGCAAATCGCTTTTGTGCAGCACCCGCACCCATTTGTCCGCCGCTTCCGCCGCCAGTGGCAGGGGCGGTAGCGGCGGCTGGCTGGCATCGACAACTTCCAGGATAAGGTCGGCCTCCGCCAGCTGCGTGCGGGTGCGGGCCATGCCGGCCTCCTCGATTTCATCCGCCGTCGAGCCGCGCAGCCCGGCGGTGTCCACCAGGCGCAGCGGAAAACCCTGGAGGCTGATGACTTCCTCAATGGTGTCGCGGGTCGTGCCCGGCCGGTCGCTGACAATGGCGCGCTCAAAGCCGAGCATCCGGTTCAGCAGACTGCTTTTACCCGCATTCGGCGCGCCCGCGAGGACGGTGCGCACGCCTTCGCGCAGCAGCCGGCCCTGATCGGCGGTCGCCAGCAGCGCCTCCAGCCGGGATTGCAGCCGCATCATGCGGGCCCGCATGACCGCGCCGGTGTCGGGATCAATATCCTCCTCCGGAAAATCGATGTAAGCCTCCACATGGGCGACAATGCCCAGCAGTTCGTCGCGAAGTTCCAGAATCGTGCGCCCCAGCACCCCGTCCAGCTGGCGCCGCGCCGCGTGCAGCGCCCGGTCGGTCTGCGCGGAAATCACATCCATCACCGCCTCCGCCTGGGTCAGATCGAGCTTTCCGTTCAAAAATGCCCGCTGGGTGAATTCCCCCGGCCCCGCCGCCCGCGCTCCCGCCTGCAGCAGCCGCTCCAGCACGCGCCTGGTGACCAGCACGCCGCCATGACAGGAAATTTCCAGGGTATCCTCCCCCGTGTAGCTGGCCGGGCCCTTGAAAAACGTCAGCAGCACCTCGTCGATGACCGCGCCGTCCGCCGCCGTCAGCCGGCCAAAAAGGGCCTTCCTCGGCTCCAGCGCCGGACCTTTGAAAACCGCCGCCGCCACCCCCGCCGATTCCGGACCGCTCACCCGCAGCACCGCAATCGCCCCCGTTCCGGATGGAGTCGAAAGCGCGGCGATGGTGTCGGAAAGGAGAGCGGGGGACATGAAAAGGAAAAGATCACTCCCTGCATATCACAGTCCGCGCCGCCCACAACCCGGCCGGAGAACTCAGCCCCTGCGCCCCGCCGGAAGCGGGGTTGAGAGGATGCGGCAATTTGCGCCGGTGTTTTCCGCTTCTTTGCGGATTGCACGCCATTCCGGCGGCCGGACGCCAGGCGACTAAATCGCAATCAATTGATTTTGAATTGATTACAACACTGAATCCGCTGCGGACCCATTCCTGCGGATCAGATCGGATCAAACCGCACCCTGTCATGAAATCTGAAAATCCCACCGCCACCGCCGCCGCCAGCACTTTTTCCGATCCCGATGATGACCGGAACGCCGATCTCGACACCAGCGAGGTCTGGCAGTCCCAAATCGCCCGGGATGCGGCTCCCGAAGTTCCGCCGGGCGCGGAGGAACTGGTCACCTGGGACGAGGTTCCCGCTGAACCGGAGGCCGCCAGCGGCGATCAGGTTGAGGATGAGGACGATGTGGCGCTCAGCCTGGTCACTGAAGGCATTGAGGAGGCGGACCGCGAACTCCGCATCAGCGCCGCCGATGAGCCGGACGACGAGGATCTGTCCGACGATGAGGAAGCCGCCGCCGATTACCCCCGGCGCGGTATTTTGTCCTGAACTTTTCCTTTGGCCGCGCTCTCCCATCAGCTTTCCTTATCTTAAAATTGCTCCCATGCCTGCCCTGCTCACTCCTCCGGAGCCTGAATCCGATTCCCGGACCCCGGCTCCGCGATGGAAACATGTGTCCGTCATCCTCAACCGCGAGTCCGGCACCATCGCCGGACTCGGCCCGGACAAGGTGGGGGACAGGCTGAAATCGCTGATGCGGGAGGCGGGTGTGGAAATGGATCTGCACTGCGTCCCCGGCAAGGAAATCGACGCCGCTCTGCGGAAGGCGCGGGCAGGGAATTCGGACGCGGTCATTATCGGCGGCGGGGACGGCACCGTGGCGGCGGCGGCGGGGATTTTTTCGGGATCGGAAAAACCCCTGGGCATTCTCCCCCTTGGCACTTTTAATCTGGCCGCCCGGGATGTCGGGATGCCGCTGGACTGGGAAAAAGCCGCCGTGGCCCTGCTGGAGTCCCCGGTGGCCGAGATGGATCTCCTGGATGTCGGCGGCAATCCGGCCCTGTGCGTGCTGGTCCTCGGTTTTTACCCCGCGCTTCAGATGGGGAAACCGGAATACCACGGCAACTGGCTGATCAAAGCCTGGCACACCGCCAAAATGGCCCTGCGCAGCGCCGCCACCTTCCCTCCGCTGAATCTGACGGTCACCCGGAACGGAAAACAGACTCATCACCGCAGCCGCATCGCCCTGCTGGCGAATAATGATTACGAGGACCTGTTCGGCTTCATTCCCCGCCGCAAAAGCCTCAGCGCCGGCTATTTCACCCTCTATATTTCCACCCACCGCACCCGGCTGGGCATGATCAAATCGTTTCTGGCCTGGACGTTCGGACGCTGGAAACAGGACCGTGAACTCACCGTGGTGCAGGCCACGGACATTGAAATCCAGGTGCCGCGCCGCCGCACCCTCCCGATGATGCGCGACGGCGAAATTGAAAAAGTCCCGATGCCTCTGCGCATCACCCTTCTGCCCGGTGCCCTGCGGGTGCTGGCCCCGCGTGTGCGGGAGGAGGCGGAGGCGGCTCAAAAGACCGGGGACGCGGTCCCGAGCGTGTTTTAAATAAAACAACGTCCCCGGCTCATGAGACTCGCGCACCTTTCAGACCTGCACTTCGGAGCCATTGAGCCCGGCGCGCCGGAATCCCTGCGCGAGGCCCTCATCACCGCCGCTCCTGATCTCGTCGTCGTCAGCGGCGATCTTTCGCAGACCGGCACCGCCCGGGAATTGAGGGAGGCGCGGGCTTTTCTGGACTCGGTTCCCATCCCCCAGCTCGTCATTCCCGGAAATCACGACCTTCCGCGCGGCTGGCGCCTGTGGGACCGGTTCCGCCGCCCATGGCATCATTACCGGAAAATTGTCAGCCAGGACCTGGAGCCTATCCTGACCAGTCCCGAGCTTCTGGTCATCGGCACCAATTCCGCGCGCTCCGCCGGATGGAACACCGACTGGTCCCAGGGCCGCATTTCCCACCATCAGCTCGACCGCATCCGCCAGTCCTGCGCCGCCGCTCCCGCAGAAGCCCTCCGCGTGCTGGCCATTCATCATCCGCCCGCCGGTCCCGCCGCCGGCACCCACCGCGCCCTGCTGGGGCGGCGGCGGCATTTTTTCGAAGCCATCAGCCATGCGGGCATTGACCTCGTGCTCTCCGGCCACTTTCACACCAGCTACGCCATTCCCGTCGCCCTGCCCGGCCTGGAACCCCGGAACTGCGTGGTGTCCGTGACCTCCACCGCCACCTCCCACCGGCGGAAAGGCGAGCCCAACGGATTCCACCTCATCGAAGGCGGCATCACCTCCCTCAAAGTCACCAGCTGGCAGTTCGGCCCCGAAGCCATCCACCCCGCCCACTCCTGGCATTTCCACGCCACCGGGCCCCGCCGCCACTGGAGCGCCGCCGCCGCCGGCGAAACCTCGCCGCTGCTGTGTGAAGTTTAACCGCAGGGAATGCCAAAGCGCAAAGAGACGGGAGATTTTGAGGAATGGATCACGCCGCAACCCGGCCGCAAAAGTCTCCGGGTGGTTCCCCTTTTTTTGGGTTCCCGGCATTCTCCGTAACTCATTATTTTGAGAAAACCCGCAGAAATCATTTGCGCGTCCGACGGAATCGTGTAGCTCTTCCGCTCCCCGCGACGCCACCCGGCCGCAGGGAATGGGCAGGTAGCTCAGTCGGTAGAGCAGTTGGCTTTTAACCAATTGGTCCTGGGTTCGAGTCCCAG
>JAZKFB010000102.1:0-58070 GCA_040386695.1 Verrucomicrobiota bacterium
ATGACCCGTCAGCGCGACATTTTAAAAAAGGCTATGGCCATTGTCAGCCAGGAGCAGAAGGGCGCTTCGCGATGATCACCCGCCTCCGTGATGAGGGCTTCGGCACGGAGGAGCTGTGCGCCGCCATGGGGGTCAGCCGCAGCGGATACCATGCCCATCAGCACAAGCCGGAAAGCACGCGCCGTCAGGAGGACTCCGTGCTCCGCCCCATCGTGGCCGCCGCCTTCGCCCAAAGCCGGGAAACCTACGGCACTCCGCGCCTGCGGGAGGCGATCAGCAGCCTGACGCAGGCTCCCGTCTCCCGCGCCCGTATCGCCCGTCTCATGAATGAACCGGGAATCGCTCCCCGCCAAAAACGCGCCTTCATTCCCCGCACCGCCATCTCCGATCCCTCCGCCACTCCCGCTCCCAATCTCCTGCTGAACCGGCCCCAACCACCGGCATCAACCAAGTTTGGGTCACCGATATAACATACATACCCACCGCTGAGGGCTGGCTTTACCTGGCTGCCGTCATGGACCTCCACAGCCGCCGCATCCTGGGCTGGGCCGCCGCTCCGCACATGCGCGCCGAACTGGTCACCGAAGCCCTCCAGCGCGCCCGCTTCACCCGCTCCGGCCAGCGGCTTGAAGGGGTTATCGCCCACAGTGACAGAGGTTCCCAGCACACCTCCGCCGCCTGGCAAAAGTCCCTGAGCCTCCTGCGAATGACCTCCAGCATGAGCCGCACCGCCAACTGCTACGACAACGCCACCATGGAGAGCTTCCCGGCATCCCTCAAAGCCGAAGCCCTTCACCGCATCCCCGCCACCCGCTCCGAAGCCCGGCTCATGATCCACGATTACATCGACGCCTTCCATAACACCCGCCGCCTCCATTTCTCACCCGCCTTCCAGTCACCCATCACCTTCGAACGCTCCCTCATTCAGCACCTCAACTAAGTTTACACAATTTTCGTCCACGTTTCCTTGCAAGATCAGGCTTCGAGATCTCCATCCACCTTGCGTTTGTCGGGCCGGTCAGGAACCTGTTTGTTGAGCGCAACCTCAATGCCATGCTCGACAAAACGCTCTTTGACCCGGTCGATTTTGCGCTGACTGATGCGCAGGACGGAAGCGATTTTGGCACCGCCTCGGGGCGGTCCCTGAAGCACGCCGGCATCGCAGTTGAGCAGAATGAGGGCGTTCAAAATCGATTGAGCGCTATGCCTGCCCGTGGTGGTCATCGCCGCAGGCGCTGCCGCTCGGCTTTGGTGAGAGTGACTTTTTTGTAGAGGATTTTCGGTATGACGCAGCAAGCATGCCACATGCCTTTGCGACATTTCAAGATTTACTGAACACTAGGGCGGGGTCCCTTACCGGAACACGGCTGTGGTGCGGGCGCTCTCCTTGCTGGCAAAACTGGGGGACCAGCCTCCGATGTTCACTCTTTCAGGCGCGGTGCTTGGCGCCGGTCTCCTGGCCGGCGGCAAAAGGCCCGCGCGGGCGGGGCTGCGCATGTTTGCGGCCAACTCCCTGGCCACTTTGGGAAAGACTTTTGTGAAGAGGCAAATTGACCGGACGCGCCCTGATCTTCTGACCCGGGAGGGCCGGTACGAAATGCATCCGGGAAGCAGCGGGGCTCATGACGAGAGCAGTTTTCCCTCGGACCACAGCGCCGGCGCGGTGGCCACGGCGCAGGCCTTCGCGCGGGAATATCCGGGCCCGCACAGGCGGCGGCGGCGGTAATCGCCCTGAGCCGGATTGCGCGCGGATCGCACTATCCGACGGATGTGGGGGCCGGCGGCGCCATTGGCTTTCTGGGGGAATGGGCCGTGTCAAAACTGATGGGATCACCCGGAAGCGGCATTGACGGAGAGCTGTCGGACGGGCGGGTGCGCCAAAAGTGCGGGAAAATTGTCCAAAATGGGCTTTCCGCCGGAAGTAACAGTGTGCCCGTCATATCTTGCCTCCGGATTTGCCCATGAAGGATCGTCCCGCCTCCCAGGAGCAGTTTCTCTCGCTGTTTCTCCGCAGCGAGCGGGAGATCTTCCGCTATGTGGCCGCGCTGGTGCCTCATGTGGCGGATGCGGAGGACATTGTGCAGGAGACCGCGCTGGTGCTGTGGGAGAAATTTGAGGCCTATAACCCGGACCTCCCCTTTACCCCGTGGGCCTGCCGCTTCGCATTGAACAAGACACGGCAATGGCTGGAACGGCGGCAGCGCTGGAGAATCCTGCTGGAGAACGGTCTGGCTGAGGAACTGGCGCAGCGGCGTGAGGATCTGAAGCCGGAGCTGGAGCTGCGGCTGAGCCATTTGAGCGGATGCCTGAGCAAACTGCCGGAGGATCAGCGGTCACTGGTCGAAGGGTATTATTACCGCCGGGACGGGATTGAGAAACTGGCTGCGGATTTTAACCGCACGGTGGCGGCCACTTACAAAACGCTGCAGCGGGTGCGCGGGGCTTTGCAGAGCTGCATTGAAAACGCCATCAAGCCGGAGGGGACAACACCGTGTCACTGACTTTTCCCTCGGCCGAATTTGATGACGCGGTGGCGGCTGTCTGCCACGGACTGGTTTCCGATGACCAGGCCCAGGCGCTCAACGGGCTGCTTCGGGAGAATCCCGTCGCCCGCGATGAATATATTCTGCGGATCGAACTGCACGCGCGGCTGGCCTGGCAGCGGGATCACTTCATCACGGGGACCAGCGGAGCGGATGGGATTAGCCCTGTCATCCAGCCAATCCCCGATCCCGCCATTGCCCGTCCGGGGAATCCATGGAGGCGTTTTCGCGGGTGGGCGGCAGTGGCGGCGGCGGCCTGTCTGGCGGTGACGGGGGCGGGCTGGTGGGCTTGGAATGGCGGGCGGAATGAGGAGCGCAGGGGAGCGACGAGCCAGGCGGTGGCGATGCTGAACCGGGTGGTGAATGCGCATTGGACCGCCGGAAGCCGCGCGCCGGAACCGGGATCGCCTCTGGAGCCCGGTTGGCTGCGCCTGGACTCGGGTTTGGCCCAGGTGGTGTTTTACAGCGGGGTCCGGTTGGTGATTGAGGGGCCTGCGGAATTTCAGCTCCTGTCTCCGGGAGAAGCCCTGTGCCGCAGCGGGAGATTCATGGCGGAGGTTCCCACGCAGGCCATCGGATTCAGGCTGCGGACTCCGCAAATGAACATCACGGATTTAGGAACTCAATTCGGAGTGGACGTGACCGCCCTGCGGACGGAGGCGCATGTTTTCAAAGGGAGCGTGGAAATTCAGACGTCCCTGGCTTCGGAAAAGCGGAAACTCGATGAGGGATCAGGGGCGGGGGCGGAGCATTCCCATCCGCTCAGGCTCATCACGGCCAACCCGGCGGCATTCGCTTCCCTGTTTGAGCTTCAGGCCAAATCGGTGGATTCGGATTTTTCGCGTTACGCCCGGTGGCGGGAGGCCAGCCAGGGCCTGAACGGTGATCCCTCCCTGCTGGTGCATTTTGATTTTGAAGAGGCCGGTCCCCCGGACTGGCTTCTGAGGAACGCCAGCCGCGCCGGCGCCGCGGAGCCCAGCGGCACCATCGTGGGCTGCCAGCCCACCGAAGGCCGCTGGCCCCAAAAACCCGCCCTGGAGTTCCGGGGAGTCAGCGACCGCGTCCGCCTGCGTGTCCCGGGCGAATTCGACTCGATGACGCTGGCGGCGTGGGTCCGGATTCAGGGCCTGGACCGGGAGTTCAACTCGCTCTTCATGTGCGACGGCTTCGGTCCCGGAACGGTGCACTGGCTTATCCGGAAGGATGGCGTCCTGGGTTTGACCGTTATTGGCTCGCCGGCGGATAACTACCAGATTGTGGCCAGCCCTTCGGTGCTGCCGCTGGATCAGTTCGGGATGTGGATCCATCTGGCGGTCGTTCTTGATGGAAACGCGAAACGGGTGACGCATTATCTCAACGGGCGGGCTGTGGCCGGGAAGGCGCTGAGAATCCGGCCTCCTTTCCGCGTGGGCATCGCGGAACTGGGGAACTGGAACGCGAGCGGTTTCACGGAGAATGATCCCGCGCTGATCCGGAATTTCAGCGGAGCCATGGATGAATTCTGTCTCTTCAGCCGGGCCCTGAGCGCTGACGAAATCAGCGCTCTGCGCGACAGCGGCAGGCAACAGCCTGAAACCGGGGCCGGACCCCGGTAGGAAACCGCCTCCGGCCAACGCTTCCCCATTCTTTTTTTACTGCGCCACCCACCCACCATGATATCCAAGCTGCCGTTCCTCACGCTTCCGCCGGTTCTGTTCTGCCAACTGGCTTCCGCCCAGGACGCTGTGCCGGCCGATGACTGGAAACCCTCGCCCACCAATCAGCAGGGCCGGCCGTTCCCACAGTTCAACTCCGAAGGACGCGCCCGGTTCCGCATCCTCGCGCCGCAGGCGCAGAGTGTGTCCGTGAGTTTCAAGGACAGCAGTCCCTTTACAAAAGACGGGGACGGAGCGTGGACCGGTTACACGAGGAAGCTGGACGAGGGATTCCACTACTACACGATCAAAATCGACGGAGCCGAGGTTCCGGATCCTGACAGCCGGTATTTTTTCGGCGCGGGACGATGGGGCAGCGGCATTGAGATCCCCGCAAAGGATCAGGATTTCTACGCGGTGAAAAAGGTGCCTCACGGTCAGATGCGGGAGATTTACTTCCACTCGAAAAGCACTGAATCCGAGCGCCGGGCTTTTGTTTATACTCCTCCCGGATATGATCAGGCGGCGGATCAGCGCTATCCGGTGCTTTATCTTCAGCATGGATACGGTGAGAACGAATACGGCTGGAGTAATCAGGGCTGCGCCGGACAGATCATGGACAACCTGATCGCGGAGGGCAAAACGAAGCCGTTTCTCATTGTCATGACCTATGGCATGACCAACGAGATCCGCTTCGGCGGGATGAGGGAGTTTAAAATCGAGCCCTTCCAGACCGTTCTTCTGGACGAGCTGATTCCTTATATTGACGCCAATTTCCGCACCCTGAGCGATCAGCCGAACCGCGCGATGGCGGGCCTGTCGATGGGCGGCATGGAAACCAAAACCATCACGCTGGCGAATCCTGATAAATTCTCCCATATCGGCCTCTTCAGCGGCGGAAGCATCAGTCCGGGGGACATTGGGGACATGGCCGCCTTCAAGCAGAAAAACCGCTTGGTATTTATCAGTTACGGCAGCCGGGAAATCGGTGACGGCCAGCAGCCGCGCCGTGGCGGTGATCCCCGGGCGGCGGTGGAGGCGCTGGCCCAGGCGGGGCTTCACAGCGTTTTCTATGTCTCTCCGGACACCGCGCATGAGTGGCAGTCCTGGCGGCGCAGTCTTAAGGAATTGGCTCCCCTGCTGTTCCAGCCGGTTGTGACGTCGAAAGAACCCGGCGGCCTGAGTGGCACCTGGAATACGGAGTTCGACTCTCAAATCGGGGTGCAGAAATATTCATTCCATTTCCAGACGGATGGCGAAAAGATCACCGGAAAAGCCGACGCCGAGGCGCGCGGGGAAAAACGCGTGGTGGAGTTGAAGGAAGGCAAGATGGACGGCGACCAGGTTTCCTTCGTCGAAATCATGGATTTTAACGGAAACCAGATACGCATCACCTACACGGGGACGCTGTCCGGGAATGAGCTGAAGCTGACCCGCGCTGTCGGAGACTTTGCCAAAGAGGAGATCGTGGTGAAACGCGAAGCTCCGGCGGCGGTTGTTCCCGCCGCGCCAGCGCCAGCCGCGCCCGTTGCGCCTGAGTCCCGTCAGCCCGCTGAAGGCGCGTCCCTGAAAAGCGGGGCTTCCGCCAACGGGGCTATCCGGGTGCTTTTTCTTGGCTCGGAGGAAACCGGGAGCAGACAGCATTGCCACACCGTCATGCGGGATTTCGGGCGGGACGCCCTGTGGTTCGACTACGCGGCGGACCCGGCGCTGGTCACGCCGGAGTGGGTGGCGAAATTTGATGCTGTCCTCCTGGAGGCTCCGGCCGCCAGCTTCCCTGCATTGGCCGGAGTGGCGCAGTCGAAGATCGTGACCGCCGATTTCACCAGCGCGGGCAGCAATCCCGCGCCGGATGCTTTTCTGAGTCCGCTGAAGGAGAAGCTGCTCACCGCCGCCGGCCCGCAGCGCCGGGTGGAGTGGGTGCAGTTCACCCAGGCCCGGGAAGCCGAGCAGCGGGAGGTGAAATCCAGCGTGGCCAATTACGAACGCCGCCCGAAACCGCTCACCTGGCAGCATCCGCTCAGTGTGAAAGGCAGCATGGAGCGCACTCAGGTCGCCCCGGACCTCCGGCTGGAGCTCTTTGCGGCGGAGCCGGATATCATGAAACCCATCGCCATGGCCTGGGATGACCGGGGCCGCTGCTGGGTGGCGGAGACGAGCGACTATCCGCACGGCGTGGTGCGCGGCGGGGAGGGAAACGATCGCATCAAAATCTGTGAGGACACGGATGGTGACGGCAAGGCGGATAAGTTCACGGTTTTCGCCGAGCACCTGAATATCCCGACCAGCCTCACCTTCGCGAACGGCGGAGTCATTGTCTCGCAGCCGCCGTGTCTGCTGTTTTTGAAGGACAATGACGGCGATGACAAAGCGGATGTGCGCGAGGACGCCATGACCGGCTGGGGCATCGGCGACACCCACGCCCAGGCGAATAATCTGCATTATGGGATCGATAACTGGTTTTACGGCTGCGTCGGGTATTCGGGCTTCGATGGCAGTGTCGGCGGGGAGCGGAAAAAATTCGCGCAGGGCACTTACCGCTTCAAAGCCGACGGCTCCGCGCTGGAGTTCCTGCATCAGTTCACGAATAACTCGTGGGGACAGAGCGCGAATACGGCGGGCGACCAGTTCGGCGGCACCGCGAATGGCGCGCCGCTCTTTTACGGCGGAATTCCGGCAACGCATGTTCCGGCGGGCCTGCGGGTGATGACGGCGAAAAAAATCAACACCGAGGAGAAGGTGCACACCATCACGCCCAACTTCCGCCAGGTGGATGTGCTGGGCGGCTACACGGCGGCGGCGGGCAGCAATTTCATCGCCTCCGCCAAACTCCCGCCGCGCCTTCAGGGCAAGGTGATGGTCTGCGAGCCCACGATGAAAGTCATCACCCTGATGGATGTGAAGCCGGACGGCGCGGGCGCGGCAGCGGGCGACGGATTCAACCTTGTGGCCAGCACCGATGAGTGGATGTCGCCGGTCTTTGCCGATGTCGGCCCGGATGGCGCGGTGTGGTTCGCCGACTGGCAGAATTTCATCATCCAGCACAATCCCACGCCCAGCGAGCGCAGCGGCGGCTACAACGCCAAAACGGGGCCTGGCGGCGCGCATGAGAATGAGCTGCGGGATCACTCACGGGGCCGCATTTACCGGGTGGTGTGGCGTGAGGCGAAGGACTCCGCCGCCCTGCTGAAACTGGACCCGGCGGATCCCGCGCAGCTGACGGCGGCGCTGAATTCCGACATTCAGGAACGCCGCCTTTCCGCCCAGCGCCTGCTGGTGGAGGGCCAGCTGACGGCAGCCATCGCCGGGCTGAAAAAGCTGGTGCAGGCCAATGACGGGGCGGTGGGCGCACTGCATGCCCTGTGGACTTTGCAGGGGCTGAAGGCCCTGGATGAAACGGCCTTCAATGCCGCCCTGTTTGCCAAAGACGTGCGCCTCCGCCGCAACGCCGTGCGCGCACTGCCGTCGGACGCCGGGGGACAGAAACTGTATTTCGGCTCCGGCATTGTGAGCGACTCTGATCCCGTCACCCGCCTGGCCGCGCTGCTGAAGCTCTCGGAGTTTCCGACCACTCCGGAGATTCAGACGCTCGTGAAGAAACTCGCGGTGGATGAGGCCAACCGGAAGGATGAATGGCTCCACGAGGCCGACCGCATCCTGATGAGGAAACACAAGGCCGAGGCTTACAAGGAGGGGCCCAATCTGCTGCCCGGCGAGGGCTTTGAAGTCGCCGGAGCGGACGGCCTGCCCGAAGGCTGGAAACGCCGCGAGGGTTTTGGACGGCCGGGCTTTGGTCCTCCCGGTGGTGCCGACGCGCCTCCCGCGAAGTGGGCAGTCACCGGGACCGCCGGCAACTTCCATGGCGGGACCAAAGCCCTGAGCTGCACGGCTGAGGGAACCGGCGGCTCCATTCTCAATGTGGAGGTGGACCTCAAGCCACAGACCGAATACCGGCTCAGCGGCTGGGTGAAAGTCTCCAACTTCGGAAGTGCCGGATTCAACGGGCGCGGCGTCGCTTTGAGCATCGGAGCCGCCGGCGCTCCCCGGGGCAATCCCGGCGGCCGCATGGAGACGGAACGCTTTCTCCGCAACGTGGACTGGACATTTGTGGAGACCACTTACACTACCGGCAATAATCCCAAAGCGGCCGTTCTCATCTCCCACAGCGGACAGGGCGAAAGCTGTTTCGATGATGTGAAACTCTGCGAACTGATCCCCGAAACGGAAACGGAATCCGTCACTGCCGGGGACGCCCGGCGCGGGGAGGAGATTTTCTGGAAGCATCCCGTCGCCGCCTGTGTGAACTGTCACGCCCTCGGCGGCAAGGGCAGCACCGTCGGTCCCGCGCTGGATGGCATCGCCGGCCCGAAGGACGCGGCTTATCTCCTTGAAAGCCTCACCGATCCCAATGCCAGACTCGCGGACGGCTACACCGCCACGCCCATCTCCCCGATGCCGCCCATGCGCCTGATTCTGAAACCCCAGGAGTTTGAGGACGTGATCGCTTTCCTCAAATCTCTGAAATAGCTCCGGTCCATCATTCCTGACACAACTATGAAAACACTTCTCCCATTTCTCGCTCTCGCGGTTCTTCCCGGCCTGGCGGCGGCGGCCGATATCACCGGCACCTGGGTTGCCGAATTCCAGACGCAGCGTGGCCTGCAGAAATACACCTTCACGCTCAAGCAGGATGGCGCGGGCCTTGCCGGAAAGGCCAGTGCGGAATCAAACGATCAGAAACGCGAGGCGGACCTGAAGGAAGGCAAAGTGGAGGGCGATACCGTGAGTTTTGTCGAGCCCCTGAAAATTCAGGGCAACGAACTCCGCGTCACCTACACCGGCAAGTTCGCCGAGAACGAAATCAAATTCACCCGCCAGGTCGGCGAGTTCGGGAAATCGGAGGCCGTGGCCAAACGGGCGGACGCGGCAGCTGCCGCCCCGCCGGCACCGCCAAATCCCGAAGCTGCCGGAGAGCGCGCGGGCCGTCGCGGCGCTTTCGGTGGGCCCATCACGCTGGGTCCTGATGACAAGGCGGTGTTCCCGCCGCCGCCTGATGGTTTCGACAAAGCCCGCGACGGAATCGGGCACGGCAAACTGGAAGTGGCCGAGTATGATTCCAAGTCCGTGGGCAATAAACGCAAGGCGCTTGTTTACACGCCCCCCGGCTATTCGGCGGACACGAAATATCCGGTCCTCTATCTCCTGCACGGCATTGGCGGCGATGAGGAGGAATGGCGGCGGGGTGGTCATCCGGAGATCATTCTCGACAATTTAATCGCCGACAAAAAAGCGGTGCCCATGATCGTCGTCATGCCTAATGGCCGCGCGCAGAAGGATGACCGCCCGGGTCCCGATGCCATGAAAACAGCCCCGGCCTTCGGGGAGTTCGACAAGGATCTTCTGGGTTCGCTGATACCATTCATCGAAGCCAACTATTCCGTTAAAGCCGACCGCGAAAACCGGGCGCTGGCCGGGCTTTCCATGGGCGGCGGCCAGTCGCTGAACTTCGGACTCGGCAACCTCGATACGTTTGCCTGGATTGGCGGATTCTCCTCCGCTCCCAACACCAGACCGGCTGCCGAACTGGTGCCCGATCCGGAGAATGCCGCGAAGCAATTGAAACTGCTCTACGTTTCCTGCGGGAACAAAGACGGCCTCATCCGCATCAGCCAGGGCCTCCACGGTTACCTCAAGGAGAAAAATGTGCCGCACATCTGGCATGTGGACGACCACAGCCACGACTTCAATCATTGGAAGAAAGCCCTCTTCAATTTCTCCCAGCTTATCTTCAACACTGAAAAAACGAAGTAAGGCCCGCCTCCGCATGAAATTTCATCATCCGGTCCGGAGTGCTTCGATGGGGCTCTTTCTGGCGGCCTGTTTTGGCTTCGGAGCCGCTGTCAGCGCGCAGGAGCCCAAACCACCCGCTCCCGCCGTCCCTGCCGAAAAAGGGCCATGGCGTCCGCCGCCCGCTCCCAAAAATCCCGTTCCCATCCTGCCCGCCCTCCCGGCTGCGGAGGATACCGCATTTTATGCGGACAGGGAGGTGCCTCATGGGCGCGTGGAGATCGTGAAATACACCACCGCTGCCGGACTGGAGAAGCGCATGCACGTCTATCTTCCGCCCGGTTATGAGGCGGACCCCGCAAAGCGCTATCCTGTGCTTTATCTCAATCACGGCGGAGGGGAGAACGACAGCCACTGGACCGCCAAGGGTTTTGCCGGTTTGATTCTGGACAACCTCATCGCGGACGGAAAAGCCCGCCCGATGATCGTGGCCATGCCGAATACCGGCGGTGTGGTTTCCGGGAAACCTCCCCGGCCCGGGGAGGACGATGCCTGCACGCAGGAATACCTGAAGGATATTGTGCCCTGCATGGACAGCCACTACCGGACGCGGACCAACCGCGAAAGCCGCGCCGTGGCCGGACTTTCGATGGGTGGATTCGTCGTCCTCAACACCGGCCTGACGCATCTGGAAACGTTTGGCGAGTTCTATGTTTTCAGCTCCGGCTACTGGCAGGATCAGCTTCCGGCGTTTGAGGAGCGCATCAAACCGCTTCTGAGTCAGGAAAACATCAACGCGAAGTTCCGCATACCCATCTACTTCGCGGCGGGTGAGACGGACATTGCCCTGTTCAACAGCATGCGGACGCTGGCGGTTTTCAACAACCACGGCATCCGCAACTTCCAGGTCTTGAGTTCCCACGGCCACGAGTGGCTGAACTGGCGGCGATACCTCCATCAGAGCGCGCAGATCATGTTCCCGGAGGATCACTGAACGCTCACACAAACACCAAATGCTGGCAGGATTGAGGTTTTTCTCCAAAGAACTCACCGGGAATGAATGCCTGGCACCACTCACCGAAAACATCCGGTTTCTTCAAATGACCTCAGTAAATTTTATCGTTAGTGCCGGCCTGGTCACTATGGGCTTTTTGGCGCCCGGCGCTCGTGATGCTTCGGCGGAGACGGGCCTCCCCGCTTTGAAGGACGCCTTCAGGGAACAATTCAAAATCGGCACGGCGATCAACCGCGCCATCATTTCAGGGCGGGGCTTCCGGCGCACTCCGGACCAGGTCGCTGCGGACATTGCCCTGGTGAAAGCGCAGTTTAATCAGGTGGTCGCGGAGAATGAAATGAAATGGGGATCGCTTCATCCACGTCCGGGAAAAGATGGCTATGATTTCACGGCGGCGGACGCTTTTGTCGAGTTTGGCGGAGCCAACGGCATGGAACTCGCCGGACACACCCTCGTCTGGCACAGCCAGACCCCGAATTGGGTTTTTGAAGGCACTCACCTTCCTGAAAACGCGCCCGCAACTCCGTCGCCGGAAAAGCAACCGCCGCGGACAACTCCGGGACCACCATCTGATGGTCCCCCAAGTCCCGGCCCGGGCGGAGACGGCCGCCGCCGCGCCGGTGGGGCTGGCGGTTTCCGGCCCTTCGATCTCAATGGGCCCCGCGCGTCGCGCGAGGAACTGCTGGAGCGGATGCGCGGGCACATCCACACTGTCGTCGGACGCTACAAAGGAAAAATCAAAGTCTGGGATGTGGTGAACGAGGCTATTGCGGACAACGGCCCGGATATTCTGCGGAAGTCCCCGTGGTCCGTCATCATCGGCCCGGACTTTATCGAAAAAGCTTTCGAATATGCCCATGAGGCGGACCCGGACGCCATTCTCCGGTACAACGACTACGGCTTGGAGGATTCCGGCAAGCGGGCCAGGCTCATCAGGCTGATCAAGTCGCTGCAGGAGAAAAAAGTGCCGGTCATGGCCATCGGGACGCAGGCTCATCTCAATGTGTCCATCAGCTTTGAGACGATGGACCAGTGTCTGACGGAGATCGCCGCGCTGGGACTTCCGATCCATGTCACGGAACTGGATGTGAACAGCGCCGCCGGCGGGCAGCGCGGCACGGGAGCGGATATCGCGGGCAATACCTCAGCCACTCAGGGCGGACTGGTGGAGGAAGCCAACAGGCGTCTTACCGAAGCCTACACCGGGATCTTCAGCGCGTTCATCAAACACCACAGCGCGGTGAAACTGGTCACCTTCTGGGGACCCAACGACGGCAATTCCTGGCGCGCCCAGGGCAAACCTCTGCTTTTCGATGCTGACGGCAAACCGAAGCCCGCTTTCGACGCCGTGATCAGGCTCGCGGAGGGCATCCCGGCCAAAACTCCTTAATCAGGGGGTTCTTGCTCTTTGAATCTCAAAATCCAGTGCCTGATACTGCGTTCCTGCACGGATAAATGTTTGAGACGAGCACCCGGGGTGGCTGGAAAAAGCGGGTTTATCGGGCTGACGGCACAGCGGAAAAATGCCTCCATTCCAGCTCCCGGCTTACGGCCATGCCGTCAGGGAAATGACGGCGGCGGTTTCCGCCGCAAATTTTGCAGGACCCCCAACCAGAGCATTTTAATTAAATTTGCAGCCTTTGAATTTGGCACAAATGGGCTCTGCGTGAAAACTTTATCCATGGATCTGTGGAAGCGCATTGTGGCCGGTTGTGACCGTAAGGAGGGCACCATGGAGCCGGGCGGCGGCGGCCAGCCAGTCCGTCCCGTCATCAATATCCCCAAAAGGAGCCAGCGCGGCGTGCCTCAGCCCGGCGGCTTCCACGCGGCGGAGAGTTTCCGTATAAACCAAGGAGGTGCTCCACGTGATTTTTTGAAAAACCGAAGGCTGCCGGGTCTTCAGGCCAATCAAATAATAACCGCCGTCGGTGGCGGGGCCGAGCACGCAGTCGGCATGATCAAGCGCCCTCCAGGCCTCATCGAATAAAGCGGCGGTGAGATCGATGCAGTCGGTGCCGATAGCGCAGATTTTCGCGAACCCCCGGTCAAAAGCATGGTCGAACGCATGGATCAGCCTCTCGCCGAGACCGGTTCCCTGCTGGGCGGCGAACTCGAACCGGGAAATCAAATCCGGGCGCAGGCCACCGATCCATTCCCTGATTTCGCCGGCCCGTTCCGGCGGATCGAACAGGATGATGATCCGGACATCCTCCGGCAGGTTCCGGAACACTTCCTTCACCAGGAGCCGGTAAATCTCCACAGCCCGCTCCGCTCCCAGCGTCGCCGCCAGCCGGGTTTTCACACGCCCGGCCTGTGGATATTTCAGAAAAATGAGCAGCGCGTTTTCGGACGGGGGCGCGGTCATGGTCAGGAGGCGGCGGTCTTCGGACATGGCTCCTCTTTTTTCACTCCGCCGCCGTCATCCATGCAGTCCATCCGGTCCACCCCGTAAACCGCCGGATCCAGGCTGAACGCCCCTTCCGGCCTCACGCCGCAGAGCCAGGCGGTCAGGCTGTCCACGTAGTGGTCCAGATGCCGGATCTGCTGCACGCCGTGCTCCACGACGGGGTCCAGAGTGGAGCCGAAAAGCACCCCGCCGTATTGCCGGGTCTGCCAGGTGATGACTTCCCCGTCCCCGTTTTTCTGAATGATTTCCGCCTCCGCCGGAATGCGGGTGTAAACCCCGTGAATGTGCCAGCAGGCGTGGCGTGGAGCCAGCCCGGCATACACCGGGTGGTGGTGATCAGTGTGGGAAACCGGCGGTTTCGAGGGATCGGTCACCCACCAGAAATTGTCCACGGGCCGGTCCTCCCACTGCGCCTCCAGCCACAGCGGCGTGCTGTCGCCGAAGACGGCGATTTTCCCGCCCTCCGCCAGAAACTGATAGAGATGCTCCTTCCGGCGCGCCAGTTCCGCCTGATGGGACTGGAAGGGAATGACCAGCGCGCCCAGATGCCGGAGGGCGCCGAAGGTCAGATCGTGGATGTAAACCAGTTCGTAAAAATCACGGTATTTCGGCGCCGTGGCCATGGCGTAGTGCGACCACACACCGTTGAAGACGAGTCCGATTTTTTTCATGCCGGCTGAAGCTGGGAAGTGGAGTTGGAACGGGAATCGGAGGACGGGCCGGACAGGCGGTTGGCCACAAGCCGCAGCGCGTTTCTGTAAAGCCGCGGGATGCCGTCGGGATCGCCGTAGAAAGTGAAATCGCCCAGCGGCCCGCTCGCCGTCAGGAACATCAGGCCGGGCGTGGTGACTTCATCCAGCACCACCAGCGGGCGCTGCCAGGTGTCCGCCAGCACCACATCCGCCGCCTCCGGGCATTCGATGCGGCCGCAGGCCCACCAGCCGCTCATGCCGTGTTTTTCGTGATCAAACTTCCGCAGATCCACGCCCTCCAGCAGTTGATGGCGGTCCGTGCGGATGAAGTGCCGCACGTCCTTTGTGGGCCTGGTGTTGTCATGGATCCAGCGGTTTCCCGGCAGCCAGTTGGTGAACCAGCCGTCGAAGCACATCACCGTTTTCCCCGTCTCCAGAAAAGCGCGCACCTTATCCCGGATTTTCAGCATGGCCACATGATCGCTGCCGTTGGGCACCACCAGCAGATCGTAGGGCGTGAGGTCGGGGTCGAAATCCGCCGTCACCTCCGCCACGTCGTAGTGGATCTCCGCGTTCGATTGGTAGAAGGCGGCACCGCCGATGCCGTTGGAAACGACCAGAGCCTGGATCATGGAAGCTGGGGTTGAGGTTGGGTTTGGGTTTGGAACGCGGGTTCAGGTTCGGAGGGAAGCAGCAGGCCGGGAACGGATGGAGCCTCAGTCTGATTTTCCGTTTGAGGCTGCGGTTCCGCCTTCAGATGCTTCCGGAAAAACTCATCGCACCACAGGCAGACGTTGCCGAGTTCGGCGGTGCGGGCTTTGGCCTCGGTTTCGGAAAGTCCCAGGGATTCTCCGATTTTCCAGGGCTGGCCTTTGTTAAGAGCGAGGAAATACGGTGACTGAGCCGCGCGGGCCAGCACTTCACTGACACGTTCCCGCCGCGCGTCGCCCATGGGAAACTGGGTGCCGGGGCAGCAGGGATTGATTTTCCAGAGCTGGATGGAGAGTTCCTGCGGCAGCTCCGTTCCGCCCAGAAAACCACGCGCTCCGGAGAGGATGGCGCAGAAATTGTGCTCCGGATCGCGCAGCCAGATTTTGTTGGGCAGCGCCCGGCCCCGCGCCCAGTTGCCGCCCAGCCACATCTCCTCATTGGCTCCCCAGAAACCGTAGCTGACGGCCTCCTGTTTCAGATAGGTGTCCTTCCCGATGAGCGGCTTCGTGTTATCCCCGCTCATGCCCCGGGATTCAAACAGGGCCTCCAGCGCGGCCCGCCGTTCGCCCCGGTTTTTGTGATAGCGGTCCATGCTGGCGATGTCGATGCGGGTGACACCGCGCGCGATGAGTTCGTCCAGAATGTCCCCGGTCAGCAGGTCGCCGTTGGTCTGAAGCATGATCTGGGTGCCTCCCGCATATTTTGCCTGAAGCGCCTCCAGGATGGCATACAGTTTGGGCCGTTCGACCAGCGGCTCGCCTCCGGAAAGAATGAGCCGGTCCAGGCGGGCCGGCAGATTTTCCACAACATCGAGGCAGTCCTGAGTGCTCATCCGCTCCCCTTTCGGGCCGGAGTTGTTGTAGCAGTGGGCGCACTGGTCATTGCAGCGCTGGGTGAAGACCCAGTAGACCGACTCGTAGCGCTCGAAAAAATCAGACTCCGGCATCGGCGGCCTCCTTCCGGATGGAGTTCCAGAAATCAATCTCGCGGTCCACCCCGGTGCGGGCGTCGGCGATGAATTCCTCCCGCGAGCCATAGAGGTGCAGATGCCCGTTCTCCAGCAGGGCGAAACGGTCGCCGACAACGAGGGATTCCTTCAGGTCGTGGGTCACAAAAATGGAGGTGATGGCCATCCGCCGGGCGACTTTCATGAAAAGCCGCTGCATGCCGCCGCGGATGTCAGGATCGAGATTGCTGAAGGGCTCGTCCAGCAGCAGCAGCGCCGGCCGCACGATCAGCGCCCGGCCGAAAGCGGCCCGCTGCCGCTGCCCGCCGGACAGTTGCTCCGGACGTTTCCGGGCGTGGGCGGCAAGGTCCAGGCTGGCGATCATTTCCTCCGCGCGGTGACGGATTTCTCTTTCATCGAGCTTTCGAAGCCGCAGTCCGAAGACGATGTTTTCAAAAACATCCAAATGCGGAAACAGCAGCGGTTCCTGGTAAAGATAAATCACATTCCGCTCCTGCGGCGGGAGCCCGCCGAGGCGGCGGTCCCCCAGAAAAATCTCCCCCCGGTCCAGCGGCACCAGCCCCGCCACGCCCTTGAGCAGTGTGGTTTTTCCGCAGCCTGACCTTCCCAGCACGCTGAGCGTGTGATGCGCCTCCAGGGTCAGGGAGACATCCCGCAGCACCGCCTCGTCCCCGTAGGACCTGGTGACATGTTCGATGCGGAGAAAAGGCGGCACGGCGGGAATTTGCCGGAGGGTAAGGAGGACCACGCCACGCCGCAACATGCTTTTCAGGGCAAGTGTTTCGGCGGGAAGGAAGAAATTGCTTTTCCGAAGGATGTAATTACGGTAATTACATCATGAAACCCATGGAGCTTGCTCTCACCCGGATTGGAAACTCTCGAGGGATCCGTCTTCCCTCGGAACTCATCCGCCGCCACGGTCTGGAAAATGGCCTGACGCTGGAGGTCCGGGGCCATGAGATCATCCTGACCGCAAAAAGCGGCGATCCCAAACTATCCTGGGAAGCCACAGCCCGGGAGATGGCCACTGCGGCTGAGGACTGGTCCGACTGGGAGCATACCGGCAGCGACGGCCTGGATCAAATCGCCTGGGATGAACCGCAGGCCAAAGAGGCGCCCGATCACCGCAAAAGCCTCCGGAAATGAAACGTTATGATGTCTATTGGGCAAGACTTGATCCGGTCGAAGGGAGCGAATTGAGCAAAACAAGGCCCTGCGTGATTGTCAGTCAGGACGCCCTGAACGCCAGTTTGAGCACCGTGGTGGTCTGTCCTCTGACCTCCACCATCCGCCCGGCCTGGCGCACCCGGCTGAACATTACAGTGGCGGGCCGCTCCGCGGATGTCTGCGCCGATCAGATCCGCACGCTCAGCAAAATCCGCCTTACCAAAAAACTCGGCTCACTCAACTCCCAGGAGACCATCGCCCTGCGTCAGCTGCTCACGGATATGTACGGAAGCTGAAGCGGGATTTGGAGTTTGCCTATATCCTGCCCGCCAGCAGCAGCCGGCGGTTGATGAGGAGGACGGCGAGGGGCGGGAGGATGAGGAGGGTGGCGCAGGCTCCGGCGAGGTAGAAGTCGGCGGAGGCGACGTATTCGAAGATTTTGAGGGTGAGGGTCGGCAGTTTTCCCGCGCCGATGACAAGGGTCATGCCGTAATCGAACCAGGAAAAAAGAAAGGTCTGGAAAAATCCGGTCAGAAGCAGCGGGCGCGCGACGGGCAGCAGCATGCGCAGGACCATCTGGCGCCGGTTGCCGCCGAGGGTGTAAACGAGCTGTTCCAGGGCGAAAGTGTGCCCGTTCCAGAATCCCAGAAACAGGATGATGCTGTAGCTGCACGCAAAAAGGAACTGCGCGAGGATGACGCCCGGCACCGTGCCCGCCAGCTCCAGGCGGATGAAAAGATAGAGCAGACAGGTCCCCAGAATGACGGGCGACATGGCGAAGGGCACGTGCGCCAGCAGCACCAGCAGCCCGCGCCGCCGGTGACGGGCGATGACGCGGCTGATGGCGAATCCGCAGGCGGTGGAAAGCAGGGCCACGGCCAGAGCCATGCCGGTGCTGAGCAGCACGCTTTTTCCCAGCGCGGCGGGTCCCTGGAAGATTTCGACCCAGCGGCGGACGAGGAGTTTCGGCGGAAGAATGTGGGGAAAAGCCCAGTCGCCGGCGACGGACAGCAGCACCAGGTAAGCGAGGGGGAACACGCAGCCCGCGCAGAGAACGGCGATGAGGATTTTACGCGACATGCGGGGCCTCCTTCTTCCGGAAGGTCAGGGCGATGAGGCTCAGCGCCAGCAGGCTGTAGAGCACGGCGATGATGTAGGCCTGCGATTTTTCGCTCAGGTCAAAGAGGGCGAATTTCTGCCGCGTGAGCACCGAGATCATGCGCGGCGACTGCGCGCCGAGCAGCGAGGGGATTTCAAACGAACCCAGCACTCCGATGAAGAACAGGCTCAAATTCGCGCGGGAGCGGCGCAGGAGAATCGGCAGCACCACGCGGCGCAGGCAGGCGGCGCGGCCGGCTCCCAGGGTTTTGGCGAGGGAGGTCAGCTCGTCGAGTTTTTCGTTCCGGTGGATCTGGGCGAAGAGCAGGCAGAAAAAAGGCACGGCCAGGAGCAGGTGCGTTGTTAAAATCCCGATGCCCGCCGGGTCAAAAATCAGATGAGGAAAATCCCGCGGTTCACGGATCAGGCCAAGATGAAAGGCCACGCGGGAAAGCAGTCCGGCTCCACTGAACATCTGGAGGACAAACAGCGCGGCCACGGTGGGCGGCAGGGCCAGAGGGAAAAGCAGGGCATCGCTCAGCGCCCCGCGGGTCACACTGGCCCGCAGCGGAAGCGTGATGCACAGCGCCAGAATCACCGTGAGCACCACACAGACCGCCGCCAGCGCGAGGCTGTGGGCCATCGACGGCAGCACCTCGCCGTCCGTCAGCACCCGGTGCCAGTGCTCCAGCGTGAATCCCCGGCTGAGCAGCCCCGCCCAGCCCACGCTGTAGGCCACCGCGTAGCCGAGCGCCCAGCCGACCGGAGCCACGACCACGAGGAAAAACAGCGTCAGCAGGGCGGCGCGCGGGAGCATTTACTTTTCGATGATCTCTTTTCTGAAGTCGGCGAAGAGCCGCACCATGTATTGCGGGTCCGGCTCCATGAGGGCTTTGGGCTGGAGGTCCGCGCGCTTCGGAGCCAGTTTCCGCTCCGGAGCGCTGGTGAATTTTTCCCTCCAGTCCGGCGGGAGTTTGGCGATGTCCAGAATGGTGCCGTCGCCCCAGACGGAGGGTTTGTATTTCTCGAACTGCGCCGCCGGGGAGATCAGGAAATTGCACACCACCATGGCGGCGGCCTGATGGCCGGAGTGCCGGATGATGCCCATGTAGTGGCTGTTCTGAATGGTCCCGCTGTCCAGCGCGTAGGCGCGGCAGGTGTCCGGAAGAAAGCCCTGCCGCACCTTGTTATCCACCTCGGCGTCGTTGTTGCTCATGCTGAAATCCGTCTCCCCGTTGGCCAGCAGCTGGTGCATGGCGGCGACGCTTTCGGGGAAGGTTTTGCCTTCGCGCCAGAGATACGGTTTCAGTTCCCGCAGGTAAGCCCAGAGCTTGGCGGATTCGGCGGTGTATTTGGCCCCGTCGAATTTCCCCGACAGCGACTGCGGGCCGCCCGCGAGGTCGTAGAGCAGTCCTTTGAGAAAAGTCATTCCGGTGAAGGAATTATCCCAGGTGAAGCGGCCGGGATGCGCCTTGACCCAGGCCAGCAGCTGTTCCCGGTTCTTCGGCGGCTCGGGCACGCGTTTGCTGTCGTAAATCAGGGCCAGCTGGACGTTCCCCCAGGGGCATTCGTAGCCGTTGACCTCCTGCTGGAAATCGTAGCGGATAAAAGGGTTCTCGAAATCGATGAACTGCGCGTTGGGCAGCTTGTCGGTGAAAGGGCCGAAGAGCGCGTTGATCTGCCGGAGCTGATAGAAGGTCTCGCCGTTGATCCAGGTGAGGTCCCACTCGCTGATCTTTTTACCGGCCTCCATCTCCGTGGTCAGGAAGCTGACGAGGTCATTGCCCTGCGAGGCCACAATATTGAGAGTGACATCATGCTGTTTCTTCAGTTCCGGCACCACCCACGACTGCATGTAGCGGTTGATCAGCGGGTCGCCCGTCCACATCAGCAGCGTGACGGTCTGACCCTTGGCGCGGGTTTCAATCTCCTGCCAGGAAAGGCGGAGGATTTCGGCGGCGGAGGGCGCGGCGGGTTTTGGCGGACCGCAGGAGGCCAGCAGAAAAGCCTGGGCGAGAACGAGAAGATGGACGCGGCGGGTCATGACGGGGTTTGGAAGTTGGGCCGGGGAAATGGGAAGGCAGGGCAGCCATCCCAGCCACCCTGCCTTCATGGTCTGACACAAATTGAATTGGTTAGAAACGGTATTTCACCGCCGTGACAAAACGGACCGGCTCCTCGGGCAGCGCGTCGGTGGCGCCGAAATAGCCGTTGAACACGGTGGTCCAGTTCTCCTCGTCCGTGACGTTCAGGACGTCGAAGCTGACCGTGAAGTTCCCGCGCTCGTAGAAGAGACCGGCATTCAGCGTGACCTGATCCGGGATTTTCACATGCCCGCCGACATCCAGATCCTGCTCGGTGGTGTAGAGACCGGTCAGGCGCATGCCCAGCCCGCAGTCGAGCTTGTAGCTGAGGGCGGCGTTGAGGTTGTACTGGGGGCTGCCGGGGAAACGGTAGTCACCGGGAGGGAAGGACGTATAGCTGGGACTGCCCTTGCCGCTGCCATTGATGATATCCGGGCGGGAATTGTCGAAGGCATCCTCCACCCTCCCGGTTTCCTGGCCGGTGCCGGTGTTGTCAAAACGGGCGTCCAAATAAGCCGCGCCGATCTGGGCGTAGAAGTGTCTGTCCGGCTGATAGGTCAGCTGCAGCTCCGCGCCGGGAACTTTCAGCTGGCTGGTGCTGCCGTCGCGGTTCCGCACGGAGCGGCTCTGGTCAAAGAGCGCGGCCTGCGCGAAAAGCTTGTCCTCCAGCAGGCTCCACTTGGCTCCGATTTCCCACAGTTCGCTGCCGATGTGGTTGTTGGAATTGGGCAGGGTGTTATTGCCGTCCAGCGTCGAGCCTCCGCCGAGAGCGGCGTTCACCGACTGGCTGAAGCTGTAGGTCGTGTAGAAGGACAGATTATCCTTCGGTTTCAGAATGATGCTGGCGTTGCCGGATCCGGTGCCGAAGGTGGTGTCGGCTGAAGCCGCATCAAAGCCGGGAGGCGGCGCGGGATCGGTGGCGTCGATGTGGAAAATGTCGCCGCGCCCGCCGAGATCAAGACTCAGCCAGGGGGTGATTTTAAAGTCCTGCTGGACAAAGAGGCCATATTGAAACGTGTCCGTGTCATTGACGTCGCCATTGCCGAAGACATCATACAGCCCGTCGCCGTCGGTGTCGTAGGCGCCGCCGGGCGACACTTTGTGGCCGCGCGAACCCCGCGTTTTGTAGGCGGGCGTGAGGGTCAGGGCCACGGACTCGGGAACGCGGCCGTAACGCAGGCTCTCGGTCAGATCGACGGCATTGTCGGCCTCGGTGCTGAACTGGCTGAGGCCGCGGGCGTGGTTGAAACGGAAGTCGAAGCCGAAGAGCGTGGTGTTGCGCTCGTCCGCCACATCCGGCAGAGCATCAATCACGGAACTGCCGACCGGGCTTTTGCCCGACGGTTCCTTGCCCGGGGTGGCTGGAGCAGGGGCGGCGGGGGCGTAACCGCGGCCACCCCACTTGAAGGCGAATTCCGTGCGGTTTTCCAGGGAGTAGTTCTCGGGAACGATTTCGCGGAAGGAGTTCTGGTTCACCGTCTCCTTGGTCAGATTCTGGAAAAAAGTGCGGTTCACCATGGTCCAGTCGTTGCTGATGTTCCAGATGGCCTCGCCCTGCAGGGAAAAGATCCGCGCCTTGCCGTAATCCAGCGGATCCACAAACACCTGGCTGCGGTCGATTTGCGTTTCGCCGGTGGGGGAAATCACCGCGTAAGGCCCCGGCACCAGCCCGGTGACGGGCGAAACGCCCCGGCCGGTGATGTAGGTGCCGTTGTCGATCAGATCCTGCGTGGGCCGGTTGATGCCCGCGATGTCCGAATAATGGTCAACATCGTAATACTCCGCGTTGAAGTTGAAACGGAAGGTGTTCGACGGCTTCCAGTTCAGAGCGAGGTAAATGTCCTGGGACTGCTGCTTGACGTTCCGGTAAAAGGATTCCTCGTCCACGCCCTCGTAGCTCAGACGCAGGCCCAGTTGGTCCCTGATCAGAGGGATGCCCACATCCAGCCCATAACGGTATTTGTCGTAACTGCCGTAGGAGAAGGAGGCCTCGCCCGAGAGAAGATCCAGGGGAGCGCGTTTGGTCACCAGATTGATATACCCGCCGACGCGCTGGGTGGGTCCGTAAACCGGAGTGGCCGGGCCTTTCACCACATCCATGGCCTCCACGGAATTCAGCGACACCGGCAGGCCATACCCGTTATTGCCGGCCAGGCGCCTCATGCCGTTCTGGAAAAGCTCGCCCTCCTGGCCCCGGATGTAGGGCAGACTGCTCAGGCCGAAAACCGACGGCCCGTAGGTGTTCGTGACCGTCCGGGAGATATCCTCCAGCTTCAGCACATTGGCGTCATCCAGCAGCTTCGCCGACAGCGGGGCCACGGAGCGCGGCGTGTCCAGCACCGGCTGATCAAAGCCAAAAACCGAGTTCACCGGCACCGCCGTCGGAATCACCAGATCCGTCGCCCGGCCCGCTCCGGCGGCGGGAGGCCCTTCCGCGGTGACAATGACCGCCGGCAGCGGTTCGGGGGCCCGCGCGGGCTCCGCCGCATGAAGCGGAGCCTGAGGCAGCGCCAGGCCTGAGGCCAGGGAGGCTATCGGTATCCATCGGACGGGCCGGTTGCTGGAAATCATTTTTTTTCTTGGTATGGATGGTGAAAATACATGCCATGTTGCGCATGAGTGCGATCATACAGAAGAAATCCCCTGTTCCTTGCAAGCAAAGTTTTCCAAAATGCGGAATGCCGGCCTGCTGGCCACATCGCCAGGTTTGAGCGAAAATGAGGAATTGTCAGATCCCGTCCGCCTGAATGCCCGCCTGTAAGCCTTTCCAGTTTCCATGAATACTTTCCCCGCCATCGCCTCCGCCAAACCCGCCGCTCCACCCGCGCCCCGGCGGTTTCACGTTTCCCTCAACGTGTCCGACCTGGAGCGTTCCGTGAAATTTTACCGGGTTCTGACAGGCATGGAACCCGCCAAACACCACGCGGATTACGCCAAATTCGAACTGGAGGACCCGCCCCTGGTGCTTTCCCTGGAGCCGCGCCGCAGCCGGTCCGGCGGACAGTTGAACCACCTCGGCATCCGCATGAGCGACAGCGCGGTGCTCGTGGAAATCCAGAAGCGGCTTGAGGACAGCGGCTTCCGCACCAGGCGGCAGAAGGGCGTCCAGTGCTGCTACGCCCGGCAGACAAAGTTCTGGGTCTCCGATCCCGACGGCGCGCTCTGGGAACTTTACACGCTCCACGAGGACACCGAGGACCGGGGCGACGGCCATGTGCCGCTGGACATGCAGCTGACCAGCGGAAACGCCGCTTTCGCCGTGAGCCGGCTGAAAACCTACCTCGGCCACAAATTCTCCGCTCTGCGCGGCGGGGACAAAGCCTGCTGCCCCTCCAGGCCGGACGCGGCGGCTCTTCCCCACTCCGACTCCCGCGATTCATGATCCAGCCCCGGAAAGAAACCCTGGCTGAATTTTTCAGCTATTACCTCGGAGTGCTGCCCACCTGGGCGCGCATGACGGCGCACAATTCCGCCGGCATTTTCGGGGTCATCCGGATCATCAGACTGAAGCCCATGGGGCCGGGGATGATCCCCCTGGACCACCCCTGGATCACCGGCCGCCAGCCCGCCACCGGCACCGCCATCTGGCCGGATAACATTATCTTCCGCACCCCGCGCACGGAGGTTTCCCCGGCTGACAGCGACGGGACGATTGTGACCAAAGTCGGCAATTTCCTCGCCGCCATGGTCCGGAAATCCGTGCCCGACCCTGAAATCCCCTGGGGGCCAAAGCGCCGCATGCCCCACGGCATCAACTACCTGCACGGCGCCATCCACTACAATGCCGGGCTGCTGATTTTTGAGAATTTCGCCGAAGCCATCCTGCATTTCACGGACAAACGCTTCCGCGATGAAATCCGCCGCTTCGCCCGCACGGAGAAACGCGAGATTCTCCTCATCTTCCGCGACCGCGACTACGACTGTGTGGAATTCGGTTATCTGGCCGGATTTCTGAGATCGGTTCTGCCCTGGTTCTCCAACAGCAACGGCCCCAAACGCCGCGTCATGTGGGGCAATCCCTCGCCTTACGCCGTGGTCAACATCATCACGGGAAACTGGAAGTTCGACACCTACAAAGTCTATGATCCCGCAAAGCTCGGCGAAATCGTCCGGCCGCCAGTCACGCCCGGTCAGTGGTTTCAGACCCCCGATTATTGCGGGACCCGGAACACCGCGCGGTGGCCCGAAAAAATGCTGGCCATCCTCACGGAACGCCGTGTGAAACTGCGGGGCGGGCGCGCCAATCTCTTCTTCGTGGACCGCCGCAAACTTCTCCGCAAATACACCGCCGAGGACCGGGCCGCCGAAACCGGCCCTTGAGTCCCGGGCTTCCGCCTTCCTGATCCGTTGCCGCATTCCGGCGGATTTCAGCGATAGCGCCGCGCCAGCTCCTCCGGCGTCGCGCCAAGGTGATAGCGCAGCATCACCGACCACATGAGCGCGTAAGTCCGCAGTGCCCCGTGCTGCTGGAAGCGCCGGCCGGAAGTGGTCACTGTGGCTCCGGCCAGTTTGAGCCGCCCCAGTTTTGCAAGTTCCCGGCAGAGGATGAACTCCTCCATCAGCGGCACATCCGGCACGCCGCCGATCCGCTCCAGGGTCTCCCGGCGGAGAAACATGGCCTGATCCCCCATGATCCGCCGCCCCAGACGCAGCCTCAGCCAGGCTTTCAGTTTCTGCCCGCGCATGAGCAGGGCGGGATCGCGGAATTCCTTCCAGAATCCGCCCGCCGCCACACTTTCGTCCGCCAGGCAGGCCAGCATTTCCCGCCCGGCCTCCGGTGGCAGCCAGGTGTCCGCATGGCAAAGCAGCACCACATCGCCCGTCGCCCGCTCCGCGCCCGCCCGCATCTGCCGCCCGCGGCCGCGAGGCGTCTCCATAACCCCGCAGCCCAGGGATTCCGCCAAAGCCCGTGTGCCATCCGTGCTTCCGCCATCCGCCACGATGATCTGCTGAATTTCCGGAATAGCCCGCAGCCGGAGCAGGGTCGGGCCAAGGTTGAGCACTTCATTCAGGACCGGCACGATGGCGGAAACCGTTTTCAGGTGAAAAGGAGCGGAAACGTTCATAACAATCCCAGCGGCGGTGTTTTTTCCGGAATGGAGAATCACCTTACTCCGCCTCACCGGCACTTGTTGCAGGGAGTTGAAGCGCGGCCTCTTTCAGCGCTCCGGCAAGTGACCACCATGCGCGGCGGCGCCGGCACCCTGCCGCCCGGACGGTGAAGGACGCGGCGGAGCCCATTGCCTCTTCTGTTCGCAGTGACAGTGGCGCACAGTTCAGAATGGGCCTGATCCACGGGAAATCCGGAGGCCGGCCGTTATTTCGCCATTTCCGTTGAATATAAGGAACTTACAGCGTTGTTCGATGCGAGGGGCCGTTTTCCCCTCATCCCCGGAGCCCAACCCCCGGCTTCCCCTGCCCCTGATCTATGAACTGGTTCATCAATCTGAAAACCCGCAACAAACTCCTGCTGGGTTTTGCCCTGATCAACCTGCTGCTGGCGGTGGTGGTGACCGTGGCCTCGCAAGCGCTCACGCACGTGCGGGATGATTACAATGTGGCGGCGGACATCTCCCGCCTGGAAAGCAACATCAACGCCCAGCGCGCTTATCTGCTGGTCATGATGTCCATGACGGACCGGGCTCAGCAGGACTCCGCGCTGGCCGGACTGAAAGCCCGCAAAGAGATCAATTCCCAGCTGATCGCGAAGCTGAGGGGGACCGCCCCGGAACTGACCACCCAGATCAATGACTGGGTGCTCCGGCGCGATGAATACAACAAAGTCCGCGACGGACAGCTGATCCCGGCGATTCTGGCGGGCAAGCTGGAGGAGGCCCGCGCTCTGGCGCTGGGGCTGGAATCGGAGCGTTTCGAACAGATGCGGGCCTTCGGGGACGGGGTGTCGGAGCTTGCCCGGGACAAGGCCCGCCAGGAGGTCCGCACCGCCATTATCAGGGTGATCAGCCTCGGCATCGGCGCCGTGGTGGCCGGGCTGCTGCTGGTGATGGTGCTCAACCGCCTTATCGCCAAGCCCCTGGTGGTTATTTCAGATGCCGCCGGGCGGATTGCCCGGGGCGATCTGGAGCTGGCCGGCACCAGGTCCGGCCGCCGGGATGAGGTGGGGATGCTGGAGGAGGCCTTTGAGGGAATGACCACCTCCCTTCAGGGAATGGCCGGCATCGCCGAGCAGGTCGCCGCCGGAAATCTGACGGTGGCCATCACCCCCCAGTCCCCCGGGGACAGGCTGGGCCATGCCCTGTCCGCGATGGTCCGGCAGCTGGCCGTCCTGATCGGCCAGGTGCAGAAATCCGGCATCCAGGTGACCACCTCGGGGACGGAGATCGCCGCCACGGCCAGCCAGCAGCAGGCCACAGCCAGTGAGATTTCCTCCACCACCACGGAAATCGGGGCCACCGCCCGGGAAATTTCGGCCACCGCCAAGGAACTGGTGAAGGCCATGAAATCGGTGACCGGAACGGCGGAGGAAACCGCCGCCCTCGCCGCCGACGGCCAGACCGAACTCATCCGCATGGAGGCCACGATGACCCGGATCATGGACGCGTCGGGTTCCATCAATGCCCGGCTGGGGGTGCTCAGCGAGAAAGCCGGGAACATCAATAAAGTCGTGACCACCATCACCAAAGTCGCGGACCAGACCAACCTGCTTTCTTTAAATGCGGCGATCGAGGCGGAGAAAGCCGGGGAATACGGCCGGGGATTTGCCGTCGTGGCCACGGAAATACGGCGGCTGGCCGACCAGACGGCGGTGGCGACCTCCGATATTGAACAGATCGTGAAGGAGATGCAGTCCGCCGTCTCCGCCGGGGTGATGGGGATGGACAAGTTCTCGGAGGAGGTGCGGCGCGGCGCGGAGGTGGTGGCCCAGGTGGGCGCGCAGCTCACGGTGATCATCGCCAAAGTGCAGACCCTGACACCCAGTTTTGAAGCCGTGAACGAGGGCATGCAGTCGCAGGCGCTCGGCGCGCAGCAGATCAGCGAAGCCCTGATGCAGCTTGGCGAGGCCGCCCGGCAGACGGTCGAATCCCTCACGCAGTCGAACCAGGCGATCCGGCAGCTGAACGAGGTCACATCGGCGCTCCAGAGCGGGGTTTCACTATTCAAAATCGCAGGCTGATCCGTCATGCTGCTGCTTATTTTCCAACTGGGGGAGCACCGCTTCGCTCTGGACACCGGACAAGTGGTCAGGGTGCTGCCGCTGGTGGATCACCGGCCTCTGCCGCAGGCCCCGCCGGGGGTGGCGGGAGTTTTCGATTACCACGGCGCTCCCGTGCCGCTGATCGATCTCAGCGCTGTCGCCCTGGGAGTGCCTTCGCGCGCCCGGATGAGCACGCGCATCATCCTCGTCAATTACCGGGACGGGGAGAAAACCCATCTTCTCGGCCTGCTGGCGGAGAAAACGACCAAGACCCTGCGCCGCGCGGAGGCGGACTTCGTGGATCCGGGCATCGCCCCGCCGGAGGCGCCTTATCTTGGACCCATGACCCGCGACGCCGGCGGGATGATCCAGCGGGTGGAGGTCGGGGCTCTGCTTCCGGAGAGCGTCCGCGCCGTTCTGTTCCGTCAACCCTCCGAGGCTTTGTGATGCTGCTGAATCAAATCGCGGATCTGATCCGGCAGTCCATGGGCATGGATGCCGGGACGCTCGGGCGTTCAAGTCTCGCCAACGCGGTGCGCGTCCGGATGACGGCCCGCGGGACCGCGGAGCTTCCGCATTACTGGGAACAGCTGCGCGAATCCGGCGGGGAGCTGGATCAGCTCATGGAGCTGGTGGTGGTGCCGGAAACCTGGTTTTTCCGGGCTCCGGAAGCCTTTGCGGCCCTGATCCGTCTCATCCGGCAGGAGTGGATGCCGTCTCATCCGGGCGGACGCCTGCACATTTTAAGCGCTCCCTGCTCCACAGGCGAGGAGCCGTATTCCATCGCCATGACGCTGCTGGACGCGGGGCTTTCCCCGGACCGGTTCCGCATTGACGCGGTGGACATCAGCCACCGCGCTCTCGCTCAGGCCCGCCGCGCGGTTTACGGCCGGAATTCCTTCCGCGGGAATGATTTGAGCTTCCGGGACCGGTATTTCTCCGAAGTCCCGGGAGGCTATCAGCTCCACTCCGCCGTCCGGGAATGCGTGGGATTCCGGCAGGGCAATCTGGTGGCTGCGGAGGCCCTGTCCGGGATGGACGGCCGGGACGTCATTTTCTGCCGGAATGTGCTGATCTATTTTGACACCGCCACCCAGGAGCGGGTGATCCTGACGCTGGCCCGGCGGCTGGCGCCGGAGGGACTGCTGTTCGTGGGGCCGGCCGAGACCTTCGTGGCGCGGGCCGCCGGATTCCGCGTGCTGGATTTTCCCGGCGCTTTTGTCTGCCGGGGAACCGGCGTGGGGAATCCGCCGCCGCCCTCCTTGCCGCCGTCGTTTATCCCCTGGAGCCCGGCACCCGGAGACTCCACAAAGCGGGCCGTTTCCAAAACAAAGCAGGCCGCCTCCAAAATGCCGCCGGACCCGGGGACGGGGCGGTTTTTCAATCCGGTGCCGGCGCCGGTGCTGGTGCCGACCCCGCCATCCGCACCGCCGGCCATCGTCCTGTCCGCGCCTCCGGGGAACAACCGTCTGGAGGCCGCCACCCGCCTGGCCAACGCCGGGCAGCTTCCGGAGGCGCTTTCCATGGCGGAAGCGTATTTACGTGAATACGATTCCTCCGCGGACGCCTACTGCCTGCTGGGACTGATCCGCGACGCCATGGGCGATGCCCGGGAGGCCGAAAAACTTTACCGCAGGGCGCTGTATCTGGAGCCCGCGCATCACGGGGCTCTGCCGCACCTGGCGCTGCTGGTGGAGAAACAGGGGGATCCGGAGGGCGCACGGCGCCTGCGGGTCCGCGCGCAGCGCGGCGGGGAGGCCCTCAGCCGATGAATGCCGGACCGCCAGCGCCGGCCGGTCACTCCCCGCCCTCCGCCGCCGCCGGGGCGCTGCGGCTGCTGGACCGCGAGCCCCCGGCGGACTATCTGCGGGAATGGACGGAACGCATCGCCCACGAAAAGAAGGACGCGCGGGCGGACACGCGATCCGCATTCATTTTCCGCGTCGGGGAGGAGTGGCTGGCGCTTCCTCCCCGCATCCTGCAGCAGGTCGCGGAGCCATGTCCGGTGCGCAGCCTGCCGCACCGCCGGGACGGTGTCGTGAAAGGAATCGTGAACATCCGGGGCGAGCTGATCGTCTGCGTTTCCCTGGCGGCGGCCCTGGGGCTGGAAAAGGAGCCGTCCGCGGTCCCGGGGCCGGACCGCGGGGTTTATGGCCGGCTGCTGGTGGTCAGCCAGGGTGGTCACCGGCTCGCGTTTCCGGTGGATGAGGTTCATGGAATGCACCGCTATCACCCCGGCGATCTGCGTCCTCCGCCGGCCACGCTTTCCGGGAGCAGGCTGACCTGCACCGCCGGCCTGCTTCCCTGGCGGGAGCGGACGGTCGGCTGTCTTGACGACGGACTGCTCCTGCACACCCTCAACCGGAGCCTCGCATGAATTCATCCGACGGCGGTGATCTGAGCGGTTTCTCCCTTGCGGACCTGTTCCGCATGGAGGTCGGGGCGCGGGTAAACGCCATGACGGAGGATCTTCTGGCCCTTGAGCGTGATGGCGGCGGGACGCGCCTGTTTGAGGAGCTGATGCGGGGCGCGCATTCCCTCAAAGGCGCGGCGGGCATGGTGGACAATGAGGCTGTCGCCGCCATCGCGCACGGCATGGAGGATTGTTTTGTCGCGGCGCAGCACGGCCGGATCACCCTGGGGCGGGAGCGTGTGGACCTGCTGTTGAGCGGGGTGGATCTTCTCTCGCGGGCCGCGCAGGCGGCGGAGGACGATTGGGCCCATTGGAACACCGCGCACCGGGGAGAGGTGGAGGCCTTTCTTGGAGCTCTGGCAGCCTCCATTTCCCTGACGGAGCCGTCATCCCCGGAGGCCGCCGTTCTCACGGGGACTGAGGCGCCGGGTGCGGAGGCTGATCCGGATGAAACCCCGGAGCCGGAACAGGAACCGAAGCCGGAACCTCAGCCGGTGGCATCAGCCTCCCCGCTGACACCCGGTTCCGGGCCGGAGTCCCAGTCCCTCCGGGCGCCCGTTACGGAGATTCCGGATGCGGAGGAGGAAAAAGAGAAAACCGTTCAGACCGTCCCGGGCGGCGGAACGGGAGAAACCACCGGGCGCTTCCTCCGGGTCACGGCGGACAACCTCAACCGGCTGCTGGCCTTCACGGGGGAGACGGTGGTGGCCGCGCGCTGGGTGAACACCTTCGCGGCCGGCCTTCCGCGGCTGAAGCGGATGCAGCATGCCCTCAGCCAGTCCCTCACCGGTCTCGGGCAGCTCCTGACGGAATTCAAGGCGGATGAGGATCTTCAGCGCCGCTTCACGGATATTCAGCGCCGCGCCGGCGACTGCCTGGATCTGCTGACGGAGCGGCTGGATGAGCTGGAGCTTTTTGACGGACGCTTTCACAACCTCTCCCGGCGCCTTTATCAGGAGGTCATCGACTGCCGCATGCGGCCCTTCTCGGAGGGTCTGCAGGGTTTTCCCCGCGTGGTGCGGGATACCGCGCGGTCCCTCGGCAAGGAAGTGAGACTGGAAATCGCGGGAGGATCCACTCCGGTCGACCGCGATGTGCTGGAGCGTGTTGAGGCTCCGCTGGGACACCTGCTGCGCAATGCGGTGGACCACGCCATCGAACCGCCCGCCGAGCGGCTCCAGGCGGGAAAATCCGCCGCGGGCAGCGTGCGCATCGAGGCCCGCCACAGTGCCGGGATGCTGCTGATCGAGGTCACGGACGACGGGCGGGGCATTGACCTGGAATCCATCCGCCAGGCGGTGGTCCGGAAAAATCTCACCACTCCCGAACTCGCCGCCGGGCTGTCGGAGGAGGAACTGCTGGAGTTTCTTTTCCTGCCGGGGTTCACCATGAAGGAAACGGTCACCCGCATCTCCGGGCGCGGCGTCGGTCTGGATGTGGTGCAGGCCATGCTCCGGGAGGTCGGGGGCGGGGCGCGCATTTTCTCCCGCCCGGGGAAGGGAACGCGGTTTCAGCTGAAGCTGCCGGTCACGCTTTCCGTGCTGAGAACCCTGCTGGCGGAGGTCGGCGGCGAGCCCTACGCCTTTCCGCTGGCCCGCATCACGGCGGTCCTCAAAGTGCCGCGCGGACAGATTGAATCCGTGGAGGGCCGGGAGCATTTCCGGTTCGGGGAGCATCAGGTGGGGCTGGTCACCGCGCATCAGATTCTGGGCGTGGAGGGCCCGCTTTCCTCCGCGGAGGAGGTGCCCGTGATTGTGCTGGGCACCCAGGCCAGCCGCTATGGCGTGGTCCTGGACCGCCTGCTCGGTGAACGGGAGCTGGTGGTGCTGCCGCTGGATCCCCGCCTGGGGAAAATCAAGGACATCAGCGCCGCCGCCCTCATGCCCGACCAGTCGCCGGTGCTCATCGTGGACGTGGAGGACATGATCCGCTCCATCGAAATCCTCGTCTCCGGCGGACGGCTGGCGCAGGTGCCGCGCTCCGGACCGGCGGGCGGGCGGCGGATGCGCAAGCGGGTGCTGGTCGTGGATGATTCCCTCACCGTCCGGGAGCTGGTGCGCAAGTTCATCAGCAACCGCGGTTATGAGGTCGAAGTCGCGGTGGACGGCATGGACGGCTGGAACGCGGTGCGCACCGGCAGCTATGACCTCGTGGTGACGGATGTGGACATGCCGCGCCTGGACGGGATCGAGCTGGTGGGCCTTATTAAAAAAGACGCCCGGCTGAACTCGCTGCCGGTCATGATCGTTTCCTACAAGGACCGTGAGGAGGACCGGCAGCGCGGACTGGAGGCCGGCGCCGACTATTACCTGACAAAGAGCAGCTTTCACGATGAGACCCTCCTCCAGGCGCTCCAGGATCTGATCGGGGAGGCCGGCGTATGAGAGTCGCCATCGTCAACGACATGCCCATGGCCGTGGAGATCATGTCGCGCCTGCTGACCCAGTCGCCCGGATATCAGGTGGCCTGGACCGCGGGCGACGGCCACGGGGCCATCGCGAGGTGCGCGGAGGACCGGCCGGACCTGATCCTCATGGACCTTGTCATGCCCGGACTCAGCGGCGCCGAGACCATCCGCCATATCATGCTTCACACGCCCTGTCCGATTCTGATCGTCACCGGCAGTGTCGAAAGCCATACGTCGAAGGTTTTCGAGGCTCTGGGAGCCGGCGCGCTGGATGTGGTGACCACCCCGGTGGCCGGGGCGGAAGAGCCCGGGGAATGGGGATCCGCCCTGCTCGCGAAGCTCAGAATGCTCAGCCGTCTGGTCACCCGCCGGACATTGACCCCGCCCGCGGAGTCCGCTCCGGACAAACCGGAGCGCTCCATGACCCGGAACCGCCTTGTGGTCATAGGCGCCTCCGCCGGCGGTCCGGCGGCGCTGGCCACGGTGCTGGGGAGCCTGCCGCGGGACTTTCCGGCGTCCATTGTGATCATTCAGCATGTGGACGCCCAGTTTTCCGGACTCCTGGCAAAGTGGCTGAACGGGCAGTCGGCGCTGCCCGTGCGCCTTGCCGTGAGCGGGGAGCGGCCCCAACCCGGCACCGCGCTGCTGGCGGGCACCAATGATCATCTGGTGTTCGCCGGTCCGCACGGGCTCAGCTACATCCCGGAGCCTGAAACCTGCCCCTACCGTCCGTCCGTGGATGTCTTTTTTGAAAGCGCGGCCCGCCATTGGAAAGGGGAGGTGGCCGCCGTGCTTCTGACCGGCATGGGGCGTGACGGCGCCAAAGGACTGAAGGCCCTCCGCGACCGCGGGGCGCTGACCATCGCGCAGGACCAGGCAAGCTGCATTGTTTACGGCATGCCCAAGGCCGCCGTGGCGCTCGGGGCGGCCGCGGAGGTGCTGCCGCTGGACCTCATCGGGCCGCGGCTGGCCCGCTTTTTCCCCCCGCCCGGATTTCCCTCCCATTCATGAACACCGATGTGACCCCGTCCGAATCGCCGCCAACGGCCTCTCCCGCCCACCCCATCACCGTGCTGCTGGTGGACGATCAGCTCTTCATCGGAGAGGTGGTGCGCCGCATGCTGCTGGGTCAGCCCGACATCGCCTACCATTACTGCGCCGACGGGGCCGAAGCCGTGCGCCGGGTTCAGGAAATACAGCCGGATGTCATCCTCCAGGACCTCGTGATGCCGGGTGCCGACGGCATCGAGCTGGTGCGGCAGTACCGCGCCCATGAACGGACACGGATCACGCCGGTCATCCTCCTGTCCTCCTCCGAGGACGCCGCGACCCGGGCCCGCGCGGCCGCCGCCGGAGTCAACGAATTTATGGTCAAACCACCGCCGAAAGCGGCTCTCATCGGGAAAATCCGGTCTCTTTCGGCAAAACCCGGCCCGCCCCCGGGCAACGGATAAATCCGCGCTGCTGATTTCCAGTCGGAAAGTGACCGCGCGTCACCGGCCGCATGGCCCCGCCGCCCGGACTTTCCGGCGGCGCGGGGTCGCGCCTCCTGGGGAATTCACCGCTTGAGCCTCTCCTCGTAGGCTGCCCGCAGCGCGTGCTGGAGATTCTCCCCGCGGACCGGTTTGGACAAATAATCATTCATTCCGGCGGCCAGGCATTCGTCCCGGTCGCTTCCGAAGGCGTTGGCTGTCAGGGCGATCATCCAGGGACGCTGGTCCGCGGGCTGGCGGAGACAGATTTCGCGCGCGGCCTCCAGTCCGTCCATTTCAGGCATCTGGACATCCAGAAGGATGACGTCGAAGGTTTCCCGCCCGACCGCCTCCAGAGCCTCCAGTCCATTGCCGGCCATGGCCGCCTCGTAGCCCATGCGCTGGAGATGCAGGATCACCACCCGCTGGTTCACCGGATTGTCCTCGGCGACCAGAATCCGGAGCGGGCGGGCGATGCCGGGCTTTTCGCCACCGCCGCCGCCACCGGCGGAGGGCGCGGGCCGGGCCGGGGGGACGGGGACGAGGATATTCCGCAGGGCCTGCAGCAGCGACGGGACTTTGACCGGCTTGTTCAGGATTCCGGACCGGCCCGGAGGTTTCGGCGCGCGGCTGATGTCCCCCATGGCCGTGAGCATGAGAATGGGGAGCCCGTGGCCTGCGGGCTCCCGGCGGATTCCGGCGGCCAGCCCGTAGCCGTCCATGCCCGGCATGACCGCATCAATGATCGCGAGGTCGAATTTTTCGCCGGCGGTGATCCTCGCCAGAGCCTCGCCGGCATTTCCGGCGGTGGTGGGTCTCATGCCCCATGACTCGGTGTGCCGGCGCAGAATCCAGCGGCTGTTCCCACTGTCATCGACGATGAGAACACGTTGTCCATCAAGGCTCCGGAGCCCTTCCGGAGAGGCGGCGGCGGCGATGCTGACGGGCATTCCGGCCGGCTCCAGGGGGATCTCAAATTGAAAGATGGAGCCGGTGTCCCCGCGGGATTCCACCCAGATGCGCCCGCCCATGTTCCGGATCAGACGGTGGGAGATGGCCAGGCCCAGACCGGTGCCGCCGAAACGCCGGGTGGTGGAGGCGTCCACCTGGCTGAAGGCGTTGAAAAGGCGGTCCGTCCGGCCTTCGGGAATCCCGATGCCGGTGTCGATGACGGCGGTGTGCAGCAGGGCTCCGCTCTCTCCCTGACGGACGGACAGTTTCACGAGAATCTCGCCCTCCTGGGTGAATTTGATGGCATTCCCGGCCAGATTCACCAGCACCTGCCGCAGGCGCACGGGGTCGCCGAGGATGGCGGCGGGCACTTCCGGATCAATCCAGTAAAGCAGATCCAGGTTTTTCCTCGCCGCCTGTCCCGCCAGCAGGTCCATCACGGATTCCACACAGTCCCGGAGAGGCACGGGAATGCGCTCCAGATCGAGCTGCCCGGACTCGATTTTGGAGAAGTCGAGAATGTCGTTGATCAGACTCAGCAGCATGTCGCCGCTGGAATGGATGGTCTCCACGAACTCGCGCTCGCGGAGGTCCAGCCGGCCGTCCATGAGCAGCTCGGACATGCCGATGACGGCGTTGAGGGGGGTGCGGATCTCGTGGCTCATATTGGCCAGGAACTCCGCTTTGGCCCTGGCGTGGGCCTCCGCGCGGGCGGTGGCGGCCTCCAGCTCGATGTTCCGCCGCTTCAGCAGCTCGGCGGCTTGGCGGCGGTCGTCGATATCCTGAAAAACCCCGTGCATGGCGATGACGGCTCCGTTCTCGTCCATGACCGGCTCACCGCGCGAGTAAACCCAGATCCGCCGTCCCCGGGCCGTGATCAGCCGGGCCTCAAATTCATAGGGCTGCCCGCTTTCGAGGGCTTTGGCCACACAGTCGATGACAGCCTGCCGGTCATCCTTATGGTAAAAATTGAGCGCCTCATCCAGTGAGACCGGAGTGCCGGGAGGGACTTCATGAATATTGTAGGTGATCTCCGACCAGCGCGGGCCGCCGCCATCAAGGGGGAGCTCCCAATGACCCAGCCGGGCGATGCGGCCGGCGGATTCGAGCAGGGCCTGGGAGGTTTTTTTGCCCCGCAGGGTTTCCCGCAGATCCCGTTCCATCCGCTGGCGCTCCGTAATGTCCACCGCCGTCGCCAGATATCCCGTGGTCCCGCCGTCGATGTCCTCCAGCACGGTCACCATGAGATCGACCGTGCGGCGGGCGCCGTCGCGGCGCAGGTAAGTCCACTCCCCGCGCTCGCCTCCCCGGAGCCGGGGGATGACGGCGAAAGTTTCGATTCCCTCCACTTTATATCCCAGTTCCGCTGTCAGAGCGCCGGCGCGCGCGGCCACCTCGCCGGGATCGTGGATCATCGGAACCACAGGCTGCCCCACGGCCTCCCCGGAGCGGCACCCCAGGAGACGTTCCGCTCCTTTGCTGAAATAGGTGATGATGCCCGTCAGATCGAACGCGATGACCGACACTCCGGTGGCGGAATCCAGCACCAGGCCCAGACGTTTCTCACTTTCCCTGAGATTGCGCTCCGCCAGCTGGCGCTCGCCGATCTCCTCCTTCATCTGCCGGTTGGCGGCCAGAGCCATGCGGGTGCGGAGCACCGCCTGCTGAAACCCCCACACCGCTCCCGACACCGCCGCCCCCAGAAGCACCCCCAGCCATAAAATCATCACCGGCATTCTGCCGCCCGCCAGCACGCTTGATTTCGGCTCGGCGACAAACCGCCAGAGATTTCCCCGGAATTCGATCATGGCTTCCGCCCGCCCGCCTTCCCGGACCGGCTCCACGGGCAGTTCCCCCAGAATGAACCGGTCCCCCTCAAAAATGGAGACCCGGCAGGTGGCGAAGGCCGGCTGATCGAGAGTCGATTTCTTCAGATCCTGAAGCCGGAAGACCCCGAAAAAAAAACCCGTGAAGTCATTTCCCTGAAACATGGGAAAAAAGACGGCGAACCCCGTGTCGCTGCCCCGGACCGGATGCGTCGGCGAAATCAGCATCCGCCGGTTTCTGATGGAACTCTCCAGCGCGCCCGCGGCCGGCCACCGGGTCTCCCGCCGCAGGTCATGGCCCATCAGGGGCCGGGCTTCCCTGTCCAGTTCCACCCGGTTCACCCGCCAGTCGGCATCCGTGCGGCCGATGGCTTCAAAAACAGGCTCCTCCTGAAGGCAGTCCCGGGCGTCGCTGACCCACTCGGGATAGGGGGTGCCGCCGCTCCGCTCCCACCGCAGCTTGATCCGGTTCAGCGCCCGGAGGGAGAACGTGAAACGGCTGCGGGCATCCGCAGCCACATTCTGCGCGATCACCTCCGCCTGGCGGTGGACGGCCCGCGCCCGGTCCGCCGCCAGCGCCTGCCACAGCATCAGCGCCGCCACGATGGTGGCAAAGCCCACGGGCACGGGCAGCCACCGGTCCTCAATCATCCGCTGCGGATGCATCCACTGCGCGGCCAGCAGGCCGATGCCCAGAACCGTGATTCCACCCGCGGAGTGGGCCGCGATGCTGATGGAGTCCCCTGACATGAACATCAGGGTGACTCCCAGCTTGTAGGCGCACAGCGCCATCAGCCCCAGAGCGACCGCCGAGGATCCCAGAATCCAGATCATCAGGTGCCTGGCGGCGGCCGGAAGCGGCATGCGGAGCAGCAGAATGCCGGTCCCGGCCAGGGCAAAACCCGCCGCCGTGGGCGGAGGGGACCTTTTGGGCGGCAGACCCGCCATTTCCGGAAAATGCGGAAGGAGGGCATCAAAACCCAGTTTCCATCCGGAAAGATACTCCGCCGACAGCAGCAGTCCGATCCCCCCCGCCAGGGCGCCGCAGGCCATGGGCAGAAAACGGGGGAGCCGCAGGGCGAAGGCCATGAGACCCGCCCCGCTCACCAGAAAGCAGACGGCCGTGGGATACTGCATGGGGACAAATCCCGCCTGGATCCGCACCAGGGAGGCGTTTCCGGTGTGCCATCCTGTCAGCACGGCAATGCCCAGAGAGGCGCAGAGCAGGCCGCAGAGGCCGCTCAGCAGGCCGGGCCAGGTGAAATTTCCGGATGGGGCTGGTGTCTTGGACATGGCAATTCATGCGGGAGCCTGCGGCGGGCCGGTTTTGAGGGAGTTCAGTGAAATTTTGGAGCCGGTCCCCGATTGGCTTGCCGAAGTGTCCCTGGAACCTCATTTTTTCCGAGACTGCTCTGTAATCTATTGATGATCAATGATTTTCAGAAGCATCCGCCAGCGCCTCCCCTGTTGCCTCAAAGGGACGGATGAAGGCCGGAAGTTTTTCCCCGGGCGGAGGGATACGGAGAGCATGACGGCATTTTCCTTAAATCAGCACCATTCCCCGGAACAGATTTTATCCGGTTATGAATGAACATTGGAAGGTCAGGAAATCAGCACCGGTTCCATGTGTTTTTTCTTCCCTAACTTTAATAGTGGAATGATGGCATTGCCCATCCGCCGCGCCTGTGCGATGCCCATTGAAATAAAACCGCTCCGCGCCTTGCCAAACGCTGTTCGGACTGCAATTTGAATTTTGAACCGCTCACAAACCATTGCGCAAAATGAAAACTTTTATACTGATTTTTTGTTTTGCGATTTTAAATTGTTTTCTTGCGGGAGCCAATGCCGGGCCTCATTCCGCTATCCATGCCCTGACGGTCAATCGTTTATTGCCCTCGGGCTCTCCTGATAACCTGCCTTGGGGCATCGGAATTGCAGAAAATGATAATTTAATCACTGAAGATTTACATAGCGATCAAAATTACGCTATAATCTCCTCCCCGGCCAGGAATGGAAAAATTTCCATGCCGGACAGCCATGGGAGGATGCCGGCCCGGCGCGGCGGCGCGGATCCGGTTTTATTCGGAGGCCTCCTCAACGTGGCGGCCCTGCAGAGTTCGGATGTCATGGCGGTTTACAGCAGCGGCAGTGACATTCCGGTGACGTCGGACGGCTACACGGCGTCTGAAAAGAAAGTGAGCTTCGCCCTGAACCACACCCCGGCGACCGGCGTGGAGCTGATGGTGGTGAAAAACACGGGACCCGGTTTCATCAGCGGGGTTTTCAGCAATCTGGCGCAGGGACAACCCGTGGCGCTGAGCTATGGCGGGACAGTTTACCGTTTTGTGGCCAATTATTACGGAGGCAGCGGCAATGACCTTGTGCTCGTCTGGGCTGACAGCAGCGTGCTCTCGTGGGGCTCGAACTCCCAGGGGGAACTGGGCGACGGTTCGGAGTCCGACCGCCAGGCGCCGGGCCTGGTGAGCACCGCCGAGGGAGTTTCCGCACTTTTCCGGAAAACCGTGGTGGCCGTCTCCGCCGGGGGCGGTCACAGCCTGGCGCTGTGCTCCGACGGCACTGTCGCCGCGTGGGGTGACAACTTCAGCGGCCAGCTTGGGGACAACACCTCCGAAACCCGTTTCACACCGGTCGCGGTGAGCGCCGTCCAGGGGCAGTCCGCCCTTTTCGGCAAAACCGTCGTGGCGGTCTCCGCGGGCGGCGCGGACACCGTGAGCGGCGGCCACAGTCTGGCGCTGTGCTCGGACGGCACCATCGCCGCGTGGGGGGAAAACTTCAGTGGCGAACTGGGCGACGGGACCAGCACAAACCGCTCCGTGCCGGTCGCGGTGGATACGGGCGAAGGATCCGCGCTTTTCCGGAAGACCGTGGTGGCCATCTCCGCCGGGTACGGTCACAGCCTGGCACTGTGCTCGGACGGCACGGTCGCCGGATGGGGAGAGTTCAGCCTGACGGAGGCACCGGACCACCTCAGACCGGCGGCGGTGAGAAATACGCAGGGGTCCGCTCTTTTCGGAAAAACCGTCGTGGCCATCTCAGCGGGTGGCAGTCACAATCTGGCGCTGTGCTCGGACGGCACCATCGCCGCATGGGGCTACAACTCCACTGGCCAGCTGGGGGGCAACGCGATGGATGATCCTTATATTCCAGTCGCGGTGAGGAATACCGAAGGATCCGCTCTTTCCGGGAAAACGGTCGTGGCCGTCTCCGCTGGCAGGGATCACAGTCTGGCGCTGTGCTCGGACGGCACCATCGCCGCATGGGGCGGCAACGCGAATGGCCAGCTGGGCGACAACACGTCCGCAACCCGTTCCACACCGGTCGCGGTGAACACCGCCCAGGGAGTTTCCGCGCTTTTCGGGAAAACCGCCGTGGCGGTCTCGGGAGGAGGGTATCGCACTCTGGCATGGTGTTCGGACGGCACGGTGACCGCCTGGGGCCGCAATAACCGCGGGCAGCTTGGGGATAACACGCTGGAAGACCGCCACGCCCCCGCCGCCGTGAACCGCGCCAAGGATGTTTCCGCGCTTTTCGACAGGACGGTGATGCGTCTTTCCGCCGGATATCTGCACAATCTGGCTCTGGCGGCCATGCCCTCCACAACGCGGGTCCCGTCAGTCTCCTTCGCCGCCGCCGCCTCCTCCGCCGGCGAGGCCGCCGGGACGGTGAATGTCAGTGTGGCCCTCTCCGCCCCCGCCAGTCAGGAGGTCCGCGTGCCCTTCACCGTGTCCGGAACCGCCTCGGGCTCCGACGCCGCGGTTTCCGCCTCACCGCTCGTCATCCCCGCCGGGGCCTCCGGCGGCTCCATTTCCATCGCCATCGCTAATGACAGTCTTTATGAGAACGCCGAGACCGTCATTCTGACCCTGGGCACGCCCTCCGGAGCGGAACCGGGAAGCGTCTCCACGCACACCCTGACGATCGCCGATGACGAGAGCCGCCCGGTCCTCGCCTTCGCCGCAGCAGCCTCCTCGGCGGCGGAAAATGCCGGAACCGTCAGCGTGGCCGTAACCCTCTCCGGTCCCAGCTCCTCCGACATCACCGTGCCCTTCACCGTGTCCGGGACCGCCTCCGCCTCCGACGCCACTGTCTCCGCCTCACCGCTGGTCATTCCCGCCGGGGCCTCCGGCGGGGTCATTACCGTGGCGGTCACCAATGACAGCCTTCATGAGAACGCCGAGACCGTCATCCTCACCCTCGGCACGCCCTCCGGGGCCGGGCTGGGAAGCGTCGTCCGGCACACCCTGACGGTGACCGATGATGACGCGACGCCCGCGGCCACCTTCGCCGCCGCGTCCTCCTCCGCCGGTGAGAATGCGGTACTGTGAATGTCAGCGTAACCCTCTCCGCCCCCAGCGGGCTGGAAGTGACTGTGCCCTTCACCGTGTCCGGAACCGCCTCCGGTTCCGACGCCGCGGTTTCCGCCTCGCCGCTGGTCATTCCCGCCGGGGCCTCCGGCGGGGTCATTACCGTGGCGGTCACCAATGACAGTCTTTATGAGAACGCCGAGACCGTTATTCTGACCCTGGGCACGCCTGTGAACGCCGTTTTGGGCACCGCCTCCACCCACACCCTGACAGTGGCCGACGACGAGGGCCGGCCGGTCCTCGCCTTCGCCGCAGCAGCCTCCTCGGCGGCGGAAAACGCCGGAACCGCCAGCGTGGCCGTGGCCCTTTCCGGCCCCAGCTCCTCCGACATCAGCGTGCCCTTCACCGTTTCCGGGACGGCCTCCGCCTCCGACGCCACGGTTTCCGCCTCACCGCTGGTCATCCCCGCCGGGGCCTCGGGCGGGGTCATCACCGTGGCCGTCACCAATGACAGCCTTCATGAGAACGCCGAGACCGTCATTCTCACTTTGGGAACGCCCTCCGGGGCCGGGCTCGGAAGCGCCGTCCGGCACACCCTGACGGCGACCGATGACGACTCACCGCCCGCGGCCGCCTTCGCCGCCGCCGCCTCCAGCGCCGGCGAGGCCGCCGGGACCGTGAATGTCAGCGTAACCCTCTCCGCCCCCAGCGGGCTGGAGGTTAGCGTGCCCTTCACCGTGTCCGGAACCGCCTCGGGCTCAGACGCCACTGTCTCCGCCTCACCGCTGGTCATTCCTGCGGGGGCCTCCGGCGGGGTCATCACCGTGGCAGTCACCAATGACAGCCTTCACGAGAACGCCGAGACCGTTATCCTCACCCTGGGCACTCCCTCCGGGGCGGGGCTCGGAAGCGCCGTCCAGCACACCCTGACGGTGACCGATGATGACGCGACGCCCGCCGCCGCCTTCGCCGCCGCCGCCTCCAGCGCCGGCGAGGCCGCCGGGACCGTGAATGTCAGCGTAACCCTCTCCGCCCCCAGCGGGCTGGAGGTTAGCGTGCCCTTCACCGTGTCCGGAACCGCCTCGGGCTCAGACGCCACTGTCTCCGCCTCACCGCTGGTCATTCCTGCGGGGGCCTCCGGCGGGGTCATCACCGTGGCCGTCGCCAACGACGCCCTTTATGAAAACGCCGAGACCGTCATTCTGACCCTGGGCACGCCCGTGAACGCCGTTTTGGGCACCGCCTCCACCCACACCCTGACAGTGGCCGACGACGAGGGCCGGCCGGTCCTCGCCTTCGCCGCAGCAGCCTCCTCGGCGGCGGAAAACGCCGGAACCGCCAGCGTGGCCGTGGCCCTTTCCGGCCCCAGCTCCTCCGACATCAGCGTGCCCTTCACCGTTTCCGGGACGGCCTCCGGTTCCGACGCCGCGGTTTCCGCCTCGCCGCTGGTCATTCCCGCCGGTGCCTCCGGCGGGGTTATCACCGTGGCCGTCGCCAATGACAGTCTTTATGAGAACGCCGAGACCGTTATTCTGACCCTGGGAACGCCTGTGAACGCCGTTTTGGGCACCGCCTCCACCCACACCCTGACAGTGGCCGACGACGAGGGCCGGCCGGTCCTCGCCTTCGCCGCAGCAGCCTCCTCGGCGGCGGAAAACGCCGGAACCGCCAGCGTGGCCGTGGCCCTTTCCGGCCCCAGCTCCTCCGACATCAGCGTGCCCTTCACCGTTTCCGGGACGGCCTCCGGCTCTGACGCCACCGTATCCGCCTCACCGCTGGTCATTCCCGCCGGGGCCTCCGGCGGGGTCATCGCCGTGGCCGTCGCCAACGACAGTCTTCATGAGAACGCCGAGACTGTTATCCTCACCCTGGGCTCCCCCTCCGGGGCGGACCTCGGAAGCGCCGTCCGGCACACCCTGACGGTAACCGATGATGACGCCCAGCCCGCCGCCGCCTTCGCCGCCGCCGCCTCATCCGCCGGCGAGGCTGCGGGGACCGTGAATGTCAGCGTGACCCTCTCCGCCCCCAGCGGGCTGGAGGTCAGTGTGCCCTTCACCATGTCCGGGACGGCCTCCGGTTCCGACGCCGCGGTTTCCGCCTCGCCGCTGGTCATTCCAGCCGGAGCCGCCGGCGGCTCCATTTCCATCGCCATCGTTAACGACGCTCTTCACGAGAATGCCGAGACTGTCATCCTCACCCCGGGCACGCCCGTGAACGCCGTTTTGGGCACCGTCGCCACTCACACCCTGACGGTGACCGATGACGACGCGCCGCCTGCCGTCAGCCTGACTGCGGGCGGAACGCTGGCTGAAAACGGCGGGCCGGTGACGGTCACGGTGACCCTTGATGCGCCCAGTGGTCTGCCCGTGACGGTGGCTCTGGCCACAGGCGGTTCGGCGGCCAAGAATGCGGATTATGAATTTTCCGGCTCCCTGGTGGCCATTCCGGCGGGCGGGACCGACATCACTTTCACGGTTTCGCCGCTCAATGACAATTTGCCGGAAGCGGACGAAGCCATCGTTCTGAGTCTGGAAAATCCGGTCAATGCGCGGTTGGGAAACTCCTCCGCCCGCACCATCATTCTCACGGACGACAATGACGCGGCCCTCAATGTTCTGAACGCCACCGGAACCGGAAACCCGGTAACGGAGGGGCCGGAAGGCACAGCTCTGGCGTTCAGGGTGACGCTGGCGCGTGCGGGCGACGGTCCGGTCTCCGTGCGGTATTCCTTTTCGGGCACCGCCACACCCGGCGCGGACTTCACGGGACCGGAGGGAATGCTGACCTTCACCGGGACCGAACGGGAGAAAACCGTGAGTGTGACCGTGCTTGATGACGTTGTTTTTGAGCCGGAGGAAACTGTGATCCTGACTCTTTCCGCGCCGTCGGGAGGAGTGATCAGCGAAGGGACGGCGGCGGGAACCATTCTTGAGAATGATCCGCTGCCGGTCATCACCGTCTCAGATGCGGGGGTGACATCCGATGCGGGACCCGGAGCGGGGAGGGCGGTGTTCGCCGTTCAATCAAGCGGTCCCAGCGCGTCCGCCGTGACCCTGCCGTGGACTCTGGCCGGCGGAAGCGCCCGGGCCGGGGAGGATTTCATCGGCGGCTCCGGCGTTCTGACGCTTGCTCCGGGAACGACCTCGGCCCGGATTGAGGCGCGGATCATCACTGACACCCTGACGGAGGGGGCGGAGAGCTTCTTTCTCCAGCCCGGCAGCCCCGAAGGCGCGGTCCTGCCAGGTTCCGGGGAAAGATGGTTCCTCAACCGGACGCTGTCCACGGTCACGGAGACAGGGGCGGGTTACGGGCAAAGCAGCGTCATGCAGGAGGATGTGCTGGCGGTCTCGGCTCCGGCGGGCAACGGTGGAAAAGGGGAGGTCGTGGTTTTTTCCCGCACGCTTTCAGGATGGGCGCCGCAGGCCCGGCTGAGTCTCCCGGACGGAGTGGCCGGGGATCAGTTCGGACAGAGTATCGCCCTTTGGGGGGATTGGCTCCTGATCGGAGCCCCCGGGCGGGACGGGGCGGCCTCCCACTGCGGAGCCGCCTACATCTTCCGGCGCGGCGGCGGCGGCTGGTCCCTGATTCAGCGGCTGGATGCTCCCGGCGGGCGGCAGAATGATTATTTCGGATGGGCGGTCTCCATTTATAAATCCACCCTTGCCGTGTCCTCCCGCCTGCGTTCGACAGGAAAAGGCCCCCGGGGCAATGAGGGCGCGGTGTATGTTTATGACCTGGCGGACGGGAGGTGGCTGTTGAGCGGGGAAATCACGGCGGATGACACCGCCGCCCAGTCCCTCGGGGCAAGTCTGGCGCTTTATGGGGACACGCTCGCGGCCGGGGCTCCGGATGATGACACCATCAGGGAGGATGCGGGGGCGGTTTACATCTTTGAACGGAACGCCGGAGCGGGCAGCGCCTGGCGGCAGGTCCGGAAGTTTCAGAACGGCAGCGGTCCCGTCAAGTTTCAACGTTTTGGCGGGGCGCTGAGCCTGTGGGGGAAAACACTGGCCGCAGGAAGCGCCGCGGGCTCCGCCGTGAATATTTTTGACAAAAACGCCGGTGGAGACTGGGAAAACACCGCCATTCTCAGATGGAATCAAACCATTCCGGCCGGAAGTTTCGGCTCCTCCCTGCATCTTTCGGGGAATGTGCTGGCGGTGGGCAGTCCCAAAGCCGCCGGCGTGTCCGGAAAAGCGAATGTTTATTTTTACCAGCGGAACGACCCGCGTGAATGGACGCAGCTTCAGCAACCGGACGATCCGGCGGCGGTTCCCGGCGGCAGACTGGGCGCGGGCATGGCCGGCTGGGGCGGCGAATTCGCGGTGAGCGGCGTGGAGGGGATCCATGGAAACACCTATCTTCTGCGCGACACCTGGGGCACCGCCTATATCGATGACGGTCCTCCCGCCTCCCGGGCTCTGCTCCAGCGGGCCGGCGGGGAGTTTGTTCTAACGTGGGAACCTGTTCCCGGCGCGCTCCGTTATGCCGTGGAGGGCAGCGATGATCTGCTCCACTGGCAAAACCTGGCTGATGTTTATCCTCCATCCACTTCATGGAGCGTGCCGGTCAGTCCCGGCACCCGCCTGTATTTCCGGATAAGATCCCACTATTGATCCGATCTTTCCGATGATGGCCCCGCCGCCGGATTTCCTCACAGGCGGTTTAAACAGCAGTCGCGCCCGGCCCGGAGCGCCGCTTCAATCCGTCCAGCCGCCCGGCGGCATAAGCGCCGAGCACCCGGTGTATCCCGTCCCGCGCGGCGCGGAAGGCGGCCAGTTTCTCCTCCTCACTGCCTTCCGCGTGCCCGGGATCGGAGAATGGAATGTGATGCCGGTTCAGCTGGCCGGGAAACACCGGGCAGGCGGAATCGGCATTGCCGCAGACGGTGATGACGGTTTCCACACCCTCATTCAGAAATCCGTCCAGGTGCTTGGAATGGTGGCTGGAAATATCGATGCCGATTTCCTCCATGACCTGGACGGCCAGAGGATGAACATATCCGGCGGGATTGGAACCCGCGCTGGCCACCCGGAAATCCTTTCCCAGAGCGGCGCGGAGCAGTCCCTCGGCAAGCTGGGAGCGGCAGCTGTTGCCGGTGCAGAGAATGAGAATCAGAGGCGGGTTCAGGGATGACATGGGCGGGAAGGATCAGGGGGTGGTAAAATGGAGGAGTCCGTGGCGGAGCGGAAGGAGCAGCATCCCCTGCCCCGCGTCAGGCGGCACAGCGGAATAGCCAGCAAAGCGCCCAGAACCGGCGCGGTCAGGTAAATCCAGAGATGAGCCCAGGTCCCGCTGACCAGGGCCGGAGCCAGGGAGCGCGCGGGATTCATGGAGGCTCCGCTGACCGGCCCGGCGAACATGGCCTCCAGCGCCACCACGGACGCGATGGCCGCCGCCGCCGTGATTCCCCGTTCTTTGGCGCTGTGGGAAACGCTCAGAATCACCAGCATGAGCAAAGCGCTCAGGATGATTTCCAGCGCGAAGCTTTGCCCGGCGGATCCGGAGGGCAGCGTGGCCCCGAGCGTCCGGTGGTCGGGAAACAGAAGATGCAGGCTCACACTCGCCGCCACCCCGCCCAGAATCTGAGCGGTAATATAGCCCGGTGTCCGCCGCCAGGGAAAACGGCCCGCCGCCGCAAAGGCCACCGTCACTGCGGGATTCAGATGCGCCCCGCTCACATCACCAAAAGCATGGATCATCGCCAGAACGATCAGCCCGAAAGTCAGGGCGATGCCCGCATGGCCAATCGCGCCGCCGCTGAGATCGTTGATGACGATGGCTCCGGTCCCGGCGAAAACGATGCCGAAGGTGCCCAGGAATTCCGCCGCGTGCCGGTTCATGGCGCTTCGATCAGCAGCATTTGCCGCCCGGCGCGCAGCGGGTGTTCAGCGGCTCCACGGCGTAGGCGCTGACGGTTTTGGCTTTTTTCGCGGGCAGGCCGCAGAGTTCCGGCGCGAGGCATTCCGTGTGCTTGTGCGCCAGATTCAGCACCACCGCTTCGGGAGAAACATCGGCTCCGGTGATGATGTACTGCGAAATCACCCGGTCCTCATACTCAATCTCCACCGGCACCGTTTCGTCCGGCAGCCAGGCGCGCGCCTTTTCCAGGATGGCCGCCATTTTCCCGGTCTCGATCCGATGATCAAAGTCCTCACCGACCCACACCTGCAGCTGACAGGCCACCTGCTCGCGGAGCGTGCCGCCGCAGTCGAGGAAGGTTTTGTGGACGCGCCCGACTTCCGTGACGTGGAAGGACACGGGAACCGCCGAGCCGTCCGGCAGCCGCAGGCGGAAGGAGGCGCCGGCGTGGGAGCGCAGCAGGGATTTGAGTTCGTGCAGGTTCATGAGGGGATTTCCCGGACGGGATCAGGTTTGGTTTTAACTTTGGAAACACTTCCTGCTGAGCCTTTCGCCGCCAGAAGTCTGGGACCGGGGCAACAGCTCTCGTCCCGCTCCTTCAGGCGTTTCACCGCCTTTTCGGCATCCGCCGCGAGGGTGGCGTCGGTCGCCGTGGAAACGCCGAAAAATTTCCCCAGCTGGAGGATCAGTTCCCGGTATTTGCGCTCCAGCCGGTAATACACCCACTTCTCGCAGCGCTCGCTGGCCAGCAGTTCCGCCTTCCGGATGACCTGGAGGTGACTGGAGACGGAGGACTGCGGCATTCCCAGAATGTCGGCCAGCTCGCAGACGCAGAGCGCCCCGTCCCGCACCAGCACGAGAATCCTCCAGCGGGTGCTGTCGGAAAGCGCGTGGGCGAAGGCGGTGACGGCTTGCATCGGTGATAGTCGTAACGGAAAATTGCGATGCGTCAATGGATTTTGAAAAACTTGCCGCTTTGCCTGTCGCGGCGGCTCCGGGCGGAAAAATCAGCGGAAAGGCCATTTTTTGATGGAATCTTTTACGAATGTCGCATACAACTGCGACATGCGTAAAATCAAATCCGGCCAGCCCTTTCCCTCCCCGGCGGTTTCTCCGCCTTCACCCTCGGCCGCTCCCGAGATCAGCCTCGCGGAATGGAAGGTGATGGAGGAGGTCTGGGCCTCGCCGCCGCAGTCCGCCTCCGCCGTGCAGGCGAATCTCGCCGGGCGTGAGGGCTGGGCTCTGGCGACGGTGAACACGCTCCTCCGCCGCCTGACAGCGAAGGGCGCGCTGCGGGTGGAGAAGCAGGGGCGGGAGCACTGGTATCACCCGACGGTGGCCCGGGAGGTCTGTGTGCTCAGCGAAAGCCGCAGCCTGGTGGAGCGGCTGTTCCGGGGAAAACTCGCGCCCCTGGTGGCGGCTTTTGTGGAGGACGAGTCCCTGACGGAATCCGAGATCGCGGAACTCCGCAAAATCCTCGACCGCCGCCCTTCCGATCCCTCCTGAACTTTTGAAAAATATGGACTCCGCCAGCCTGCTGACCGCCATTTTCAGACAAGTCCTGCACAATACCCTGTGGGCCTCGGCCCTGGGAACCCTCCTCGCCCTGGCCTGGCGCTGGCTGCCGGGATGGAGCCGCTACGGGCTGGGGCTTCTGGTCCTGTGCCGGCTGCTGATGCCCGCGCTGCCGGTTTCACCGCTGAGCGCCGCGAACTGGTGGCGGGAAGCGCCGGACCAAAGTCCTTCACACAGTCCCGGGGAAACGAAAGTTGAGCTTCCGGCGCATGCTTTTATTGTGGAAAGCGTGGAGTCCGCGGCACCGGCGGACGTGCTCGCGCCTTCCTCCCCGCGCTGGACCATGGAGCGCGGCGCGGCTTCAGTATGGCTGGCGGGAGCCGCTTTTCTGGGGATCCGGCTTTTCCGCCGGCAGCGGGCCTTCAACCGCTGGTGGAAAGCCCGGCGGGCCCCGGCTTCCGCGCTGTGGCAGGCTTCCCTGGCGGATTGCCGGGCGGCCATGCCCGGGCGGCGGCGCATGCAGCTCTGGCAGATTCAGGGCCTTGGCTCGCCGCTGGCCTGCGGCATTTTCAGGCCCTGCATCCTTGTTCCAACCGGCCTGAACAGGGTGCTGGAACCGGCGGAGCGCGCCCACATTCTCCGGCATGAGCTGGCCCATCACCGGCACTTCGACCTGCTCTGGAATCTTCTCTTTGCCGCCGCCACCTGCCTGCACTGGTTCAATCCCCTCGCCCACACCGGCCTGACCCGGCTGCTCCGCGAACGGGAAATCCAGCGCGACGCCGACGCCGTCCGCGCCTGCCCTGGCAGCGAGGCCGCAGGCTATGGAGCCACGCTGCTGAAACTTGTCACGCTGCTCCCGCACCGGATGGCCCCGGCTCCGGTCAGCAGCGCGATGCTCGGAAACCATCACCTCAAACAACGCCTGACCATGATCCCCAGACACACCCAAACCACCAAACCCGCCGCCCGCATCACCTTCACCGCCGCCGCCGCGCTGCTGGCCGTGCTCACCTTCACCAAAGCTCAGGAAACAGCCCCCGTTCCCGACCCTGCGCCTGTCCCTGTCCCGGCGTCCGGGGAGCAGAAACCGGAGCCTTCCGGCGTCCAAAGGAAGGCGCAGACTATGATGTACAAGCTCAACAACATCGTCATCCCCAGGCTCAAATTTGAGAACGCCACGATTGACGAGGTGATCGCCTATCTCCGTGCCGAAGCCATCAAGGCCGACAATCTGGAAACAGATCCCGAAAAGAAAGGAATCAATATCATTCTGAAAGGGGAAAGCAAAATGCCCCTGAACCTCGATCTCCGGCAGCTCAGACTGCTGGACGCCCTCAAAGCCGTCTGCGAAATTGCCGGTTACCGTTACCGGCTTGAACCCAATACGGTGGTCCTGATGAGACTGGATCTTGAGGACCGGTCCCTCCTGACCCGGGTTTTCCGTATCAATGAGGACGTGGCCAAAGCCATGGGATGGCAGGCGGGGAAAGACACTCCTCTTTCTGAAATCCTGACCTCCCGTTACGGCATCCAGTTTCCGGAAGGCAGCGCCGCCAGCCTTGATTTGAACGCCGAGAGACTGACCGTCCGTCTGCCCTTGGGGGAGCTGGACAATCTGGAGACCTTTCTGGAGCAGGCCTGGAGAATCAAACCAATCGCGGCGTTTGAACTGACCTCCCAGGGTCTGAGGAAATCCGGCGGAGAGGACGAGGCAAAATTCCTGACGGAAACAGAGTTCACCGATTTCCTGAAAACGGCTTTCAAAAAGAACCCCGCCACTGTCATCCGGCTCCGGTGCAAAGCGGGTGTCGAATATTCCAAAGTCAGCACCACTCTGGACAAGGTGCAGGCCGCCGGATTTAAAAACGTGGACCTTCAGACCCGTGCCGAGGAGCATTAAAGATCCGCTCAGCCGCTTTCGTTCTTTGGCTGGTTTGGCCTGAACCGCCTCACCGCCTCACCGCATCCCGGCGGACCAGGAGTGGACAGGGTGGTGCCACGACCCGGCTTGCCCCTGCATCCTTTCATCTTGCCGCAGTGGCACTCTGAAGGAGGCGGGTGAAGAAAAGTTATCCCGGCGGGGTGACCGGCCCAGGAACAGGGAGATTCGGAAAATGAGAAGTTTCCTGTCCGGTTTTGGCTTCAGGTTGTCTTTTATCCCCTGATGACCACGCCCTCCTCCCCTCCAACCATCGGCACCGCCGCCGGTTCCGGACCTGGCACGGATGCCGAGCTGCTCTCGCGCTTTGTCAAAAGCGGGGACGGCTCGGCTTTCTCCAAACTGGTGGAGAGGCATCTGAATCTGGTCTTCGGAGTCGCCAGCCGCCGGACGGAATCGAGGGAACTGGCGCAGGAGGCCGCGCAGAACACGTTCTGCCAGCTGGCCCGGCACGCCGCCCGGGTGCGGGTGGGGAAAAGCCTCGCCCCATGGCTGCACAAGGTGGCGCTGCGGGAGGCGGGCACGCTTCTCCGTTCCGAACGCAGTCGGCAGCGCACGCTTCAGCGGCTCGCGGTTTCCGTGGGCGGAAGTGAATCCGCAGCCGCGCAGCCGGCCGAATGCCCGGCTTCATCCTCCGTTTCCCGCGCCGGGGAGCATCTGGATGAAGCGCTGGCCTCCCTGCCGGAGCCGGAGCGCCGCGTGATCATTCTGCGCTACCTCCAGGGCCTGAGCCTCCGCGAGCTCGCCACCGCCGAGTCCTCCTCCGAGGAGGCCGTGCGCAAACGCGTCTCCCGGGCCCTGGACCGGCTCACCGCCCTTCTCGCCCGGCAGGGCGTCACCGCCTCCGCCATGATGGGCTGCCTGACGCACATCCCCCTCTGGCCCGTTCCTCCGCCTGCCGGCATCGCCGCCCGCGCCGCGAAGGAAGCCGCCGCCGCTTCCTCCACCGCTGGATTTGCCGCCCTGGCTGTCTCCTGCCTGCCGGCGGCCGCCGTGTTTCTGGCAGTGCCTCCCTGCCGTGGGGAAACGCCGCTTCTCCCCTCTCCAGCCCGCCCGCCGTCACCACCACTCAAAACGGCCCGGTGAAAGAGGAGCAGGCCCCGGCCGCCGCCAGAAAGATTCTGACCCCGGCGGTGATGGCGGGGTTGAAGCGGGAGCTGAGTTCCATACACGCCAATGCCCGGGACGCCCGGCACCGGACCGTCCGGCAGCGGGTATTATACCTGATAGGCAGAGGGGATTTGTTCGAAACCTACATTGACCCCTTCAGGTGGGCCGCCATCCAGAGCCTGACAGCAGATTTGCCGGTGGATGAAATCAGGGGCCTGGCGGCCACTCTGCTTGAGGAGAAGGGAGGAAGCTTCATCGCGGAAACCCTTTTTACCCGCTGGGCTGAACTGGATCCGGACGAAGCCCGGCAGGCCGCTTTGGAGCAGGTGACCGGGCCCGCGGACTACGGACCCCTGCTGGGAACTCTAAGGGTGATGGCGCGCGGGGATTTCGCCGGAACCCTGAGGTGGGCCAAGGCCAACGCCCCGGAATTCTGCCGGGACGACATTCTGCTTTCCCTGATCCAGCCTCTGGCGGCCGCTGATCCCCGAGCTTATGTGAAGTGGAGCACGGACCCGTCAACCTCCCCTGGCAAATCAAAGGTGAACACTGTGGGCGCTCCGCCCCCGTCGCCCGGCGAGGCCCTTTGCAGGGTGCTGCCTTATGACACTTCCTTTGCTCTGAACGGTCTTCGTCAGGGGGAACGGGATGGCTCATTGAAGTTTCCCGTTTATCCTCTGGGGGAGGATTTGATGTTCAAAGGCCAGCTGAAACCCTCCCAGGCGGAAACGATGGAGGCCTTCGCGCGGGATCTTCCGCCCGAATCCGCGCTCCGCGGCCAGCTTCTGATCACGGCGGCCATCACCCTGGCGGACAGTCAGCCCTCCCGCGCCGCCGACCTTCTGACAGCGGCCCGTCCGGACTCCAGAGAGCCGGATAACCAATGGCTGGGTCTGATGGGCTCACTGCTCCGGGACTGGCAGGACAGGGATATGCCGTCCGCACTCGACTGGCAGGCGGCCCATCCGGATCTGAATCTGGACCCTGACGTGCTGTCGGAACTGGTGCGCCGGAACCGGCTGCGGATGCCCGAAAAGACCAAATCCTCCCCCGTGGTCACGCCATGAAACGGAACCCTTCAGCAAAAATCCTCCGGCTGGCGCTCTCCGCTCTCGGCGGCCTTGCCTGCGGGCTGATGGTCCGTCATTTCCGGGCTTCGGAGACCGCCGCGCCGTCTCCACCCATAATCTCCAAGCCCGCCGCCGGCCTCAAACCGGCCGCCGTTCCTGATGAATGGGAGCGGGTGCTGGCGGGGTATCTGAAACTTCCATCGCCGGCGGCCGCCACTTCAGAAAGCGGCTCGCGGAGGGAAAGCGACGCTTTCCTCCGAATGCTGCTTCAGCCCGCAGGCAGGGACACCATCCGGGAAGGCATCGCGTTTCTGAATGGAATGGACACCCTGCGTTACTGGGTGGTGCTGCCTTCGCTTTTTGCGCACTGGGCGGCGGAAAATCCCGACGCGGCGCGGGAGGAGGCGGCGGAGCTCCGCGACCCCATGGCCCGTGATACGCTGATCTGGGAGGCTTTCCATGCCCTTGGAACCACCAACCCGGCGGAGGCTCTGGCCAAAGCCCGGGATCTCCCGGCCCCCGCCCTCCGCAGTGCCGCGCTGCATGCGGTCGCCGCCTCCCTGAAACCGGATCAGATGCCGGAAATCCTGCGGGAATCGATGAAAGGCGCAGGGCCTCCGCAGCTGCTGCGCGGGGCGTCCTTCCAGAAAGATGTCTTCCGGGCATGGGCTGAATCCGATCTCCCGGCCCCGGTGAAATTCGCGGCGGGCATTGATGATCCCGCGTGGCGACGGGAGATGCTGGAAACCGCTCTCCTGGTGCAGTCCGAGGTCCGCCGGCTGAAAACTTCCAAGGACGCGAAACCGGATACCGCCACCCTGCTGGAACTGGCAAAAGATCCCCGGAACGTCCCTGGCATCACCGATCAGATTGGAACTCTGATCGGCTCGGGACAACCCGGCGCGGCCGCGATACTGGCCGCCATGCCTGCGGCTACCGACCGGGAAGAGGTGATGACCGGCACCATGGGGGACATTTTCGCCCTGCTGGGACGGGACGATATTTCGGAAAGCATCACCAAGTCGGCCAATGAGGGACTGGAGGCTCTGGCCCGGGAAACCTCCGCTCAGGGACAAAGCGGCGAGTTTTCCAAAGCCCTGCTCGCCGCCGCCACGCGCGGTGATGTCCCCGCCCTCACCGCCGCCGCCCGATGGATGGCCACTCACGATCCGGCGCATCTTGACGAGCTCACCGCCCGGGCCGCCGCCAAAATTCCCTTCAGCGCCGCCAAATGGCTCTCCGCTCTGCCAGCCTCCCCGGAGCGCGACCGCGCCGTGGCCATCTTCGCCGAAACCCACGCCGCCACCGACCCCGAACGCGCCACCGCCTGGGCCGAATCCATAACCGACCCCGCCAAACGCGCCACCGCGCTGGCCGCTGTCGGCGGGCTGGCCGCCGCCTCCTGCGGGCCGCAATAGCGCTGTCCGCGGTTTTATGCAAATTCCCGTCCCCCGGAGAGGGGAAAAACGGCATCCCTGACAAAAGTGGCTCCTGAAGGAAAGAATCCGTCGTAATGCCGCCGGGTGGCGCATCAACTCAAAAATCATCCCCAGGCCTTGAACTGCCGCTCGAAAAAGACGCCGGTCTTTCTTTTTCTGTCCGGTTTGGGCGGTGAGAGGTCTATTTCCTCAGGATGATTTCCACGCCTCCACTCACTGACCGCGAATTGCTCGCCTCCTTTGTCAAAACGGCGGACGGCGCCGCCTTCGCCGCGCTGACCGAACGGCATCTGGGTTTTGTATTCGGGGTGGCCTGCCGCCGGACCGGTTCGCGGGAAATGGCGCAGGAGGCCGCGCAGAATACTTTTTGCCAGCTCGCCCGCAAGGCGGCCTCACTCGTGCCGGGGATGCGGGAAGGCGTGAGCCTCGGGCCCTGGCTGCACGCCGTGTCGCTGCGGGAAGCGGGCACCTTGATGCGCGCCGAGGCCGTCCGCCAACGGACGCTGCGGCGCCGGGCCGATTCCGCCGCCGCCGCCCAGTCCCCGTTTTCCCCAGCCACGTCAGCACCGTCGCCGCCGGGCAGCGAGCATTTGGATGAAGCTCTGGCTGCCCTGCCGGAAACAGCGCGGCACGTGCTCATTCTGCGTTATCTCCAAGGGTTGAGCCTGCGGGAACTCGCCAATGAGGAGGACACTTCCGAGGAGGCGGCGCGCAAACGCGTGACCCGCGCCCTGGACCGCCTGACGCGCCTATTGGCCCGCCGGGGCGTGACGGCGGCGGGAGTCACCGCCTGCCTGGCGGCGGCGCCGGTGCTGTGGCCCGCGCCTTCCTCCGCCACCGAGCTGGCGGCGCGGGCGGTCCAACAAGCCGCCCTCCCCGCCGCCGGGGCCGGGCTGAGCGGTCTGGCGGGATTTGCTTTGAGCCAATGGCCGGTGGCGGCGGTTTTATGCTCGCCGCGATCCCCGCCGCCTGGCCATGGGGAGCGGCGGGGCGGGAAGCGGATCCGGATCACAGGCTCCACCCCGGGGCCGCTCCGCACTTTGCTGACAGCAAAGAATCCCGTGAGGAAGCGAAAGCGTCCCCTGCGGAACCGCCGGTGATCGCGGGACTCAAAACCGAACTGAAGCGGCTCCTCGAAGGCGGCCGGGAATTCCGGGGCATGAACCGCCTTTCGGGCACCCTCATTTCCCGGATAAATTTCGAGGAACGGCGCGTCGATGCGGCCAGGATCGCGGCGGTCCGGAGCGCGGTGCTAGATTTTCCCCTGGAGGAGGTGAAAGCCGCCGCCGCTCTCCCGGACGGGGAAACCGGCGGACTGATCGGCGGAGTTCTTTACTCCCGCTGGGCGGAACTGGAGCCGGACGCCGCGCTGACGGCGGCGCTGGCCAGTGCGGAAAGGACAATATCCCAGGAGGCGCTGCTGGGCGCGCTCAGCGTGCGGGCCTTGAAGGATCCCGCCGGAGCGGTGCTGTGGGCTTGGGAGCACGCGCCGGAAAACCTTGAGGAATACGAGCCCGGCGAACGCCGGAAGGAGCTGATCCGTTCCCTGCTGGAGCCCCTGATGGCTTCCGATCCGCAGGCTTACCTGCATTTGATGACCTCGCCCGCGCTTGAAGCCAGCAACATCCAGTCGCGTCGCCGGACCTTTGCCTCAGCGCTTCCCTGCGCTCCCGCCGCAGCTCTGGAGGGCCTGCTGACCGAGGAGAAACGCGGTTCGCTTCAAGGGAACTTCGAGTTCCGGGATTACGTGGACATGGAAACCCTCCAGCCGACGGAAGCGGAGACCATGGCCTCCTTCGCAGCGGATTTGCCGGAGGACTCCGCCCTGCGCCGGGAATGCCTGCGGACGGCGGTTCAGGTTTTCGCCCGGGCCGATCCCTCCCGCGCCGCCGATCTGACGGTCTCCGCCCGGCCCTCCGAGCCGGAACGGGAGGAGGAATGGAGAACCCACACCGGGGGACTGCTCCGCAATTGGAAAGAGAGCGATCCCGCCGCCGCCGCACGGTGGCTGACTACAAACACGGAACTGGACCCCGACGCGCTATCGGACCTCGCGAGGTTCGCCGGGTTTCCTGCTCCCTCCCTAACCATCCCCAATCCCCCGGCCGCCCCATGAAGCCCCGCGTTCCTGTTCTCCTTCTCGCCGGGTTTGCCGGACTGGTCTGCGGATTTTTGGTCCGCTCACGCCCCGCGCCCGCCGCCGGTCCCGTTGCGGAAACCCGCCGCGCCGGGGTGACTGCGACCGGAGCGTCCGCCGCTCCCGACTCCAAATCGGCCAAAGAATGGGAAGCCCGCCTCGCCCGCTATCTTGCCGCTCCCTTGCCTGCTCCCGCGTCCCGGGGAAGCCTCGGCCCCCGCGCGGAGACCACCGGACTGTTGCGGATGGCGCTGCTGCCGGTGAATGCGGAGACGATCCGGGAAGGCATCGCGCTGCTCAATGCCACCGGACTCTCCCGCTATTCCGGGATTATCCCCTCCATTTTCGAACGCTGGGCCCGCGAGGCACCGGAAGCGGCTCTGGCGGCGGCGGGCGGTCTGCGCGATTCCCGGATAAAGATGGCGCTGGTGTGGAAAGTGTTTGAAACGGCGGCTGCGGCCAAAGACCCGGATCTCCTGGCCAAAGCCGGGGCTCAGCCCGTCGGAGTGTCCCGGTCGGCGGCGTTCGCGGCCATTGCTGACTCCGTGCCGGTGGAGGGGATTCCGGAAATGCTGAGGCGCTCGCTGACCGGGAAGCCGTCGCCCTACATGGCGGGTGCCTCCTTCCAGCTGCAGCTGCTCACGAAGCTGGCGCAAAGTGACAAAAGCGCGCCGCTGCGGCTGGCGCTGGAAACGGAAAACCCCGCATGGCGCGCCGGACTGCTGCAGACCTCGCTCATGATGGGCGGGGACGAAAAATCGGATCCGCTCCCCACCCTGGCCCGTGATCCCCGGAATGTGGAGGGGCTGATGTATCACATGGCCAACAGGCTCCGCTACAGCACGGCGGAGGGCTTGAAAATGATCGCGGACTGGCCGGAGGCGAACCGGCAGCGGTTGTTCCGCAAAGTTTTCGAAGGGGCCTTCGAGCGGCTTCCCAAGGGCGTCTTCCGCCCCGCCATGGAAATCGGTAACTTGGAGATTCTGATCAGCGAAATCCAGCACAAGGAAGGTGCGGAGGGATTCCGGAGTCTCCTCGCGGAATCCGCCCTGAGCCGGGGAACGCAGGGGCTGGACGAGACGGCGGCCTGGATGCTTTCCCGGCATGACGCCGCCGGGCTGGAGGATTTGACCCGCCGCGCCGCCTTGGCCGAGCCCTTCACCACCGCCCGCTGGCTCGCCGCCATGCCTCCTTCCGCCGAGCGCGACCGCGCCGTGGCCGTCTTCGCGGAAACCCATGCCGCCACCGATCCCGAGCGCGCCGCCGTCTGGGCGGAATCCATCGCCGATCCCGCAAAACGCGCGGCCACTCTGACGGCAGTGCGGCGGCATTGACCCGTCCTGGCGCGCTTTTTTGGGGTCATGTCCGGGTAAAACAGGGGTCATCCCCACCTTCCCATGGGGTCATGATGAGCTGGGGATGGGGTCCCTATGACCTCATCCCGTGACCACCATGACCTCATCCCAAGGTCTCCATGATCTCATTTCACCGGAAATATGACCCCATGTCCGGCACCGGATGACCTCACCCGTTGCGGGCTATGGCCTCATCCCGTGGCCCCCATGACCTCATCCCGTTCACCCCTTGCCCTTGGATCTATCGGCGCATGGGGTCATGCCGTGCATGACATGGCATCATCCCGGACACGGGATGAGATCATGGTGGAGGCAGGTTGAGACCTTGGCCGCTGGGCGGGCCATGCTCCTATGTTTCGGCCTCCCCGACCCTATCCTTCCGCTGACCAAGGACGTCCCGCTCCCGCGATGCGGGGTGAGAGGCGACGGCGGAGAATTCAGCCACGCTTGAAGCGGACCGCATACTCGCAGTGAAGCATGGAATGGAACGCTTCCAGCTCCGCGAGGGGCATCGCATCCAGGCGTTCGCGCGGCGTGGGAGATTTTTCGAGAAATTCCTCAAAGGTTTGGATTTTGCCGATCCACAGTCCCCGCTGCTCGCCCTCCATGCGGCCTTCAACTCGGCCTTCCATACGGCCTTCAACGCGGCCTTCGGCTTTTAGTTTTTCCGCGACGGACATGGCGTTTTTCTCAAGTTCGGGATTCGACGACGGGGTATGGAATCAGCCACGCTTGAACCGGACCGTATACTCGTGGTGGAGCGCGGACTGAAACGCTTCCAGCTCCGCGAGGGGCATCGCATCCAGGCGTTCGCGCGGCGTGGGAGATTTTTCGAGAAATTCCTCAAAGGTTTGGATTTTGCCGATCCACAGTCCCCGCTGCTCGCCCTCCATGCGGCCTTCAACTCGGCCTTCCATACGGCCTTCAACGCGGCCTTCGGCTTTTAGTTTTTCCGCGACGGACATGGCGTTTTTCTCAAGTTCGG
>JAZKFB010000102.1:58170-67971 GCA_040386695.1 Verrucomicrobiota bacterium
CGGCCTTCGGCTTTTAGTTTTTCCGCGACGGACATGGCGTTTTTCTCAAGTTCGGGATTCGACGACAGGGTATGGTAAATGCTCCGGGCGTCAAGGTCGCTGTCGGAGTGCAGGGCGTAGAGCAGCATCAGTCCCAGCAGCGTGTCCGGAAGCTCATCCGCGGAACAGCGGGACAGCCATTGGAAAAACCGCAGCAGCTCCTTTTCACGGGCCAGCTTCATCAACTGCAGCACCGCGCGGAGCCGCAGGTCGTCCCCGCCGCTGCCGGGATCGAAGCGGGTGAGGTCGAGCAGCGCGTGCTGAAACTTCGGCAAATACGGCAGGAGCGCCCCGCCGGTCTCCGGAGGCAGATCGAAAAGATCCTCAAATGCGGTGGATACGCGCCATGCCTCCGGCCCCTGATGCAGGATGAAGGGGAGCACCGGCGGAAGCGGGAAACTGCGGGTCCTGTGGTGTTTGGTGAAAATTTCCGTCAGGTAGCCCAGCAGGCGCAGCGGCATGGCGGGGTCCGGCGTGCTTTGGTGCTCGAAAAGGAGATAGAGCAGTGATTCCCGCTCACCGATAAGGACGGAAAACAGCAAATCCGAATGGATCTGCTGGAGGCTGGATTTCACGAAGGAACCGGGCAGCACCGCCAGCGTCGTCCAGTCCATGCGGCTCACGAGGGCGGGCGGCAGATGGCTTTTGAAAAAGGCGGTGGCATGTTCCGGCTGGGAAAAAACAGCTTTAAAAAACCCGTCATGCGTATGCGCGGCGGGCTCGGGGAAATTTGCAGGATCATCCACAGCGGAGAAATTGGCGGCCATGGGGCTGGCGGGCAAGGAGCTTCTCATACCGTCACGCCCCCTTCACCCTTGCGGTGACTATCCGGGCTGCGGTGGCAAAGCGACAGCTCCGGCACCGCCTTGAATTTTCCTGTCCCCCCAGCTCCGGCACCACTCGTCCTTCCATTTTCCGATGGAGGAAATACCTCTGGCTTTTTTGTCTGGATGACGCGGGAGCGGCAGAATAGTCTTTGATGAATGTGATGATGGATGACAGATCGCTGCTCCGGGAATGGGCCACGGAACGCTCCGAGGAGGCCTTTGGTTCCCTGGTGGAGCGTTATGCTCCTTTGGTCTGGGGCGTGGTTTCGCGGAAGCTTTTTGACCGCTCCGCCGCCGAGGACGCCATGCAGCGGGTGTTCATCGTGCTGGCGCGGAAAGCGCCTCTTCTGGTCCGGAATGACCGTCCGCTGGCTCCCTGGCTGCACCGCTGCGCCTCGCTGGAGGCGTTGCAGGAGATGCGCCGGGAGGGCCGCCGCCTTTCCCTGCTGACCCGCTTTGTGCCTTTGGCGGAGGGGGAGGAGGATTCCCCGGGCTTTTCTCCCGATTCTTTGGAGCACCTGCTTCCCCACCTTGATGAAGCTCTGCTGGAACTGGGGGAACAGGACCGGCAAACGCTGCTGCGGCATTTCTACGACCGGCATTCCTACCCGCAGATTGCCCTGGAGACCGGTTCCTCGGAAGCGGCGGTGCAGCGGCGCGGCCACCGGGCTCTCCGGAAACTGGCGACCATTCTGGAACGGCGCGGAGCGGTGGTTTCCCTGGTGACACTCAGTGGCGGCTTTTCGCTGCTGCTCTGTCCGCCGGTGCCGGCAGCGATTCTTTCCACGGTCCGCGGCGCGGTGATGAAGGCTGCGGTTCCGCCGCCGGGCCCGCCCGCCCGGGATTGGCTGTCCACGCCGGGAAGCCTGAAGACTGCGGCCCTGCTGGCCTTTGGCCTGGGGCTGGGCCTTCCTCTGGCGCAGGCATGGCGCGCCTTTCCGGAGAAGGCGGCGTTTTTCAGCGGAATATCCCCCGAATCTCCGGTCGTTCCGGAGCCACAGGCGGCCAAAACACCCGCTGCTGCGGAGCCTCTGGACCTGGCTGCCCTGCGCCGGGACATGGAGTCGGTCCCGGACCTGCCGGACGCTTACCCCCTGATGCTGAAGCTGAGGCGGCTTATGTATGCCCTGACGCCGCAGGAGATTCCGGCGGTGCACGGGGTGCTCACCACCCTCAGCGCCCGCGCCCGGCTGGAAGGCTCTGTCGTTTATAATGATTTTTTCGGCCGCTGGGCGGAACAGGACGCTCCCGCGGCCGTCAATGCGGCCTGGGAAGTGTGCCGCACGGGGGATTCCGGCTCCTACTGGACGGTGGGCCGGAATTCCTTCGCGCAATGGATGCTGGCCGATCCCGGAACCGCCTGGGACTGGATGACCGCCCACGCCCGGACGGTGCTTGACTGGCGCCGGGTGGCCTCGTGCGGGCTGGATGCCATGGCGGCCGATCCCGCAAACCGTGCCGCCGCCTTCAAGCTGACCGATGCCGTCCCCTTGGATGAGGCGAAAAAGGAACTGCGGGTGAACCTGGCCACGCCCTGGCTGCTTTCCGCCGATCAGGCCGCCGCCGTGGACTGGCTGCGGGAAAATTATTCCCCGGAAGTGATCAACACCCTTCTGGAGCGGGTCGGGTGGGAGGCCGGCCGCGATCAGCGGGAGCCGCAAAAAGCGGCGGATCTGCTGGCTTTCATGGATGTCTCCGCCGCCCGGTCCGCAGGTGGCGAGCTGTTCCGGAACTGGATCGCCCGGAGACCGGAGGAAGCCCTGGATGCCCTGCTCCGGAAGGCCGCCCTTCTGCCCGTTCGCTCCGGCCAGGATCCGGAGGGATCGTGTTTTTACGCCGCCGGGCAGGCGATGATGCGGCATGGCCGCGAAACCGTGCTCGCGGCCGCCGGGAAAATTCCCGAAGGCCCTGGTCAGCGTGATTTTGACGCCGGCATCCTGTCGCGGCTGGCCGGAGCCGAAGCCGCCGAAATGAAATCAGCACTGGGTGCCCTCAACTACCGGGTCAACGCCAACGCCGGTTCCAGCTCCGGCTCCGCCAAATGATTCAGAAACCACGCCGTCCGCTTTCCGTCCTGGGTTGCGCCGCCTTGGGCTGGCTCTGCTCGCAGCTGCTGCTCCGCGCTTTGCCGGACCGGCCGGCAGCTTCAGCCGTCACCCTCCCGTTGCCGCGGGAAGCCGCCAAATCCGAAGACTCACTGGACGCGGTCCTTTCCAGCCGTGCCCCGCTGAGCGCGGTCACTTCCCTGAATTCCTATCGCTCCCGGCTCGCGGCTCTGGCCAGGGAGGGAGCATCTCTGCCCGGACGGCAGATCCTGGCGCGTGAGGCCCTGGACAGCGGACTGTCTCCGGCTCTGATGCTGGCGCTTCTTCAGGAAAAAGGCCGGATCCGGGTGCCGAAACCCGTCCTGATCCGGTTTTTCGATCAACTGGCCCGGCGCTCGCCGTCCGAAGCCATGGCACTCGTGGACCGCTGCACGAAAGAGGACAAGCTGCTGCCTTATGATTTGGGGATTCTGCGCGGGGCGGTGAACCGGATCTGGCTGAAAAACGACCCCGCCGCCGCCGTCGCCCACACCCGCCGCATGGAGGCGGTCCCGGGGAGCGGGCACGATGTCACGGGGCTGATGGGGGATTGGTCCTGGGTGGACTGCGCCGCCGCCATGCGGGCCCTCGTCACCCTCACAGGAACCGCGCCGCTGGATGAAACCGCCGCCTATTCCCCGTTCTCCAGGTGGCTGCGGGACGATCCCGCCGCCGCCCGGGAATGGTGCGCCCGGGAGGCTCCGGAGTCCTGGCGGCCCTGTCTGGAAAAACTGGCCTTCGAGACCGTGCCGGTGGAGCCCTCCACCCGGCTTGATGACTTGGAAAAACTTCCGTCCCGCCCTCAGGACAGTCAGCTGGCCATGGCCTGGACCGCCTGCATGGACCGGAATCCGGCGGAAGCGGCGGCCAGAATCAACCGGCTGCCGCCCGGCTCCCCGCTGGCTCCCGGGGGAATCTGGTTCCGGACAGCGATGGATCTGGAGTGGAAGTGGGTTTACGAGCCCAAACCAAAGGAGCGGCTGCTCCAGCTGGTGGCGGGGATCGGGTCGGAGGAGGTGCGGGACCAGCTGATGGCGGGATTTGCGCGGCATCGCCTGCGCAGTGATTTCAGCCTGTCCGCCTCCATTGCCGCCGAAGTGCGGAATCCGGCCCTCCGCGCGGAAGCCTATGCGCATCTTGTGGATGGACAGGTGGAACGCGATCTTCATGCGCTGACCGCGTGGCTGGATACCCTGCCCCAGGATCCGGCCCGGGAGGAGGCGGTGGTGGCTCTGGTGCACGACCTTGCGCCCCTTGATCCCGCCGCCGCCCGCGCCTGGGCCGATTCCCTGCCTCCGGGCAGCTCCTCCCGCGCCAATGCTGAATCCGCACTGCGGCCGCCATCACCCTCCAAACCGGAATAATTTTCCCGGGAGACAGGAAAAATTGTTCGGTTCGGCGATTGGCGTGACGTCTCCTGTCACACTCTCCCGCCGTGTCCTCCTTTTCTTTGCTATCATTCCCTTCCGCAGTTATCCCGGCCAATTCCGCCGGCGGCGGAAACCGGCGGGATGACGCGGCGTTCGAAGAGCTGGTGAAAACGTGGTCGCGCCTGGTTTTCAGCACCGCGCTGCACCGGCTGGAGGGCGATGCGGCGGGCGCTCAGGAGATCACTCAGAACGTGTTCCTCACCGCTTTCCGGAAATACGAAACCCTCGCCAAAGCCGACACCCCGGCGGCCTGGTTCCACCGCGCCGCCATGCTGGAATCCTCCAATTTTCTCCGCGCCGAGCGCTGCCGCCGCCGGCATCTGGAAGCCTTCGCGAAGGCGGAATCCATCGCCCCCTCCGGTCCGCCGGAACCGGTTCCGGAACCGCTGCGCGTCCATCTCGACGAAGTCCTCAACGGCCTGCGCGATCAGGACCGGGAACTCGTCCTCAGCCGGTTCTTCGAAGGCCGCAGTTTCCAGGAAATCGCCGGGCGCCGCCGCAGCACGCCCGATGCGGTGCGTGTGAAGCTGAACCGCCTTCTGGAAAAGCTGGCCGCTCTTCTCAAACGGCGCGGCGTCGCCGTAACCGCCGTCAGCCTCGGAGCCGCCCTCACCACCCAATGGACCCACGCCGCTCCCGCCGCTCTGACCGCATCCATCTCCGCCGCAACTGCCGCAACTGCTGTCGTCTCCGCCGCCGGAGCAGGCAAAACAGCCATTTTCCTCACCCTCATGTCCTCCGGAAAAACCATCGGACTCACCGTCCTCGCGATTCTCATCGCCCTGTTCTCGCTCCACTCCCAGTCCGGCCGAATCGATGATCTCAAAACCCGCCTCGCCCATCGCCATGATGCCGCCGCCGCGCGGCTCAGCGCGGGCACGGCCAAAGCCGCCGCCGATGCGAAAGGAAGAATCATGACGGCAGGTCCTGCCTCAGCCAGAAACCCCGGCTCTCCGGATTCCACGCCCCTCACCGCCGGGTCACTCCTGTCAGCGCTGCGGGGAAATCCCGGCCATTCCTGGCATCCCGAGGAGGGTGCCTTCGAAAGCACCGGCCTTGATGAAAAGCTGGGCAGGCTGGAAGCGCCGGAGCTCCTGAAAATGCTCGCCGACCTCGACGACAGCCCGGCAGGCGCGGGAATCCGCAGCCGGGCACGGTTCCTTCTCATCGCCAAATTCCTGGCCGCCAAGGATCCCGCAGCCGCCATGGGGAAGGCCGTCCAGTTTAAAATGCCGGACGAAGCCTTCCTCAACATCGCCAGATCCTGGTGCGGAAAACCGGAAGCCGGAGGCGTGGAGGCGCTTCAGAAAATGCTGGAGCAGGCGGACACCCTGCCGGCGGGAAAGTTCGGATCGGATCCGCCCGCCGCCGTCCGCAAAGGGATGGCCGCGGGTCTGGCGATCAGAAATCAGAGTGCGGCGGTCGAACTTTGCCGCGCCGCCGCCGGTATGGCCGGAGCCGCGGATTATCTGTCAGGACTGGCCTATTCCCTGGCAAAGGACAACCGGCGGGAAACCATGTTTTCCCTCCTGGAGGGAGTGCCTGCCGGGGAAAAGGCGGCCCCTTTGGCGGATCTGGCGATGTATCTCGGCCGGTATCAGAACATGAGCACTCTGAAGGATTTCCTCAATGATCCCGCCTTCCCGCAGGACCTCCGGCGGCGGACCCTCCTGGACTCAATCATCAAAGCCCCGCCCATGGAAATGAACCGGCAAGCGGCGGCGGACCTGGAAACCATCGCGGAGTGCAGTGCGCCGCAGGACGCTGATCAGACCACCCTGGACTGGCTGAGAGCGGTGCCTCCGACCCTGCCCGGCTGGCAGGGAGGCGATGATCCGGAAACCCGCACAGCCAAAGCGGCCAGGGAGGATGCCCGCCTGGAGAACGCTCTGCGCCTGGCCGCCGCCACGGATCCCGCCTTGGCGCAACGCTGGCTGCAAGCCTTCAAAGACCCCGGACGCCGCGATGCTTTCGCCCGTGAATTCAATCTTTCCAAGCCATGAAACGCCTCCTTTTATCGCTGTCCTCCCTGGCGGTGCTGGTGTTTTGCGCCGGATCCTACCGACATGGCGCGCGGGAGGAGAGGCGGCTTCAGCTGAGATGGGCCACTTCCGGAACCGAAACCGAAGCGGGAGAGGAGGAGGCGGCAGGAGCGGTGGCATCAGGTCTGAAAACCCACACGGATTCCAGGGGAACTCTGATCGCCCAGGCGCTCAGGCCACCGGTTCCCAAAAAGCTGACCCCGGGAGAGGCGGAGGAATTTTTCACGCGCTGGAGCACTGACATCAAGACGGAGGAAAAACGGCTTCTGGACGCGAAACAGGCGCCTTTCGGGAAAATGAAACCGCACGAGGACTATCTGGCAAAACTTCCCGCCGGGGACCTGCTGGCCATCTGCCTCGCCATCCCTTCCGGCGAGTCCGTGATGCACGGCGGCATGAACTGGGAAAGCTCCGATACGGAGCTCCGGCAACTGATGTGGACCCGCAGCTTCCGCAGCATGGTGGACCGGTTCCCGTTCCTCTCCCTGCAGCTGCCCTGGAACCAGCCGGACGCGAAACCCTGGAGCGAAACCAACTCCACTCTGAAATCCTGCGCGGCGCAGGATGCGGAGGCCACCTGGGAAATCGTCCAGCAACGTTTCGGAGGCAAAAATGCCGAGCCTTCCCTGCTGCGCAGCGTGCTGGAGGGAGCCGCCAGGGAGGATCTCGGTGCCCGTCTCGATCTCGCCCGGCAATGGGGCGTGCTCGACAAAGTGGCGAAGCTCTGGACCAGGGAGGCGGCCCAAACCCCTGCCGGCCAGGAGGCCTGGATCCACGCGCTCAAAGAAACCGCGCCTGCCGACAGGGACAGGCAAGCGGTGGAATTCACCAGAGAATTGGAAAGCAGCGAGGGCTTCGCCGGGGTCCAGCGGCTCATCAGCCACCTCGCTCAGCCCGGCACGCCGCTCCACGACAGCATTCTCCTCGCCGCCGCCGGCCGGGATCTGGAGGAAGCCGCCGGCCCCAAAGCGGACTGGATTGTGTCACAAGTCACTCCCGGCGCCGCCAATGCCACTGCGGAAACACTCATGAAAAACTGGACCAAAACCGATCCCCTGAGCGCCTCCGAATGGCTGGACAAAGTCCCGAAATCCGCTCCCTGGCGCCAGGCCGCCGTGCTGGCCTTCGCCAAAGCCATTGAGCCCCACGATCCCGAAGCCGCCGCCCTGTGGCGGAAAACGGGGAGTGAGTGACGGCCCTGCTCCGGAAATAAAAACCGGGGTAACTTTCAGGCGCACAAGAAGGTCACCGGATGACGAGTCCCTCACTGGATTCGGGGAACCGGCTGGCGCCCCGCCGGGGTCGTATCATAAGCAGACTCGCATAAGGTGCTCCGCAGTGTGATGGGAAACCACTCAGAATCCCTCCGTAGCGCCGGGATGGGCCGCCGCCCGGGCGTCCGCCGCGATGGGATCAATCAGCCTCCAGTCCAAGAGCAGGTTTGGGTGCTGCGGTGGCGACGGCGGCGGTTTACTCATACAACCCCGCTACAACCCGCCGGGCGCGATTTCCGACAGGAAATTTTCAGGATTTTTCAGCCGGGACGGCGCTTCGCCTGCCCCCGGGATTTTGAAAACCACTCATCCGACCGGCGAAGAAGAAACAGGCGGCCCCTTTCCTCCCGGGGATCCTCCAATGCCAGCGGGCACATTCAGCCGGGTATCCTTTGCAAAGGAGGGGAAGTCAATGAAGCATGGGCATCACAAAATTCCCATGAAAACAAAGTCTCTCCCGCTGACGGCAGCTGCTGTATTGGCCGGGTTTGCCGCCGGATATCTCACCGCGCGGACCGGAGATAAGCAGGACGTCACCGGGAAAACCTATTCGGGGTCCCAGCGTGCGCCGCTTCCATCATCCCCACTGCCTTCCGGCGCTTCCGCAGGCACAGACTCTCCGCTCCTTTGGATGGCAGTTTGAAGCTCTCCCCATCCGGGGAGGAGCGGTGGCGGCTTTGGCGGAGGGAGTCCTGAATCTGCGCGGGCCGGCGGAGCGGCTGGAGGCGTGGCTTAAACTTCTGAAACATCTCAAACCCGGCGATATTGATGGAGTGATTGACGCCTTTGGCCGTCATGATCAGGAAGGACGGCTTTTCCCCGACGAGTGGCGTGTTATGATGAGCAGCTTGGGAGCGGTGGATGGAAAGGGGCTCATGGAGTGGATGGTCGCGGACGGCGGCGGAGGCGGAGTGGACGCGAATATGGGCCGGGGCATGACCGCCTGGGCCCTGGCTTCACCCCATGAGGCGGTGGAATGGTGGAACCAACTGCCGGAGAGTCCTTTCCGGGATAGCATCGCGGGGCCGCTCATCGCAGGCATCGCGGAGAAGGACCCGGAGAAAGCGTGGGCCTGCGTGGGCCTTTTCCCGGAGGAGGAACGGGCCCGCTTCGCCGGAGCGTTTGTCAAAGCCACGCTGGCCCGTGGCGGTGTGGAAAGGGCGGTGAAGTGGCTGGAGTCCCTGGGAGGCAGAGGAGCGGAGGCCCCGCCGGAGTTCGGGGCGGCGGCGGTGAGCGCTTTTATTCAGGACGCCGCCAACATTGAACCCGCGCGCCGGGCGGAGCTTTTAAAAAACATCGTCTCCGAGGACTGGGCGGTGAAATCCGGAGCGGTTTTGCCGGTGGCTGGCCAGTATGCCTCCTCCAACGGGCCCGGCGCGACGGAGTGGGCCGCCTCTTTAACCGCTCTCAAAATGGGGAAAATTCCGCCAATTTCCTCTCGCGATACCTTCTCCTGTCCCCCGCCATTCTCAAAATCATGGAGACGGACCCAAAGAGAGGTCTGGCATATCTCGCCACCCATCCCTGGGTTTGGGTGCGGGGGAGCGGAGTGGAACGCCTCAATTACCGGCCCAGTCCGGAGGACATCCCGGTCCTGCTCGCGCTTCCGCCCTCGGAATTCCAGGAGCGCTTTCTGCCTGAGGCCATGAAAAATATCCCGGTCGCCGACGCCATGAAACTTGCCCGGCGGATACCGGCCATTGCCTGGGATGACTGCCAGAACATCCTGGGCAACCGCTGGGCGAAGGAGGATCCGGAGGGCGCGTGGCTTTACGCCAGCACCGAAGCCAAGGGGACGGAACGCCTGAACATTCTCCAAACGCTGGCCCATTATAAAATGGCCGCCGATCCCGCCAGGGCTGCCGCCTGGATAGAGCAGAACCTGTCCGGAGTCATGAGGAATCAGCTCCTCAGCCAGGCAGCGGACAAACTGGCCGAATCCGACAAAGCCGCCGCCGCCGTCATCCGCGCAAAACTGCCCCGGGATTACACTCCGAAAGGGAAGTAGCGCGCGGATCGCTGCGGGGATGTTCCCTCCGCCGCCGGGGGTGTTCCCTCCGCCGCCGGGGGTGTTCCCTCCGCCGCCGGGGGTGTTCCCTCCGCCG
>JAZKFB010000102.1:68071-121319 GCA_040386695.1 Verrucomicrobiota bacterium
CCGGGGTGTTCCCTCCGTTGTCCGGGGTGTTCCCTCCGCCGTCGGGGGTGTTCCCTCCGTTGTCCGGGGTGTTCCCTCCGTTGTCCGGGGTGTTCCCTCCGCCGTCGGGGGTGTTCCCTCCGCCTTCGATGGAAGACCCTCCGCCTTCGATGGAAGACCCCGCGCCTTCGATGGAAGACCCCGCGCCGTCCGGGGAAGACCCCGCGCCTGCCGGGGTGTTCCTTCCCTGGCGGAGGGAAGACCCCGTAAGCGGGAAGGAAGGCCCTGCGGAACGGATCACGGCACCCGCCAGTGAAAAGGCCTGCGTTCGGTCGTTTTCCGAGCCTTTTCATCGCCAAAACCATCGCCCCTCCCCTTCCCCGGCGTCATAAGGCTCTCCCGCGAGGACCTCTATGTGGACCGGCCTTCCTCGCCGAACATTCAGCCATGGAGTCGCCCGCAGTCCGATAGGCAATCTTGACACCTGATGCGCGGCTGGCCCACAATCCGGCATGAAGCGTTTTTCAGGTCTGTCCTTTGGGCTCGGGTTGGTTGCCGGTGCTGTCGTGGCCGGGACGGGTCTGAAACAGATTCAACGGGATGGCAATCTATCCGCTCAACGTCTCCAGGCGGGAGGCTACGCTCCCGGGCTCCAGGGAAAAGGGACGCCAAATCCTGCGGTGACTGACGCCAAAGCTATCTTTCCCACAGGGCCGTTAGCCGATGAGGTTTTCTGGAGTGCGCTCCGCCAAGGGGGATCCGCGAGGGCGGGGGCGCTTTCCGGCAAGGTTTCCGAAATTCTGGCTTCCCCCCGCCTTTATTCCCGCCGCCGCTGGTTTGCCGCCATGCTGGAAAATTATCAGCCCGGTGATCTGGAGGCCATCCATCAGGGGATGATGACTCAGGAAAAACTGGGGGGACGTTTTAACAAGGAATATGAGCAGATGATGGAACGGGCTGCGGAAATCGAAGGGGCCGTCGTCATGAATATCATCAAAAAGGAGAGCGGTAAGCCCGGCGCTCCAGTGCATGAGTGGCAGGCCCGCTGCATGGCGGACTGGAGTTCCGTGGACAAATCAGGAGCGGTGGAGTGGTGGAATGCGCTTCCGGACGGGAATCTCAGGGATCACCTCGCGGGTTCCCTCATTGAGGGCATCGCGGGCAGCAGTGCCCAGGACGCCTGGAGCGCGGCCATGATGTTCGATCCCTCCCAAAGGGCCAACGTCGCTCCGGAGCTGGTGAAAGCGTTTGCCCGGGAGCGGGGTCTGGAGGGCGGTGTGGAATGGCTCGCCAGTCTGGGGCCGGAGGATGCGGGCGCGAAGTCGAGGGCCCTGGAGGAACTGGCGGATTACATGCACCATATCGAACCTGGCAGGCAGGGGGCCTTGATTGAACGCTTTGCCGGGGAGGAGTGGGCGGGAAACTGTCCCGCCTTCCGGCGCGTGGCCAGATCCTGGGCCTCCCGCGATGCTGAAGCCGCCGCCGCCTGGGCCGGAGCCCTGCCTGAGGCCTCCCGTCAGCAGGCGCTGCCCGAAGTCATCAAAAATTGGGCCGGCCGCGAAAGCGCGGCCGCCGGAGCCTGGCTGGAGACCCAGGTGAACGCGCCCGATTTCCCCGGACTTTCCGCAACGTTTCTCCAGCAGCTGCAAAACCAGCAATCGGCCGACTACGCCGCATGGAACAGCCGGTTAGGCGAATTGACCCGGAATAAATAACTCCCGGGACGGACAGTGATCGAAACCACTTAAACCAATAAAAAGAGCGAGGGCATTTCTGCACATCATTTCTTTCGCGGCGGGAGCTTTTCTGATGATCTCTTTCCTGCCAAAAACCTATCCTGCGGGGGACATTTCGGCGTCGGGGCCGTTTCCTTTCTCAGGCGGGCGGATTGCCGGAATCTCAGCGTCAGGAGATCCTTCGACTGATCCCGGCCCATCGCTGCTTGAAAAATTGGGCCTCCATGGAATGCCGGGCGTGAATGAGGTTTTTGCCGCCGGGGGAATGGAGCGCAATCCGCGGATGACGCTGTTTATTCAAAACGTCAGCTCCGCGGAACTTGCCTAACCATCGTCCGGGCGGCCGGGGAGGAAATCCGGCATCCCGCCCTGACGAATCAAATCTGGATCCGGTGGACGGAACCTGATCCCCTGAGCGCCTCCGAATGGCTGGACAAAGTCCCGAAATCCGCTTCCTGGCGCCAGGCCGCCGTGCTGGCCTTCGCCAAAGCCATCGCGCCCCACGATCCCGAAGCCGCCGCCCTGTGGCGGAAAACGGGGAGTGAGTGACGGCCCTGCGGGAGGAATGAAAACCGGTTTTTGGAAAAAGCATGTCGTGTGACCGGCGGCGGTGACGATGTTCAGGGGAAGATGAGCCGCTTTCCGGAACCTGACCCTGATTTCCAGCAGTATGCCCGGGAGGGATGTCCCGGGGCCTTCCGGAGGCTGGTGGAGCGGTATGCGGGAGCGGTGCATTCCGCCGCCGGGCGGGTGCTGGGAGGGCGCGGGCATTTGGCGGAGGACGTGGCGCAGGGTGTTTTCGCGCTGCTGGCCCGGAAGGCGGTGAAGCTGCCGGAAACCATCGAGCCCGGCGGATGGCTTCACCGGCAGGCCGTGCGGCAGTCGCTGGACGCCCTGCGCCGGGAGCACCGGCGGGCGGCGCGGGAGGCCGCCTCTCTGGATCTGCATGCCATGAACACACCCGACCCGAATGACGGCCATGACAACGCGGAGCACTGGGCGGCGGTGAAGCCGCACCTGGATCAGGAAATCATGAAGCTTGGGACGGCCGACCGCCAGGCGCTGATGCTGCGGTTTTTTGAGGAGCGCGAGTTGGCCGAAATCGGGGCGCGTCTGGGACTCAGCGCGGGCGCGGTGCAAAAACGGATCGCCCGCGCGCTGGAGTCCCTGCGGGTGAGGCTGCGGCGGCGCGGGGTCGCCGTGTCCGCCACAGCGCTGGCCGCGCTGATGAGCGGGGAGTTTGTCCATGCGGCCTCCTCCGCGCTGACAGCGAGGCTGGTATCCGCCGCTTCCGCTTCCGCGAAGGCGGCGGCCGGATCCGGGGCTCTGTTTTCCTTTCTGCTTCTTATGAAAACCAAACACGCCGTCCTCGGCACCGCCGTCGTTCTTCTGCTGGGCGGAATCGCCTATCATCTGGCCGCTCCGGGGACAGGCACCCCTTCAGCGGGAACGCCCGGGAAACAAACCGCCTCGTCCTCCCCCGCCATCGCTGCCAACAGCGGGGAGGACCGGCTGGCGGCGGAGGCGCGGGCCATCTGGGAGGCGACGGTGACTTTTCCAGGACAGGCGGCCTATCAGAAAGCCCTGCGCGAGGCGGTGTATGAAAAGGATCCGGACCGGAAGTTCGCCCTGCTTCACGCCATGGGAGTAAGGCTGTCCCGCGCGGCGTTCGACCGGGAGATCGCCAGCAGGAAAGGGAAATGGGCCGACCCCACCAAATGGCAGATGCTTTCCCGCCTGACCGCTGAGGACATGTTCATCGGGTTCACGGAGGAATGGAGAAAAGAATCTCCCCGCGAGGCCCTCGCCTGGCGCTTCCGGCTGCCGATGCCGAATTCCATTCAATGGATGGAGTATATCCTCCGCGACACCACCCGGTCGGCGGCTGCCACGGGAGTGGACTCCGCCGCATGGGCGGCCTTTATGAAAGTCTTCCCCGATCCCGCGATGGCCACTCATGCCGCCTTCTGGGCCAAGGCGGAGGAGGGAGCCGGAGGGTTTTGGGAGCAGGCGCTGTCCGCTGGTGTCGATCCCGAATTCCTCAACAGCATGACCCGGGGGAAAATCCAGGATGACCCTCCTGAAGACGCGCTGCGCTTTCTTTTGCGGTGCCCTGATCCTGCGGAGCGCCGCAGGCATCTGCTGCTGCTCTCCCGCAGACTCTCACCGGAACGAATGCTGGAGCTGAGCCGGAATGAGTTTGCACAGGATGCCGGGGCCGTCACCGCCCTGCGCGCTTTGGCCGGTGACCCCGGCGCTTCCTTTGAGGAGGCCGCCGAGGTTTTCCGGGAATGCAAACTCCGGGGTTTCACGGAAGGACTCGGCTCCCGGTGGCTGGAGCGGGATCCCGCCGCCGCGCTCCGCCATGCCGCGGGCACGCGGACGTTGCTGCTGAACTCTCTCATGTCCGAGGCTCTCCAGAAGGGCGTCGTTGATGAGGCGTTTATCGGACGTTCCTTTGCGGACGCTCCCGTGGAGGATCGGGACAAGCTTTACACCGCTCTCTATCAAAGCATGGCCGGCGGCGATCCGGCGGGCGCTTTGGAGCGCATCATCAGCTCGGAGAAAATCGGAGATCAGGTCACGGCGGCCCGCTCGGTGCTGGAGAAGTGGTCGTTTGAGCATCCCGCCGACGCCGCGGCCTGGTACCGGCGGCTGCCCGCCACGGCGGACCGGAGCGAACTCGCCTCCACCATCGTGAGCGGCTGGATCGCGTCGGAACCGGAGGCGGCTCTGGCCTTTGCCAAAGAGACCGGGCGGGAAATCTCACATCAGGATCTGGAAGTGGCGGCCGTGGCCTTCGGGAATGCCGCCAGCCTGGAGGAGACCACCGCGTTTCTGCGCCAGTTCCGGGGACGGGAGGATTACGACTTCGCCCTCGCCCGGCTGGCGATGGACAAATTCGCGGGCCAGCCGGAGGCCGGGATCCGTTATCTGAAGGAGGAGGCGTCAGGGGGCGGAAACCGGGCGGCGCTTTCCATGCTCAGCCGGATGGCGCTGTTTGTGACCGAGCCCGCCGAATACGCCCGGCTGGCGCTCACCCTGGATCTCGGCGGGATGGAGCCTGATTTCGTGGGTAACCAGGCGCATCTGATCATCGGGGACATGGTGCGCTATCAGCAGCTGAAAGAGGCCTTCGACTGGACGCTCCAACTGCCGCCCGCCGCCGGGGAAAGCGCCCGCGCCTGGGCCTCCGGAAGCAGTGATCTGCGTAAGCCGGAGAATCTGAGCCTCTACCAGGACTGGGTGAAAGCCGCTCCGATCCGTGAGGAGGAACGCGCCAAGCTGCTGGAGGCCGTGAGGAAATAGACCGTTTCGCGAAAACGCCTATTTTCCCAATTTCTCCAGGCGCTGCCTTACCGTTGGACTTGAAATCAGTCCTATATGCCGCGCCACGGCGGCGCGGTCATATTGAGCCATCCGGGAAAAAGCGGTTTCCAGATAACTGTCCCTGACCTCCGGCGTTTCGATTTGCGCCGCCAGCTCCACCACCTGCTCCGGCGCGCGATCCATCATGGTCCGCGCCAGCCCCATGGCCGAGCCCGCCTGCAGGGACGGGGGGAGTCCGTTCAGAGCGGAGACAGCCCCGGCCGGGCTTTTCCCGGCCAACGCGGAGGGAATCTGGGCGGCCATCGCCATCGACGCCGGCGATTCCTCCTGGCCGGCGACCCACGAGCGGGCCGCTCCGGGATCCTGAGCGGCCCAGCTGCTGAAGTTTTCCAGCAGGTGCTGCACGGCGAAATTGGCCAGGCCGCTTCCGCCGCGGATTTTTTCAAATCCGCGGTCGATGGTGTTCTGAAAAAGATCGCGGTATCCCTCGCTGTCCAGCTGGCCGGAAAGGATTCTGAGATTCAGCATCAGGCCCGATCTGGGCGACACTTTGCCGACCACAAGTTCCAGTCCCGAAGTGGCTTTTGAACTCAGCGCCTCGGCCGGCAGGTTCTCCACCCAGGCCAGGGCGGCGGCGGGATCGGTCCGGCTCCAGTTTCCGAACAAGCCCTCCAGCACGCCGGACTGCGGAATCCGCCGGCTGATCTCAAGAGCGATGGCCTGACATTCGGCGGGACCTCCGGGCCGCTGGAGAAGAGAGGGGAACACGGCTGCCATCAAACGTCCCTGAAGATGCGGGCGGCACACCTCCTCCAGGGTTTTGACGGTGCGGGAGGGATCCGCTTCCGCCAGCGCTTTGACGGTTTCCAGTTCCAGTCTCATCGGAGGCCGGACATTTTTCCGGATCCAGGCGTCGGAGGCTGTGGCATCGGAGGCGGTCCAGGCCGACAGGACCGCATTCATCAAAGTATCGCGGGGCCGTGTCCATGTTCCGCCCGCCGAGCCGGGAAGGTTTTGCTCCTCGGCCAAATCCAGGCCTTCAAGAACCTCCATGGCCCGCAGGGGATCGCTCTCCGCCAGCCGCCGCAGCAGCACCCGGATGAGGGTCAGATTCTTTGCCGGATCCAAAGTCGTGATCACCCCCGGAACCGCATTTACCGGCACATCCCTCAGGCGTGTGAAGCGCCCGGCGGCGGATTCCCTGGCAGGGAGGGATGCGGCGGGAGGTGGCTGGGTGCCGGTCACGGGAACGGCCATCCGCTCCGAAGGTTGCGGGGAGGTCGAAAATGCCCAGGCGGCCAGCCCCCAGCCGCCCGCCGCAAAGGCCATCGCGATCCCGCCGCGCACGAGGCGCGATTCCCGCCTTCGTTCAGTGGACGGCATCATGAGCCTCCCTCCTTGTTTTGACTGCCTCCGCGAAACGCGCATTTGTCTGCCCCAGAGGCTCCACGACCTTTTCCATGGTTTCCGGGGACAGCTGTGCCCCGGCCACCCACTCGGCCAGCCCGGCCGCATCCCTCGCCGCCCATTCCGGGAGCACATGGGTCAAGCCGGTGTTGATGTCATCGGGGTTGGCCTGCCGCAGCAGCCAGTTCGCGGCGTTATTGGGCTCGGTCTTTCCCCAGACCTCACTCAGAGCGGCGACACCGGCGGATTTTTCCGCTCCCGCCGGCAAAGCGGCGAGCGCGGCGAAAACCGCATCGTCATCCCGGCCAAATCCCCACTTCACAATCTCCGCCGTTGCCTGGATTTTCAATTCGGGACTGAGAGATCCACTCCAGCCCACGGCATCGGACACACTCAGGACCGCGAGATTGCGGGCCATGGGCGCCGCCAGCTCCGCCTTGTGCGCCTCCGGCACCAGCGCCCAGGCTTCCTGGCCGGCACCATCGAAATGGGGACGTGAAATAATCCCCGTGAGGAGAGAAAGGGCATCCTCCGCTCCCGCCTGGACCATCTTCAACGCCATCGTCTGATGACTGGAGGCCCACGCTGTGGTGATGCTCTGCTTTTCGCCGGGTCTCAGTCCGCCAATTTCCTTAAGCAGCGCGGGGAGACCGCGCGCGCAGCCCGTATTCGCCAGCGCCTGCAAAGCCTCCGCCCTAAGGCTTTCCGGCAGGGACCGCAGCAGCCTGCCGGTCAATTCCGTCCCGTCCCGGGACGCGGCATGCAGGCATTGCTCCAGCATTCCTTCAGGGAGGACGGCCCCCCCGCTGGTCAGTTTAGACAAATAATCCCCGACGGTTTCCGGTTTAAGAGCGGCCATCCCCGATGCCACCAGCGCCACCAGCGCCTGGTCAGGATTTTCCGAAGCCATCAGGTGCCCCCAGGCGGCCGGGGCATCCGCCTCCCGCCAGCCGGCATAACAGGCTTTCAGGGAAGCCTCCCGGCGGGCCGGTGGCAGGTTTCCGGCCTCCAGCAGCGCCCGCTGCGGGTCCGCTTTCGCCAAACCCTTCAGGACAAATGTTTCCAGCCGGTTGTGTTTTGATCCCGGCCTTCCCGCCAGTTCCGCCCTGGCCAGGACGTAATCCTTTTCCGCGAGTTCGGTCATCCCGACATTAAACAACGCGTCCAAAGCGGGATCCTCCGAATCATAGGGACGCAGCAGTTCCGCCACTTGGGCCGCTGTCAGATCCCGGAGGCAAAACCGTGCCTCCTCCATGGCCGCAGGAGTCCAGTTAAATCCCATCGACGCCAAAAGCCTCACCCTGCGGCCCGCTTCCTTCAGGGGTTCCTCTTTTTGAGACAGCGGCAAAGGAGCCGCCAATCCCGCGACCTGCAAATGGTTCTGTCCCGCAGGCGGCAAACCCGCAGCCGGCGGTCCTGAACTGGATTGAAGCTGGGCAAAACCCGCCCGGAGCACAAAGGCTGCCGTGAAGCAAATGGCATACACGGACGCCGGGCGGCTGAACATTGGCGTTTTCATTTCCGTGAATGCTGAGGGGCCTGTGCTGAAATCAGTGTTGTGATAAGCCTGGCTGTTTTGCAATGGCGGAACCAGGAGCCGACAGGACCTTCACACGGCACCGAAAGCCGGAAAACCAACTTTTCCGGGAAAAGTTTAAAGGAAACGGAATCTCTTGTCCCCGCGTGGCCATAAACGGCCAGTTTACAGTGACGCTTCCGCATCATCCCCCGGACTCCTCATTCAGAAGACGAGCGACTCCTGACCGCCTGGGTCCGGGAGGGGGATCAGGCCGCGTACCAAGCATTGGCCCGGAAATACACAGCTCTGGTTTACGGCACCGTCCGGCGGAAACGCGACGGATGGACTGGACCGAGCGGCTCCCGATTTTTCCGAAAAGCCCAAGTTTTTCCGTCACGAAACGGTGCGGCGGGCAGTGTATCGGGGACAATGAGCGATCTCGACTTCATGGATGATGCCGAACTGCTGCGGCGTTTTGCCGCTGAGCGCAGCGAGGCCTCGTTCGCCGTGCTGGCGCGGCGGCACACGGGGCTGGTGCTGGATATCGCGCTGCGTGTCACCGGGTCGCGGCCGCTGGCGGAGGAGATTGTGCAGAATGTTTTCATCGGGCTGGCGCGGAAGGCGTCGCGCGTGGCCCGGACGCGGGTGGTCATCGCCTGGCTGCACCGGGCGGCGGTGCTGGAGTCCCGGGCGGCGCTGCGCGCGGAGTCCAGACGCCGGAAACACCTCGCGGAAGCCGCGCTTATGATCCCGGAACCCTCCCCTCCTGCGCCGGATCCCCGGATGACGGAACTGCTGCAATCGCTGGACGAGGCCCTGGATTCCCTGCCCCTGGCGGAACGCGAGATTCTGCTGCGGCACTATTATGACCGGCAGTCCTATCAGGAGGCCGGGGGGCGTCTGGGAACCTCCGAAGCCGGGGCGCGTCAACTGGCGGCGCGGGCCCGGAAGCGGCTGGCGGCCTGGTTCGGGAAGCGGGGCAGGGATGTCTCCGTCTCCGGCATCGGCATCCTGCTCGCGGGGCATTTTCCGGCGGCTTCGACCTCCGCCTCAGCCGCCGCCGCGCAGGCCGCTCTGGCGGCTTCCGTGACGCGTGCGGCTCTTTCCGCCGCCGCTCCGCTTCCGGCCACGATTCTGTCAGGATTTCTCCAATGCCTTTCCGCCATGAAACTTCCCGCCGCCCTTTGCCTTCTCGCCGGATTCCTGATGACGTTTCTGCCCGGCGTCGGGATGGAGCGCAGGGACGCGGCCTCCACGCCGGATTCCGTCCGGCAGGTCGTGCGTCCGTCGCCGATTCCGACCGGGCGTTCCAAACCCGGCAGCGGAGCGATCACGGCGGGACTCACCGAGGGCTTTGACCTTGCTCAATTTGAAAAGGAGATGGCGGCCGTGGTGGAGCTTTCCCGGGAGCGTCGTTTGGGTTTCAACGCCAGAGCGGCCAGTTCTGTTGGAATCACCCGGGCCTTTGACCTCTCCTATGGCCGCCAGATGCAGCTCGCCCGGCTGGTGATGAACCAGCCGGTTTCCCAAATGCCCGCTCTGCTGGCGGCCTGCCGGCGGAGTGATCCCGAGGCCAAAGGCAGCGTGGTCCTGGAAGCCGTCTTCGCGCGCTGGGCCGAAGCCGATCCCGCCGCCGCCCGCGCCGCCATGGCCGGTCTGAGCCGGGAGGCGCAGAACTGCGCCCTGCACGGCATCTGCGGCACGCTCATCAGCCGCGATGTGGCCGCCGCCGCCCGCGAGGCGCTGAGCTTTCCGACGGAGATCAAGGACCAGCTGTTTGATGGATCGCGGGAGAACTTTATCCAGGACCTTGTCAGGACCTGCCTGGACCGGAATTTGCCGGCCACGCTTCAGGCTTGTCTGGAGGCTTCGGGGCGCATGGGAGGGCGGGCGCTGGAAAGGAGCCTTGGCACCTGGATCAAAAAGGATCCCGCCGCCGCCACGGAATGGTTCAGCGGGGTTTGCGCCACCAGGCCGGTTCCCGGAGATGGCTGGGTCGAGCGGCGCATCGTGGAGCTGCTGAAGCAGGAGCATCCCGATCTGGCGGCCCGGCTGACGGACGGCCTTCCGGCGGGGGAATTGCGGGACTCTCTCAGCGCTCAACTGAATGCCGCCCCGGCGGTCGCCAGCCCGGCAAAATAACTCCTTGATTTTATGAAATGGCTCCTCTGTCTGACCTGTCTCGGCCTTGGGCTTCTGACCGGCGCTTTGACGAACCGCTGGCTGCGGGATGATCCGGCTTTGCCCGGCACGTCCTCCGCGCACTCCGGACCCAGCGTGTCCCCCGCCGCGACAACCACCGCGCCTTCCGCCTCCCCACAGGACGCCTGGGATCGCTTGATGAACGACGCCCGGACCGGGTCTCTCCCGACTCTGGAAACCATCCTCCGGCGGAGGGAGTCCGGGCCGCTCGATTACCTCGGCTGCATCGAACGCAATCTTTCCCTCTGGCGGGAAATCGGCCAGGGGACCGATGTCCGGCGGATTATCGGGGTTCTTATGCCTGCCGCAGCTCCCGCTTCGCCGGTCCGGAAAGGCGGGGACTGGACTCCCCGGAATGTCGATCTCTCCACCTTCCTCTTCTGGCAGCTGGGCCGCCGCGATCCCGCAGGCGCGCTGGCCGCCCAGGAGCGGGGCACGATGGAAACGTTGAGCCCGGTTTTTGCCGCCTGGGCGGAAAAGGATCCGCCCGCCGCCCTGAAAGCGGCGGATGAAAACTATCAGGGACTCGACCGCGCTTATAACATCGTGACCGTGCTTTCGGTCCTGGCCCGCAGCGACCCCGCCGAAGCCGTCCGTCTGGCCACCGGGCTGAAGCGGGAGGGGGAGGATCCGGTCACGGGAATTCTCGATGATCTCGCCCGAAGCAAACCTCATCTGGCTTTCGATTTTCTTCTCAAACCAGGCAACGGATTGAGTCCGGAACAGACCTCCCGGCTGCTCAAACAGACCATCGACTCCCGTGCCGCCGAGCCCGGAGGTTCACCCTGGGAAGGTTTGAGCCAATTGGCGGATCACGGGGAATTGGCCACCGCCACGGCGGAATCCCTCGGCGTGCGGGCCGCCCTCCCAGCCACTTTACCGCCGGAAGCGCTGCCGATTCTGGAAAAGCTCCCGCCTGAGGCCCAGGAGAAAGCGCTGGTCTCCGGCATGGCGGTCGCGCTTTACCGGTCAGACCCGGTGCTGGCGGATCAGGTCCTGGCCAGGCTGCCGGAAGGAGCCGCGCAGCGGGCGGTTGAGGCTGCGATGAGCGGCGCGATCATGGGCGGCAGCATCGAGAACATGCCCAATGCAGCGCTCGGTCAGCGCATCGCCTCGCGTCTGTCTTATGAGCGGCAGTTTGCGCTGATGGACAGTGAGAGCCTTTACGGAGCTTTCACGGTTTCGAAGGGTGAAGCATGGATTTCCAATGTGGATGACCCTTACTGGCACGATCAGTTCGCCGCCAAATTCGCGGACGAGTTTAAAGGATGGGACCCCGCCGGGGCCGCCCGCGTGGCGGCCTCCATCAGCGATCAGACTCTGCGCGAAACCGCCCTCTCGGCTGCCCTGACCGCCTGGCGTGCCAAGGCCCCCGGCACCGCCGCCGCCTGGGAGAAAAGTTTGAGAGCCTCCGCTGCGGAATAAAGCTTAACAAAAAGGAGGTCATTCCGGACAACCGGGGGTCCACCATGCCAAAAGATTCCCCGGCCAGACTAAAAGGTCCCTCTGTCAGACTAAAAGGGAGGCATCACGGGAAATTTAAAGACGGCCCGGGAGGAAAAAAAGGGAGACACCGAACCCTCGGAGTGGAGCGCATCACTCCAGAAATCGCCAAACTGTGCGCTTCACGGATTCCACTTCCCCAAACTTCAGCGCAGAGGGGTGATGAGTTCCCGGCGCTGGGTGTCGGTCAGGTTGTAGATGTGTTTCTCCATCTGGTCGGCCACCTGGCTGCGCTCGGCGGGCGGGAGGGATTTGGCCCATTCGGTCACGCGGGCGGCCTGGTTGTGAAGGAGGCTGGGTATGGCGGACTCGATGGCGGCGGCGCGGTTCTCCGGATCACTGAGGGAGCCCATGATGCGGGAGAATTTCGAAAAATCGGCCCACTCGATGTTCCGCTGAAACAGCCCGCGGACAAAATCGGGGCCGGCCTCCGGCGGCAGCACGGCGAGGCGGCTGATGCCGGCATCCATATCGCCGGTGTTCTCCCCCAGCTGCCGCCAGAGACCGTCCGGCAGGCTGGCAGGAAGCTGGGAGGCGAGGTTTTTGAGCATGTCCTCCGGGTTTTTCCCATACATTTGCCCGTAAGCCTTGGCGGTGATGGCTTTGCGGGCCTCCCCCTCGGGCAAGGTCTCCGCTTTGGCCAGCAGGGCGGCCGGATCCGCCCCGGCAAGCGCCTCCGTGAAGGTTTTCACGGCGCTGCTGAGCGCGGTGCCGGCGTTCAGAGTATTCAGCCAGACGAGAGCGGCATCGGGATCCTTTTGAGTCAGACGGGTCAGGATTTTATCGATGGTTTCCACCCGTGCGGACCCGCTCAGATTGCCGGCCGCCCAGTCGAGGGCACCCGCCGGATCTTTGACCGCAAGCGCCTGCGCCAGGGCGGCTTTGATCGCGGGCTGCGCTTTTTCCGGGGCCTCGTTCAGATAGGCGGTGAGGCCCTCTGCATCTTTTTCCGCCCAGGCTTTAAAAAAATCATCCTTGGCCGACATATTCCAGGTCTCCACGGAAAGCTGCGGAAATTGTTTCTGCAGGGCGATGGCCGCCGTCAGGTCGCTTCTTGTCAGTGAGTTGATGACGGCAATCAGACTGTGATCCCGGAACTCTCCCGCCGGCAGCGCTGACAGCAGCGCGGCGGCTTTGGCCGGATCCTGCTCCACCCATTTTCCTTCGCTGGGGCTGTAGTATGACTGCGTCAAATCCATGGTCGAGCCCGCCATCGCTCCCAACCGGACACCCGCGGCCATGTCCCCGCTCAGCAGCCGGGTCAGAATGGTTCCGGTCCACAGGATTCCATTTCCCACGGAGGCGCCGGCCCGCAGTCTGGCCAGAGCCGCCGCGGGATCGGTTTTCGCCCAGGCGCTGAACACGATGTCCACATCTTTTTCCCGGCCTTCAGGGCCCGGCCATCGATCCATTTTCATCACGGGCTCCAGCCAGGCGGCGGCTCCGGCCGGGTCCAGCGCGGCCCAGCGCCGCAGGAGCATTTCCCGGGCGACCTGATCCTTCCCGGCCAGCTCCAGCAGCCGGGGCATTTCCCGGACTGTCGCCCGCGAGACGAGGTCCGCCTGAAGCAGACGGTCCGAAATCCCCTGCCCTCCGCCTTTCAGCAGCACCTGCCAGACCGATGCGGCATCCGTCCCCGCGCCTGGCGATCCGTCCGGCAATCCGCCGGTCTTTCCCGATACTGACAATCCGGCGGCCGCAGGCGGGCGCGGGTGAATCCGCCAGGCCGCCGCGCCTCCGGCGGCGAAACTCAGCAGGGAAATCAGAACGGTTCGAATCCTCATACAATCAGCAAAATGGTTCCCGGTGGATGGTCTTTGGAAGCGGGACGACTTTAGTGGGCGGCTCCGGCCACGTTTTTCAGTTTTTCCAGAACCGCCTGCTGCTCCGCCGGAGTCAGCGTTCCGTCGCCCAAAGCCTGGTGCAGCGCGGCGGCGTCCTTCCGGGACCAGGCGGTGGCGGCAGCGGACAGGGCCTGATTTTTCAAGCCGGGATCGCCTATGCTCAGCGCCCATTTCCAGGCCAGATCGGGATCGGTTTTGCTGATCCCCCCGGCCATCGCCAGCACCGCGCCGTCCCGGCCCTGGCCTTCCGGGAGTCTGGCGATCCATTGCGAGGCCTGCCAGGAATCCTCCTCCACCCAGTTTCCGGCGATGGCCTTCCAGACGGTGGCCTGCAATTCCGGATCCTTCACGGTCTCCGCCCAGGCCATGGCCCCTCCGCGGTCCTGCAGGACATATTCTTTGGTGATCCCGCCGGCAAGACGCTGACGTGCCGCCGGGTCCTCCAGGCTTTCAAGTCCCCGCGCGGCGGCGGCGGGATTCTCCATGGTCCGGCTTTCGACCAGAACCGCCCGGGGCAGCCCCACGATGGCCAGGAGTTCCGGGTCCGCCCCGCCATCTCTCCATTGCTGCACGGCCAGAGCCTTCTGAATATCCTGCCGCAGGCCGCCCAGCAGAGGGGTGCCGCCTTTTTCCCTGAGATAAGCGGCCAGCGAGGCGGGCTCTTTTTCCAGCCAGTTGACCAGCGCCTCTTTGGCGACGCTCTCCCGGTAAACCGAGTCTTTCGCCTCTCCGGCGGCCTCCAGAATCCGCCGGGCGCTCTCCGGGGTTTGGGCCGAAGCCGACAGGTTGCCCGAGAGCCAGGAAACTCCCTGTTCCATTCCCGGCGTTTCCGAAAGCCTGAAGGCGGCTGCGGGATCGGATTCCAGCAGCTGCCCCAAAGCCAAATGCCTCAGCACCGCGCGCGCCTCTCCGGCCGGCATTCCCTTCACCAGTTCCGCCGCCCGGGCGCCATCCCTCACTTTTATTTTCGCCATGGCCTCCATCAGGCTGCTCCTGCCCTCGTAATCCTCCGCCTCCGGCAGCGCCGCCAGCAGGGACAGGGCGCGCTCCGGCGAGGCGGCGGCCAGAGCGCCCGCAACTCCGGTCAGGGCGGCGTCGGACTGCTTGGCATCTTTGATCAACCTCGCCCAGGCGACAGCCTCATCCGGGCCGTTTTTGGCGAGCTGGGCGGCCAGAATTTTAACCAGACCGCGGTCCCATTTGTCCTCCGGCAGCTGGCGGAGCCAGGACAGCATTTTGTCAGGACCGGCCTCCGCCAGACGACTCAGGGCTTTGGAATTTTCCTCACTTTCGGAACTGAAAAGGCTCAGCGGATTCAAATCCGGCCGGTCCGCCAGCCACGCCAGCAGTCCGGCGGGATCGAGGAGAGCCTTGTCGCACAACGTGCGCGGGAGGATTTTCCCGCCGTATTCCCCGGCCCTGGCGGCGGCGGCGGGAAAATCGAGCCGCTGCCACTGGCGGAACAGATCCGCGAGCCCGTCCTCGTCCTTCCGCGACTGGAAAAACGCCACTCCGCCGACGGGATCGAGCGCCGCCCAGCGGCCCAGCAGAAAATCCCTCAACGGCCCCTTCCGCGCGTCCGGCAGAGCCTTCATCCTTTCCAGCAGGTCCGGAAATCCGGAAGTGTCGCCCGCCGCCAGACCCTCCGCCCAGGAGGGGTCGAGCCCCAGCTGACTCAGCAAGGCCCGGAATTGCGCCGCCAGAGCGGGGCCGGTGGCGGTCCTGCCGGAATTTTTCCCTACAGCCTGATGTTCAGCGGCATCGTCACCCGGCAGCGGCCCGTCACCTTTGGAGCCGCTGACCGCCGCCGCCTTGCTTTGGAAACGCCAGAACTCCCCCCTTCCTGCGGAAACGGCGGCAAAACCGGCGGCCACCGAGAAAGCTGAGGCGAAAAGGACAGGCGGGCATTTCATGACGGAAAGCGTGGCCCCAATCCGATAAACGGACGGACACACGCAAGGCGGACTTCTATCAGCTATCCCTCCGGGCGGGAATAAAAAACGGGACGGGGAAAATGGCGATGGGAGCCACTTTGGGAGCATTTCCCTCGACTGAACCTCACTATCTCCAAATTCCCTTCCCTCCAGGGGAAATGCTATCAGTTTTCACCCCCACTTTGTTCACTTTCTTTTTGCCAGCATTTCCCATGACTGGCAGGCTGGCCGGATGAAATTCTCTCCTGTGCGGGCTGGTGTTTATTTATTGCTGGCCTTTGGCGGCTGGGCGGCGGGCCGCTGGGTCTGGCCGCCGAAAGCGGTGGCGGTGGAAGTGGAAGTGGTGCCGGTGTCAGCCGTTCAGGCTCAACCGTCGGAGAAGGAACGGAAGGTGGCCGAATGGGAAAAACTGCTGGAGGACATGCCCGGGGAAAAACCGGTGGTGCTGAAGCCGGAGGAATCGGCGGATCCGGCCAAAGCGGGCCTGGCGATGAAAGCCCGGGCCGGAGAGGAGAAAGCGGCCGATCTCCTGCGCAGCATGGCCCGGCAGATGGCGCTGCTGCCGCCGCCGGCGCTGGCGGAGTTTTTAAAGAATGCCACGGACTCGGATGTCGTCCGCTCGACTTTGACCGAGGACGCGGCGGTTTATGCCTTTTCCCGGGACACCAAGGCGGGGTTGACCCTTCTGTCATCATTGCCAAACAGCAAGGAATCGGGAGCCGTCGCTCAAAAAGTCCTGCATTTTTTCCCGCCGAAGGACGTGCCGGAAGTCCTGGGCTGGTATGCCCGTCTTCCCGCCGGGGAACTGAAAACCGCCGCGCTTTCCGAAATGGTGCCGGTGCTGAAACGTCAGAACTTCGGCAAAGCCGTGGCCCTGGTTTCCGCCCTGCCGCAGGACGGCGGTGAGGCTAAAAATAAACGCCGCAGTCTGCTGAAAACGCTGTTTGTGGATAACTCCACGCAAATCACCGGGGCGGCGGCCGAGGAGAAGCTGAACGCCGCTCCGGCGGAGGAACGGGATTACCTGCGTGCGGAAATCAAAAACGCGGAATACCAGAATCTCGCCAACTACAGCAAGGAGGAGGCCGTGCCCGTGCTGGCGGGGCTGCCTGAAAACGAACGCGGCGGCAAGGCGGTGGAGCTTTTCCAGAACTGGGCGCAAAGCGACCCCACCCGCGCCGTCAAAGGCCTGGCGCAGTTGCCGGAGGAGATGAAAACCCCGGAACTTTACAGCGCCTTCGCCAAAACCTGGACGGAAGGAAATGTCGGCATGGCCTCGCAATGGGTCCACGATCTGCCGGAAGGTCCGCAGAAGGAAGCGGCGGCCGGCGGTCTCGCCCTCGGCCTGGCCAAAGACTACCCCGCCGAAGCCATGACCTGGGCCGCCACCCTCACCGACGCCGCCGGCCGCCAGGCCGCGCTGCAGAAAGTCATCGACGCCACCCCGCCCGAAAACCTCACCGCCGCCGTCAGCGCCCTGAACGCCCTCAACCTCCCGCCGGAGGAGAAAACCGCGGTCAAAATCCCGGCCCCACCCTCAGTGTCATCTTCTGCGGGCGGTCCAGCGCCCGCGCAGGGAAAAGCCGCGCCCTGAGTGCGTCACCTTCATTTTCCACCCGGTCATGGCCGCCGTGAAAACACTTTTCCCCAGCCTGCTGGCCATCGCGGCCGGATTCGGCGTTTCGCGGCTGATCTCCCGGGATTTCGTGGTCGCCGCAGGAAGTCCGGTTTCGGCAGTCCCATCCGCCGCAAATTCCTCTGTGGTCACCACGATACCCTTCGGACCCGGCAAGGCGACGGCGGCATCCGGCGGCCACGACTGGAAAACCGCCGCCAAGGCTTGGGCGGAGGCGGATCCCGCTGGATTTTACCAGTGGATGATCAAGCGCGGCATCCCTCCGGACCGGGAGGCCATGATCACTCTTTTCACCACCTGGGTGAAACAGGACCCGGACGCCGCTTTCGAGGCCGCGTTTAACTTCCCGGCGGATTTTCAGGCCTCTTTCGAAATTCTGGATCTGCTGCTGGAGACTTCCCTCAATCAGCCCCGCGGCCTGGAGATGGCCCTGAAATGGAGCCCGGCGGTGGAGGAGCAGGTCCGTGGATATTCGGGCCCCAAAGGCCCCTGGCTCACGTCCGCGGCACCGGAGCGCATTGGAGAGTTGCTGGCGAAAGGAGCCACGGGGAAAATGTTTTCCGGGGGCATGCTGCGAACATTCGCGGAATTCTGGGCTTCCCGGGATCAGGCGGCGGCGCTGGCCTGGATGCGGTCCCTGCCGCCCGCCCTGAAATCGGGCGCCGCCCGGGGAATCATCGAAAACTGGACCGCGGGGGATCCCGCCGCCGCCCTGCATTACCTCGCCACGGACGCGGGAACCAGCGAGCGGTTTTACGGTTTTGTGCCCTTGGCGGAACTGGCAAAAACCGATCCCGCGGCGGCCGTGGGCTGGTGGGAGAAGCACAAGGGAATTTCCGACTTCAACTCCCTGAATCAGATCTACCAGAAGTGGTGCGCCTCGGGATCCAGGGAAGCGATGGACTACTCCATGGCCGTGGAGGATCCCACCCTGCGCCGGAACTGTCTCGCCGCCTGGAGCACCCATGCGCCCAAAGATCAGGTGATGACCCTCATTCCCCAAATGCCTGAAGGCCAGGACCGAAGCACCCTGATCGAAAACTTAAGCAAGTATTCCGGCCAGGCCGAAAGCCAGGATTTTCTCCGCAGGCTGGTCAGTGCCGGGGGAAGCGATATCACCCCGCAGCTGGCCGGAATGGTGAGCCGCAACCTGACATACAGCGACCCCGGAACCACTCTCAACTGGGTAGGCACTTTGCCCGAAAATCTCCAGTCCAGCGCTCTGCCCAATGTCTTTAATGCCTGGAGAGACCAGTTCGCCGCCTCGCGGGCTGTGGACCAACTGCCCGACGGCGCCTTCAAAACCGCCGCTCAAAAAGCGCTGCGGGACAAATTGAGCGGGCGGAAACCGTGAAGGCACTTCCGCTTGATCGTGCCCGCCGCCTTTTTCCTCCGCCATCCCAAAATCCGCAAAATCTTTTCCGCAGCCATGAAAACACTCCTCCCCAGCCTGCTGGCCATCGCGGCCGGATTCGGCGTTTCGCGTCTGGCGGCGACGGGTTCCTCCGGTGACGGAGCGCCCGTTTCAGAAAGCCGGGGGTTCAACCAAATCCCAAGCAACTCAGGCCCGCCTCCGGCACCAGTGGCATCCCCGCAGCCAAAGGCCGGAGCCGGGGCGCCGCCAACCTGGCAATCCGCCGCCAACGCCTGGGCGGCGGCGGACCCGGCCGGATTCCACCGCTGGCTGCTGAAGCGCGGCATCACCCCGGGAGGGGACGTGCTGGAGGTCCTTTTCACGCAGTGGGTCAAACAGGATCCTGACGCTGCTTTTGAGGCCGCTTTCAACCTTCCGGGCGATTTTCAGCGGCATGCGGCGCTGACCCACGCGATGTTCCATGTCCTTGAGAGACCGGGAGGATTGGCCATGGCCCTGAAATGGAATGCCACCGCCGATGAGCAGATGGAGAGCTGGGGTTTTCCGGAGGACCGCGCCTGGATGTCCTCTCTTCCACCGGACCGGATTGCGGCGCTTTTGGGGAAAGGGACGGAAGGCCGGGGATTTTATCCGGGATCCATGGCGGGCGCTTTTGCCGGGTTCTGGGCGGAGAAGGATCTGTCCGCCGCCGTGGCCTGGACGCGTTCGCTGCCCGCCGGGCTGCGAGCGGAGAGCATGGGCGGGATCATGAAGTCATGGGCCTCCAAAGACCCGGCGGGTTTGCTTCAGCATCTCGCCACGGACGCGGGCTCCCTGGAAAGATCGTTCGCCTCCCAGGCGCTTACAGCCTTGGCCAAAACCGATCCTAAAGCCGCCATGGACTGGTGGGAAACCCATCTGGGGACGGTCAAAGGCGGGGCGCTGAAAGCGGTTTTCGGTCCCTGGTGCAAGGCCGACAGCCAAGCGGCCAGGGAATACGCCTTGTCGGTGGACGACCCCACCCTGCGCCGGAGCTGCCTCGCGGCCTGGGGCGGCAGCGCCAAACCGGAGGAGTTGCTGCGGGCGGCCCGGGAGATCACCGGCGGGGCGGACAAAACCACCCTGATGCGGGCCCTCGTCGGTGCCAGGCCGAACCGCGAGGTCGAAAGTTACGTGCGGGACGCGGTCGTCCAGGGATCGCCCGGCATGACTCCGGCGGATGCCGCGCTGGTCAGCCGCCGCTACGCCAACCGGCAGCCCGCTGACGCTTTCTCCTGGGTGGCGGGCATTCCCGAAAAATTTCAGTCCGGAAGTCTCTGGCATGTCTTTGATGCCTGGGACGACAAAACCGCCGCCTCGCAGGCCGTGGAGCAATTACCCGAAAGTTCCTTCAAAACCAAGGCCCGCGAGGCCCTGCGCGTCAATCTGGCCGACCCTGACCGGGGAAAATGAGGTTCAACTTGTCTGGCTTCCGGCCCATGTCTGAACACGGCCATCTGAAAAGGGTCATACAGACATTTTCCCCAGCTTGGTTCTTTCCCTTTGCTCATGAAACCCCTGCTTCCCGGCCTGTTGTCGATCACCTTTGGTTTCGTCGTTTCACGGCTGATTCCCTTTGAGGCTTCTGTCAATCCGTCAGTAAAACCGGGAGTTTTGTCCGCTCCCGCAACTCCGGCCAGCGACCGGTCCGCAGTTCTGGAGAAAGCCTCTCTAAAATCCTCGCCCGATGGTGAGGACTGGCGGGCCGCCGCCAAAGCGTGGATGGAATCCGACCCGGCAGGCTTCTGCCGCTGGTTGGTCAAGCGGGGCATTCCACCGGAAAAGGAACTGATGCAGGACCTTTTCACGGCTTGGGCGGAACAGGATGTGGAGGCCGCTTTTGCCGCTGTTTTCAATCTCCCCCAGGATTTTCAGCGTCAGCAGGAAGTGATGGACCGGATGCTGAACGCGGTCATTGATCAGCCCGGCGGACTGGCGGCGGCGCTGCGCTGGAGTCCCGCAGTGGATGATCAGGTCAATATGATCATGTGGCCCGGGGAAAGCTGGCTGAAGTCCTCGCCTCCGGATCAAATCGCCGCCCTGCTGGCGGAAAAAGCCACCGGTTGGAAATATGGCGGGGTCCTCATCGGCCAGTTTGCCCGGTTCCGGGCCGGCCAGGACCAGGCGGCCGCGCTGGCATGGGCTCAGAGCCTGCCCCCTGAGCAGCACACGTCCGCGTTCCAGGGAATTATGCGGTTCTGGGCGGAAAAGGATCCGGCCGCCGCTTTGGATTACCTGAGCCGGGAGGCGACGAGCGGGGACCGGTTCAGCAGCTTCAATCCTTTGAAGGAATTGGCGAAAACCGATCCCAAAGCGGCTTTGGACTGGTGGGAGAATCATCTGGGGGTGGCTTCCCCGAATTGTCTGGAATCCATTTTTTCGCCCTGGTGTGAGGCGGGCGCGGAGGAAGCGCGGGATTATGCCCTGGCGATCGAAGACCCCACCCTGCGCCGGAATTGCCTGGAGGCGTGGGCCGGTCAGGCCAAACCCGGGGAGGTGCGCGCGGCGATTGAGAACGTTCAGGACGGGCGGAACCGGAATATTCTCATCGAAACTCTCGCCCGCGGCTCTTCGGATAATGACACCGGGACTTTTCTCCGTCAGCTGGTGGAAGGCGGAGGAACCTCCGCGACTCCGGCCGTGACGGGCAATGTCAGCCGGCACTACGCTTACAAAGAGCCCGCCGCCGCTTTCGCCTGGGCGGGCACCCTGCCCGCCCGGCTCCAGCCCGCCGCTGTGGGAGCCGTCCTTGAAACGTGGAGGGACAAAGTGGCCGCCGCCCAGGCGGTGGACCAGCTTCCCGAAAGCTCATTCAAAACCGCCGCCGCCCAGGCTTTGCGGAACACCCGGAATCTGTCCGGCGGATGAAACCGCTCCGGAAGGAAGCGGATTGACCGGCTCCCGCCTGCGGGGAATCCGCCAGTGGGGAATCTGTTCCTTTCCCATTCCATGGCGTACGGAAAAAATTCATGTACCCCGACGCCTGGCGGCGGTGAATTTATAGAAAGGCATGGCCGCTTCCGATCCGCATTTCACTGAATTCGTCCGCAATGGATCGGAGGAGGCTTTTCAACGCCTGGTCGCGCGGCACATGGACATGGTGCACTCGACTGCGGGCCGCCTGCTGGGAGACCGGAGGGATGCGGCGGCGGATGTGGCGCAGACGGTTTTCACCCAACTGGCGCGCCGGGCGGCCCTGCTCCCGCCGGATCTGCTGGTGAGTGTGTGGCTGCACACGCAAACCCGCCGAGCGGCCCTGAACGTCATCCGCGGCGAAACCCGCCGTGCTATCCGGGAACGGACCGCCGCCGATCTCCTCCAAATGAATGCCCCCGATCCCGATGCCGCCAGGGTGAACGCGGCCCTGATGCCGCATATTGACGGAGCCATCGCCGAACTGCCCAGGCTGGAGCAGCAGGCTCTGATTCTGCGGTTTTTCGAGCAGTGCGGGCTTCAGGAAATCGGGGACCGGCTGGGCCTGAGCGCCGGAGCCGTGCGGCAACGGCTGACGCGGGCCCTGGAAAAACTGCGCGGACGGCTCTCGCGGCGCGGAGTCGTGCTCTCGGCCGCGGCTCTCACGCTTTGGCTTTCCAGCGAATCCGTCAAAGCCGCGCCCGCGTCGCTGCTGACGGCCTCCAGCCTGGCGGCGGCTGCTCTGCAATCCGCCGGTTCCGGAGCGGGCGCGGCTTCCGGATCCGGAGCCGGAGGACTTTTCTCAACCCTGACTTTTATGAGCGGCATCAAATCCATTCTCATCGGAACCGCCCTCGGGCTGGCCGGCGGCGGTTTCTGGGGCACTTGGATGGACCCGGCCCCGGCGGCGTCCCTGGCGTTGCTTTCATCGCGGACGACGGCACCTTCTCTTCGTCCGCCCGGGGAAAGCGGGGCAGCGGTGGCGCAGAGGTTCGCGGTGCCGCCGCCTGAGGACACGGCGGAGGGGTTGCTGACCCAGTTGCTGGGGATGGTTTCCGGTCCCGACAACGAACTCACCCGGCAGCGCCTGGCCGTCTGGCTGGAGGCGGTGCCGAAGGAATTGTGGTCCCCTTTGCTGGAACTCGCGGACCGGCGCCTTTCGGCGGACGAGCGCTCGCGCTGGCTGCCGGATCTTGCCCGGCAGTGGGGGCGGGTGGATCCGGCGGCGGCGATCCCCGGTCTGGCGAAAAGACGCGGAACCGACAATATGAATGGAGCCGGACTGGCGGCCCTCGGGTTTGGCGTGTGGCATGGAGCGGAGCCTGACAAGGCTCTGCACTGGCTGATGGAGCAGCAGGACAATCCCGCTCTGGTCCAGGCATTGCCCCGGATCATCTCCGTGGTGGCGGAAAGCCTGGCCGCCTCCTCCGGCGACGCGGCGGTCCGGTGGGCCGGGCAATTGCAGGGGGATGATCTGCGGAAGGCGGCCCTGCAGCCCGTCTGGGAAAAACTGGACCGCGAGGGGAAGGAGAAGAGAAACGGAAATGAAAACGCCTGGAGGGAAGCCTGCGGAAAACTGCTGGAGGAGCCGGACCCGGTCTTCCGCCGTCTGGCTCTGGCGCAGGCGCTTTCCGCCTGGACCAACGGGGCGGATTCGCGGGCCAAAGGTCAGCGTTTCGGGGCCACGGAACAATGGCTGGGAACTTTACCGCCTTCACCGGGGAAAGTCATGGCGGCGGAACTTCTGCTGGGGGAAGCGGTCAGAATCGGCAGTGGAACCCCGCCCGCGACGACCATCGGGGCGCTGACGGCGGAGGGCGGGGAAGCGGCGGGGGAAGCCGCCGTCCGGGCGGTCCTGCAGGCGGATAAAATGGGTCTCAATGCCCGCGGATGGCTGCTGCCGCTGCTGAGCGGGCCGGAACGGGAGGCCGCCATTTTCCGCGCCGCGCGGCTGACGGATTTCAAAAACGGGGAGTGGACTTCGATGCAGCCGCGCCAGGGGGAGGCCATTCTGTGGGCGGCGGAACTGTCGGACCCGGCGGTCCGCGACCCGCTGGTTTACGGAATCTTCCAGCGCTGGCTGGAATTTGAACAAAAGGACCGCATCGGCGGCGGCGGGAATTACGTGGCTCCGTGGCTGGAAAAGTCGTCCCTTTCCCCGGAGATCAAGTCGATGCTGGAAGCGGCGGCCAGGGAATTCAAAGCGAAAGGAAATCCATGAAAATCAAAACGCGCGCTTTCCTCCGGGGGCTTGCCGGGGCCGCTTCCGGATTCACTCTCGGGCTGGTGCTTGCCAGGTCGGCGGGCAAAACGGCGGCGTCAGGGGCGGGACGGGCATCAGTGCCCGTGATGTCCGGCCAAGCCGAACCGGCCGCCGCCCCTTCCACTTCAATTACCGCACACCTGCCGGAGGCGGGGACATGGCCGGCTATGGACGCCAAAGCGAAACTGGCCTGCTCCCTCGGGCTGCGCGGGGCTTCCCCGGAGCGGCGGAGCGCTCTGCTTCAGGAGTGTCTGCGGCGGGCGGGACCGGAACGCGGCACCCTGCTGGCGATTCTGCTTTCAGAATGGGCGGAGACGGAACCCGCCGCCGCCATGGAGTGGGCTCTGGCTCATCCGGAGGGGGAAATAACGATTCAAAACTTTCACGACATCATGCACACCTGGGCCGCCCGCCATGGCCAGGGCTTGGCGGAATGGGCCAATGCCTACCGGCTGAAGCCCCCTGACGGGCCCGTCTTTTCCGTGATGGGTCATGTTTTGAATTCGCTGGGCCTGCATGATCCCGTGGCCTATGCCAACTTCCTCGAAATGGAGAGCAACAAGGGTTTCGTCACCTCGGGAAGAAGCTTCGAAAACAGCCTCCGGACGGAGGCGGAGATCAAATCCATGGCCGCCCGCCTCTCCGGGCACGTGGCTTATGCGGACAATCCGACCGAATTCCAGCGCGCCCTGTCGCAGGAGTCCTCCGCCCGTCACGCCGGAAATGGAACAAAATCCGGCTGGAACGAGCTTTTTGAAAGCACCGCCACCGCCTGGCACCGGATGAGCCCGGCGGAATGCGACGCCTGGCTGAGCACCTTTCCGGAAAACGCCCAGGCCGCCGCCCGGCATTTTATGATGAAAGCGAGGCTCACCCGCATCGTGGAGGAAAGCATGGCGGGTCCGAACCCACCGGAAATCCGCTCCCTGCCCCGCCCGGATGCCCCCGCCCCCGCCCCGGAGTCAGCCGCCGGGCAGGTGGCCGCCTGGGGCCAGTGGTGGCACGGGGAACCGGCCGCCGCCGAAGCCTTTCTGAACCAAGCCGCCTGGCCCGACGAGCTGAAATTCCGCGCCCGCGCCGAGAGCTACGCCACCGCTCCCTGAAACTCCCGCTGCGGCCAGGAAGCGGAAAATACCCGCTCCCGTCAGAACCGCTGCGGGTGTCACCGCGCCCTTACCCGGACCTGCCAGAACCCCCGCGGCGCCCGCAACGGCATTCCCGGGACCCGCTGGAACCCCTGCGGCGCCCGCGGCGTCATCTCCCGGACCCGCCAGAACCTCTGCGGTGCCCGCAGCACCATTTCCCGGACCCGACGGAACCTCCGCGGTGCCCGCGGCGTCATTTCCCGGACCCGACAGAACCTCCGCGGCGCCCGCGGCTCCTTTTCCCGGACCCGACAGAACCTCCGCGGTGCCCGCAGCACCATTTCCCGGACCCGGCACAACCTCCGCAGCACCCGCAGCGATTGTTTCCGGCCTTTCCTGACAAATTTTAACGCCCTGTAACCCAAGGCCGGGCGTCCGTAACTCCTTGTCCCGCAGCCACCAAACAGATGGCGAGGGCAGTTTGCGGAAGACGGAACTCCAGCCTATTCCCCGGTCCGGCCGGACGGCTTCTCCTGCGCCAGCGCCTGCCATTCGTCACTTCGCAAGGAGCGCGTCGGCGCGGTCGGGCCATTGTTTGCGGATCAGTTCGGTGACGGATTTCATGGCTTCCTTTTTCGGAATCGGATCGGCGATCTGCCCCGCCCAGGCCAGGCCCGCCACGGGGTCCCGGACCGCCGCCACTTCCGCGAAGGATTTCAGAGCGGCGGCGTACTCCGGTCCCAGAGGACCGAGGGAATTGAGCCAACGGCCGCAGGCGTCGGGATCCCGGGCGCTCCAGGGGGCTTCCTCCGCCCAGTGCCGGACGATGTAATCCAGGGTTTCGGCGCGCTGGCTGTCAGGCACTTCCTTCCAGAGCCAGGCGTAGGCTTCAGGCGCCTCCTCCCGGTCTGTTCCGTCCCTTTGTGCCAGTTGTCGAAGCAGCGCGGCGTGCAGTTCCTCATTCAAAGGCAATTTTCCAAGCCACTCCCCGACTTCTTTCCGGCCCGCGTCCAGCAGGGTGCGGTGGTCCGCACTGCCGGTGATCTGTTCCTGATAGACCTCCGCCAGACTTCCGAGGATATTCCGCCGCTCCCGGGCTTCCGGCAGTTGCAGAATCTCCCCCGCCAGAGCATCGCGGTCGGCTGCCCACTGCTCCGGAAATTTCACCGCGTCCGGCAGCGCCCCCTCCATGAACCCGTTCCTGGCCAGAATGGCCTCGTGCCCCCGTTTGGCTGCGCCGAAATCCGCCAAAGCCTGAAGAGCCGCCCGCCGGTCCCGGCCTGCCCAGGTGGCAAAAACAGTCCGGAAGACACTGGTGTCGGAGTCCATCACTCCGTTCTTTATTTTGAGCGAAGGGTCGTCCTTCACCGCTTCCAGGGCGGCCGCCGGATCCCGCCGGGCCCAGGCCTCCAAAGCTCCCGGCCTCAGGTCTGTCCGGCACTTTTCCGCCCAGGCCAAAGCCTCCAGCGGATTTTTCAGGGACCATGCCTTCAGCAGCCACTCCTCCAGACGCTTTCTCCCGGGCGTGTCCGGGAACTGCTCCAAGGAAAAAGCCAGCAGCGGAAAATCACCGGCCGTCAGATTCTCCACGGAAAGCAGCAAACCCGGCGCGTCCAGTTCCGCTTCAAATCCCAGTCCATTCCCTTCCGCCGCCTTCCGCGCGGCGGCCAGCCAGTGCTCCCGCTCCTGCTCCGTGTGCGCCCGGGAAACAGCGCCCGCCGGTTCTCCGGGAACCGCCTGCCGGGCGGACAGCAGGGAGCCACCGGCGGTTTGAGTCTCCCGATGAGCGGAAGACCACCTTCCCGTCAGAAGGCCTGCGGCAAGTCCCAGCATGGCCGTCAGTCCCAGAGCCGCCTGAAAAGTGAAAGGCCGTTCCGTTTTCATAGGGATTTCAACAAAGCCTCACGCAGTCCGGAATCCTTCAGGCCTTTCGCCAGTTTGAGCCGCTCATCGTCCGTCCGGCTCATCATCGAGGTCAGCAGCAGGTGGCGCGCTTTTGTGGCCTGGTCTCCTTTCAATCCGTTCAGCCATTCGGAAAAAGCCGGTTCACTCTCGTCCGCTTCCCAGGAAAGGCTGGCGATCAGTCTCCTCAAAGGCGTCCACGGCACATTTGCGGCCTTATTTATTTCCGCAAACGCCGGCCGGTTCAGTTCCGTCTCCCATTCGGCACGGGAAAATGGAAGGCTCAACGCCCAGTCAAACACCCCGCCCAGCATGTCGGGATTTCTTTTGGCCCATCTGACGGTCGCACTGGCCCCCAGCACCCGGATTTCCACGTCGGGGCTTTGCTCCACGGCCTTCATCCAGCGGGCGCGGTCCGGAGCCGACTCCTGAATGAGGCGTTCCCCCATCCCGGCTCCCGGCTGCTGGCGGCCTTTCATCTCGGGCAGTGCCGCCAGACACGCCGCCGGGTCCCGATCCCAAAGCCTCACAAAAAGGGTGCCGTGCCAGGAATCCGCCGGATCATACCAATACCCTTTCACCGGCAGGGTTCCAAAAGCCGCCCAGGCCTTGACCGGATCATGGGCCGCCTGCAGGCACAGCACCAGCGCGAGCAGCCTCTCCCGGGCGGCATCCTCCTTCGGCAGGGCGGCGGCCCACTGGAAGGCATCTCCGAATTCCCCGGCCGGCACCGCCGACAAGCGCCAGGAGGCCCGGGCTTTGGCCAGCGGATCGCCGGTGTTCCGCAGGTCCCGGGCGGCTTCGGCGAGGATCTTTTGCCAGTCGCCTGACGGTCCGGATTTTACAACCTCCAACGGCCGGAGTTTCTCCGGTCCGCCGGGAGGAACGGAAAGTTTGGTGGGTCCTGCGGCTTTCTGACGGCCCGCCACCGCCGATGGTGCCGCCGCCAGGGCATAACCGGCGGCGGCGGCGCAGGTCCCGACGATCACCAGGGCCGCCGCGCGGCCGGCCATCGTCCAAATCTCCGGGAGGGAAGCCGGTGCCGGTGTTGGAAGCGGCAAGTCCAGGGGAAGTGGAACGAGGCCTGCGGGAGCCGGAGCTTGCAGAGCGCCGGAAAGCCCCGCCGCCAAAGCCAAAGTCGGCACCGCCAGACCCTGACGGCGCAGGCTGACCGCCAGTTTTTCCAAAGCCCGCGAGGCCCGCCGCTGCACCGCCGCCTCCGTTTCCCGTCTCATTTCCGCGATCTCCCGGTAAGTCCGGCCGGTGTAATAATGCGCCAGCAGGACCTCGCGGTCGCGTTCCGGCAGGCGCTCCACCGCTTCATCCAGATGCGGGAGGGCCGGGTGAAAACTGTCCGCCAATCCCTCCGGAGAGGAGGCGGAGGACGGGGCGGAATTTGAAAGAGGGTGCTGACGCATGGCGAGAAGAGCGCGCTGACGCCGCGATTCCCCGCGCCGCGCATTCCGGGCCTGGAGGGTCGCCGTCCGGTGCAGCCATCCCGCCAGGCCCCGGGAGGCATCCAGGCGCGCTGATTTCTGAGCCAGCAGCAGGAGGACCGACTGACACACCTCCCTGGCGGTCTCCGGATCGGCGGTGCTCCGGAGCGCGGTATGATACACCAGACCCGAGTGACGCCCGGCAAGCGCGCGGAAGGCGGCCTCATCGCCGTCGGCGGTGAAGCGCTTTAACAATTCGGCATCGGTCATGGCGGCAAGAGAATGGAAAACGGGGAACGGACATCAGGAAATGTCCGCCACGCCGGCAATCCAGACAGGAAAAGCCGCTTTTTCCATTGATCCTGTCCCGGAAACCCAATTCCCGGACGCGTCATTCCCCCGTCTGACCGGCGGCGTGCAGGAGGCGGCCTGCCAGTTCCACCGGGAAACCCGCATCCTGCAGCAGGACGGGAAGCCGGGTGGCCTGCGGGGCGGAGGAGAGGTATTGGCCGAGCCGGGTCACGGCATCGGGGCTGATCTCCCCGGCGGGCTGCAGCGCCAGCCAGCCCTGGAGGGCGGGAACGGGAGCCGTTTCGAATCCGGCCTCCGCGAAGATCTGCGGAGCGGTGGCGGGGATTTTGCCGGGAGGGAGGTTTTGCAGCCAGTTCAGAGGGCCTGCGAGGCGGTCACTGTAATAGCTCCAGGCGTCCAAAACTCTTTTCACCGCCTCCTCCTGCTGCCCCGGAGCGCTGGAGGTCCAGAACCATTGGGCGGCGGTTTCCGCGCCCTCGACCTGCATCCATATTTCCAGAACCCCCTGGCGCATCCGGTCCCTTTGGGAATCCGACAGCGATTGGTCCTCCGTCAGCGGAATGGCTCTCCGCGGATCCTCTGAGGCGGCGAGATAGGTCGCGCACCAGGTCAGGGCCGAAAACCTGTGATCGGGCTCGGGGATTGCCTGAATGGCGGAAAGCAGGCGTTCCTGCCGTGCGGGACTGCTTTCAAAAAGCGCGCCGCTCCAGTGGGCATTGAGGCAGAAATCCAGTTCCGGATGGGAAGCGCAGGCGGCCACTGCGGCTTCCGGGTCCTTTTGCGCCCAGGAGTCGAAGAACGAGAATCGGTCCGATCCCGCGTCCGAAGCGTCCAGCTGATCCTTTTTGCCCAGGCCCACCAAAGCCTGGAAAGCTCCCGCAGGATCATTTTCCGCCCAGCCCCGGATAATTTCATAACGGTTGCTCTGGAACTGGGGATGCGCGTCGAGCCACGCGAAAGCGGCCTGCGGATCCTGGCGGCCCCATTGCTCAAAAACCTTGCCATCCGAGCGCCAGTATTTTTTGCGGAACAGCAGGTCGCAGGTTCCGGCGGCATCCCGCCGGGCGAATTCGTGGATCAGCGTGCCGACGATGCCCGAGGAGCTGTTTTTCAGAATCGTTTCCTCCATGCCCGCCTCAATGCGTTCCCGCAGATCCGCGAGGGACAGGCCACGCGCGAGTTCCCGCACGCGGGCCATGTGCACCGCGTCATCCGAGCGGCTTTCCTGCGGATCTGTCTCGATCAGGTCCCGCCATTCCTGTAAAGTCACGGAACCGGGCACTGGCCCGCCGGGCAGCGCGGTACTGCGGTTTCCGGCGGTGAGCGGAGGCCCGGCCATTACCCGGGCCAGGCTGGAACTTCGCGCGGAACCGGCCAGCCAGCCTGACCAGGAGCCAAGGGCCACCACGCAGGCCGCTGCGGGAAGAAGGAGTTTTTTCATGGCGGGGAACTGCTGACGCCGGCGGGGGCAGCCGTGTTTATGAGAGGGACGGGTGGGGAATCCGATGCCGGGACCGATACCGGAGCTGGAGCCGGAATTTGAGACTGGGACAATTTTTCCGCGAGCTGGAGCGCCCGCCGGGCCAGAGCGGCGGAGGCGGTGTGTCCCTTGGTTTCCTCCACGCTGATCTCTTCACGCCAGCGGGCGAGGTTTTCCTCCAGGGAAACCGCTTTGCCCGTCCCGGGCTGAAGGCGCTGCTCTGCCCAGAAGCGCACCAGGCCGTCCTGCATTTCCGGTGCCGCCGCCAGCATCCCGCAGGCCGAGGAATCGGGAATCCAGCGGCTTCCCTGCACCCGGGTGTCCAAATCGCCGCTCAGCAGCGCGTTCTGAATGCGGGCCGCCTGCCCGGCATCCCGGGCTATCCGGCTTTGAATCCAGCGCCATAAGTCCTCCGGAGCCGTTTTTCCCCAGACTTCGAGGGCGGGCTGCAGGAGATTCCTCGTGTTCACGGGGGAGGAGGTGGCCTCGTCCAGAACCCAGGAGGCGGCGGCCTCCGGAGTCTGGCCCGACCAGAGTTTCATCAGCGGCGGCAGAGCGTTTTCCAGTGCGCCGGGGTCGTTGGCGCAGAGCTTGTTCAACAAGGGAAACAACCGTTCCATCTCTCCGCTTCCCTTTCCCAAAGAGTCCCGTCCATCGGCCAGAAAGCGTGCCAGCTGCGCCCGCATGGAGGGATTTCTCCATGCCAGCGCGGCGTCGACCGCCGGAGAATCCGCTCCTATCTGCATCTGGCTGAGCTGCCCCGCGAATGCCGTCAAAAGCTCGGGAGAAACATCGGTTTCCCCCACCGCCGCCGTGGCCGCCGCAGGCTCCCGCCGGGCCCAGTTTCCCGCGCCCTCACCAATGACTTCCCCCCAGCCGAGCGCGGGCGGAGAGCTGGAGCGGCTGCGGCGTTTCCACCAGTCCCACGCCGCCGGAGCGTCCCGTTGGAACCAGGTGAGGACAATTTTGTTGGCGCCCCCTCTGCCCGCCGATTGCGGAGGCGGGCAAAAATCCTCCAGCCAGGCCAGGGCCGCCGCCGGATCCCGCTCCGCCCACGCGGCCCCGAGCGCGGTGGCCAAGGCTTCGGCCAGTTGCCGGTCCTCCCGGTAATCCTCCGCTCCGCGCGCGGCTTCCCGCATTTCCTCCGGCAAAAGCCCCGCCAGCAGCAGAATGGCCCGGTCCATTTCCGGTGAGCCCTCCTTGCGCGAACGCCGCAGCAGCTCCACGGCCTCGCGCACCATCTCCGTCACGCTGCGGGCGGCAATTTTCCCGCCGGCTGAGGCTTTAACGGAATCCGCTGCCGGAACCAGCGGACCGGTGGCGGCGGTGTCATTTCCCGGCGGCGCGTAAACCGCTATCGCCAGCTGCCGGGCGGCCAGAAAGGAGCCGCCGCCCAGGGCCGCGCAAAGCAGCAGCGCGGCGGTGGTGGTGGTCAGGGTTTTACCGTAAAACATATAAGCGAGCGAGTGCTGGAGGGTTTGAAAAAGCCCAAGCGAATCCACCGCCCGGAGCGCCGTCGAGGAAGCCTGGACCGCCACCCCGTCCGGCGCGGCCGCCTGCACATGCCCCTTCAGTCCGGAGGCCAGCACGGCGGCGGACAGAGTGACGCCGCGCCGCAGCAGGAGCGCCCGGAGTTTTTCCAGCGCCCGCTGCCCCGCCTTTTTGACCGCCGCCTCCCCGGCCCCGGTCTCCGCCGCGATTTCCCCGTGCGTCCGGCCGGTGAAAAATCTTGCCAGCAGCAGCTGCCGGTCGCGCTCCGGCAGTTTGGCCAGGGATTCATCCAGATGCCCCAGGGCCTCCCGCCAGGCCGGATCATCCGTCGGCGGCGGAGCGGGCGACGTGGAATCCAGCGAGGCGGTGTAGGTTTTCATGACAAGTCGGCGGCGGGTTTCACGGCGGGCGGCATTGGCGGTGATCAGCACCGCGCTTCGCTGAAGCCACGCGGCCAGACAGCCCGGCTGGGTCAGCCGCGACGCCTTCCGCGCCAACAGCGTGAAAACCTCCGAGGTCACCTCCTGCGCCGCCCCGACCTCCCCCAGCCGCCGGAAGGCGATGCCGTGCACCAGCCCCGCATACCGCTCCGTCAGCGCCCGGAACGCCGCCTCATCCCGCCCGGCAGCAAACGCGCGCAGCAGATCAGAGTCGGAGTCAGTCCCGGACGGCCCGGGTAATGCGGCGGAGAACTTCACAACTCCAAGCTGTCACCCGCCGCGAAAACCGGGACAAATGATTTGCCGGTTTTCCGGGAAATCCCGGAACGGCAGCCCCAGCCTTCGCCAAAAAAACCCCGCCGGGCCAGACAAACTTTCTTTTTCCGCCGTCCTCCGGGAAAGAAGCTCCGCTGATCCCGAATTTTCCATGGCGCCCTCCAGCATCGCCCGGCTTTATGACGCGTTCGCGGCATCGCTGCACCACTTTCTCCTGAGCCTGACCGGCGATGAGGGTCCTCACCTCAACGGATCGATCAGCTCCTTTTTCTGCTGCGCGGTCAGGTCAGGCAGGCGGCGGGTCATCTGATCCGCGACCAGACCGCGCTCCCCGGCGGAAAGGCCGCGCGCCCAGACGGTGACGGGCGCGGGGTCCAGCCAGGTCAGGTTTTCCATGGCTCCCTCGATGGCCGCGGCGCGCTGCGCGGGGTCGGTCATCCCCGCGAGGGTGGAGGTGAATTTCGCGGTGTCATACCACTGGATGTTGTGGCGGAAGACGGCTTTGAGAAACTCCGGCATGGCTTCCGCGGGCAGGGCGGCGGCATATTTCAGACCGTCGGCCGTGCTGGTGGTGCTCTGGCCCAGCTGCGTCCAGAGGCCGTCGGGCAACGCGGAGACGGGCTGCGAGGCCAGACCCGCCAGAAGGTTTCCGGGATCCTTCTGATACCATTTTTCATAGGCCCTGGCCGTCAGCAGGCTGCGGGCCGCGCCCTCCGGCAGCGTTTGGGCGCTGGTCAGGAGAGCTTCGGGGCTGGAATCCGTGAGGGCCCCGGTGAAGTGCTCCACCGCGCCGCGCAGGGCGGTTCCTTCCGACAGGGAATTCAGATAACTCAGGGCCGCCGCCGGATCATCTTTGGTGAGTTTGGCGAGAAGCCCGGACTGCGCCTGGGCGCGGTCCCCGCCGCCAAGATTTTCCGAGGCCCACTGAAGCGCCGCCACCGGATCCTTTTCCCCCAGGCTCCGGGCCAGCGCGGCTTTGATGGAGTTTTTCTGCCAGGGAGGCGCTTCCGAATCCAGATAAGCCGTCAGAGCGCCGGGGTCTTTCGCCGCCCATTGGCTGAAAAGTCCGTCGGGAACCCATTGGATTCTGCCGTCCTGATGCTTGTTCAGCAAAGCGACCGCCGCCGTCAGATCGGTTTTTGCCAGGGCCTCAATCGCCTGGCCCAGATAACCGTCGCGGAATCCCCCGGGCGCTTCAGCGGCCAGCAGCGCGGCCGCGCGGGCGGGATCCTTTTGCACCCAGTCCGGAGACGCCATCCGGTAGGAAGTCCTGGAAAGGCTCATCCCCGGGCCGGACAGCACCCCGAATTTCACCCCGGCGGCCATGTCCTCATCCAGCAGTTTTTCGAGAACGGATGCGGTCCACAGGCGGTGGAAATTCAGACCGGAATGGGCCTTGAGACTGGCCATGGCGGCGGCGGGATCGTTTTTGGCCCAGACGCTGTAAACCGTCTGCACCTCCCCCTCCCGGCCGATCACGGAATCCAGATCCTTCATTTTCCCGGTGGACCCCAGCCAGGCGGCGGCGGCCCGCGGGTCGATTTCCGTCCAGCGGCGCAGCAGCAGTTCCCGCGCGGCGCGGTTCTCCCCGGCCAGTTCCAGCAGCCGGGGCATGTCGCGCGATCCGGCGCGGGCCGCCAGTTCCGCCTGCCGGAGCTGACTGGCCAGCGAGTGGCCGTTTTTCCGGAGCAGGCTTTCCCACTCTCCGGCCGCTCCGGCGGTTTTCCGCCCGGGCTCCGTCCTGGCGGATAACGCGGAGGTTCCGGATGAAATTTTGTCAGGCCCGCGACCGCGCAGAGCCTGCCAGCCGAACGCCGCCGAGGTGCCGATCAGCACTCCGGCAACGACGGGGAGCCATGTGGTTTTGAGGGAAGTTTTCATGCGGTGCCGGTCGGGATAAAGGTTATTTCGGTCCATGAGCCTGCAGTTTTTCCACCACCCGGCCGCGCTCCGCAGCCGTCAGCGCGGGATCATTGAGAGCCGCTTCCAGCGCGGCGGGATCCTTCCGCCGCCAGGACTCCGCCGCCGAGGCCAGAGCTTCGGCGCGCAGCGCGGGGTCGGTCATGCTCCGCGCCCAGCTCCACGCCAAATCGGGATCAGCGGCACTGATTTCGGAAGTCATGGCCTGCACGGCGGCATCGCGTCCCGGACCCGCCGGAAGGCTGGAGATCCAATTGGAGGCCTGCCAGGAATCCTCCCTGGTCCAGGCTTCCGACACCGCCCGCCAGGCGGCGGCCTGATCCACGGGATCCTGAAGGCCCGCGGCCCAGTCCATCACGCCGGTGCGGTTATATTTGGCCCACCGGTCCGCGATTTCCGCCGCCAGTTGGTGGCGCGCCACCGGATCCGCCACCTGACCCAGCTCCGCGGCGGCCTGGTCAGGATTAACAACGGCCAGCTCCTTCACATAGGCCGCCCGGGAATATCCTATCACCTCCGAAAGCGCGGGATCGGCCGCGCCGGTCAGCATTTTCTGAACGCCCAGCCCGGCCTGCAGGGACTCCCTCATCGACTGCATGAGCGGCGTGTCCATGCGGCCCTTCAGATAGTCCGCCAGAGACGACGGGGAAACCTCCATCCAGCGCAGCAGCGCTTCCCTGGACAAGGTGTCCCGCAGGCTGGAACCGGCGGCCCCGGCGGCGGCATCCAGAAGTTTGCGGGCCTCCTCCGGACTGTTGGCCATGGCCATCGGAATCTCGGCCCGGTTCAGCATGCCCGCCTCCGATCCCAGCAAAGCCGCCAGGGCAAAAGCCCTGCCGGGATCACGGTCCAGCTGATCCCGGACCATTTTCCGAGTCAGGGCGCTGCGGAAAACCGAGGGCGGCAGCTGAGCCAGCCAGCCCTGTATTTGATCCACATTGGAAAGATCCAGCTTCCGGGCGATTTCATATTGGGAATTCAGTGGGTCATAACTTCCCGAAGCCTGCATGCCGGCGGCGATCCGCAGCGCCCGCAAAGGATCGCGGGCGGCCAGAACGCCGGCCGCGCCCGCCAGCGCCGCATGGGAGCGGGCGGTGTCCTTCAGCGACTTCGCCCATTCCAGCGCCTTTTCGGGATCGGCTTTCGCCAGACCGGCGGCCAGATCCTGCACAAACCCGGGCTTCAGTTTGTCCTCCGGCACCTCACGGCTCCAGGCCAGCATGCGTGCGGGATCCTGAGCCGACAGGCGTTTCAGCGCCTCCGGATTTTCACGCGAGTCCGAGTCAAACAGTGTGATCGGATTCAAATCCGGACGGTTCTCCAGCCACCGCAGCAGCCCCTGCGGATCCAGCAGCGCATGGTCGCGCGCGGTGCGGCGCAGCTGATCCGGGCCATGCTCCTCCGCTTTGACGGCAGCGGCCTCAAAATCCAGCCGGGACCAAATCCGCAGAAAATCCGTGAGGTCGTTTTTCAGAGGATACCCCGCCAGCAAAGCCGCCCCGCCCGCCGCATCCAGCTCCGCCCAGCGGCCGAACAACAGCTCCCGCAGACACTCCCTCTGCCGCGCGGGCAGGTCCTTCATCCGCTCCAGCAGCGCGGGAAATCCGCCGGTATCCGCCGCCGCCAGCTCCTCCGCCCAGGAGCCCGGAATGCCCAGCAGCTCCAGCACCGTCCGGAACCTCGAAACCAGGGGCCGCGCGGAATTTAAAGCCGCGTTTCCGGGTTCCTCCTGATCTGTCAGGGACACAATATCACGTGAAATCCGCAGGTCCTCCAAACCGCCACCACGCGGCATGGGCATGGGGGAAATCAGCGACACCAGACCAAAGCTGCCTGCTGCCGAAAGGACCAGAACCGCGGACGGGGAGAGTAATTTCATGACCATGGACGCGCGGGTTTTCCAGGCCGCTCAGGATGGACAACAGATATGCCTCACGGTTCAATCCAGCCTGGAGATCAGTGATGGTTTTATGAATCAGCCCCGTCAGGCTGTGCCTTCAAGGCTCCCGGGCTTCTGGCCGGACTTGGGATCAGACAGATTTTCAGCCCGCCGGGCAGCGGCGGCGGGACATTTGACAGGCTGCGGCGGCGATTCACCAACGTTCCCGGGGTCCGGACCGGGAAGACGCGCGAAAAGCGGATGCCGGCGGCGAGCCGCCATCGGAAGGAGAAGCGGATATCCCGACCACCGACGAGGACCGCGCGGAAATTTCATGGATAAACATGTCAAACTGCCTGACCAGTCAATGTCACGTTAAATAAAACAGCATATACGGCGGCTGAACTCCACGGATAAAAAGAAAACCGAAAACTCCTCAAAAATTTTAATCATTCAACGAAAAACATTGACGCCCGGTCTCTCTGCAAGCTTCATGATAGTCTTACGCCAATATGCCCGCCGTCCCCTCCTCTCTTTTGCCCTGGATCGCCGCCGTGGGAATTCCCGCCTCGATAGCTGCTGGTTATTATGCCGGAAAGGCGGGTGAAAATCGGAAGGAGACAGAAATTGATAATATGCGCATACAGGCAGATTCCGGTTTGCCTGTTCCCGGCGGCTCCAAAGCGCGGGAGGCGGGCGCAAAGACTGCTGCCGCCACTGCCGCTGAGGTGGCGGTTTTCAGCAGGCAGCGGGAATGGCTGAAGCGCATTGAAAAGGCGGAGGCGGACGAACTCCCGGCCCTGTTCAAGGAGATCATGGACATCTCCGATCAGTATCAGCGGCGGGCTCCGAGGGAGATTCTGCTCCAGAAATGGGTCCGGCTGGATGCGGCGGGCTGCCTGGAGTATCTGGAGAAAAATGAGTCCGGCATCCGATCCCACGCGCTGGCCGCGTGGGCGCGGCACGACGCCGGCGCGGCTTACGCCTGGACTCAAACCGCCGGGGATGCGGGCAAAGTCAACGAACTCACCCGCATGCTCCTTGAGCAGCTGGCTTCGGTGGATCCAAAAAAATTCCTGGCCCTGGCCGCCAGCGCGAAGGAGGAGCAGCTGCCGGGCGAGGCCATCCAGACCGCTTTCCGGAAATTCGCCAAATCCGACCCGGCGGGCGCGGTGGAGGCGCTGAAAAGTCTGGGGGACAAGGCCCGCAACAACGGCTCCTGGGGGCTGGGTGTGGAATGGGCGCGCACGAATCCCGGCGCCGCTTTCGAATGGGCCAAAGGGATCACGAATTCCGTGGAGCGGCAGAGCGCGCTGCGGGGCGTGCTGGGCTCCTGGGCCAGAACGGATCCGGAGTCCGCCATCGCCCAGCTGGGTCTGCTGGAAAAAGTGCAGGACGCCAAAGGCCAGGATCCGAAATACGCCATCGTGCAGGGTCTGGCGGCCAAAGATCCCAGAAAGGCTCTGGATTTCATCTCGGAGAACATCACCAATGAGCAGGAGCGCATGGGTCTCGTGGGAGGCCAGGTGATTTCCAAACTGGCGGGGACCATGAAGCCCGCCGAGCTGGCGGCTCTTCTCGACAAAGCCAAAATCGTGAAGGAAACCGGAGGACCGGCCTTCATCGAATACGAGGATGGCCGGATTTACCGCAATCAGGGATTCGATCTGAACATGACCATGGTCTCGGGCGGCAGTGTGTTTCAGGACCTGGCGGATCCCGGCGCGTCCTTCCGGGAGCTGACGGCGGGCACCATGAGCGCCGCCGGAAAATTCACCGCCGCCGCTGTGGCCGGGCAATGGGTGGAGAAGAACCCGGCGGGGGCGCTGGCTGCTTATGAGACGACCGCGTCAGGCCCTTCGAAGGACATGCTGAACATGGCGCTTCTGAGCCGGGCCGCCGGTGAGAATGATCTCGGCCTGCTGGCGAAAATTGAAGGCGGGCTCTCCAAAGATGCCCGTGGCAATGCGGACGACACCATCCGGAATATTGCCCGGACCGATCCCGCCAAAGCGCTGGCGTGGGCGGATCAGCTGCCGCCGGAAAGCAAAAGCGTCAGCGTGGCCCGCACTGCCGCCCTTGGAGCCTGGGCCTCTTACGACACCGGAAATGCCCTGGCCTACGCCGATCAGAGACCGGCGGCGGACCAGCCGGAGCTTTATAACGCCATCAGCCGCTCCTGGGCCAACAGTGACTCCTACGGCAACAGCGAGTGGGTGGCGTCCCTGCCGGAGGGACCCAACCGCGATCAGGCCGCAGCCGGGCTGATCCCCCAGCTTGCCGCCCGGGAGCCTCAGTCCGCCATGGCCTGGACACGATCCATCCAGGACCCGGCGGTCCAGGAGGCCAGCTACACCAGTCTTTTCCAAACCTGGTCCCGCCGCGATAAAGCGGCGGCCCTGCAGGCGCTGCACGCGGAGACGCTGCCGCCGGAGACCAAAACCAAAATCGAGGCCGCGATGAAAACGAGGTCTCCTTTCTGAATCCAACATTTTTTCCTTCCCGTGAAAATCCTGCTTCCTGTCGTCTGTCTTGGCATTCCGCTTGGTTTCGCCCTCGGGTATTCCTTCGCCCCGCCGGCCACCGGTTCCGCCGGAGCCGGGCGGAAAGTGCTCTTCGATTCCAAATCCTCATCCGCCGCCCAGGCCGCTCAGGCCGTCAAAATGCTGGAGGAAATCCGCACCGCCTCCAATCCCGTGACGGGACGGCGGTCGCTTCTGGATCTGGTGGAAAATGCGGATGCCGGGGAACTGGAGCGCCTCTTCAGCGCCGCCAGACTGAGCGACGATGTCTCCGCGCGGAATGCCGCCGCGCAGCGCTGGGCGGAGGTGGATCCCGCAGGATTTTACAGCCATCTGAAAACGCTCCGTCCGGATGAAATGGAGGAGCTCAACGAGGTGGCCACCATTCTCTTCCGCACCTGGGCCCACCGTGATCCGGAAAAATCCTTCGCGGAGGCCAAAAAAGCCGAGAGCCTTCCCGGCTTCAGTGGAGTGCGGGGAGCCGTCGTTTCCGGCCTGCTGGAGGATAATCCCGAAAAGGGATTCGCGATGATGGCCACCGAGAAAAATTACTGGATGATCTCCAATCCCATCAAAAAATCGGTCTGGGAAAAGGATCCCGCCCGGTTCGCCAAAGCCGCCGCCGTGCTGGGGGAGCAGAATTTCTGGTATGGCAACGTCAGCGGCCCCTACAGCGACGCCATTTCCGCCTGGGCCGCGAAGGATTTCGCCGGATCGCTGGAGTGGGCGAAGTCCCTGAAAAAGGAGATGCGCGCCTTTGTGATGCCAAAACTGCTGGGAAAACTCGCGGAGACCGATCCAGCCCAGGCCCTGAGCATTTTCGCAAGCCTGGAGCCCTCCCCCGAACGCGAGGCCGCCGGCCCGGCCCTGGTCAGCCAGTGGGCCAAAAAAGATCCGCAGGCCGCCCTGGACTGGATTGAGGAAACCATGACCGGCGGGCGCGGCCAGGCCTACACCGCCTGGATCAGCGCCATCGCGGACGGAGGGCTGGACAAAGCCGCCGAACTGCTCCAGTCCCTGCCGGAGGGAAACGGCCGGGACCAGGCCGTCCGGGGACTGGCCATGAAGTGGGCGGAGAAGGACACCGCCGGAGCCGTCAACTGGATCAAAGCCATGCCCGAGGAATCCGACCGCCGTGACGCTTACGGCTATGTGCTCGGGCGCTGGGCCATGAAGGACCAGAACGGCTATAAAAACTTCATCGCCACCGCCCCGATGGGTGAGCTGCCGGAAAATTATCCTTACTACTTCACCTCCGGCGACAGGGAGGCCCAGGGAAAACAGGTCACCTGGGCGGCCGCGCTGCCGGAGGACCGGCGGGACAAAATATTCGAAAGTGTCTTCCACACCGCCGCCTGGAACCGGAAACCCGCGGAAATCATGGAACTCCTGAACGAGGCTCCGGATCAGAAACTGCGGGCCACCGTGGCGGCGCAGACCGTCGGCAATCTGATCCAGGAGGACGCCACGAGAGCCCAGGAACTGCTCGGCCTTCTCCCTGCCGGAACTCTATCAGCCGAGCGCCGCGGGGAATTCCGCAAGTCCGTGGAAAAGTCAGGAAATCTTCCTGACGCAGTGAAACAGGGCCTGCTCCAAAAGCTCCAGTAATCCCAGGCCACCGTTCGGTTTTACCCTGCTGGCTCCACTCTGTTTTGCAGCCAAGTCCGCCACCGTCAGACCGGCTCCATTCATCATGAAATTTAAACCTCTCCCCACCCTGCTGGCGGCGGCGGCCTGCGGCCTGTCGTTTTTCGCCGGGAGACTGGGACGGGCCGATGGTGAACGTGTTGATTCGGAGAAACATCCGGCGAATGCTCATCGCGGCCAGGCCGCCGGAGCGCCACCGGCAGCGGGGAAAGCATCCTCAGGCAAACCGGCGGCAGCGCCGGGGGCGACTTACGCCTCGCTGCTTGGACCGCCGACGCCGGAGGAGGAGGCAAAGGGGCCGGTGGAGCGTGTCCGGGACGCTTTTGCGGAACCGAATGAGTTCCGGCGGCTGCAGCTGTTCTGGAGGGCGCTGACGGATTTGAAGCCGGAGGACGCGCAGGGCATTCAGGATCTTTTCGACGAGGGCGACCGTCTGGGCCGGCATTATCCGGCGGAATACCAGTATTTCGCCCAGCGCTGGGGCGAGGTGGACGGCGCGGCGGCTGTCACCCACGGCGTTCAGGCCTGGCAGCACCGGGGCGGCATGGAGGGCATGCTTTCCCGCATGGCGGACGGCTGGGCCAATCAGAATCCCCAGCAGGCCGTGGACTGGATCAACACTCACGACAGGGAACAGCCCTGGATGCGGGAGGCTGTCATGTCCGGACTGGTGAACGGACTGGCCGACCGCGACCTTGAGCTGGCGCGCCGGTTTGTCGAGGACCAGGCGGACTCTCCGCAGGCACGGCAATACTTCACCCAGCTGGCGGACAAATACATTTACTCCAAAAGCCTGGCCGACGCCGAGCGCTGGTTCGACTCGCTGGACACGGCAAAATTCTCCGCTCCGAAAGGCGCGCTCATGGATCACCTGACCGACCGGTTTCTGCGCGGCGGCCCGGAGCAGGCGGCGGCTTTTCTGGACCGGCATCCCGACCAGGTGGACGTGGACAGCGCCATGAGCATTGGTTATGAGCTGAACCGCAAAGATCCCGCCAAAGCCAGAATCTGGGCCGCCGCCCTGCCTGAAAAAGTGCGCACGGTGGTGCAGACCAACCTGATCCGGACACCGTGAGCCGTTCCCACTTATCAAGCCGCCACTGCCCGGCCGGAGCGCCATGTCCCGCCTCACGCGTCGGCAGGTCCGCCGGAGCCTTTGCGGTGATGGAAATTTTATGCGTGATCGCTCTCATTGCGGGTCTGACCGCCCTGGTCATGGGCAGCATGACCGGAGCGCGTGAAAAAGCCGCCAAGATGAAGTCGGATCAGGAACGGTATGAACAGAAAATCCACGCTGTGCAGAATCCCGACTGAGGCGGAGGCTGAAAGATGGAGGATGGAGGATGGGCGCGCATGACATTCGTCGGTCCTTCACCCGGCTTATTTGGGCTTCGGGCTGTAGTTCTGAGGCAGACGGGCGCGGATGGCTTCGGCGGCGGCGGGATCGGTTTTCTCCAGTTTGTCGGCGGCTTTTTCGAGCACGCGGTTTTTGGCGTGGCCGGAGAGGTTTTGTTCCGCCCAGGCGGCTCCTCCGGCCGGGTTCGCTTCGATTTTCTTCTCGCCCAGACTTTCCAGAATTCTCACCCGCTGGGCGTCGGTGGCTTCCGTGTTGGCAAACTTCAGCGCGGCCTCCGGATCCTCGTCCGCCCAGCGGCGGGAGAGAGTGGCCTGCACACTTCTCCGGGAGACGGAATTCATTTGGGAAGTCAGTTTCATGGCTTCGACGATTGGCAGATCATTCATGGCCTTAGCCACCAGATCGTTCACCATCATGGCTCTCGGCAGGGACATGAGAAGAGGAAGATCGGCGGCGGTGACTTTGATTTTATCCAGATCCGCATTGCCGTTAAGCCGCAGTTCCGGGTGGCCGGCCGCCAGCTCCAGCCCCTTGCGGCTGTCGGATTCCATGATTTTGAGAATGGCCTGGGACATCATCCAGCGGCCTGCGGCGGGAGGCTGCACGGTGGCTCCAATTTTCAGGGCGGTCTGAGGATTCTGTTCGGCGAAACGGGTGATGATATTTGCCACCATCATACCCTGCCCGGTCTCCCAGACGCTTTCATTTGTCGCATAAATCATCCGGATGAAAGCGGCGGGATCCTCCCTCATCCAGACTTCGGCCAGCCACAGGCGCATGGCGGGATCGTCGGCCGCCTCCTTCCAGACTTTGGCCAGGGATGACGCGCCGCGCGCGGATTCGTTCATGAGGCGGAGCAGGCGTGACCGGCTGGTTGGCGGCATTTTTGCCGATCCCGACTCCGAATCCCCGGAAGCTCCCAGCTTCGATGAAGGTTCCGCCGGAGGATGGGAAACAGAGACTGCCGGTGTCATTCCATTCCCAGGCCGGAGCCAGGCAGCGGTGCCGCCTGCCAGCAGACCGGCGAGCGCGCAGATGGCGGAGATGAGGGAGGAGGAGGTCATTTTGTTACAGGGCGGCCGATTTTATTTGAGGGATTGCAGGAGCGCGGTCCGGTCGGCGTCGCTCAGACCGGGGAAACCGCGGATGGCTTCCGTCGCCGCCGGGGCATCCTTGGCCTTCCAGAGGTCCGTGACTTCCCTCAGCCGCTGAAGCCGAGCCCCGGGATCGGTCAGAGTGGCCGCCCACTGGAGCCCGGCCTCAGGATCCCGGGCGGCGATGCTGCCCGCGAACCCGCCCACGGCGGACTCCCGCACCGGCCCCTCCGGCAGAGCCGCCACCCATTCGGAAGCCGCGACCGGATCGGCTCCCGTCCAGCCTTTGGCAATCCCCGCGTAAGCCGCCGTCCGCTGGCTCTCCTCCGGCAGGGCTGCGGCCCATTGCAGAGCGCGCTGCGGATCGTCGTTGGAGGCGGCGAGGCTGCCCAGCACTCCGAGGGCGGTGTCCCGGGCCGGGCCTTCCGGCCAGGCGCTGACTCTACTCAGCGTTCCTGGAAAGTCATCCATCGCAGCCGTGGCGGTGACGATCCCCACCCGCTTGGTGGTATTCTCATCCAGACTGCCGGTTTTGGTTTCGTTCTGACGGCCCACGCGCTCCAGCATGCGTGCCTCAGGGGACGCGGAGGCCAGATCAAGCGTCAGTTGAGCGGAATCCCTGGCCTCCCCCTCCGGCAGGCTCCCGATCCAGGCTTGGGCCGCCTGCGGATCTTTTCCATTCAGCTCCAGCAAGGCGCGCTCCAGGATTTTGTCCCGGTAGTAGGAAGGCGGGGAGTCCTTCACCAGATCCAGAGCGGCGCCGGAATCCATCGACGGCGGCGGCGAAAGCACATACTTCGCAAGCTGATCAATCGCCCCCAGGCCCGGAGCGATTTTTAAAGCCGCCGCCGGGTTGGTCCTTAACAGAGTGTCCGTGAGAATTTCCGCTCCGGGGACGTTGCCTTTGACTTTCTCAAGCAGGGCCGCCATGCGCTCCGGATTCTCCGGCCCCAGAGTGGTGATGAGCGTTTCCAGAAGTCTTCTCGGCCCCTCATTCCACGACACCAGCGTCAGCAGCTCATCACCGGGACGGTCCGCAAGTTTGGTCAGCAGGTCCGCCACGCGTTCCGGCTGCGTTTTCGCCAGCGGCTCCAGGGAGGAGAGCATTTCCTCCAGTTTGTCCTTGGTCAGCGGCATGGATTCCAGGGTGGCCAGGGCCTCGTCCGGGCGATCCCGCAGCGATTTTCTCCAGTCCAGGGCCTCCAGCATTTCCTTGAACCAGGGCGGCATCCAGGACGCGAGCTGTTTCAGCCCCCCGGGCTCGGCGGCGTGGAGGGTTTCCAGAAAATCCTGCGACACCTGCCCGAGAAACAATTCTTTGGTCAGCTTCGACACATCCAGCCATGTCAGCTGCGAGGCATGGGCGACGAACGCGGCCGGATCACCGCTCACCGAACGCAACCAGCCGACAGCCGCCGCCGCCTGGGTTTCCCGGTCCTTCTCCTCCCGCATGGCCGCCATCGCCGCCTCCGGATCGGTGAGGCTCCACACCGAGAACACGCCCATCACCAGAACCGGCACCATGTTTGAGGAAAATCCCAAAAAACGGAACCCCTTCTCTTTCTGCTGTTTGGCGAACTCCAGCGCGCCCGGCGCATCCAGCTCCGCCCAGCGCTCCATCACCATCATCCGGCGGAAATCCGGCAGCTGCGCCTGGCCCTCCTCCGATTTCTCCGGCGGCAGCGAGGCCCAGAGCGCGGGCAGGTCCTCCAGCTTCGCCGAGTCCAGACTTTTCAGAAAATCCCGCACCTCCGTGAAGGCCGCCCCGCGCGCGGGAGTCGCCGCCGCTTCCCTGGCGGCGGGTTTCAGAGCACCAGCGGCTGTGCGCTCAAAACGTTCCTTCCCCGCTACCGGTAAAAAGGTCCGGACAAGCCCATATCCAGCTCCCGCCGACAGGAGAATGATCATCAGCGGTCCGGTCCATGCGGGTTTATTCATAGCAAAACAATCCCAGCAAAATATAAAGCCTCCCGCAAGACCATTCCCGTCCGCCGAGGGACGAACACCAGAAATTCCAGCAACAGGCCAAGCCCGGTCTCTTCGGAAAGGAGGTTTCCCGCTACGAGCCCGAATCCGCCGAGCAGTGGGCCATGACTCTTCCCGCCGGGGGCCGCCGGGACGGGACGCTGAGGCGGATCCGTGCAAACTGGCCCGCCGCCGCTCCCGGTGCCGCAGCGGCCTTCGCCCGGCGTCATGGCCTGGAATAAAATCCCGACGCGTCCGGGAGGCTGCGCCAACGGTTTTTCCGGCGGGCGCGGACTGGGCGTGTGAATTGAAATCCACGCGGGGACTTTGATGCGCGGGGGGCGGATGACCCGCTTGGCCCTGGCCACTGGCTTCACCCGCGGCGGCCGATACCGGGTGAGGCGGCGCCATCCGGATGGCGTGCCGGTTTTTCCTGTCCGCAAAAATAAACGGTTTCCGCCCGTTTAAAACGCATGGCCGCTTCATGTGAAAGCCCGCCCGCTCACTTCCGCCGCCTGTGACCTGCAGCCGCCCGGCAACCGCAACCTTCCTATGATCCAGCTTCCTCTGTTTAAAAACCCCAGTCCCGTCCCGTCCTCATCCGCGGCCGGACCCGCGGCTGTCCGTCGGACGTTCCACCGCCTGGTCATGCTTCCGCCGCTGCTGGCTTTCGGCGGCATGGTGCTGGCCGGGCGGGCGGAAAAGCCTGCTGAGACGCCAACGGTTTCCGTGTTTGCCGGAGCGGCCAAAGTGGATATCACCCCGGAATACCCCGTCCGGCTCAGCGGTTACGGCTCCCGGACCGCCGAATCCGACGGCATCGGCCAGCGGCTGTGGGCCAAGGCTCTGGCGTTCGGGCGGAATGCGGACGACACGGCGGTGCTGGTCACGGTGGACAATCTCGGCGTGCCCGGAAAAATCACGGAGGAGGTTTACCGGCGGGTCTCGGCGAAGCGGCCCTTTCCACGCGCGAATTTCACTCTCTGCTCCAGTCACACGCACAATGCGCCCATGCTCACCGGCGTGGCGCCCTTTCTTTTCGGCAGGGATATCGATCCCGCGCAGCTGGCCACCATCGACCGCTATACGGCCGAGCTGACGGACCATCTGGAGAAAGTGGTGCTGAGCGCCCTTGATGACCGGCGTCCCGCCGTGCTCACGCATGGGCAGGGCCACGCCGGATTCGCCCGCAACCGCCGCACTCCTGACGGCCCGGTGGACCAGTCCCTGCCCGTGCTGGCGGTCCGCGGACCGGATGGCGCGCTGCGCGCGCTGCTGGCCAACTACGCCTGCCACTGCACCACTCTGGCGGATAATCTTCATGGCGGGGACTGGGCCGGATTCGCCCAGGAAAACATGGAGCGTGATCACCCCGGCTGCGTCGCCATGGTCTCCATCGGCTGCGGGGCGGACGCCAATCCCAGTCCCAGAAATTCGCTTCAGGCGGCCCGGGATCACGGCCGGGAAATCGCCACCGAGGTCTCCCGCCTGCTGACGGTCCCGATGAAGCCGCTGCCGCACACGCCGGCGGGCGCGCTGAGCCGGTTCGATCTCCCCTTTGACACTCCCCCGGACCGCGCGGGCTGGGAGGCGCTGGCCCGCGGGCCTGACGCGGCGGGCTATCACGCGCGCAAAAACCTGGAGCGCCTTGACCGCGGGGAAACATTGCCGGCGGTCCTCCCCTACAGCGCGCAGACCTGGACATTCGGTGACGGTCTGGCCATGGTCTTTCTGCCCGGGGAAGTGGTGGTGGATTACGCTCTGGGGCTGAAACGCGAGTATGACCATCTCTGGATCACGGCCTACGCCAACGACGTCCCGTGCTACATTCCCTCCAGCCGCATTCTGCGGGAAGGCGGTTATGAGGGCGGCGGGGCCATGGTTTATTACGACCGTCCGGCCCGTCTGGGCCCCGGCACGGAGGAGTTGATTTTCGGTGAGGTGCGCAGGCTTCTCCCGGAGTCCTTCCGGCTTAAAAAAATGGCCGGAGTGGACCCGCCGGTTTCAGCGGACGAATCATTGAAAAGAATCCTGACCAAACCCGGATTCACCGTCTCCCTGGTGGCGGCGGAGCCGGAAATCACCGATCCCGTGGCCATTGATTTCGGGGCCGATGGCAAGCTCTGGGTCGTGGAAATGCGCGACTACCCCAGCGGCATGGACGGCAACGGAAAACCCGGCGGACGCGTGAAATTTCTGGAGGACGGCGACGGCGACGGGCGGTATGAAAAAGCGACGGTGTTTCTGGATGAAATTCCCTTTCCCACGGGCCTCCTGGCCTGGCGCGGGGGAGTGCTGATCACCGCCGCCCCCGATATTCTCCACGCCCGGGACACGGACGGCGACGGCCGCGCGGACAAAGTGGAGAAGCTTTTCACGGGCTTCGCGGCGGAGAATTTCCAGGCCCGCGTCAATGGCCTGCGGCGCGGTCTCGACGGCTGGGTTTATGGTGCCAACGGGCTGCTCGGCGGTTCCATCCGGAGCCTTATCACCGGCAAAACCGTGGACATCCGGGGCCGGGATTTCCGCCTGGATCCGGACAGCGGCGCATTCGAGCCGGCCTCCGGCCTGAGCCAGCAGGGGCGCGTGCGCGATGACTGGGACCACTGGTTCGGCACGGACAACAGCACCTTCGCCTGGCATTATCCGCTGCCGGAGCACTATCTGAAGCGGAACCCGGTGGTGATTCCCGAGGAGCAGCGCCTGCGGGTGGAACTCAGCCGCCGTGTGTTTCCGGCCAGCCGCACGCTGGAGCGTTTCAATGATCCCCAGGACGCCAACAGCGCCACCGCCGCCTGCGGCGGTGATTTTTACCGCGATAATCTGCTGGGTGATGATTTTTACGGCGACTATTTTGTGAATGAAACGGTCCACAACCTGACCACCCGCCTGAAGATCAGCGCGGACGGCATCAGCTTCCGGGGCCGACGGGCGGCGGATGAGCAGCAGTCGGAATTTTTCGCCTCCTCCGACAACTGGTCCCGCCCGGTGCAGGTGCGGACGGGACCGGACGGCGCGCTGTGGATCGTGGATATGTGCCGTTATGTCATCGAGCATCCCAAGTGGATCGCCGCGGAGCAGCTCGCCAGACTGGACGTCCGCGCGGGAGAGGACAAAGGCCGCATCTACCGTGTTTTTCCCGCCGGCAAACCCCTGCGGCCGGTGCGGGACCTGACGAAACTTTCGCCGCCCGGACTCGTGGACGCTCTGAACACGCCCAACGGCCCCGTGCGCGATCTGGTGCAGGCTCAGCTGGTGGAGCGCGGCGGTCCTTCCGTTGTGGAACCCCTGACGGAACTGGCCGCCAAAAGCGCCCTGCCGCAGGTCCGCCTCCAGGCCCTGGCAACACTGGAGGGTCTGCGCGCGCTGAAGCCGCCGGTTTTGGAGCTGGCCCTGGCCGACCCCCATCCCGGCGTCCGGGCCAATGCCCTGCGGATGAGCGAGCCTTTTTTCCGGACCACTCCCGCCCTGGCCGTGAAAGCCGCCGCGCTGACAGAGGACCCGGATGCGGGAGTGCGGTACCAGCTGGCTCTCAGCCTCGGCGAATGGAATGATCCGCGGGCAGGCGGGGCTCTGGGAAAACTGGCGCTCAGGGACATGGACGACGCCTGGATGCGCACCGCCATCCTGAGCTCCAGTGTTCCCCAGGCGGCGGAGGTTCTCGATGCCGTGCTGTCCTCGCCTCCCGGAAAGGAGGGCCGCGGCGGGCTCATTGGCGGACTCATTTGCCTCCGGCAACAAAGCCGCCGCCGCCCGCGTGCTGGCGGCCCTGGCCTCCGCGGGCAACGGCGGCGGCGCGGGGGAGGACTGGCGCTTCACGGCCTGGGCGAATCTGATTGACGCCCTTGAGCGCCGCCGTCTGAAGCTTGAGGATCTGATCGCCGACAGCGTTTCCGGCGACTCCGGCCTGACCGCGAAACTGGAAAACGTTTTCCAGCAGGCGGGAGCACTGGCTTTTGACGAAAGGGCCGTAACGGAAAGGCGTCAGGCCGCGCTGCGGCTTTATGGTTTCAGCCCCTCACTGACGGAGGATGACCTGAGACGTCTGGTCAGTTTCTTCGATTCCCGGGCCGGGACGGAGTTGCGGGACACCGCTCTCCAGGCCCTGCGGCGGAATGCCAGTCCCGCCCTGGCCGCGCTGGTGCTTCAGGGCTGGACGCTGCGCTCCCCCGCCACCCGCTCCACTTTCGTGGATCTGCTGCTGAGCCGGGAATCCTGGACAGCGGAACTGCTCGCGGCCCTGGAGAAAGGCACGGTTTCCGGCGCGGAGATCGCCGTGCCCAACCGTGACCGCTTTCTGAAAAACACCGACTCCGCCATCCGGGAACGCGCGGAGAAAATCTTCGCGGCCTTCCAGCCGCGGCGGCGCGCCGAGGTCCTGTCCGCTTACCGGGAAACCGCCGGCCTGACGGGCGACGCGGCCGGAGGCGCGGAGATTTTCCGGATCAACTGCGGCATCTGTCACGCCCTGCGCGGCATCGGCCAGGCGGTCGGTCCGGATATTTCCCTCTTCCGGGACAAGGGGGTGCCGGAATTTCTGGAGGCCATCCTGGATCCCAACGCCGTCATCGAGCCGCGTTTTCTGAACTACGTGGTGGAGCTGAAGGACGGGCGTTTCGCCGCCGGGATCATCACCGGCGAAACCGCCAACAGCCTCACACTTTCCATGGCCGCCGGACAGCGGCAGGTCCTGCTGCGGCCGGAGATCAGGGAAATCAAACCCTCGCCGGTGTCCCTGATGCCGGAGGGATTCGAGCAGAGCATCACGCCTCAGCGGATGGCGGATCTCATCGCCTTTCTGAAGGGCGGCAAACCCCGGGAATTCGGCAGCTCCACAACGGAATCCGCCGCCGCGGCGCGGGCGGCTTTCGGCCCGGCGCAGGCGGATGGAGCCGCGAAAATCACCGCCGCCGCGGAGGTGATGGATTACACCGGCTGGCTCGGCGTGCTGCCTTTCGCCCACTGCCGCCAGACGGATGGGAAATCCCGTCTGATCTGGGAGACAGCGCCCGCGCGGAAGGATCCCGGAACGGGTGCAGGCCAGGTGTTCCGTTTCGCCGGCGGCCTCGGTCACCACAGTCAGCCCGCCGGGATTTTTGAACTGAAAATAAACGGGACAAAACGGCTCGAATTCGGAGTGGAGCTGAGGGATCATGCCTGGAGCAGCGATGACGGCGCGGTGCGGCTGGCCTATGAGGTCAGGGAAACCAGCCCGGAGGACAGCAACGGCATCTTCTCCCTGGAAATCGCCGGCACTCTCCTGGAGCCGGGCAAACCAGCGGTGCTGGAAGTCACGGGCTCCGCCTCCGCCAGCAACCGCTGGTTTGGCGTCTACGCCCTCACCGGCGGAACATTGGCGCTGAGGCCCGCGGAAAGCAGCCCGCCGGCGGACCGGAAACTGATGGATCCCGCCACCACCGACGCCCAGCGTCTGGCCCTGATCCGTGAGTATCCCGCGCGCTCGGCCGGGTTTCTCCTGGAAATGACCACGGATCTCACTCCGGGGACTCCGGAGGAATACCGCCGCATTCCCTGGATCTGGAACGTGGCCATCGCCGCCGGCCGCCGGAATCAGGCGGAGGAAATCCGGGAACTGCTGGATATTTCCCTGCCCCAGCCGGGCGGGCCGCTGCATGACTGGCAGTCGGTCGTCCTGGGCGGAGGCCTCATCAACGGCATCAGCCAGACCGGCCCCTGGCCCGGCCCGCGGCTTGCGGAGATCATCGGCCGGGATGAGGCCCTGCACACCCGCTGGACCCGCTCGCTGGAGCTGGCCCTCCTGATGGCCGACAACGAAAAAGTCCCGCCCGGCACCCGCTACGACGCGCTGCGCATGACGCCTTTGCTGCCCTGGGAAAAATGCGGGGAGCAGTTGAAACGGTATCTGGCCAAAGACCAGAACGCCGAGCTCCAGCAGAGCGCGGTGAGCGGGCTGGCGGATGTGAACCGCCCGGAGGCGGGGCGGCTGCTTCTGGAGGCCTTTGACGGCCTGACGGATTCCAACAAAAACCTCGCCCTGGATGCCCTCCTCCGCGGCCCGGAGCGGATCGGTCTCCTGCTGGAGGCCGTGGCCGCCAAAAAAATCACCCGGACGGATCTCGGTGAGGCGCGCGCCGCCAAATTAACCCATTGATCAGATGCCGGGTGCCGGCGTTGAGCATGGTGACGGATCTCGGTGAGGCGCGCGCCGCCAAATTAACCTCCCAGGAGGACCCGGCGCGGCGGAACCAGGCCCGGGCTTTGCTTCCGCCGCTCTGACGGGTGTGAACCGTTAAATTTTACAAAATTCAGATCGGATTATCCGCCCCGACGGAATGTCTTTTCATGAAGTTTCATCGCCCTTGATGGGCAACCACATCGTCCCAAGTGCGGCTTCAAAACTTTGTAAAATTTCCTTAAAATCGTATTTCCTTATTTACAGAGAAGGAAAACGCTGATCCAGCAGATCACGGATAACATCCGCCATCCGCAGTCCGTCCTGACCGCAGCGGCTTTTGACGCGCCGGTGCAGGGAGTCAGGGATATCGATGGTCAGGCGCTTCATTTTGGGGGCCGGCGGCTTGACCGAGCCCGCCGCTGCCGGCGGGGATTCCGCCCCCGGCTCCCCTGCCCCGGCACTGTTTCCCTCCATCCATTTGTCGATAGCTTCCGCTGTGGGCCTCGCCGCCGGCCGCATGCCAATGTTCACGGTTTTGTTCATAAATTCAGTATTTCGTTGGTTAAAGCGATGATTTCATGGGAGGCAGCGGACTGCTCATCGATCTCAAACACTGTTTTTCCCTGCGCCGCGCTCTCCGCGAACGCCACACGCTGACAGACATGCGCCGCCATCACCGGCTTCCCGTAATTGGCCAGCGCTCCCACAATATCGCGTCCAATTGCCGTATTCACGATTTTGCGATTTATCGCAAACACGGTTTTAAGTTGCGGATTCAGCACAGCGGAGGCATCATCAATAACTCTGAGCACGGCTTCGGCGGCCCACACATCGTAAGGGGAGGGCTGCACCGGCACCACCACCACGTCCGAAGCCCCCACAATTGACTGCGTGAGCTGATGGACCGAAGGGGGACTGTCGATAATGACATGGGCGTAGCCCGTCTCCAGTTTCGGGAGTTCCTTGTGAATCACAGGCCGGGGCATGCCCACAATCGAGAAAGGGCACTCCCCGTTGCGTGCTCCCGCCCAGTCGAGGGCCGACTGCTGCGGGTCCGCGTCAATAAAAAGCACTTTAAGCCCCTGCCGGGCCATATAACCGGCCACATTCACGGCCAGGGTTGTTTTGCCCACCCCGCCCTTCTGATTCACAAAAGCAATTCTCATAATTTTTTCCGTAAAATCGCAAATCTTTATTTCCTTAATCAATTTCCTGAAAATCCGCAGCGCGCCAGAACGGGCCGCAATTCCTCAAAATCGTATTTACGGTCCCTGCGAAACCCTTTCCGGCCACTGGACCCGAAAATCGTAAATCCTTGTTTCATCAAAATCGCCTCCACGATTACACGGAAATAATGAAGGGCAAGTTTTTAAAATCCCGGTTCTTGGGTTTCCTCCTTCAAAACCTGTGCCTTCGGCCCACTTGAGCATATTTCCTCAAAATCGCATTTACGATTTTCAGTATAATCGTTAAATTGTATTTTCATAAATACGCAAAACCTTGTTTCCTTAAAAGCGTGCCCACGATTGCACGGAAATGAGACACTTAAATCTTTAAAGCCGTAAATCTTTGTTTCTTTAAACTGTTGCCGCCGTCTGAGTTTTACGTGTAAGCGCATTTCTTTAAAACCGTATTTAAGGATTTAAGGATTTTGTCCTTATTTCTTAAGTTCACCGCCGGAATCAGCCGTCCGCGATCGTATTTCCTTAAACCCACGTTTACGTTTTTCTGTAAAATCTCAAACCAGATTCCCTTTGTAATCGTAAATCTTTATTTCCGTAAATTATTCCAAAGTTACGGATCCTGCCTCTCCTGGAGTTGCACGGTCTGCTGCCGCATCATCAGGCGCCTGCGGGTCCGGGAGCGCACGCAGGCAGGCAGCGGCAGGCTTGTGCGGATGTCCTTACCCGGCGTTTATCAGACGAAGTAAAATTCCGTATTTACTTAAAATCGCAATTAAAGATTTACGATTTCACGACAGGCAAACCATCAACGTGCGCTGCGGGCTCCGGCATTCCCAGGAAAACCAACTATCTGTGACTGAAAAACCCATGGCGATCCCCGCCTCCAGGCCGGGACGGAGCTCCGGAAGCTGCCGGCGCGGGATCTCAAAACCGGCACCGCGCGGGTCCTGAAGAGAACTTCGACCGCCTCTGGAGCCGCCGCCCCCTGAGCCAGACGGTGAAATTCCTGTGGGGCAGAGGATGCGGCTTACCCGCCGGGCAGGGCGGCGGACATGGAGGGGAAGCCCGTCGGCACCCTCAACTTTCCACAGCCTCCCATCACCAATGCGGGGGCCGAAGGCATTAATTCCATCATTCGGCTGAATGGACGCCTGTTGACCCTGTCACTCAGGCCGGCACCGGGACCCGCTGGTATTATCCCTGAACCCTCCCGGCCCGGCTGTGCGGTCCCAATTCCTGCGACTGACGGCCGAACCCTGAGGCCACCGGCGCAGGGCAGGGTATTACAAATGAGGTATGGTCCGGCATTTTCCCCCGGGAGGCGGAAAATCGCGGAGATTTTCCTGAATCCAAACTTCATCCCGCCTTCGGGGAGAAGCGCCGCAGCGCGCGATGACTCAGATTAAAATGACACCGGAGAGGTCCTGGGAGGCGGGGGTGGT
>JAZKFB010000103.1:0-3039 GCA_040386695.1 Verrucomicrobiota bacterium
CCTGGTTAAAAACGGTTTCCTGAGCGCAGCACCATCCATGCCGAACACTCTTGGCGCTCAGCCCGGATTTGAAAAGCGGCCTTCAATCGGAGTCCGGCGAAAAGCTGAAGGCGGACTGCACGGATAAGCGGAGCCGCGCGGATAAATCACAAACCGGCCTTCATCCACAAAGGGATTTTCCTCTCCCTAAATCCGTGATGATCCGTTTTATCCGTGAAATCCGTGGCCCGTCCTTTCAGCCGTCCCCGCCTTTTAACCATCACCGCCACCGCCGCCGGGCGCTTTCCCGGAACTGCGGGAAAAATGACGGGATTTTTCACCCGCCGCCGCATTGTCCCCCGCCGCCAGGCCGTTATGGTGGGGAGTTCCCATGACGGAAAAAACCTTCCTGCAGCGCCAATGGCTCACCATCCGCCGTCAAATCAAGCCGGCGGTGGTGTTCGTGGCCGCGCTGTGGATTTGTGAGACGGTGGACGCGCTGCTGCCGCCCGGATGGAGCCTCGACCAGTGGGGAATCCGCCCCCGCGAGCCCGACGGTCTGGCGGGCATCGCCTTCGCGCCTTTTCTGCACGAGGGGTTCCTGCATCTGGCGAAAAACACGGTTCCGCTGCTGATTCTCGGCTGGCTGGTCCTGCTCAGCGGCCGCTGGCTTTTTATCGGATTACTGCTGGTGACCGGGCTGAGCAGCGGCCTCGGCGTGTGGATTTTCGGGTCCGGCACGGTGCATATCGGGGCCAGCGGCATCATTTTCGGAATGCTGGGATTCCTGCTGGCGCGCGGCTGGGTCGCGCGGCGGCTGGGGTGGACGCTCATCTCCCTGCTGGTGGGCCTGCTGTATTACGGCAACGTTTTCAACGGCCTGCTGCCGGACCCGCACGTTTCCTGGTCCAGCCATTTCTGGGGACTGACGGGCGGCGCGGGCTTCGCGTGGTGGCTTTACCGCCACAAAGGCCTGCCCGCGCCCGTGCCCGGAGTGCCCGGCGGCACCAGACTGATGCGGAAATCCAGAACGCTTTTGATCATGAAAAAATCCAAAGCGCTTTTAGATATGGTGAATCGGTGAAATCCGGCGGCATGCCCCCCGGCTCCATCTCCTGAATCCGCCGCCCCGCCAGAACCGCGCCATCGCGGACCAGTCCCTCGAACCGGGCGGGCGTCAGCCCCCGGTGATTCGTGCTCGCCAGCAGCCAGCCGCCTGGAGCCAGGACTTCCAGGCACGCGGCCGCCAAAGCAGGAAAATCGTGCTCCACCCGGAAAAGCCTGCCGTCCGCATTCCGGCTGAACGTCGGCGGATCCACCACAATCCCGTCCCAGGTCCGGCCTTTTTTGGCAAACCGGCGCAGCCATTCAAAGGAATCGCCCCGGCAGAAAAAATGGCTCCCGGGATCCAGCCCGTTGAGCGCCATGTTCCGCTTTCCCCAGTCGAGATACGGCCGGGAAAGATCCACACTCGTGGTCACCGCCCCGCACGAGGCCGCCGCCACGCTGAAGGCGCAGGTGTAGGCGAAGAGATTCAGCACCCGGGGAGAATCGGAACCATCCGCCCGGTCCGTCTGATGGCCGGCGGGCAGCGCGCCCCCCGCAAGCCGCTCCATCATCCGCGCCCGCTGCGGGCGCTGGTCCAGGAAAAGTCCCTGGCTGTAGCCGGCGGTGAGGTCGATTTCGTAACTCAGCCCCAGCTCCCGCACCGCAAACGGCCCGTCCGGGGCGTCGCCCAGCACGGGCTGCGGGGCCTGTTTGTCCTGCTGGTCCAGCCGTTTCCACCAGACCGACCGGCAGCCGTCCGGCAGAACACGGCGCAGGATTTCCGGAAACGGGACATCGCGGGTCTGCACGACCCAGTGCCCGCCGCAGTTGTCGATCTCCACCCCCGGCAGCCCGTCGCCCAGCCCGTCCAGCACCCGCCAGGCCGTGGTGCGCCCGTCCGCGATATCCGGAATGGCGGCACGGCGGCCGGCGGCCTGGGCGATGAGGGAGGGGGACGGGAGTGGTGACGGCATGGAAACCGGAGGGTAATCAGAACTTTCAGGCTGTCATGGGCGATACTCGGCCGGCTTCCTTCCTTCCCTGTTTCCTCCGCGCTCCTCTGTTCAAACTCCAGCCGGCCGGCCCTCAGCCCGGCCTTCGTCAATCTTGACAGATTTTCCCCGCCGCCGCCTTATCCTGCCCATGCGCCAGACCTCCTCCGCCTCCGTCCCCGCCTTCTCCCGCCGCCGGTTTCTGGAAACCATCGCCGCCCTCGGCCTGACGGCGCAGGCCGGGCGGGCGGTGGTGCCTTTCATCCGCAAGGGTCCGGCGCGGTTTCCCCTGAGCCTGGCCGCCTATTCGTTCCGCGATTCCTTCAAGGATCCGGCGAAAATGGATTTTTACCGCTTCATCGACCTGTGCGCGGACCTCGGCCTCGCGGGCGCGGAGCTGACCAGTTATTATTTCGACAAAAACGTCAGCGATGAGGAACTGCTCAAAGTCCGCCGCCACGCTTTCCTGCGCGGGGTCGCCGTCTCCGGCACCTCCGTGGGCAACAATTTCGCCCTGCCCGACGGACCGGACCTCGACCGTGAAAAAGCGGGCGTCCGGCAATGGATCGACCGCGCCGCCATCCTCGGCGCGCCGCACATCCGCGTCTTCGCCGGAGCCGCCAAAGGCATCGACGAGGCCGCCGCCCGGAAGCAGGTGATCAAAACGCTGGAGGAATGCGGCGATTATGCGGGCAAAAAGGGGATTTTCCTCGGCATCGAAAACCACGGAGGCGTGGTCGCCACCGTCGATGGCCTGCTGGAGATCGTCAAAGCCGTCAACAGTCCCTGGATCGGCATCAATCTCGACACCGGCAACTTCCACAGCGCCGATCCCTACGCCGACCTCGCGAAATGCGCGCCGTGGGCTGTGAATGTGCAGGTGAAGGTCGAAATGCGGCCCGCCGGATCCAAAGCCCCCGAACCCGCCGACCTCAAACGCCTGGCCACCATCCTCCGCGACGCTCATTATCCTAAAGTCTGGAATGAAAAAAGCGGACAGAAGCCGAAAACCCTGATTTCA
>JAZKFB010000104.1:0-5002 GCA_040386695.1 Verrucomicrobiota bacterium
AAATGGAAGGCCCATGGCGCGCAGCTGATTCCGTGCCGAACACTCTTGGCTTCCATCCCGGTGATTTCCTCCATTTTCTCTCATTTAACAAAGTCGAATCAGCGGATGGAGCAGCCGTTCGCCTGGTTCCGAGAAGCCTGCGCTCACGGCAGGATGGCAGGAATCACGCGCCCGATCAGTGGAAACGCGGGGCGGAGTGTCCCTGCTCCCGGATTTTTTTCAGGAGAGCCCGCATTTCGGAAACGGTGCCGCCGTTTTCAGCGGCGATATTGTGCCGCTGGCCGGGATCGTCCTTCAGATTGAAAAGCTCCACCGGCTGCGCGTCGTCCGCGGGCTGCCGGTGTTTTTCCACCCAGGGCCGGGGCGCGGGACGCACATAGCCGCTCCGGCCGTCGATGAGCAGCCAGTCCCGGTGCCGCAGAGCGTAATCATCCTTGTTGGTGTTGTGGACAATGGTGTCGCGGGGCGGCGTGGGGACTTCGCCACGCAGCCAGGGCAGAAAGTTGAACGAGTCCCCGGCGGCGGTTTCGGGCAGATTAAACCCGGTCAGCGCGGCGAAGGTGGCCATGAAATCAACCTGCGAGATCAGCGCTCCGGTGACAGTCCCGGGTTTCGTCAGACCCGGCCATCTGATCACCAGGGGCACGTGATGGCCGCCCTCATAAATGTCCCGCTTCAGTCCCCGGAAGGGCGCGGCGGACCAGTGGCCGTATTTCTGATCGCGGGCATAGGCATAAAACTCCGGCCCATTGTCGGCGGAGAAAATGACAATGGTGCTGTCCTCCAGCCCTGCCTCCCGCAGAGCGGTCAGGATCCGGCCGCAGGCGTCGTCCGTCTGCACCACATAGTCACCGAAGGGTCCGGCCTGGGATTTGCCGTCGAACTCGTCGTTGGGAATAATCGGCGCGTGCGGCGAGGGAAAGGCCATGTAGAGAAAAAAGGGCTGGGCCTGGCCCTTGCGCGACTGGACAAACTCGACCGAGCGGCGCGTCAGCATGGGCAGCACTTTGGTGAAATCCCAGTCCGACCGCGCGGGGCCCGGACGGCATTCCCATCCACCCTCCTTCGGCTCCCCGGCGGGCCGGATCAGCACGGTGTCGGGCGGGACCGGGATTTTGTTATCCTCGATCCAGGCGTAGGGCGGGAAGTTGATCACCGTGCAGCCGAAGTAATGGTCAAATCCGTGATCCAGCGGCCCATCCGGCACCGGCCTGGACCAGTCAAAGGACTCCGGTCCCCACACTTTGATCTTTTTGCCCTGAAGTTCGGCCTCCCGCTCCGTGGCCCCCGGCAGTTTGATGACCTCCCAGTTCCAGCCAAGATGCCATTTCCCGATGCAGGTGGTGGTGTAACCTTTCTCCCTCAGCATGCCCGGCAGCGTCAGCTGATCCTTTTTAAACACCGTCGGCCCGAGGGTGTTCACGATGCCATGAAAGTCCCGCCAGTGATGCCGTCCCGTGAGCATGGCGTAACGGGAGGGGGTGCAGATGCCGGAGGATGAATGGCCGTCCGTGAATCTCATGCCCTGCGCGGCCAGGGCATCCAGGTGCGGCGTGGGAATTTTGGAGCCGGGATGATTCGCGCCCAGATCGCCATAACCCATGTCGTCCGCGTAAAGAATCACGATATTGGGCAATCCAGCGGCTCCCGCCCTCACCGGGCGGAGAACAGCCAGGACCGCGATGGCGGCGGAGGCGAGGGTCAGGAACGCGCGTTTCATCAGCGGATGGATCAGGATGGGCCGGCCGGGTGTGTCGGGTATCCGCTCCGGCGTGCGGAGCCACAGCCTGGTGCCGCCGCCGGTCCGGTCAAGGTGTATCCTCCGCTGCTCCCCGCCCGCAACCGCAGCCCCGGACCTCACAGGGAAAATTCCCTCCGCAGCCGGCTGAGAACCGCCGCCCCCGCTCCGGGCCGCAGCTCCTTCAGTGACAGCCTCACCTCCTCCAGCAGCTCCGGATAAAGATCCGTGAGCCGGCGCAGCACGGTGATGGCGTAGGCTTTAACCGCCGCGGGACTGGCGGCGTCCCCCGCGGTGCCCAGGGCGGCGTCATAAATTTCACTGTGCCGCTCCTCCGGCAAAGGACACATGGACAGGATTCTGAAAATATTCCGGGGCACGGCCTCGGGCACTCCCGGGACCCGGGCCAAAGCCAGCAGTTCCGGGAAATGCGGCAGAATGAGCTGCGGATGAGTTTCACAGCAGCAGCTCACCACCCAGCCCGCCCGCTGCTGAAGCAGGGGGCGGCCCGACTGAAAAATGACGAACAGTCCGGCAAACCGCCGGCGGTTCTTACCGATCCATGCCGCAATTTTGTCGGTCTGCTGACGGGAATGCCCGCGTTCCAGTTCCTGCTCCGGATTCATGGGCCCCAATCTTCCCGGGATCATTCCGGTTTCAAATATTCCTTCGATCAAAGAGCCATGAAAAGTCAAACCGCAGGAGGCGGGGAAGCTTGAGGAAAACGCTCCCTGTTACCGCTGACGCTCAGGCACCCCCGGCATACGGACAGGCATCCGGCTTCAGACCTCAGGGCGCGAAGAGTTCCTATCATTTTCCCGCGATCCGGACGGCGTGGAATTCATGCCATTAAAAAAACTCCGGTATTTTGTAAAAAGTTCATTGACGGCATTCATAACTGTGGCAATATCCTCACACCTTCAAGCACCGCCATGATATCCTCAGCCAGATCGTTTACAGTCATCCAATCCGCCACCGCGCAAGGGTTGGAGCGGTTGTGGAATGGTGGAAATGGTCCGGAGATGGCGGAGAGTCATCCGTGTGGTTACCGCCACCTGCTTAATAAACCCAAGACCCGCGATGAGCGGTCAGGCTTCCAAGGTCTGACCTGACTTCCCCGAAACCGGAAAAGTTTCCCGAAGCCCCGCTCACCACCTTGGAGAGCGGGGCTTATTTTTTGTCCTGATTCATTCAAAATCAACCCATTACACTGATTTAAAACCTGTATTCCCGCCTTTCCGGGCGGCTGCGGGCACCCCGAACCAGACTTCCCTTTCCTCAAAACCAGGCCCGTCCTGCCCACCCATAAAAAGACCCCTCCGCCGGCGGCTACCGGCGGAGGGGCAACAGGACGGACCGCAGACAGAGAGTGCTTCGACGCATCATCCTCACCCACGGGAACCGCTCCGCGAAATCCTCGCGGCGGCAGCCCATAAAGTCAACCCGCCTGTTTGGCCGGCTGTCAGGGGATATTGCGCGTTTTCACCAATCTGTCGGCATGAAAATCCAATTTCATATCCATACAGGCTTCTTATAAGGTGTGCCTTGAAAACACCCCAACATCCGCCGTGAAATCCAGCGGGTGCGGCTCCGGAGGGAGCGGCAGGGGTGTTTGTTCTTTTTTCACATAAACCAAATCATCGCGCCGCCGGGCGGAGGACTTTTATCCGTCCCCGTCCGGCCGCCGCGAGGTTTTTCAAAACAAGTTCCCCGCCACAGCAGGGGCATCCCGGTCCCTGTCGTGCCGCTTCAGTCTCCGCGCTGAACCACAAATTCCGAAGGTCCGGGGCAGAGCCTGGGATGCCCCTGCTGTGGCGGATAAACTTGGTCCCTTTTCAACAAGGAGGATGCCCCGGCCAGCGGATTGTAAATCCGCCGTCATTCAAAAACAGGCCGGAAGCGACCAGTGGCGCGCTACCACCATCCTCCACCAATTTCCCGATTCGCCACTCCCCGGTGATGTAACGGCAGCATGCCGGCCTGTTAAGCCGGGCGTCATGGTTCAGCGCTCAGCCGCAGGCGGCTTGGAAACCTGCGCGCAGCGCCATCCCGCACAGGCGAAGCCAACTCCATGCTGGGGAGCCATTTTATTTTTCGAACGCGAGGGAGCCAGCGAACCCGCCTGATTTGGAATCAGGAGAAGCCCGGCGCAACACCGGGGTGTCCGACCATTTTCCGTTTTCGATTCGATTCCATTTCACCCAACCATTCCGCCAGGTAGCTCAGACAGATGAGCAGCGCGCTGAAGACGCGACGAGGCTGGTGCAATTCCAGCCCTGGCGGCCAATTTTCCGACAGCCTCTTTTTTCGATCCAACACCATTTCCATGCCATGCTTTCAATCCCGCCCCTCCGTATTGCCACCCCTCGTCTGATTATCCGATGCCGGCAGCCTTCCGATGCGGCTTTGAGCAAGGAGGCGGTCGATTCCAGCCTGGAGCATCTGCGCCCATGGATGCCCTGGGCGCATGAGGCACCTTCCTCTTTGGAGACGGTGGCGGAGCTTCTGGCGAAATTCGCCCGCGATTTTGAGGAAGGCCGGGAATTTGTTTACGGCGTCTACTCCCGCAACGAATCCGAACTTCTGGGCTGCGCCGGTCTGCATTTGCGGAACGGGGAGACGGACCGGGAAATCGGCTACTGGCTGCGGACCTCCGCCACGGGCCGGGGATTCATCACCGAAGCCGCCGCCGCCCTGACCAGCGCCGCTTTCGCCACCTGGCCTGAACTGTGGACGGTCACCATCGTCTGCGATCCGGCCAACACCCGCAGCGCCGCCGTTCCCGCCCGGCTGGGTTATGCCTGCCTGGGGAATCTTCCGGCAAAGGTGACCTCACCAACCCGCAGCCTGGATCAGATCTGGCAAACCACGCGCGAAGCCTGGCAGGCCGCCGCTGTTACCGTTGCCGCTGGAAATGAGGCGCTCACCGGCGTGGAGGCGTGAGGCCAAAGTCCGGTATCAATGCCGGTTTTCCATTTATGGAGTCCATAGTGTAACAGCCAGCACTCGACCTTGTGAACGTCGCGGAACCGGGGCAGCACCGGTTGGACTCCCCAATTATTTTTTCAATCTCTTCCTCTCTCCTGTTTTTATCCCCCTTTGAGGTCCGGGCGGTGTGGTAAGGCGGGGACGCGGACAACGCGTTCCCGCAACCGACCGGGCCTCACTCAAACGGCGCGCAAGGTGAAGCCGTGGAGCCTGCAGGCTGCAACCCAAGAGTGTTCGGCACGGAATCAGCTGCGCGCCATGGGCCTTCCATTTTTT
>JAZKFB010000105.1:0-14411 GCA_040386695.1 Verrucomicrobiota bacterium
CAGACCCGGCTCCGGGAGACACTCCCCGGTGTCATTATTTTTGAGTCAATGCGCGTCTCCGCGCTTCACGCCGCGGCAAAAATGAAGACTCGACAGGACAGCGCGGTTTTCGCAAGGATCGCCGCCGGACCGCCGTATTCCGGCTCCGAATTGTTAAACTTTTTCCACTGTCATGCTGCGTCCCCTGTTTTTACCGCTCGTTGGTTGTCTTGGATTTCTGGCCGTCTCCCCTGCGGGAGCGCGCCCTCTGTCCGCGGAGGGGCCGCTGGTTCTGGAGAACAATGATCTGGTGGTGCTGCTGGGTGACACCCTGGTGGAGCGGGACGGGAATTACGGTCATCTGGAGACGGCGCTGACGGCGGCTTATGCGGGGAAAAATGTGAAATTCCGCAATCTCGGCTGGTCCGGCGACACGCCGCGCTGTGAAAGCCGGTCGTATTTTGGTCCTCCGGCGGAGGGATTTGAGCGCCTGAAGGTCATTCTCGGAAACATCAAACCCACCGTCGTGATCTGCTGCTACGGCGCGGTGGATTCATGGAAAGGAGAGGCCGGGCACGCCGATTTTCTGGCCTCCTACGGCAAACTTCTCGATATGGTGAAGGAAAGCACGGGCGGCGCGGGCGTGGTTCTGCTCGGACCGCCGGCCACCCAGACGTTGCCGCCGCCGTACCCGGACCTGACGGCGCACAACAAAGACGTCGAGGCCACCGGCAAAGCCATCGCCGGTTTTGCGAAGGAGCGCGGGCTGCGTTACGGCGACCTTTACGGGGCCATGGCCGGGCTGAAGGTGGATTCGTCCAACGGCGTGACCTTCACGGAATCCGGTTACGCCGCCATGACGCCGGCGTTTCTGAAAGCGCTTCAGGCCCCGGCCGCGCCCGCCGCGCCGCCCGCCGGTCTGCGGGAGCTGGTGCAGGAGAAAAACCAGCTCTTCTTTTACCGCTGGCGGCCGCAGAACGAAATTTATCTCTTCGGCGCCCGCAAGCACGAGCAGGGCAACAATGCCTCGGAGGTGCAGCTGTTCGAGCCGCTGGTCGCCGAAAAGGAGACCGCCATCCAGGCGCTGCTGGGCAAAAAATGATCCGTCCGCCCGCGCTTTTTCCCTTTCTGTTTTTCCCGTCCATTTTTCCGTTCCAGCTTTTTTCTTTTGATTGTTATGAGGATTTTTCCCTGTGTACTGCTGTCCCTCACGTTCACCACGCCCATCTGGGCGCAGCGTGATTTAAAGGAGTTGCCGCCCGTCGATGCGGCGGCGGAGAAGGCGTCGTTTGAACTGGCTCCCGGCCTTGAAATCAACCTGTTCGCTCAGGAACCGATGATCGCCAAACCGATCCAGATGTCCTGGGACGAGAAAGGCCGCCTCTGGGTCGCCAGCAGCGCCATTTACCCGCAGATCAAACCGGGCCAGGAGCAGGCGGACCGGATTCTGGTGGTCGAGGACACCAACGGCGACGGCGTCGCGGACAAGTCCACGGTCTTTTACGAGGGTCTGCTCATCCCCACGGGCATCATGCCCGGCGACGGCGGGGCCTACATCGCCAACAGCACGGAGCTGCTGTTCATGAAGGACACGGACGGCGACGGCCGCGCGGATGAGACGAAAGTGCTGCTCAGCGGCTTCGGCACGGAGGACACGCACCACATTCTCCACAGCATCAAACGCGGGCCCGACGGCAATGTGTATTTCGCGCAGAGCGTTTATATTCACAGCCATATCGAAACCCCCTTCGGCCCCCGCCGCCTGATGGGCAGCGGCTGGTGGCAGTTCCGCCCGGAGACGGGGAAACTGGAGGTTTTCTCCATGGGCCAGGTGAATCCCTGGGGCATGGTCTGGGACACCTGGGGGCGGACGTTCACGACGGACGGCGCTTACGGCGAGGGCATCAATTTCACGTTCCCCGGCGCGACGTTCCTCTGTCTGCCGAACCAGCTGCCGCGCATTCTCAAAGGCCTGAACCCCGGCCAGCCCAAGCAGTCGGGCCTGGAGCGCATCAGCGGGCGGCATTTCCCCGATGAGATGCAGGGTCAGCTCATCACCAACGATTTCCGCGGCCACCGGGTGAACCGCTTCGCCTTGAAGGAAGAGGGCAGCGGCTTCTCCTCCCAGCAGCTCCCCGACCTCGTGCGCTCCACCCACGGCTCCTTCCGTCCCGTGGATGTCCGCATAGGCCCGGACGGCGCGCTGTATCTGGCGGACTGGTATAATCCGATTATCCAGCACGGCGAGGTCGATTTCCACGACCCCCGCCGCGACAGGGAGCACGGCCGCATCTGGCGCGTCACCGCCAAAGGCCGGCCGGTGGTGACGCAGCTGAATTACGAAAAGCTCAGCGTGGCCGAGCTGCTGGATCACCTGAACGACCCCGAGGACTGGGTGCGCATCAACGTGAAGCAGGAGCTGAAGCGCCGGAAAGTGGAGAATTTGGACAAAATGGCCATAGACCGCGCCTTTGGACCAGGAGCCACACCGGAAGTGGCCAGCGAGGTCATTGGCCTCCTGCAGACGACTCAGCAGATGGCAGCAAACAATCCTCTGTTGAATACCGCATTAGGCGATGATTTTTTGATGAACGCTGTCCGCGCCTCCGGCCAGCTTTTCCTCGACGGCAAACCGGGCAATCTTGACCTGCTGCTTAGATGCATCAGCTCCGACGCCGCCAAAGTCCGGTTGGAGGCCGTGAACGCGCTCCGCCGCATGGGCACCGCGCAGGCCGCCGAGGCCGCGACCCTGGCGCTGGGCAAGGCAATGGATGAGAACATCGATTTCGCCGTGTGGCTGACCTGCCGCGAGCTGGCCGGCGTCTGGCTGCCCGCGTTCCAGAAAGGCGAAATCACCTTCGACGGGGACGTGGCGCGGATTTCCTTCGCTCTGAAAGCGGCGGACCGTCCGGAAGCCATGGGCGCGCTGCTCAGTCTGGTGAAGGAAGGCAAAATTCCGGCTCCGAAAATCCGGGAGGCTCTCGGCCTTGTCGGCTCGCTGGGCAGTCCGGCCGATTTGGCGCAGCTGCTGAGCATGGCGTCCGCCCCCGACACCGCCCCGGCGCTGATCGTGGCCGCTTACGACGCCCTCGGCACCGCCTCCAAACAGCGTAAAGCCAAGCCGGCGGCCGGAACGGAAGCGCTTCTGGAAAAACTGAAAAGCGGCGATGCCGCCGTGCGCTCCGCCGCCGTCCGGCTGGCGGGAACCTGGAAACTGGAAACCGCCCGCCCCGCGCTGGAGGAACTGGCGCGCGGCGGATCAGCGGAGGCGCTGGAGGCCGTGTCGGTGCTCGGCGGCGCGGATTCCGTGAAATTCCTGACCGGCCTCGCGGCCCAGACGGCGGATGTTTCCCTGAAAGCCAACGTGCTCGGCGCGCTGATCGCGCTGGACGCCCCGGCGGCGGCGGCTCCGGCGGCGGAATTTCTGGCCGGTCTGAAGGATGCGGCCCCGGCGGCGGCGGTCTTTGACGCCTATCTGGGCAAAAAAGGCGGTCCGGTGCTGCTGGCCAACGCCATCGGCGGGAAAAAAGTGGATTCCAGCGTGGCCATCGCCGGCGTGCGCAAAGCCAGTGCCAGCGGCGGCGAGACCAAACCCCTGGTGGACGCCCTGACGGCCGCGGGTGGTCTGGAGCCAGTAGGCATGGGCCTTTCCCCCGAGGAGATGACCAAAGTGATGGCCGAGGTGAAAATCAGCGGCAACGCCGCGCGCGGCGAGGCCATTTACCGCCGCCAGGCCTATCTTTGCCAGACCTGCCACGCCATCGGCGCGGTGGGCGGCATTGTTGGCCCCGACCTGCTGAGCATTGGCTCCAGCGCCCCGGTGGATTACATCGTGGACAGCCTGCTGGAGCCCTCCAAGAAAATCAAGGAAGGCTATGCCACGACTCTGGTGAACACCAAGGACGGCGGCGTTTTCAGCGGTTTCCTCGTCCGCGAGGACGCCCGCGAGGTGATTCTGCGCGACGCCACCGGCGTGGTGCAGTCGATCCCCGCCGCCAGCGTGGCCACCAAACAGAGCATCCCCGTTTCCCTGATGCCGCCGGCTTTGACGGCTTCCCTGCGCCGCGATGAGTTCATCGACCTCGTCCGTTTCCTTGCGGAACTCGGCAAGGAGGGCGATTACAAAGTGCAGGCCGACGGCCTCATCCGCCGCTGGCGTCTGGCCCAGCCGACCCCCGAACTCAGCCAGCTCATCAACCGCGACGGCCTGCGCGCCCTGACGGTGGCCGATCAGCCTGGCCTGGCCTGGCTGCCCGCCTACGGCACGGTGAAGGGTGATCTGCCGCTGGAGGATATGCCCGTGGTGAAGCTTTACCAGATCTCCGGCCGCGTGGCCCAGGGCGAGGTCAGCGTGACCACCCCCGGCAAGGTGACCCTGAAATTCGCCGATCCGGCCGGCATTAAAGCCTGGGTGGGCCAGCAGGAAATCACGCCCGCCGCCACCGTCACCCTTGATCTTCCCGTCGGCAAACATTCCGTGACCCTGCTCCTGGACCCTGCGGCCCGCAAATCCCCGCTCCGCGTGGAAATCGAAGCCGCCCCCGGCTCCGAAACCCGCGTGGTCCCCGTCGGCGGCGTCTGATCCGGCCAATCACCCCGCTCCCCGGCCTGCCCGTTCCCCGCAGCCGGCTCCCCGATATCTCATCCCAGGGCCAGCCTCCCGGCCTTGGAGCCCCCCGGCCTTGGACTGCGGTGACTTGTCACCGCTTTCCCCCAGCGGGACTTGTCCCGCGCCCGGTCGTGCCAGGCGTGATTCGCGGATCAACCCGCGAATCACGCCACGACAGTCGGCCGCCTTTCCCCAAGCGGAGACAAGTTCTCCGCAGTCCAAAGCTTCGCCGCCCTCCGCAAAACCTCCACGCCGCCCCCGTCCGCCCCGAATAACACCTCGGCTGATCCTCCATGAAAACGACGGCCGGCAAAACAAATTCCGTGCGCCTGGTGCTCATCGCCGCCATGGGCCGGAACCGGGTGCTGTCGGCGGACGGAACAATCCCCTGGCGGCTGCCCCGGGACACCGCGCACTTCAGGGCGCGCGCCGCCGGGCGCTGGCTGCTGCTGGGAAGGCGGACTTTTGAGCAGATGAGGGGCTGGTTCCAGCCGGGACAGGTGCCGCTGGTGCTGACCAGCGATGAGTCCCTGTCCGTCCCTGGCGGCCGGGTTTGCCATTCCGTGGAGGAGGCCATCCGGCTGGCGGAAGCGCATGGCATGGAAGAACTGCTGGTCTGTGGCGGCGGCTCGGTTTACGCCGCCACACTGCCCATGGCGGCGAAAGTGATTCTCACCACAGTTGAGGCGGAATTGGAAGGCGACGTGTTTTTCCCGGAACTTCCCGCCGGAGGATGGCGGTTGAGTGTGGAAACGCGGTTTCCGCCTGATCCCCTGAACCCGCTGGCGATGCGCATCACGCATTGGAAAGCCTTGAGCGGCGACTGAACTGAAAGCTTGGACCGCCAATGCCCTGTTCCCACCGATTTGACCGGATTCCCGAATTCCGGAATGCAAAAAGGCGGAGGTTTCCCTCCGCCTTCACGATTTGCTGATGTTTCCGGCCGGCGGCGTGCCGCAGCGGCTGGAATGGATGAACTGAATCAGAGATTCTTGAGGAAGCTCTTGAGCATCCAGAGGGTTTTTTCGTGGGTCTGGATGCGCTTCACGCAGATGTCCTGGGTTTCCAGGTCGCCTGCGGCGCCGGCGGCGTCGCGGGTGGCGGTGGCGGAGGCGCTGACGGCTTCGTGGCCTTCGATGAGGGCGGCGACAAAATCCTTGGCGGGCGCTTTGCCGGGGGGGACCTCCGGAATGCTCGACAGCCGGGCGAGGGTTTTCAGGCCGCCGGGAGCGTAGATATCAAGCGCCCGCAGGCGCTCGGCGAGTTCATCGACGGCTTCAAAGAGGTCCTCATACTGCTTCTGGAAATTGGCGTGCAGCTCGAAAAAGGCGGGGCCCTCCACATTCCAGTGCGCCAGATGGGCCTGCGCCATCAGGGAATAGCTGTCAGCCAGCAGGGTGGAGAGCGCGGTGCTCACGGCGTCGGAGGTTTGGGCGGTGTTCGTGGTGCTCATGGGAATCGGGTTGAATTGTTTAATTGGAATTATTCTAAACAAGGATTGCAGGCCTGCAACTTACTTTTTACTGTTTCCGGAGGATTCCGGACGTATCATCCTCACCTGACATGAGCCATACCCTCTGTGACTGGAGTAAAAAAGACATCGAGCGGCATGCCGGCAAGCTGCTGGAGATCGTGTCGCCGCAGAATTTCCTGTGCCTGAAATGCGCGCGGACCGCCTGCGACGAGAAACACCTGTGCCGCCCGCTTTCGATCGCCAAGATCAAGCGGCGGACGGAGGAATGAGCCTTTCCCGGCAAAAACGCGGGTCCGAATTCTGATTGCGCTCCAAAGGGCGGGCGTCATAGTTCGATGATAAACGAACAATCTGTTCCGTTTCCATTCAACCCGCCACATTTTTAAAATCCATGAGCAAACTCGCCCTGATCACTGGAGCCAACAAAGGCATCGGACTCGAAACCGCCCGTCAGCTGGCCTCGCAGGGCGTGCGGGTGCTGCTGGGGGCCCGGGATGCGGCGCGCGGCCAGGAGGCGGCGGATTTGCTGAAGGCGGAAGGGCTGCCGGTGAGTTTTCTTCAAATCGACGTGACGGATTCCGCCTCCATCCAGGCGGCGGCGGAAAAGGTCGCGGCGGAGCATCCGCATCTGGATATTCTGGTCAACAACGCCGGGGTGCTGCTGGAAACGCGCGGTCAGGCGCCCAGTGAGCTGCCGCTGTCCCTCTGGCGCGAAACCTTCAACACCAACGTCTTCGGACTGGTGGAGGTGACAGCGGCGTTTCTGCCGCTGCTGAAGCGGAGCCCGGCGGCGAGGATCGTGAACCTGTCGAGCATCCTGGGATCGATCACGAACCATGCGGACCCGGAATCGCCCATTTATCAGTCCAAACTCGCGGCCTACAGCTCGTCGAAGGCGGCGGTGAACGCTTGGACGGTGCAGCTGGCCTATGAGCTGCGCGAAACCCCGCATAAGGTGAATTCCGTCCATCCAGGCTGGGTGCAGACCGACATGGGCGGAGAGGAGGCCCCGATGGCCATTCCCGACGGAGCCAAAACCAGCGTGCGCCTCGCGCTGCTGGAATCCGACGGTCCGAACGGCGGATTTTTCCACATGGACGACACTCTGCCCTGGTGAGCGCGGGCGGAGGACCGGTTTGAAAAAAGCCCGGCGGTTGTGAAACCGCCGGGCTTTTTTGTGGATCCAGGACTTGGAATTCAGGCTCTGAAATTGAGATCCGGAATCTGGATTTGAGATTTTCCCAATCCCCGGAGCCTTCCGGCTCAGGGGGAAACGCGACCGATGCGGTAGAAGTTTTTGCCGCCGGGAGTCACGCCGGTGATGACGGCGGTGGTGGTGGCTCCGGCGGACGGGATATTCGTCAGGGTGGGCACCGGGGTGAAGCCGGAGAGCGTGGAGGATTGCAGCACCTGATACACCGCGCCGGTCTGGGATGACCAGGAAATGGTGATGGTCCCGGCGGTGGCGTTGTAAACGATGCCGGTGATGTCGAAGGGCACGGTGACGTTTTCCAGATTGAAAGCCGTTTTGCCGGGCTGCTGATACATGCCGGCGACCTGCTCCGGAGTCAGCTCCACGCTGTAGATCTGAAGATCGTCCAGATCGCCCTGATACCCCGCGCCGGAGGAGGTCGCGGAGGCGATGTAGAGGCCTTCGGAAGTGCTGGTGAGCTGATAATCCGTGTAACCGGGGGAGTCCGGGAACACTTCGGAAACCTTGGATCCGTTGATAAAGAGCCGGGTGCGGGTGCCAATGGGCTCGTTGCCGTCGCTGAAGCCGTTCTCGTCCGTGTGGGTGACCACGACATGGTAAATCTGCCCGTCCACAATGGCTCCGTCCTCGGTCTGAACGGTGGAGGCCCCGCCGGAGCTGAGCTTGTTGATGTCAAAAAGCAGCTGGCCGGTGGGGGACAGGTTGAGCGAATACAGCGTGCCCAGGGTGGTGAACAGCGAGGACCGGTGCAGGATCGTGCGGTTGGTGGTGGCGGCTTTGGCCTCGGGTTTAATCCAGAGCGAGTAGCTGACATTCGGCAGGTGCGGCACCAGGGCGTAGGCCAAATTGCCCGTGGTGTTGGTTTCAGCGGGCGTGAAATGGAAAGCTGTGCCCTCTCCATTGGGCAGCAGTGAGGGCTGGCCAAAACCTGGTGGCTGCTCGCGGATCTGCACGGAGGCGTTCGGGCTGGTGCCGGTGCTGTCCACGAAGGCCGTGCCTTCCGTCTCATCCAGTTTATACTGGGCCAGCAGCGGCGGACCGTAGGCGTAACGGCCTTTCACCGGCAGGCTGAGGATCGGAAGATTCGGGTCCGTGGTGGTCACGTCCACCGAGGCGCTGTGGACTCCGATGCTGCCGGTGGGGGCGAATTTCACGTCCAGCACCGCGCTTTCCCCGGGAGCCACCGTGAGGGGCAGCGGCGTGGTGACGGTGAAATCGCCGGGATTGGCCCCGGTGACCGTCACTGCCGTCAGGCTCACATCAGCCCCGCTGGAGTTGGTTACCGTGATCTGTCTGGTGGAACTGCCATTCTGCACGCTGACGGAGGGAACCGCCGTGAGTGCCGGGCCTTCCACGGTGAGAACTTTGCGCCTTGCCTGAAGCGGGACGGTAATCGTCGGCGCATTCGGATCATTGGTGGTCAGGACCAGCCGGGCGACTTTCAGGCCGTTCGGAATGGCGGAGTTGAAATTGACGGCCACCGTGCCGGGCTGCCCGCCGGGGATGACCATGGGAAAGGTCTGTCCCGGAGCGATGGAGAACTGGGAGGCGTCCGGGCCATCAACGGTGGCGCTCAGAACCCGCAAATCGGTGAGACCGCTGTTGGTGACCGCAAAATCCCCGGCCACCGGGCTATTATCCACAGCGGCGGTGAACACCGTCTGCGGCGCCGCGGTGAGGAGCGGCGCGGTATCGGTAACGGACTCCACCACGAAGTTATCAAAGAGACCGAACTGAAGGTTTGGGCTGCCACTCGCGCTGCCGGTGGGAGGGTTGAGGGCGGAATACAAATCGTCATACCCCAGGCCCGCAAAACCTTCCGTGAGGATCGTCTCCCGCTCGAAGAAAAGGACCCCGTTGAATTTCACGTCCACGTGAGCGCCGCGGACCGTCACCTCCACGGAGGTCCACTGATTATTGGGGGTATTGAGAACAGAGGAACCCTGGGGAAATGCCAGGGGGAAAGGGGCGGAGCCCGGGCCGTCCAGATAGGGTGTCTGCACCCCTTCGTTGTAAAAAACCGCGTCCCCGCTGCCCGTTGTTCCGGGAACACCGGTGCCCGCCGCTGAGCCACCCTCTGTCGTGAGCCAGCCCCAGTTGCCCCGGCTGCTGCTGCGGTACAACCGGGCGGCGGGGGAACCTCCCGGGCTGTTCACGGTCCAGAGTCCGCCTTCCGTGGTGCCGGCGGTGGAGGCCGGATCCACACTCAGCCACATGTCAAAAGTGACCCGGTAATTACCTGAGAATGTCACGGGCGTGCCCGCAGCGGCGTCGGCCGCAAGCAGCATGATTGAACGCTCTGAAACATTATAAAGCGCGCTGAGCACCACTCCGCGCGTGGCGACGGTGCCGGCGATCCGGTTGGGCGCTTCGGGAATGCGGACCCGGGTGGGCCCGGCGGCGGTTGGCGCCACGCGCTCGAAATTGGAATAGTCCACAAACTCCAAAGCCGAACCGGATGCGGACCGCTGCATAACCGCCACTTTGGCCTGATCATTATCAAAGCCCTCCGAAAAAAGCGGCGCGGCCTGGGCGGCGATACCGCTGAGAATCAGGCAGAGCGGAACACGCGGAAAGCAGCTGGCGGAGGTATGGGAGTTTTTCATGCTGAGGGGGTTGTGGTGAATTCCGAGGCGGAATGCGGAAAAGCAAATTCCAGGCCGGATGCCAAAAACGGCGGAATTTCGCTCTGCGGAACATTCTGGCACAGGCGTGATCGCGGACATTGCGGAAATATGAAATTATTTCATATTTCCTGCAATAGAAACTGGAGTCCGGCCTTATTCCTGGCTTAAAGTCTGCTCAGTTCCTTTATTTAATCACTTCCCATGACCCCGTGCGCTCCCTTTTCCCTCGTGGCCCTTGCGGCCCTCGCCCTCCCGCTCTGGACCACCACCGCCCAGGCGCAGGTTCTTTTCAGTTCCAGTCTGGACACCAATGCCGGCTGGAATCTCGCGACGGAGGCCACTCCCTCCAGTCTCGCCACTTTCGGTTATGATTACAGTGTCATGGGAATTCCGGCAGCACCCGGCGGGACGGGAACGACCGGGCTCCGCATGGCCGCCAATGCCAACGGGACCATCCAGGCGCTGACGGCCTCGACCACCGCCACGTTCATGACCGGCCAGTACCGCATCACCTTCGACTTCTGGGCCAACACCAACGGGCCTTTGCCGGGGGGCGGCACCGGTTCCACGGAATTGCTCGGGGGAGGCGTGGGATACTCGGGAACGACCCCGCGGGCCGGCGCCAGTGTCCTGGTCAGTGGTGAAGGCGGACTGACTCAGGATTACCGTATGGATAAATCATCGTCCTCCCAGGCTCTCGGAGCCGCCGGCGCCCTCTACAACCCGGCCTTCACCAGCCTGAACGTCAATGCCACCAGCAGCGCTGATCCCTCCAACCCTTTCACGGCCGCTTTCCCGGGTAAATCCGCCCCGGTTCCCGTCCAGGCGGGCACCACCGGCACCGCCCACAACGGCACGGTCGTCTTCGGCTGGCACACCATGACCATTCTGGCTGACGTCAGCGCGGGCACCGCCAGCTTCTGGATCGATAATCTGAGCATCGGGACCCTGAATCAGTCCGGCACCGCCGTCTCCGTGGCGGGCTCAGGCTCACTCACGATGCTGGACTCGGCGACCAGCATCTCCGGCGCCGATCTCACCACGGACCTGGTGTTCGCCCTCTTCGACAACTATAAAGTTGAGGCCGTGCCCGAGCCCTCCGGCCTCGCTCTGGCGGGCCTCGCCACGCTGCCCCTGCTGCGCCGCCGCCGCAGGTAGGCCGCAGGGAGGAAAATTCCGGGGAAGATTCCGCATTGGAAAGCACGGCCACTCCGGCCGTGCTTTTTCTTTTAACCGGATCGGTCCGCCGGCGGCGCGGGCTTATTCCCCGGCTCACCGCTTACAGTGCGTGGCTCTCCTTTCACCGGCAAAAGCGGAAACTGGTCAGAAATCCGTGTGCTCCGGCCGGCACGGCTTGAATTCCCCGCGCATCCGTGGTTGTGATTTCCCCATCCCCCCCGCCGGGGTGGTCCGTCCCCCCGACCGATGTCCGCGCCCTCCGAAGATTCCTCCGAAAGCCTCCAGCCCTGCCCGGAGTGCGGGGTGATGCTGGATGTCAGCGCCCACGAGCCCTTCACCAGAACGCCGTGTGGCTCCTGTGGCCGGGAAATTCACGTGCGAACCTCGTTTCATCACTTTCTGATCACGAGGGAGGTGGGGCTGGGCGGCATGAGCCGGGTTTTCGGCGCGCGGGACGAGTCCCTGGGCCGCGATCTGGCGCTGAAAATCCTCAGTCCCTCCTGCAGCCGCGACAGCAAACGGCTGCGGCAGTTTGAGAAGGAGGCGGAAATCACGGCCAGCATCAGTCATCCCAACGTTGTCAAAGTTTACACCGCCGGACGGGATCAGGGGTATTTTTACATCGCCATGGAACTGGTCGAGGGCGGCAGTCTCGACGAGCAGATCCGCAAAAGCGGCCGGCTGGACGAGGGCTGGGTGCTGGAGCTGGCGGACCACGTGGTGCAGGGGCTGAAAGCCGCCGGGGACGCTGGCCTGATTCACCGGGACATCAAACCCGGCAATATTCTCCTCACCCGTGACGGCACTCCCAAAATCGTGGACTTCGGCCTGGCGGTTTTTGCCCGCGACGGCGTGGAGGACAGCGAAATCTGGGCCACCCCGTTTTATGTGCCGCCGGAGACGCTGCACGGCGAGCCCGAGGATTTCCGCAGCGACATCTATGCCCTGGGGTCAACGCTTTACCACGCCCTGGTGGGCAAACCGCTGTTCGACAACGACACCAATTCCCTGGTGGAGCTGCGGACGCTGAAGTCCAAACCCGCCGATCTGCGCGAAGCCGCCACCGTGGTTTCGGCGGAAACCGTGGCCATACTGACGCGCGCCCTGAAGCGCAGGCCCGCCGAGCGTTATGAAAGTTACGGCGAGTTCCTGGACCATCTGCGCTACGCCCGGCGCCGTCTGAAACGCGGAGGACGCGGAGCCCCCTGGCCGGGGAGACCGCCGCTGTCGCCGGGGCAGCGCTTCGGAGCCGCGGCCGCTGTGGCGCTGCTCCTCGGCGGCGTGTGGCTGGCGGCGCGCCCTGGTAAGCCGCATCCCGGACATCCTGATGCCCCGCTGCTCACGGGCACGGATTCCAGTTCGGGCACCGACAGCACGGTTTCCTCAAAATTCATCAATGCCCGCAACCTGCTGTTCAGCGGGGATTTCCTGAAAAGCCGGGATCTTTTTGACGCGCTCGGTGAGGATGCGGCCACTCTTCAGCCCACCAGAAACTGGGCGCGTTATCAGGCCGGGCTGGCCTCGCTGCTGGCCGCCGATGTCCAGGGCGCGCGGACGCGGTTCGGGGTCATGCGGCGCGGCGGACCGTATTCCACCGCCCCCGAGGACGCGGCGCTGGCGGCTTTTTTCACGGACAGCGCGGCGGCTCTGGAGGACAGCCTGCCGGTGGCCGGAGTCCGCGCCCGTGAATTTCCGGCGGATTCCGCCCAGGCCATCGGCCTGCTGGCCATCGCCCTGAAAAACTGGCACCTTGGCGACCTGGCCAACGCCTCCGCTTTTTTACGGGCTTTTGAAGCCTCCAGACCACCCCGCACCGCCGCCTGGGTGGACAAATACAAAGCCGTGGCCCAGCCTTATCTGGCCGATATCCGGGTCATTGATTCCCTGCCCTCCCTGCCCCTGGCCGCCAAAACTCCCGAGGAGGCCAGAACCGTTCTGGAGCAGGCCCGGACCACCGCCGGAAAACTCACGGCCACTGCCGGCCCCGCCGCCGAAGCCGCGCGCCTGCGGATCGCGGATCTGACCATGGCCGCCAATGACCTTGAAGCCCGTCTGAACGGCGTGCTCCGGGGACAGGTCGCCGAGGAGGTGAACCAGATGCTGGCTGCTGAAACCGCCGCCGCGCCCCTGATCGCCCGCATGGATTTTGATGGCATGGCCGCCAGACTCCGGGCCCTGAAACCCACCACCACCGCCGCCCGCGAAGTCCTGGAGGACCGCCGCCGCCTTTGGGAAAATGCCGCCAGTTTTATTGATCTGCTGCGGCACGATCTGGCCCAGCCCATTGAGGCTGAACTCGTCCGCGTCAGCGGCGCCGTCCTGCGCGGTCAGGTTTCGGACTCCACGGACGGTCTCTGGATCAAAACCTCCCCCACGGCGGACACCACCCTGGCGCTGGCCGACATCACCCCCGCCTCCCTGACAGTGCTGGCGGAGAAAATTCTGGAGCGCACCGCCGACTCCGATCAGTATTACCTCCGGCGGGAAATGCTCGTAGCCTTCGCCCTGCGCACCGGCCTGCGGAACTACGCCGCCCTCTCCGGCCGGGAACTGGCCCGCGAAAACCGCGCCTTCCGCGCCCGCTGGACCCGGCTCCAGGCCTCCGGACTGCTGAACTGAACCCGGCTGCGGACGCGGGCGCGGGCGCGGGCGCGGGCGGTAATTCGGCTTTGGAGTCTCCCCAAAACAAAGTGCTCAACTCTTTCTCGAAATCCCCGTTAAATCGAATGCAAGTCATGCAGCTTATTCTGCGGAGACTCCTTTGGTAAATTTTCAACCAGTTGTCAAACTCACGGGCAGGATGCCCGTGCTCCTGTCCCTGGAACGGAGCAGGGGTCTCTGGCCCGTGACTGAAGTCACCAAAGCCGAAGTAAGAAAGGCGGCGCCATTTTGATAAAGGATCCGGTGGATTCCAAAGTGAGCCTGTCCCGTCCGGGCGCCCCTCTTTACGCCAACGGCGTTGCGTCCCTCAGCCTGGGGTTGCCGACGGCAGGAGGCTACCCCAGGTGCCCGCCGCAAATCTTTGAACCGCAACGCGGTTCCGGCCTTCTCCCGGCGGAGGCATCGGAAATCTGCTGGAGTTCCTCACCAGAAGGCCGGAACCACCGTTGTGGTTCAGAAACGTGATGGAAACGGACCTGGGGTAGCCTCCTTCGTCGGCAACCCCAGGCTGAGGGACGTAACGCCGTTGGCGTAAAGAAGGATGGAAGCCCGCGCTTGCCGTCCGCCCATCCGCCCATCCGCCCGTCCGCCCGTCCGTCCGCCCGTCCGCCCGTCCGTCCGCCCGTCCGCCCGTCCGCCCGTCCGCCCGTCCGCCCGTCCGCCCGTCCG
>JAZKFB010000106.1:0-1446 GCA_040386695.1 Verrucomicrobiota bacterium
CCTGGACCCGCAATTCAGACTGGCGCTTCTTCTCGCCCTTCAAGCGTAAGCCCTGGTTCATCCCCCTTCTCCGGAAAACGGCCATCGTCCGGAGCGTGGTTCCAGTGGCAACTCCTGCGTGAATTCGTAAAACGGCAGAAACTCCGGCAACCGCTGAATATATCGTTCCCGGTGATACCAGCCATCAATCAGCAGCGCGCCTCCCCCGGATCCAGGAAGCCGCCCCCACTGTGGACTCAAGCCTGGCTATTCCATCCGTCAGACCAAATCAAACATCGTCGACCGCCGGTCCGGCACGGCCGGATAACTGGTGAACTGTCCCGGAGCCGCAGGCATATATGTATCCCTTGGTGGTCCATTCCGGCCTGAATGATGGGTGATTTTTGGTGAATCGTCCTGGCCTGGTTGAAAAAACCTGGCAGGCAACAGGCATGCTGAAAAATGCCGCATTCATCTGACGGAAGTTGCAGGAGTGGAACTCAAAGCTTTGGCCACCGCTCCCAAACAACCGCGGGCTCAAATCCTTCCGGCGGCGGATGAGGAACATTCCGGGGCCTTGAAGGACGGAGATATCGTGCGCGCTCTGGACGTGAACATCCGCACGGTGGGAGCGTACCCACTGCGCGCTGGCGGAGCAGGGTCTTCAAACCGGCATGCATGGCCTGCCGCCCAGCGCAAATCAGCCGCCGCAAAATCGACGGATCGGCTGAAGCCCGCCTGGTGGCCACCGCCTGCGTCGCCGCTCCCGCTGGACACTGAAGCTCCCGGGCGATCATCCGGCGGCGCTGGGTCCGGTGGAGAGCGTCAGTCCACGCACCACTGGCGGAGTCCTTCAAAAACGGGCTGAAATCCTGGCGGGTCCAGCAGTGGTGCCTGCCGCCGCAGGGCAGCGCGGCATTTGTCTGCGCCATGGAGGATGCGCTGGAGGCCCATACGCGGCCGCGTGACCCGCAGGTGCCCCTTGGTGTGCCCGCATGAATTCCACAAAACAGCTCATCGGTGAGGCCCGCGAAGCCTTGCCGGCACAGTCGGCCTAGCCTGACTGGCAGGATTATAATTTCATTTCTGACTGTCGGATTTTCGCCCCCGACCCGCGCGGGGGGGAGTGTGCTTCACCTTTTCCTCAGTGGGGGCTTTCACTTTCCTCAGCGGGGGCCAGTTCCGCACTTGGGGGTCTGGGGTTATTCGCGGATTTTGCGGCGAATCACGTGACGGAGACAAGTCTCCGCAGTCCAAAGCGTCCGCCCGGCCGTCCTTTCAAAGCGGAAGCGGGCTCCCGGGTCTTTCCGTCGGGGGAAATGCTTTCCACGGGAAGGTTGGCCGCGTCTTATGGTTCCGGGCGGGAGGAGGGGGAAGCGCCCGTATTTTGGCCGTGTGGGTGTCGCAGGGTCCCGCCCCGTGAGCTGTGCGAGGATCGGAGCGACACGGGTGGCGGACAGCCATACC
>JAZKFB010000107.1:0-24637 GCA_040386695.1 Verrucomicrobiota bacterium
AGCCATGGCCCTGGAGCGGCTGCGGGAGTTTGAGGAGGGGGAATGGGGCAAAAAATATCCCACCATAGCGGCCAGCTGGCGGCGGGCCTGGGAGCAGGTGATTCCTTTCTTCAGCTATCAAATGGAGGTGAGAAAGATCATATACACCACCAACGCCATCGAGAGTCTGAATATGAGGCTGCGCAAAGTCATCAAAAACCGCGGCCACTTCCCCAGCGACGAGGCGGCGACCAAGCTGCTGTATCTGGCCTTGCGCGACATCACGGCCAAATGGACCAAACCCCCTGCCGGCTGGAAAGCGGCGGCCAATCAGTTCGCCATCCAGTTCGGCGACCGGTTTTTTTCCTCCTCAGCATGCTGAGGAGGAAAAAACCTGACATCAAACACCAACTAACACCAAATCCCCCGAAACACAAACTTTCTGACACTCCCTTATTTTCTGTCAGGAAACCCGGGAAACAGCCGCCGCGGGCACTGCGGAGGTCCTGCCGGGGCCGGGAACTCTCCCCGCGGGCGCCGCGGGGCTTTGCGGTGATCCCGGAAAAGGTCCCGCGGAGGCCGCGGGGGTTCCGCGGGGAGCGGAAACATCCGCCGCGGGTGCCGCGGAGGTTCCTGGCGGAGGCGGAAAAGCGGCGGCTGGTCCCGCGGCGGTTCCGCAGGGAGCGGAAACTTCCCCTGCGGGTGCCGCAGGGGTTTCCGGCGTTCCGGGAAAAGGTCCCGCGGAGGCCGCGGCGGTCTTTCCCGGAGCCGCCACATCCTCCGCGGCGCCTGTCACGGCGGTTTTCGCGGAGGGAAAAACCCTTCACGGTGCCGGGCCGGCTTGTTTTTCAGCACGGAGGCCCGTTCGGAGGCGGCCGTCGATTGCCAGATGGCCGGACTCGTTGCCTCCGGCACCTGGTCGGCCGCGGGATCAGGAGGCGGTCGAAACCACTGATGCAGAGAGCCCGGCGGAAAAAATAATCCGGAGCGGCCCACCTGCGGGAGGCAGGGCCGGCATTTATCCCCCATGCCCCGATGAAACGGGCGGCCGATTCAGTCAGGCATCAGCGCCGGCGGTGACGTTATCCGCGGCAGAAATACCGGATCGGGCATCAGGCCGGCCATTTTTGACTCATTTCCGGAAAACGTGTCTTTAATCAATCAGACACCTCCAGCATGAGCCCCTTAACAGACAACCGCCCGTCCTCAGCCAAGGTGAATGGCAGTCCGGCAAGCCCACCAGAAAATTGCCCCGGAGACGGAGTGCGCCTGCGGAAGCGGCAGTGACGGAGTGATCTATCCACCTCAAGCAATCGCATTAAAAAATTTATTAACATGAAAACGAATGGACTCCATGAAAAATGGCTCCGCGCCGCATTATTCGCCGCAGCCATAGGCCTCACCGGCGGATTGGCCAAAGCCGATATCGAAATTGCGGAGACTCTGAGCCGGACGGCGGGCTCCACCACCGATATCACCGGCTCAGGAAACGCGGCCAACACCACTTCCTGGAGCCCCGGCGTGGCGGGACAGTTTGTGATTCATAATCCGGATACAGGTTTCCGTGCGGGTCTGAGGGTGAGCATTCTCGATCCCACCGGGACCCTTCAGAATGGCACCGACTCCCTGATGGTCGCCCAGACCACCAACAGTCAGGGCCTCACGGACACCGGCACGCTCTCCATTTATTTCCGGCCGACCGGAAGCAATGCCTCCGATGGCGCGGCCAGTGTGAATGGGGATTGGACGTCCACGATTCTCTTTGAATCCTTCACCCTGAGCGGCAGTCCCGGCAGCTTCGCGCTGACAGACACCCCTCTCTCCGTCAATGTGACCCTGAGAAGCCTCGACATCGACTTTGACCAGAAATATTATGTGCAGACCGCCGGGTTCACGCATGAGCCCTACGATCCCACCGATCTGACGACGGCCTCGCCTGTCATCTCGGGCTTCACCGGATTCACCTCCTCCGCGAACTCCACCTTCAGTGACCCGGAAGCGGCGGTCACCTCCAAAAGCACGGCTCCGGTGGATCACTTCGAGGCTTTCGTCTCCCACGACAGCGTGGCTCTGTTCATGTTCGAGTTCCGGAGCAACAGTGCCATTGTTCCCGAGCCCTCCAGCTCTCTGGTCGGTCTTCTTGGACTGGGAGCGGTTTTGGGTCGGAGAAAGCGCCGCTGAGCAGAGCCCTTTCCTTCCAGAATCCTGCCGGATTTTCGCCGGAAGGCGGGATATGGGGATGCCAGCGGGTCCGCAGCCGATGCTGAAGCCCGCTGGCATCAACCCCGCGTTTTCAGCACGGCTCCCGCGGGTGTGCCGGGATTCTTTTTCCGGTAAAGCACATGCCGCCGGAGGCCGTGTCCCTCCGGAACCGCCGGGTGATCGAAGTCGCCTCCGCTGTCGTGTAAAAATCCAAGACGCTCCATGAGGCGGATGGACCGGGAATTCGGAGGCGTGGTGAAAGCCACGATTTCATGGAGAGCGGCTCTTGAAAATCCATATTCGAGCGCCTGAGCGGCGGCGGCAAAAGCGACACCCTGTCCCCAAAACTCCCGCTGGAAGCGCCACAGAATTTCCGTGCAGGGCTGGAAAGGCAGCTCCCATCGGGGCACGTTGAGCCCCACCATTCCGGCAAAGCGGCCCTCCACTTCCACCGCCCAGATTCCCCAGCCCCGTTTCTCAAGATCCGCGCGCATTCTGGTGAGGGCTTCAGCGGATTCCCTCCGCGACATCGGCGAGAGAAAATAACGCATCACCTCCGGATCTGCGTTCATTTGCGCGAGGGGCTCCCGATCCTGATCGTTCCACTGCCGAAGCTGCACCGGCTTCATTTCCCCGGGACGCCGTCAGGGTTTGCGGCCTTCCAGGCGGCGTAGCTGGTGCGGGGCAGTTCCCGGAGGTCGGTGGTGCCGGCATACCAGCCGCGGCCATGCATGCGGCCGACCAGATGCATCAGTTCCGTGCGGACGTATTGTTTTTCGGCATCGTAAAAATGGTCGTCCAGATGCAGATGCAGCACCCGGCCGAGGGTGACGTGGGTGTTGCCTATCTCGACAACCTGCTCCAGCCGGCACTCCATGGCGGCCAGGGCCTCGGCCATGCGGGGGACTTTGACGGCCGTGGAAGGGATGAGACGGATGTCGGCGGCGGTGGTTTCACTTTCACCGGGCGGGAAGTCAGCACTGGTGAGATTCATCGTCTCCAGCATGGACTCGGGGACGACGTGGATGACAAACTCGCCGCCACGCCGGATGTTGCGCGCGGTGTCCTTCAGTCCGTCGGCGGAGGCCTCCGTCGGCCCGATGCCGAGAGCCACAATGGGCGGGTCGTCACCCATGAGGTTGAAGAAGGAGAAAGGCGCGGCATTGACCAGGCCGTCCTCATTCATGGAGGTGATCCAGGCGATGGGGCGCGGCACCACGAGGCTGGAAAGAAGCCGGTAAGCCAGGTCGTCAGGATCGTGGGCAAAGCTCAGTTCCATGTGGTCAGGTTATTGATGGGAAGCGTGCGGTATCTCTTTTTCTGAAAGCGGGGATGCTTTGAGAGGATATTCACCGGCAGAATTCCCGTGCTCCTGTCCCCGGCCGCCGTCACACTTTGGCCTGAGTGACGGCCCAGGTGTCCTTCAGCGTCACCGTGCGGTTAATGACGGGTCGGCCGGGCTGGCTGTGTTTGCTGTCGAGGCAGAAGTAGCCCAGGCGCTCAAACTGGAAGGTGCCCGCCTGCTCCGTGGAGGCGCGTTCGACTAAAGAGCCGCCGAGGATTTCCAGCGAATCCGGGTTCAGGGTGGAGATCCAGTCCACTCCTTCAGGAACAGCGTTGGGATCGGGCACGGTAAGAAGGCGGTCATACAGGCGGACCTCGGCGGGCGCGGCATGGGCGGCGCTGAGCCAGTGGATGACAGCGACGCCTTTTTTCGGTTTGCTGTCGCGGCTTTCGGGATCGTAGGGGCCGCGCAGTTCCACCACCTTGCCGTCGGCGTCCTTGATGACCTCCCCGACAGTCACGTTGTAACCGTGGCGCAGGCGTGCGGTGCGGCCCGGAGCGAGGCGGAAATATTTCGGAGCCGGGACTTCCATGAAGTCATCCTGCTCAATCACGATTTCACCGGTGAAGGGAAGCTGACGTTTTCCAGCCTCCGGATCCTCAGGGTGGTTGGCCGCCTCCAGCATCTCCACTTTGCCTTCGGGCCAGTTGGTGATGGTGAATTTCAGCGGCCGCAGCACCCCGAGGAAACGCGGTGAGGTGCGGTTCAGCTCCTCGCGCACCGCCGCTTCGAGAATGCTCATGTCGGTGACGCTGTTGTACTTCGTCACCCCGATGCGCTGGCAGAAATTCCGGATGCCCGCCGCCGGGAAACCGCGGCGGCGCAGGCCGGAAATCGTGGGCATGCGGGGATCATCCCAGCCGTCCACCAGGCCTTTTTCCACGAGTTCGAGCAGCTTGCGCTTGCTCATCACGGTGTAAGTCAGGTTCAGGCGGGAAAACTCGATCTGACGGGGGTGGCAGGGAGCGCTGACATTTTCAATCAACCAGTCGTAAAGAGGACGGTGCGCCTCGAACTCCAGGGTGCAGATGCTGTGGGTGATTCCCTCCAGAGCGTCGGAAAAACCGTGCGCCATGTCGTAGGTCGGATAGATGCACCACTTGTCGCCGGTGCGGTCGTGCGGGACTTTTTTGATACGGTAAATGACCGGGTCCCGCAGATTCATGTTCGGCGAGGCCATGTCGATTTTGGCCCGCAGGGTGCGGGTGCCGTCGGCGAATTCCCCGGCCTTCATGCGGGCGAAAAGGTCCAGATTCTCCTCCACGCTGCGGGTGCGGAACGGGCTGTCGGTCCCGGGCTCGGTCAAAGTGCCGCGGTTGGCGCGGACTTCCTCCACCGTCTGGTCGCAGACGTAGGCAAGGCCTTTCCCGATCAGCTCCAGGGCGAAGCCGTGGATCTGGTCAAAGTAGTCACTGGCGTGAAAAAGGTTTTCACCCCAGTCAAAGCCCAGCCATTTCACATCCTCCTGGATGCTTTCGACATACTCAATGTCCTCCCGCGCCGGATTGGTGTCATCAAAACGCAGATGGCAGCGCGACCCGGCATTTTCCGCCGCCAGCCCGAAGTTCAGGCAGATCGACTTGGCGTGTCCGATGTGCAGGTAACCATTGGGTTCCGGGGGAAAGCGGGTGACGACGGCCGGATGTTTACCCGACAGCACGTCCTGGTGCGCGATTTCGCGGATGAAATCGAGAGGTTCGGCGGTGGCTTCGGGGGCGGGTTGGGACATGGGTCGTTTGGGCGGAAAGAACAGTCATAAACCCGCAGTGGCGGCGGGAAAGGGAAAAAGCCGGGAGCCGGCTGTAAATAGCGCCGCCAGCGGAGCACCCTTTCCAAACTGTGGACGCGCTCACGCCCACGATGTGGCGGTAAAACGGGTTTGGTGGCTTCCAGCGCCCGCCTCAAGCCTCACCGTTCGAACTGGGACATCAGTCCAGCGGCAATGTGGGGAAGATTGTCACGTTCCCGGACAATTTTAGCGAAGCGGGCCGGAGTTTTGGTCATGCCCAGGCACTTGATGGCCTGATCCAGCGTTTCAGCCTCACCTTCACGGTTCCCCGCTCCACGGTGGGCCAGGAGAAGCTCGGCCCACAGCTCCGGGGCCAGGGAATGGTGCTCCAACTGACGCTCGCATTCCTCAATGCACTTTTGAAAACAACGCTCACAGCGGTAGGCCCGGGCAAGCCGCAGGTTCAGCAACGGGACATCGTCGTCGGTATTATTCCCGAAATAAATCCGGTCAATGAAGCCCATGAAAGGTTTCGCCGCCGGTCTGACCAAAGTCGAGCCGACACAGATCCCCACCGCCACCAGACAGGCGGCCGCCGCCAGAGCCGAGGGCATGGATTGACCAGCCACCGCCGCGCCCGCAAATGAGCGCATGATCAAAATGAGCCCGACCCCGAGGAGAAGGCGAATCCATGGCATGCGGCGCAGCATGAGCCCAAGTTAGCTTTTCCGCCGTCATCCCACAAGTCTGAAATGGGAAAATGCGCTGCCGCCGTTCCTTTCCCGGCCTGGCTTCACGCGGAGGCCAGGGCTTCAAACAGGTGCTGATTGAGCACGATGCCCGCTTCAAAATTCTCGATGGGGAAATTCTCATTCGGCGCATGAGCCTGACAATCAGGAAGCGCCAATCCCAGCAGGAGTGTCTCAGCGCTCAGAACGTCGCGGAAACACTGCACAATGGGGATGCTGCCACCCTCGCGGATGAGCGCGGTGGGGCGGGAGAAGGTTTTTTCCAGAGCACGGCGGGCAGCAAGTCCGAATTTGGAATTCGGGTCCATCGCGTAAGGAGCGCCGCTGTGGCCGAGCTGGACCTCCAGCCGCACCGTGTCAGGACAGTGCCTGGCAAAATGGGCCTGAACTTTGGCCAGAATATCCTGCGGATCCTGATCCGGAACAAGCCGGAAGGAGAATTTGGCAAAGGCGCTCTGGGGGATCACGGTTTTTGAGCCTTTGCCCTGATAACCCCCTCCAATACCGTTCACCTCGGCTGTGGGGCGGGCCCAGCGGCGTTCATAATCACTGAAACCAGCCTCCCCGAAAAGTTTGGGAACGCCCGTCAGTTCAAGTGTTGAAGCCGCTCCATCAGGAAGTTGCGCCCAGGCTTCCCGCTCCCAATCCTGCAGCGGACGCACCGCATCATAAAGACCGTCGATCAGAATGCGCCCTTCATTGTCGTGGACCGAAGCCACGAGGCGGGAAAGAATGGTGTTTGGATTGGCCACACTGCCGCCAAAAATACCGGAATGCAGATCAATCGACGGACCGTGAACCACGACTTCCACACAGGCGATGCCCCGAAGCCCGTAAGTGAACGTCGGCACCCCGGCGGCGACCATGCCAGTGTCGGAAATGGCCACAATGTCACAGGCAAGTTCGGCCTGATACTGCTTCAGGAAAGGTTCCAGATTCGGGCTGCCAATCTCCTCCTCTCCTTCCAGCAGGAAAATCAGATTCACGGGCAGATCGCCATATTTGCGCAGAGTTTCCGTAATTCCGCAGAGATGGGCCATATGCTGACCTTTATTGTCGGTGGAGCCGCGCGCATAAATACGTCCGTTTTCAATACGTGGCTCAAAAGGGTTTGATACCCATTGTTCCTCAGGATCAACAGGTTGCACATCATAATGCCCATAAAGCAGAACCGTTGGCCGGTCCGCTCTGGTCTTGTTCCGCGCCACCACCACAGGATGTTTGGCTGTGGGATAAATTTGAGTGCTCAGGCCAATCCCGGTCAGTTTGGCGGCCAGCCATTCCGCGTTGGCCCGGACATCATCGACCCTCTTCGGATCTGTGGAAATGCTGGGAAAGCGGAGAGCCGTGAGAAGCTGATCGAGATAAGGAGTGCTCATGGGAAAAAGATTTAATCGCGCCAACCCGCCTTGTCCGCAGGCATTAATGGCTGATCCGGTGAAGTAATGGCGGGGCTTCCCTGAGGCAAACAAAACATCAGCGGCAGGTGTGAAAAGTGATGGACTGCCATTCTGCTCAAATTAACGGTCAGCCTATGACAACTGCCCCGCCCGCCAGTGAAGGCTTCTGTTTTGCGGTAGCCTCGCTCCGGATACCATCACCATCACCATTTCACTTCACCGGAAGATCCGGCCACAAAAAAGCCCGATCCTTGGAAGGATCGGGCTTTGATGAATTAAATATCCAAATGAAGACTAGTCGTCCTCGCGGAGGTCGACATCAACGCCTTTGGCTTCAAGTTCTTTCGCGAGATTCTTCAGCAGAGTGCGGCCCGCAGGGGAAACATTGCCAGGAATGCGGATGATGGTCACATCACGGTCGCCATCACCATCCAGATCGCCATCAATGATGCCATCGCCATCACCATCGTTGCCGTAACCGCTGTTGCCGTCCGGACCATTGCCGCTGCCGTTGCCCGTGGGGATGGTCAGATAAATGCCACCCACACCCGGACGGATGAGGCCGAAATCATCGGTCGCGTCCTCTTCAGTAGCGGCTGTGACGATAGGGCCTTTACCGACGGGCTCCTTGCCCACCACACCTTTGCCGGATCCTTCGGTTTCCTTGCTGAACTTGTTGGCGAGTTCGGCGGCGGCTTCAGGGGAGGCGCTGGCGGCGCAGGCGAGCACCACGGGAAGCTCAGCGGGAGCGGCGGCGGCGGCGGCCTCCACGATGCTGACGACCGTGGCCTTGTCAGCCTTGGAGGCGGTGATCGCGGCGCTCACGATTTCGCAGGCGCATTTCGGGGAAGCGGCAACCTGTTCAGCGACAATCTTAAGGACCGCGCCGGCATCCGCCGCAACGGCTTTGGTGACCTTCGCGGTAACCGGGCTGCACAGCTCAGCGTCCGAAGCAGCCATGACAGCTGAGGATGCGGAGAAAGAAGCCATCACGGCCAGGCTGAGGGTCAGTTTAGGGAACTTCATATGTCAGTTAGGTTAGGAATTGTGAAAGGTGCTTACGAAGCAGGGGAGGACGGGCCTACAAAATAACTATTAACGGGGATTGCGTGGACCGTCCACTAAAAAAATCCCGGAATCCGCAGATTTCTTTTCAACCGCCGGACTGATCTGATGAAGGGCGGAGGCGCGTCATGACGAAGATTCATTCCTTTCAAGGAGTTACGGGATTTCCAGGGCACTTTTCAGGGCCGACCGCATGATTTCCAGGGTGTCGCCGATATCCCCCCGCGAATGGGCAAGGGAGAGAAATCCCGTTTCGTAGGGGCTGGGGGCAAAATAAACTCCCAGCTCCAGGGATTTATGAAAAAATCGGCGGAAGGCGGCGGTGTCGCTGGTTTTCGCATCGTCCAGATTGTGGACCGGGTTTTCCGTGAAGAAGAGGCAGAACATGCTGCCGATGCGGTTGAATGTCAGAGGCACGCCAATTTCCGCCAGAATATCCCGCACTCCAGCCTCAAAAAGGCCTCCCAGCTCCTCCAGTCCTGACCAGGCGTGCTGTTTTTCGAGTTCCCGGAGCTGGGCAAGACCGACAGCCATGGCCAGAGGATTGCCGGAAAGAGTGCCCGCCTGGTAAACCGGGCCGTCGGGCGCGAGGAAATCCATGATATCCGCCCGGCCACCGAGAGCGCCCACCGGCAGACCGCCGCCGATGACTTTTCCCATGGCGGTAAGATCAGGACGGAGACCGATCATTTCCTGATACCCGCCTTTCGCCAGCCGGAAACCGGTCATGACCTCGTCAAAGATCAGCAGCGCGCCGTATTCCCGCGTGAGCCTGCGGATGAGGTCGATATATCCGGGCTTCGGCAGAAAAAGCCCGGCGTTCGCGGGGACAGCCTCGACGATCACGGCGGCGACCTCATGGCCGATTTCCTTAAAAGCCTTCTCCAGCGCCTCCTCATCATTATAAGGCAGCACGGTGGTCAGCGCCGCCAGCGCGGCGGGCACTCCGGCGCTGTCGGGGCGGCCGTGGGTGAGGGCACCACTGCCGGCGGACACGAGGAGACTGTCGCCGTGGCCGTGATAGCATCCGGCGAATTTAATAATACGGTCACGCCCCGTGAAGCCCCGGGCCAGGCGCAGGCAGCTCATGGTGGCTTCGGTGCCGCTGTTGCACATGCGCACTTTCTCCACCGACGGCACCCAGTCCACGATGGTGCGGGCCATTTCCACCTCCCATGGGTTGGGAATGCCGAAGCTGAGCCCATCCTTGGCGGTTTCCTGAACGGTCCGCACCAGCACATCGGGCGCATGGCCGAGAATGGCCGGTCCCCAGGTGCCCACGTAGTCGATCAGTGACCGGCCGTCCACATCCTCAAGGCGGCAGCCCTTGGCGCGTTTCACAAAAAAAGGCTCGCCGTCCACATTGCGGAAGGCGCGCACCGGGCTGTTCACGCCGCCGGGAATGTATTGTTTGGCGAGAGCAAAGAGTTTGGAGGAGAGATGCATGGCGGATTCAGGGGGAAATCTGAGGGATTGGCACTGCAAACGCGGACGCCGGGCGCTGTCCATCGCGATTCATCCGTCCTGGGAGACGGAGCTTGCGCTTTTTCTTAAATTTTCGTTACCCTGAATACTCCTCCCATGAACACCAAAACGATTTTCCTTGCCGCAGCCATGCTGGCGGCACTTTCTCTGTTGAGCCTCAGGGCTTTGGCTGATGACACGAATATTGCGGAGGGAAAGCCGGTCAAGGCCAGCGGCCCGGTTTCCGGGGCCGCCTCTCTGGTGACGGATGGCGATCCCAACACCCTCAGTAAACCATCGGGCTCGGCGGCGGGATTTTATTATCAGGTGGATCTGGGGAAGGAATATCCCCTGGAGGCCATTGAGCTTTACGCCGCCATCAATTGCTGTCCGAACCAGCTGTCGCGGGTCCGCATGGGGGTCTACGCTGACAATGACGGAGTGCCGGGGGTGGAGAACTGGGGGTATGTCATCCGGCCGAACAATGCGGCGAATGCCCAGGGGAGCGTGGACACGCTGACGGCGGGGCTGCATCCCGACGGTGTTTTCCGCGGGCGGTTCATCCGTCTGACCAACACCGCGGCCACGGCGGGAACCCCGTATTTCGGGGAAATCCAGGTGTTTGAGGCCTCGGCCCCGGAGGTGCGGTTTTTCGGTCCGGATGCGGGAAATATCACCAAAACCGGAAACCCCGCGCTTCCCGCGCAAAGCACCCTTTCCTGGAATATCAGTGGGGCCACCTCCGTGACTCTTGATCAGGGAATCGGGGAAGTGGATAAAAATTCCGGTTCCGTGGTGGTCTCGCCGGCGGTCAGCACCACTTATACTCTGACAGCGCGGACCAAAGTGGCCAGTGTCACGAAATCGGTCACCATCGGCGTGGATCAGACGGAGCTGCCGCCCACGATTTCGGAATTCCTCGCCACCAACACCAAGGGGCTGCAGGACCGCGCCGGCGGGCGGCCGGACTGGATCGAAATCGCCAATCCCAATGCCTTCGCCATCAACGTGAAGGATTATTACCTCACGGACAGCGCCACCAACCGGACCAAGTGGCGCTTTCCCTCCTTTGCCGTCCCGGGCCATGGTTATGCCGTGGTGTTCGCGGACGGCATCGGCGCGGAGGATCCGCTCGACATTCCGCATGCCCGCTTCTCGCTCAGCGCGGCCGGTGAATATCTGGGGCTGGTGGCCCGGGACGGCACCACCGTGCTGAGCCAGTTTCCCCGGAATTATCCCGCCGCGACCGCTTATCCGGCCCAGTCCCCGGATCACAGTTACGGGGAGGCGGGCGGGCAGACCGGTTATTTTCTCCCGCCGACTCCGGGGGAGGCCAATGGGCCGGTTTACGAGGGGGTGGTGCAGGACTTGGTGTTCAGTGCGGGCCGCGGATTTTACAACGCCCCGCAGTCCGTGACCATCACCACGCCCACCCCCGGGGCGGAAATCCGCTACACCACCAACGGTTCGGAGCCGACAGCCACCGCGGGCACGGTTTACACCGGCCCGGTGGATGTGAGCGCCAGCCGGGTGCTGCGCGTGGCCGCCTTCAAGCCCGGCTGGGCGCCCACCGTGCCGGTGACCCAGACATACCTGCTTCCCGCCGCCACCATTGCCGCGACCACTCCCTGGACGGCTCCGGCCTCCGCGATGACCACCTACCGGCCGCAGTTGCCGGACGCGCTGAAGCAGGTGCCCTCCATGTCCCTGACCGTGGGGCCGGTGACGATTAACGGAGGAATTGAAAAAGTGGGGGCGCTGGAATGGATCGATCCCGCGGGAGGACCCGGCTTTATGATTCCCTGCGGGGCGAAGCTCTTTGGCGGCTCCTATACGGACTTCGCCAAAAAAAGCTACCGTGTCTCCTTCCGCAGCGAGTATGGCGAGGGCAAACTGCGGTTCCCTCTCTTCGCCGGATACGAGCGGGGCTGGGCGCCGGCGGAGGAATTTGATTCCCTCGAACTCCGCAACGGCTCACACGACATGCTTGAGCGCGGATTTTACATGTCGAACATTTTCACGGACGCCACCATGCTGGACATGGGGGCCTTCGCGCCGCACGGGAGGTTCGTGCACCTGTATCTCAATGGAGTTTACTGGGGACTTTATCACCTCCGGGAGCGCTGGGGAGCCTCCATGCTTTCGACTTATTACGGCGGCCCGAAGGAGGCCTACGAATCGGTGAACGGCAATCTCAACGTCGGCGGCTGGGCGGATCCCGCTCCGGCCTACGACGGCACCGGGGAGGCCTGGGCGCGTATTCTGGCGCTGGCCCGCAGCGGATCCGGGAATTACCAGGCCCTGCGGCCTTACCTGGATGTGCAGCAATATATCGACTACATGATCATGTTCATGTTCGGCGACTCCGAGGACGAGTACCGCGCCTCCGGTCCCGCCGGTGCCGGCAGCGGATTCAAATTCATCCTCAATGACGCCGACGGCTATCTGCGGAACTCCGCCGGTGACCGTACCGGCCGCAGCGCCCCGGGCCGGGCGAACGGCGACGGGCCGGGCAGCATTTTCTCCCTGCTCTACAAAGGCGCGGATGCCGACTACCGCGTCCTGCTCGCCGACCGCATCCAAAAAGCCTTCATCTCTCCCGGCGGAGCCATGACCCCCGCGCGCAACATCGCCCGTCTGAATGAACTGCACGGCACCATCGACAAAGCCCTGGTGGCGGAATGCGCCCGCTGGAACTACCGGACTCCCGCCAACTGGCTCAGCTCCAAGAATGCGATTGTCAGCAGCTGGTTTCCCGCCCGCACAAACACGGTGCTCGGCTACTACCGCAGCACCGGATTCTATCCGGCCACCGCCGCCCCGGTGGCCTCTCCTCTCCCGGGCACCGTCACTGCCGGAACCTCCGTCAGCCTGACCACCGCCACGGCGGGCAGCACGATCCATTACACCACGGATGGCAGCGATCCCCGTGTGTCCGTGGAGAGCACTTTCAATATTCCCCTCGTGACCAGCGCCACCCAGGGGAAATTCCGCGTTCCCGCCACCGCTGATGAGGGACTGGAAGCGGGCAGTATTCCCAATCTCGCCGGCTACTGGCCGTTCGACGGAACCGCGGCCGACGCCACCGGCTCATTCCCCGGAACCCCCGCCGGAGATCCCGCCTTCACCGCCGGGCGCTACGGCAGTGGCGCGGTGCAGCTCAACGGCACCTCGCAGTATATTTCCCTGGGCGATCCCGAAGGTCTGAAAATCACCGGACAGATCACCCTCGCGGCCTGGGTGAAGGCGGACGCTGTCAGCGGCATCCGGAATATTGTGAACAAGGGCCATGACCCCACGGGCACGCCGAACGGCGAAATCACCCTGAGGATCGTTGACGGCTCCTATCAGGGCGGCTACTGGGCGGGAGACTCCACCGCCATGGCCACGGGTCCCGCCACCGGAGAGGGCTCGGCCGCGGCGGACATCGGCGTGTGGACGCACCTGGCCATCGTTTATGACGGCAGCAACTGGCGGCTTTACCGCAACGGAACGCAGATTGCCCAGACTGTGAGCGGCACCGGCGCCGTGACCGTGCCGGCCGTGGGCTGGGCCATCGGCGCGCGGGGCACCGGCACCGAGCGGTTTTTCAGCGGAGCCATCGACGAAGTGGGTATTTTCAGCCGGGGACTCACCCCCGCCGAGATCACGGCGGTTTATAATAACAATCTCACCGCTCCCGCCGCCGCCTGGGCGCGCCCCGCCTACAATGACAGCGCGTGGACCCCGGCCAGCGGTGTCCTGGGATTCGCCCCCGCCATCAGCCAGCTGGCCCCGCTCATCCGCCAACACACCGGAGCGGCTATGCAGGGCGTCAGCGCCACCGGCTATCTCCGGCTGCCCTTCAGCCTGACCGCGCAGGAGAAAACCGGGATCAGCCGCCTGCAGCTCAGAATCCGGGGGGACGACGGTTATGCCGTCTGGCTCAATGGAACCCGCATCGTCGGCCGCAATGCCCCGGCGGCTCTCACCGGAGCCAGCACCGCCACCGCCTCCACCCCCGACGCCACCACTCTCAACGGCGAAACCCTTGATGTCAGCACCGCCATCCCTTACCTGGCCACCGGCGGCAATGTGCTCGCTGTCCAGGGTCTGAATATCTCGCCCAGCGACGGGGACTTCCTGCTGTCGGCCACCCTGAGCGCCGGAGACGGCCCGACCGGTGTCTCGCCTCAGGCTGTCACCTACACCACGGCTCCTGTCCTGACCCAAAGCACCATTCTGTCAGCCCGGGCCCTCACCACCGCGACCAACCGCTGGAGCGCTCTGCTCCAGGTGTTTTATCAGGTCGGTCCGCAGCCCTGCCCGGCCGGCGCGGTGGTGATTTCCGAGTTGAATTACAATCCTCCGGACGACGGCGACGGGGAATTCATGGAACTGATGAACGTCTCCGACGCCGCCGTGAACCTGCGCGGGGCCACCTTCACCAAAGGCATCACTTTCACCTTTCCCGCCAACCGCGACACCCTGCTGGCTCCGGGCGGCCGCCTCGTGCTGGTGGACAGTGAATACACTTTCCAGCAGATCCAGGGCTGGTCCGCGCCTCTTGGCGGCGTGTATTCCGGCAATCTCTCCAATGAGGGGGAACAGATCACGCTTACTTCAGCGGACGGCACACTGGCCATTCTGGACATGACCTACGGCGTCACCGATCCCTGGCCCGCCGCCGCTGACAGCACCGGCCACAGCCTGGTTCTGATCCAACCGCATGCCGGCCAGAATCTCAGCGATGCCAATCACTGGCGGCCCAGCCTGACCGCCAACGGCAATCCCAACACCACCGATGCCCTCGCCTTCACGGGCAATCCGGCAACCGATGCCGACGGGGACGGCCTCACCGCGCTCATGGAGTTCGCCCTCGGCACCAGTGACCTGGTTCCCGACAAAAATCCGGTTCCCCTGCCCGTCCTCAACCCCGCCACCGGCCTCCGGGATGTCACTGTCGAGCATGCCCTCGGCACCGACGGCGCCCCGCTGGAGATGGAGGCCTCCGCCGATCTCCGGCTCTGGAATATTCCCTCCGAGCTGAAAAACCGCACCCTCCTGCCCGACGGCCGCCTTCAGTCCACCTGGAGCGTCCCCGGCAACCTCCCCCGCCTCTTCCTCCGCCTCCACGCGGGTGCGCCCTGAGCAAACAATGCACCGGCCCCGGAGGCTGATGACAGACGCTTTTTCTGAAAATGGGAGGATAGGACGTATAAGTCTTACAGGTCCCATAGGCCCTGTGAGTCCTGTTTCAGAAGGGCGGCAGCAGGCACGCCATCACACCAAAAATCCACTCATTCCCCCAGGCTCACCACCAGCCCCGGCACCTGATCCTGAAGAGCCTTCACCCCGGCGGGTGTGGCTTTGGACTGCCAGAGATACACTTTTTTCAGGGATTTGAGTCCCGCCAGCGCATTCAGCCCGGCGTCCGTGACACCGGTGCTGTAGAGATTGATCTGCTCCAGCCCGGTGTTGGAACCCAGTTGCGCCAGCCCGGCATCGGTGATGGCGGTGCGGCTGAGCAGGAGCCGCGAGAGATTTTTCATGGGAGCCAGCCGGGCGAGGTCAGCGTCCGTGATATCGGTGCGGCTGAAATCCAGCGCGTAAATATTCAGCGCGATGGGCGCCAGTTCCGCCAGCTTCAGATCACCGCGCGCCCGGTCACTGTGGCTGAAATCCATTTCCAGCACATGCCCGTTTTTGGAAAGCGGGCGGATGACGACATGCTCCGCCGTCAGTGATTCAATGAGTTTGGGATCAGGGGCGGGCAATGTCCCGGCGATGGAATCGACAAGGAAAACGCCATCCCTGCCCGCCGGAATGGAGACGCCGTCGCCAAGATCCGCTCCATTTTTGATCCAGGTGGCCAGCAGTTCCCGCTCGGAGACGCTGAGCGGCGATCCTTTGGGCGGCATGCGGTCCGTGTCGTCGGCGGGCAGTCCGGTGACATGGTAAAGCCGGCTTTTGGCGGGAACTCCGGGCACAATGACGGGCTTGCCGTTCACTCCGGCGCGGAGGGCGTCCGGCGTGTCCAGGCGGAGATCGCCTTTCTGCTTGGACGGGCCATGGCAGGAGACACAGGATTTGGCCAGAATGGGCCGGATTTTGGAAAAATAGATACTGTTTTTGGAAACCGGGCGGGTGTTGACCGCCGCCACGGCCGGCATGGCGATCACCGGCACAGCGGGCGTTTCCGCAGGGGCGGCTTCGTTGCCGGCGGACATTTTGGCATCCGCGTCCACCGTTGGCGGAGGCGTGGCGGCGGACGTGGCCATCGCCGCCACGGCGGACAGCTCAGCGGAGGGAATTTCGGCCCGCGTTGGATCGACCAGCGCCGGAGCCGGAAGCATCGCTGAGGCCTGCTCCCGGTTTTCGGAACCGTCCGCGGCGGGGGAAGCCCCAGATTCAACGGCGGCCGTCTGAGCGGATCCAGCGGATGGAGCCAGGAATTTCGGATCCGCAAAAAATGCCCCCGCAGTCACAGCGGCGGCTCCCAGCAGCGCCGCGCGGTACCCGAGAATCCACAACACCTGCCCCGGACGGCGGTGCGGGGGAGTGGCCGGATTGGCATCGCGGAATTTCTCGCCCAGAAGCAGGAAGCCGCGGTTGCGGCCCTGCCGTTTCAGAAACCAGGCGGCACTCGCCGCCGCCGCGAGGCCCATGCTCCAGAAAGCCTGGAGCAGGATGTCATTGCCGCCTTTCCAGAAAAACCATCCGAAACCGGCGGCGGCGCTCATTCCGGCGGCGGCGGCGGCGCAGAAAAGCAGCCACAGCACTCCGGGCTCGGCGTCGGCATTCCGGCGCGTGATCACGAAAATCTCCAGCAGCCCGGACGCCACAAGAAGCCCGGCGGGAAGAAATTGCAGAAACTGAAAAAACGGAACCACAGGTGTCAAAAACGGCGGGGACTCCGCCTGAAGCCAGCCGGAAAAAACAGTCGGGAGGGAACCGGCACTGACCAAGGCACCCGGCGGATGCCCCGGTCCTTTCCTCCCTCCTTATCCGGCGGCGGATGAATGCTAGCTGAAGAGCGACAGGATCGGCTGGCCCTTGTCGGCCACGGTGAACGGCCGCTTGGAGGGGCTGTAAATCACCTGGTCCAGCGGCAGTCCAAGACCATAGGCGATGGTGGCGTTGAAATCCGGAACCGCGATTTTGCCCTCCACGACCTCCGTGCCCATCTCATTGGTTTTGCCATGCACCATGCCGCCCTTGATGCCGCCGCCCGCAATGAGGGCGCTGAAGGCTTTGGGGTAGTGGTCGCGGCCGTCGTTCTCATTGATGACCGGGGTGCGGCCGAATTCGGTGCAGAGCACCACCATCGTCTCCTCCAGCATCCCGCGGCGCTCCAGATCCTGAAGCAGGGCCCCCATGGCCTTGTCGAGCGTGGCGGAAAGCCGCTCCACCGCCTGGAAGTTGTTGGTGTGGGTGTCCCAGCCGCCAAGGGTCACCTCCACGTGACGCACATCGTTCTCCACCAGCCGGCGGGCCAGCAGACAGCCCTGACCGAAGCCGTTTTCGCCGTATTCGGCGCGGACTTTGGGGTCCTCCTCCATGAGATTGAAGGCCTTGAGGTCCTCGCTTTTCATCAGACGCACGGCGTCATCATACATGTCGCTGTAGGCCCGGACTTTTTTCTGATCGTAACGCTCATGGAAGGCCTGGTCGAATTTATTGGCCAGGCTGAGCCGCTCCTCAAACTGGGTGGAGCTTACATTGCTTTTGCTGTTGGGAACTCCGGAGGTGGGGCTGCCGACGTAAAGCGGCGCGAATTTGCTCTCCATGAACCCGGCCCCGCCGCCCGTGGCTCCACCACCGATGCAGACACTGCCCGGCAGCGTGCGGTTGGTGCGGCCCTCCATGCGCAGGAGCCAGGCGCCGATGCCCGGATGCTGGATGGTGCCGCGCATGGTGTAGCTGCTGTGCATGAAATAATTCCCCTGCTCGTGCGCGCCCTGGGTGGTGGAGAGGCCGCGCACAATGGCGACCTTGTCCATCTGCTTGGCCAGCATCGGGAAATATTCGGAAATCTGGACGTCATCGGCCTTCGTGCTGATGGCTTTGACGGGACCGGCGACTTTTTCCCCGGCCTCCGGCTTGGGATCGAAGGTGTCCACATGGGTCATGCCCCCGGCCATGTAAAGATAGATGATGTTCCGCGCCGTGGGCTTGCGGCCCGGAACGGCGGGAGCCGGCGCTGGCGTGACCACGGTGGTGCTGGCGGCACCGGCGTTCAGGGGGATCATGCCCGGCAGAATACTCACGCCCAGCAGCGTTTTGCTGGCGTAGGACAGAAAGCGGCGGCGGCTGTGGCCGTCACTGTTGCGGAGGAAGGAATCGTTCATGGCGATGGGAAGAGTGTGATTGGTTTTGAAAATTCAAAAAGAAAACGGTATTCGGATGGACGGCTGACTACTGCACAAAGACAAATTCGCGGCTGTTGAGGAGAGCCCAGATGATGTCCTTCCAGCCGTCCTTTTTCTTTTCGGCGATGGTTTCACGGACAATGGCGAACTCGGTTTCCGTGGGCTGGCGGCCATAAACACTGAGAAACAGCGCCTGTGTCCGGCCGTCGTCATCCTTGGCGTCGTGGAAGCGCTTCATCAGGACGGTGTTGTCCATGGTGAGCTTGGCGAGGAGCGGACCGTTCATCAGATCCAGCGCCTGGCCCACGGAGGCCTCGCGGGAGGAATTCTCGATGACCTCCCGGTTGCTCTGGCCGAACTCGCGCAGGAAGTGGCCGTTCGGAGCCGGGGACGACAGTTCGGCGGCACGGAAAAATTCATCGCCGTAGCCTTTCCACTGACCGGCATCCGCCATCGGCATCATGGCCGGAGGGGTTTTCTCATCCATCATGGCCGGTTTGGGAGCCATGCCGGGCTTGGGCAGACTGCTGACAAACGAGGACTTATTTTTCCCGCTTTCCGCGGCGATCAGTTCCGCGCGGGCTTTCAGGGCGAGGTTGTCGCGCTGTTCGTTCAAATCGTTGAGTTCCTTCTGAGCGGCTTTGACCTCCTCCGGAACGTTCTCCTCGCGGACCCGGTTCAGTCTGGTGCGGGCGGTTTTGATCCGGATATCCAGATCGGCGTCAATCTCCGCATACTTCCGGGCTGTGGCCACGATGGACTGGGGTGAGCAGGCTTTGAGCTGCTCGGCCTCATTTTTCATGGCCGTCAGCTTCTGTTTGTAGCCTTCGCCGCGTTTGCGCTGATCGGGATTCGGAATCACCAGGGTGCAGATGCTGTCCCAGATCTGCTCGGCGGTCATGCGGCGGAGGATAGGACCGGGGAAATAATAAGGCGCGTCGTCCGCCACCTCCGTGCGGGTGGCCTCGCGCTGATAGGTCCGGGAGTTGTAAATCGCCCGCAGCATCTTCCGGGTGTCGAATCGCATCTGCACCATCTGGTCGGACAGATATTTCATCAGCGCCGGATTTGAGGCCGACGTCTCGTCCTTGTAATCGTCCACCGGCTCAATCAGGCCCATGCCCAGCGCGCGTTTCCACAGACGGTTGGCGATGACGGTGGTGAAACGCGGATTCTGCGCGCTCGTCAGCCATTCGCCGTAATGCTCGCGGGGATCGCGGCTGGCGGTGGCGCGGTCTCCAAAAATCGTTTTGGCCTTCACGGGATCGCCCGGTTTGGCGTCATCGTATTTATAATCACCGGGCAGTTTGATCTGACGTTCGGACTCCTGCACGCCATATTTCAGAGGTTCCAGAATGTCCTCAATCAGCTTCCGCATGGAACGCTGCTCAGTGTCGCTCAGGCGCTTGCCGGCTCTCATCTCCTGCTCGGCCAGACGGCGGTAAACGGAGCGCGGATTGATTTCCGTATCCACCCCGTAGGTGTAGGCCGCCATCTGGTAATAATCCTTCTGCGTCCACTTGTCGAAGGGATGGTTGTGGCACTGCGCGCACACCAGGCGGGTGCCGAGGAAAATCTGCGCCGTGTTCGACATGTTATCGAGCGGCATCCCGGCATCCCGGACGTAATATCCCACCGCGCCATTGTCCCAGACAAATCCCTTCGCCGTGATCATGTCGCTCACAAACTTGTCATACGGCTCATTCGTCCGCAGCGCATTCTTGATCCATTCGGCGTAGGCGGTGCCGGATTCGTCGCGCTGGCCGGTCTGAACGCGCAGGATGTCGCTCCACCAGTTGTACCAGTGGCTGACGTAGCCGTCGGAGGCCAGAAGCTGATCGATCAGCTTGGAGCGTTTCGCCGGATCCGCGGATTCCAGAAAGGCTTTGGCCTCCTCCTGATCCGGAATGCGGCCGATGATGTCCAGATACAACCGGCGCACCAGAGTGGCCTCACCCGCCGGGGCATTCATCGTCACCTTGTGCTGTTTGCAGCTCTCCTCCACCAGGGTGTCGATTTTTTCGCTGACCGGATCTCCCGCCGCCCGCAGGGGCGCGGCGAGGATCAGCAGAATGAACGGGGAAAAAAGGAACCGCAGTTTCATGGGACAAAAATAACTTGGCACAACTTAACTCGGGGTGAGCACGCGCCGCAAATTCAAAGACCCAGGGCATTCCCCTAAGCCCGCATGAGGAATCACTCACAAACCGTCGGGAGGATTCCCTGATTGGCCCTGCCAGAATTCCTCGAAATCATTCATTTTCGTCGGAAATAACCGCCAGCCCCCACAGGGAGTTTCCGGAAATCAGTTGCGTCAATCTGACTCAATTCATTTTGCCCCAAAGTCACGGAATGCGTCAATCTGACATAGTTTAGCCATATCCGAGGAGCGTCCGGCCGACGCTTTAAATAGTCACAACTTGTTCATTTTGAACAAATAAAGAACGGAACACTTTTTGTGGCACACCTCAAGCAGTATTACTTCCCAGCGGTCACAAACCGAGTCCTCTCAACACGGGACATCAAACGAGAAACCCCAACAAACCCAAACCAAAATACCATGAGCGCTTACTCTCTTTTCCCCAACCGCCTCTTCAATCTCGCCGACGCCATTCTCGGCGAGCGCCGTGAAAACGTGAATCCAGTCTGGGTTCCCACCGTGGACGCCACCGAGAGCGACAGCGGTTACCAGCTGTCCCTCGAACTTCCGGGGGTGAACCCCGGTGACGTCAAAGTCGTTGTCCGGGACAATGTTCTGACCATCAGCGGTGAGCGCACCGCCACCGCACCGGTGGAGGGAGCCAAAACCCACATCAGCGAGCGTGTTTTCGGAGCATTCCAGCGACGCTTCACGCTTCCGAAAAATGCGGACGGCGAGCGGGTCAGCGCCGAATTCAAGAACGGCGTTCTTCTTACCTCCATCCCGAAACGCGAGGAAGTGAAACCCAAGGAGATTGAAGTCAAAGTTGGCTGATTGACGGATCCTCCCCATCAATCCGCAAATATCCCCCCGAAAAACCAGAGGGCGTCCGAAAGGGCGCCCTCTTTGTTATGGTGAAATGGAATCCGGAACCTGTGCGGTTTTCTATTCCGCGGATCAGGACAGATCCCGGAGCAGCCCGGCGGCGATCATGATGGGGTTCAGCGAAGTTCCCAGCTCGTGCGGCAGCGTGGCGCAAATGCGTCCCATGCGCTCATTCTCCTCCCGCAGCTCCCTGATGAGCGCCTCTGTCCGCCGGTTCCGGACCTCCAGCCCGCGCCTTGAGAGTATCGCGCCCTCGACCGCATCACGCAGCCGGTCAGGCGAGAGGCCGTGCTTGATCAGATAAGCCTGAGCACAGCTGCTGACACTCTCGTCGGCGATGGCCCCGCTGCCCGCGCCCGTGAGCATGACCATCGCGAAGTCCGGAGCCTGTCCGCCGGGGTTGGTCTGCCGCAGGATGTCCATCCCGGTGCCGTCCTGAAGGCGGTAGTCCAGAAGAACGCAGTGGGGGCTGGCGGCCCCTCAAGGGAGGCATACTCCGAGCATTGATAAGTCCCCTCCGGCGCGGACCGCGCCGGAAACCGGCGGCACATTTCCCGGTCCGCCGAATGGAAAACGGAAACTTTGGGCTGCCTATCTCAGCGATATTGCACTCTCCAACAGGGGAGGACATAGTCAGAAGCCACGACGCCGGTTTCGCCGGGCATCTCACCATGCCTCCCAGGATCAGAGGCCTGGAGCGGTCAGCGCCGAAGTGACGGATGAGCGCGGCGGGATCAGAAAGCGTTCCGGAGGCCATGGCGCGTCAGGGGACGCTTCAAAGCGGGGAGGTCCCCCCGCCTGTGTTCCTGGCTGAAGGGAAGCCGCCTGGAGCGGGCGGCATTTTGTGCCCGGAAGAGCGGCTCCGTCGGACAGGAACGAATTTTGTTAAAATAATTATCCATCTTATTTGGGATCGTCAGCGTTATGCGGCTGCCGGGAAAAAATATAAAAATATGAACAATATAAAAAACAGAGTTTTAATATTTAAAAATAAGGGATTTATACTGTCGGGATCATTGGCCCTCGCCCTCTCCGCCCTCGGATGCGGCGCGGCGGCGGCGGCCGATCCCGTGGATCTGGGAGCCGCCGCCGGTTTCGGTGTTCTGGCCAACACCGCCATAACCAACACCGGCTTCACGACCGTCACCGGCGACATCGGAACCACCTCGGGCACGGCGGTGACAGGCATCGGCGCGGTCACGGTCACGGGCGTCAACCACAACGGGGACGCCGCCACGGTGGCCGCCCACGCAAGCCTCCTGGACGCGATGAATTATGCGGAGGGCCTGGCTTCCGATTTTGTCTACCCCAATGTTCAGGAACTTGGAGGAATGACCCTTGACCCCGGGGTGCATTTCAATGCCGAATCATTCGGCGTGACCGGCATCCTGACTCTGGACGCGGGCGGTGACTCCACGGCCGTGTGGGTGTTCCAGATGGGGACAACGCTCACAACCGGCACCGGAAGCAGTATCCTTCTTGAGAACGGGGCGCAGGCCGGAAATGTGTTCTGGCAGGTGGGAAGCTCGGCCACTCTCGGGCCGACATCCAGCTTTGCCGGGAGCATTCTCGCTTTCCAGAGCATCACGCTCAACACGGGAGCCGTGATCGACGGACGGGCGCTGGCCTATACCGGCGCGGTCACGATGAACACGAACACCGTCACCGTGCCTGAAGTCTCCAGCTCTGTGCTTGGAGCGCTCGCTGTGCTAGGAATGGCGGCCCTGCGCCGCCGCAGGTAGGATCCGCCGCCACTGAAGCCAGAACAGTCTTCCGGCCCGGTTCCGGGAGGCTGTTTCGGATTTCGGCCGCAGCCATGGCTTGGAATTATTTCTTTTGATATTATATTTATTACCTTGTTTGAACCTCAGGTGATGGGAAGGCCCGGACCTTGGAATTCACGCTTCACGCCGGGCATGCCTCCATGCCTCTCTCCGCCTGCCTGCGGGAGGGACTGACCTTTAAACGCCCTGCGAGCGCTCCAATGATTGCCCCCTGTGAAAGGCGCTCCGGAGGATATCCGTTTCTTCGACGATTTGGGCCACTGGATGAGCCGGATGCCTCCCGTTTCGGCGGATGCCGAAGACGAGCTGGTGGCCAAGCGTGTTCGGCACGGAATCAGCTGCGAGCCATGGGCCCTGCATTCTTTCAGCGCTCCCTTTTCCCGGAGGGAAAACAGATATTAGCCGGTGGTTGAGCGCAGCGACACCACCGGAATGGATTCCCAAAAGCCTCCGCATCCCGGAGGGATGCCAGAGCGCCCGGAGACTGAACTTCCTGCCCTTCCCCGGTCTGCCATCCCTCCGGGATGGGAGTCGTTCCGGGGTGTTTACCGGGGATGTCGCTCCGCTCAATCCCCGGCTAATATCTGTGAAGCCTCCGGCTTCAGTCACCGGAAAGCCCACGGACTTGGTAAAAAGCCGTTTCCTGAGCGCGGCATCATCCATGCCGAACACTCTTGGCTGGTGGCCTCCTTTCACTCCATAGGCCTCAGTGTTGGAAAGGGCTTCGAGTGGCGGACGCTGGATGAGCCGGTGAAGCGCGGCCTCGCCCGCAGTGAGGGCCGGGATGGGGATCATCGACAGCAAATGGGCGGCCGCCGGAGAAAAGACCAACGGCTGGAAATACATCATGGGCGGAGGACGCGCGGCTTCGCGCTGCGGGCCGCGCTCTGCAAGTATGCCGTGGGAACCCAGCTCTCCGATCAGGTCCTCTGCCCGAACACCAGTGTTGACGGGGGGAGTGAGGCCCTGAGCGGCGAACGCAAGTATATCCTGCGCTTCGAGGCCGGGAAACTCCCACCGGCATCACTCTTCTGGAACGTCGCCATGTATGCCGACGACATGCTCTTCGTCGAAAATGACTTCGGGCGTTACAGCTTCGGCAGCATGACGGAGGGACTGAAGAAGGACGCGGCAACGCCATGCCATGACCAAGGGATTGAGTGGAAAGACCAGGCCTCCCGTTTTTCCCAGGAACAGAATCCAGGCAAATTCCTCAGCAAACACAGAGGAATATTTCCATGGCCTTCCCTGACGGCCATAAAAAAAGCGCCCGGTTTTACCGGGCGCTTTGATAATTTTTGCAGGGAGCAAAGAGTGCCTTATTTAGCGGGAGCGGGCTCGGCCGGAGGAGTGACGGGGGCCGCAGGGGCGGGAGCGGGCTCAGCCGGAGGAGTCACGGGTGCCGCAGGGGCAGGAGCGGGTTCGGCCGGAGGAGTGACGGGCGCTGCGGGGACGGGAGCGGGTTCAACCGGAGGAGTCACGGGGGCTGCGGGAGCGGGCTCAGCCGGAGGAGTCACGGGTGCCGCAGGGGCAGGAGCGGGTTC
>JAZKFB010000108.1:0-39677 GCA_040386695.1 Verrucomicrobiota bacterium
AACCAACCCGCTGCCCTGCGGAGGCGGTTTCACGCTCATTCGAGAATTTAGGTTTGATGAAACCGCCGCCGTTTTTGGCGCGCGCCTGCTTTTCCGGGCCGCGTGGTGTTATCTCCAGCGCGACACCGGCAGGGATGAAGTCGCCCGCCTTCTGCTGGAACCACCGCCATCCGCCGCCGGCCTGGGCTTATCCTCCAGCCTGACGGCCGCCGCTCAGTTCTCCACAGCCGCCCAGTTTTCCGCGGACCTCACCCTTCAGCATTTGCCCGCCATCTTCCGCATGGCCCGGGCGCTCGCGCCCGGCGACCCGCTGCTGGCCGCACTCCGTGAGCTGGCGGGCTGGTTTCCGCTTTCCGGCATTGGCATTCAACCCGCTGATCCTCAGGATTTTCCCGCCATCGATTCAGGAACCTGGGAAAATCTCCAGGCGCATCCCGGCCTCCGGCAGCTTTTCCTCGACCGCATTCTCAGCGCCCGCGCCCGCCACTGGCTGAAGCACCCGGACATCACCCTGGCCATCCGGCACTCGCTTGGAGAATACGCCACAGACCTCGCCCCTTCCTTCGACCTGCCAGTGCCGCTCTCTGAAAAAATAGGTCCTGTATGACCTATACGACCCATAGGACTTATCTTCCGCCCGCTGCCCGCTGACGCTTCTTCACTTCCTTTGCTCCCTTCTGTTCAAACTCCCCTTTCCTTCCTCCTCCATGCTTCCCGACCCCGCCGTCCTTTCCACCGCCCAGACGCTGCAGTCGGAGGTGCTGGGTTCCCTGAAAAACACGTTTGTCGGCAAGGATGAGATCATCGACCTCATGGGCGTCGCCCTCGCCGCCGGGGAAAACCTTTTCCTCCTCGGCCCGCCCGGCACCGCCAAAACCGCGCTGGTCCACGAACTCGGCCGCCGTCTGGAGGCGCGGTCCTTCGATTACCTGCTCACCCGTTTCACGGAACCCAACGAGCTTTTCGGCCCGTTCGACATCCGCCGCCTCCGGGAGGGCGATCTCATCACCAACACCGAAGGCATGCTGCCGGAGGCCGACCTCGTTTTCCTGGACGAGCTGCTCAACGCCAACAGCGCCATCCTCAACAGCCTGCTCATGGTGCTCAATGAACGCGTCTTCCGCCGGGGCCGCGAAACCCGCCCGATCCCCGCGCTCCTCGTCGCCGGAGCCAGTAATCATCTCCCGGAGGACGAGGCTCTGCGCGCGCTTTTCGACCGCTTCCTGCTCCGCGTCCGCTGCGGCCCGGTTCCTGACGATTCCCTCGCCGCCGTCATCGAAGCCGGCTGGCGTCTGGAATCCGCCCCCGTCCCCGCCCCCGTCATGAGCGCGGAGGATGTCCGCAAAATCCAGCAGGCCGCGCGCCTCGTGGACCTTGCTCCGGTCCGGGCGGAATTTGTCAGCCTTGTCCTCAAACTCCGCCAGGCCGGAGTCGCCGTCTCCGACCGCCGCGCCGTCCGGCTCCAGCGCGTCGTCGCCGGCAGCGCCCTGCTGGCCGGCCGCACCACCGCGCGGCCCAGCGATTTGTGGGTTTTCGCGCACCTCTGGGACCGCGAGGAGCAGATTGAAATCATCGCCACTCTGGTCCGCGAAGTCCTCGACCAGGCCGGAGCCGCCCCCGGCGATCATCCCCGCGCCCACACGCCCGAAACTCCCGATCCCGAAGCTCTCGCCGCCGCGCTCAACGAACTTTCCCAGCGTCTGACCACCGCATTCCCCGGCGACAATACCCCCTCCGACGAACTTCGCCGTCTCACCGCCCGCCTCGAATGGGTCCCCAACCCTGAAACCCGACAAGCCCTCCAGGACCAGGCGGCCACTCTTTGGAGGCGGCTTTCCCCTTAAAAAAGAGGCAGGGTCGGCGGTTTTGGAAATACCGGAAATCCCTCTCGTCTGTTTTCATCCGGCGGAAAATATCAGAAGCGTGAAGACGTGCCATCAGAAATGTCAGGCCACCGTCCGGCCGGGACCGCACCGGTGTTTCCCGCCCTCCGCGCTCACTTTCCCTTCTCCTGCTCCGGCGCGGGCGGGGCCGTCACGGTAAGCCAGAGATCGGAAGTCCCGTTGACCAGAAGCCTGCGGTAACCCTGCGGGACGCCGTTGTTTTCGGTGGTGGAAATCATGCGGTATCCGACTGGATGCCGGGCCTGATTTTCATTTCCTTTCTCCGTGAGAACGAGCCGGAACGGCAGGGAAACCGGCGGGGCATTTTTTTCAGCGGTCAAAGTCAGTGTGACCTCGCCGCCTTTTTCGGGAACGGTCACCTCAGGCGCGCTGAGGCCCGCCGGGAGAGACTGCGCGCTGAGAGTCAGGGGAGCGGCAAAGCCGTTGGCGAAAGCGACGCTGATTTTGATTTCCCGGGAGCCGCCGGATTCGATTTTAAACGCGTGCCCCGCCACGGTGGCGGTGACCACCGGCAGGGGCCGGATGAGCGCCAGGCGGTAGTAATAATCCGCGCCGCCGCGCTGCGTCACCTCACCGACAGCGGCTGTGAAAATGCCGTCCGCCGGCGCGGTCCAGACCAGCCGGGGTTCGGAGGAACCACCGGCGTCATCGTTGACGGCCAGCTCGATCCCCTTTTCGTCGAGCACCTGAATCCGGGCGTCCATTTCGGAGCCCAGTTCCGGCCCGGACACCGAGAGATCAAGGATTTCGCCTTTTTTGGCGGGGAAAAGATAGCGGTCGGTCTCCCCATGGACGGCAATGCGCCCGCTGACGGCGGAGGGGACGGCGAGCGTTTGCGGCGGGGCATTCTCCGTCAGCTCCGGCAGGTCGCTGGACGGTGCCGGGAAGAGAAACGGGGGCAGTTTTTCGAATTCAAACGGGCTTCCCGGAAGATTCCATCCTTCGACGGTCACCGCTCCGGTGCGGGCTGCAGGAACCGCCAGCGGCCAGGCGTGCCGCGCCAGCGGAGCGGTGGAAAGGTGGAGGCGGTAAACGCAGTCCGCGCCGCCCTGGAACCGGATGTCCGTCGCCGCCGGATATTTGTGCCCCATGGTCTGCACGACATATTTTCCATCCGCCGGAGCGGTGAAAACCAGCAGTGGGTCCATGTTTTCAGGGCCGTCATGGTTGAAGGCCAGCGTCGTTCCGGCGGCATCCGTGATACGCAGCATGGCGTCAAATCCGGCGGCCAGCACGTAGGCCTCCACCCGGACCACCACGGTCTGTCCCTTGCTGAGATTTACCGCAAAGGAATCCACGTCATCGCTTTTTCCCAGGCTGCCATTCACGGTCGCGGTGGACGATTCCAGAACCTGCGGGGCGCGGAAATCGTCGTTCGGTTCAGCCTCCAGGATTTGCGGTTCCCGGGTGATCATGAGGGCCACAGGAGCCGAGGCGCCCTCCGCATTGAACGCCCGCAGCAGATGCGGTCCCGGCGGGACGGCGGGATCGACGGTGAGGTCAAAAATGCCCGCCTCCTTCCGGGGGGCAAAGGTCAGTCCGGCGGCATCGGCGTGAATCTGACAGGGCCAGGGATCAAACTTTCCCGTCAGCGTGACCATGACGGTGGTTCCCGCCTGCACGCCTGCGGGATGGATGTGGGTGAACACCGGCTCCGCCGCCGGCAGGCGGGCCGCCGCCGTTCCCAGAATGACACCACAGAGGAGAAACGCACGCATTCGTCAGACAATTCGTTAAACAAACAGCTCCCTGATCAGCCTTCCGTCGTTCACCAGCTGCACCGGCCGGCCGGCGGTGGTTTCGAGGTGCTGGCGCGGATCGATGCCCATTTTGGTGTAAATCGAAGCCGCGAAGTCCTCAGGGCGGTAAACATTGTCGGAGGCGTAATAACCTTTCACATCCGTGGCCCCGACAATCTGCCCGCCGGGAATCCCGGCCCCGGCCATGAGCACGGACATGGCGTTCGGCCAGTGATCGCGGCCGCCTTTCTCGTTGATTTTGGGCGTGCGGCCAAATTCGCCCAGCATCACGACCAGCGTGGAATCCAGCAGGCCGCGTTCGGACAAATCGGTGAGCAGCGCGGACACGCCCTGATCCAGCGTTTTGAGGGCGTCGCCCTTGTAGGCGGTGGCGATGTTCTCGTGATGGTCCCAGCCGCCCCAGTTGACCGTCACCCATGAAACCCCGACCTCCACCAGGCGCCGGGCCAGCAGAAACCGCTGCCCCATGTCGTTGCGTCCGTAGCGTTCCCGCACCTTGGGATCCTCGCGGCTGATGTCAAAAGCCTCCTGCGCCCGGGCCGAGGACACGAGATCAAATCCCTGCTCGTAAAAGCGGTCAAACTCCACCGCCGGATCCTCCATGCGCTTGTCCGTCCCCCGCTTCATGCGGTCCAGCGCGGCCCGCAGACCGCGACGGGATTTCACGCGGCCCTCGGCGATGCCGGCGGGGAGCACGACATCATTGACCCGGAAATGCTCCGCATTGGGCCCGCCGGGAATGATGAACGGGGAATGCTGCCCGCCGAGAAAATTCGGACCGCCGGACCGGGTGTTCGACGGCATGGCCATGTAGGGCGGGATGCCGCCGCTCACGCCCCGGGAATGGGAAACCATCGAGCCCATGGAGGGATGAAAAGTCACAAAAGCCCCGCAGCCCACCGGCACCGGCGTGGGCGTTCCCGTCATCATGTAGTGATTGCCGCCGCCGTGATTCGGATCCCGGTGACAGATGGAGCGGACCACGGTGAACTTGTCAAAAACGCCCGCCAGCTTCGTCACCGGTTCGCTGAAATGGACACCCGGCACCTTCGTGGCCACAGTGGGGAAAACGCCGCGGATTTCGGACGGAGCGTCCGGTTTGGGATCGAATGTCTCAAAGTGGGACGGCCCTCCGTCCAGCCAGATCATGATGCAGTTCACCGGCTTTTTTCCGGCCGCTCCGGGAGTCTCCGCCGCCATGGCTTTGAGCCGCAGCAGATCGCAGAGACCGAATCCCACGAGGCCGCCCAGGCCCAGTTGCAGGAAATCCCGGCGTGATGAGCCATCGCAGTTGGTGTGAATCGCCATGGTCGGAAAGAGAGGTTAGTGGTTGAAAACGAATTCAGCGGAATTGAGCAGGGACCAGAGAATATCCTCCACCGCCTGCCGCCGTCCCGCCGCCGCCGCGGGATCGGCGGGGAACAGCGCGGTGGCCGCCGCCAGCTCCTCCGCCTCCGGAAAGCGGCCATAGCTGGCCAGATAAAGTTCCGTGACCACTTCCGGCGGCGGCGCATTGCCCGCGGCCAGCCGCTGCACGCGCGCCTGGGATTCCGCGCTGGCCAGCTTGCCCTGGAGGACGTCGGAATTCATGAGATGCAGGGCCTGACCGATGGCCGGAGCCAGATTGCGCTCGCAGGGACAGTCGCTGCTGGAATTGGGGCGGCCGAAGGCATCCATCGTCCGCGAGTCGATTTTGTAGGTCCACGAATTCATGGCGCGCGATCCCACGGGCATTCCCGGATATTTTGTCGGCACCTGCGTGATGTCGGCCACGGCATCGGCCATGACTTCGGCCGCCATCCGCCGGCGGTAGCTGCGGGAGAAATTCCGCGTGTCGGCAGTGTTGGTCTCATTCGGCGCGCTGCCCAGCTGGTAGAGCCGCGACCGCAGAATCAGCCGCGCCAGGGCTTTGCCGTCATATTTCAGACGGATGAACTCCGCCGCCAGAGCATCCATCAGCGCGGGATTGGAGGGCGGATTCGACAGGCGGAAGTCATCGACGGGATCGACGATGCCTTTGCCGAAAAACTGCGCCCAGAGGCGGTTGGCCATGGCCTTCGCGAAAAAAGGATTCGCCGGGTCCAGCATCCAGTCCGCCAGAGCCTGACGGGGATCCCCGCCTTCTTTAACCGCGGCCTCCGGCCCGTCGGGCGGCTGCGGTTTCATCACCCCGCCAGTGACGGGGTGTTTCAGGGAACCGCCGCCGGACACAAAGAAGGTCTCATTGCCGCCGGAAATGGGAGTCGAGATGCCGCCGCCCTTGGGATGCAGGGGCGCGAAGAAGGCCGCGAGTTTGTAAAAATCCTCCTGGCTCCATTTTTCGTTGGGATGGTGGTGACACTTCGCGCATTCCAGCCGCGTTCCCAGGAAAAGCTGGCTGAACATCGTGGTCAGCTCCGGTGGCTCGCGCCGGTCGCGGTAAATCACGGCGGGTCCGAAGCGGTGGGTATTGCCCTGGGCGAGCAGGATTTCCCTGACAAACTGGTCCCAGGGCCGGTTTTCACGGAAGACTCCGCGCAGCCACTGGTCCAGCAGATAAACGCCTTTGACGCCCACGCGGTCGGGATTCGGCCGCAGCAGGTCCGCCCATTTCGTGGCCCAGAGATCGGCCCAGGCGGGATGCGCCAGGAGCCGCTCGATGGCTTTGGCACGTTTGTCAGGATCGGTGTCCGCCAGAAAAGCGCGGGCCTCCTCCGGCGTCGGCAGCAGGCCCAGGGTGTCAAGCGAGGCGCGTCTCAGGAATTCGGCGTCGGTGCAGGGCTCCGAGGGAAACAGCCCCAGCTGCCGCAGCCGGTCCCACGCCAGAGTGTCGATGAAATTGCTCACGGGCAGCGCCTGATACCGCTCCTCCGGCAGCGGGCGGTCCGCCGGGACCACCACTTTGGAATCCCCGACGATGCCCATGAACCGGGCCACGATCACGGCCTGGCCGCTGAGCTGATCGACCGTGATTTTCCCTTCCTCACTGACCGTGGCGATCTGTTTGTCGTTGGAGTCAAACCTGGACAGGGCCGTGACATCCCGCACGGAGCCGTCCGCATATCGGGCATGAACCACCAGCCGCTGGGCCGCGCCCTTTTTATAACGCCGTTGCTGCGGGAACACCAGGATGGCTGTCACCGCCGGTTCCTCCCTGTTCCGCCAGGTCAGACCGCCCCCGATCCAGGCCGTCAAAGTGCGCCAGGCGTCGGAGCCACGTTCAAAACGGGCCCCGCCCTCGTGCGGCACGGTCTGTGTGGCTTTGAGAAGCAGGAGACTTTCCTCCGGATCGGACGGGAAAATGCGCCGACCCCGCGCGCCCTGGACGATACTGCGGTAATCGGATTCGGGATCGAAGGAAAAAACCGTCAGGCGGAACCCGTTCTGGCCGTCGGCTTTGGCATGGCAGGCCCCGGCATTGCATCCCGCTTTTCCCAGAACCGGCAGCACATCGCGCACAAAGGAAACCGGCGTTTCCGGAGGCGCGGTGACCGTGACCGGCAGCTCCGCCTGATGACTGCCCAGCCGCACGGTCAGCAAGGCGGTGCCGGCGGATTTTCCCCGCAGCACGCCGGCGGCCTCGACGTCCAGCGTGGCGGCATCGCTGACCGTCACCGTCACCGCCGCGTTGTCCGTGACGTCGGTTTCAAACCCGTCCAGTCCGCGGGCGGTGATGAGAAAGGACAGGGGCCGTCCCGCCTCCATGCTGAGCACCGGAGGCTCTATCACAAGGGATGCGATGTCATCCGCCTTCGCCGCCGCTGCCGTCACGGCGGGATTTCCGGCTCCCGGCGCGGGCTCCTCCGCATGAGCCTGCCAAGCCGGAAAAACGACGAGCCCGATGGCTGGCAGCAGCGCTGATATCAAAAATTTCATGGCGGTGTGGCGGAAGGCGCCGGTGCGGTGACAAGAGCGGCGGGAGGTGCCGCGGGGATGGCGGCGGTGGCGGCCTGGATGGTGTCCGTCGGCTTCCCCTCCTTATCCCAGCCGAATATCCGCCCGTCGTGCGAGCCCGCGAAAAGACGGCCGCCGTCGGCACTGACCGTGAGGCAGTAGAGGCTGGATTCCACCTTTCCCAGACGGCGTTCCTGAGCGCTTTCCGAACTTTGAGCGCCGGTGTGGGCTTTGAAATCCGTGTATTTCAGAAGCGTCCCGTCCTCCATGACCGCGAACACCGCCGGACCGGAAGGATTCCAGTTCAAGGCGTTGAAGGCGCTGTCCTTGCCGGGCAGGGTGATCAGATTCCCCCTTGTCGCCGCATCCCAGACCTTCAGCTGCCGGTCCGCGCCGCCCGTGATCAGCCGGGTGCCGTCCGGATTGAAGGCCACGCTGAGCACCTGCGAGGAATGAGCCTCCAGACGCGCGGTTTCCGCGCCGGTGGCCGGGTCCCACAATTTGACCAGTTTGTCGCCGCCCGCCGTGGCGAGGCGTTTCCCATCGTGACTCAGCGCCATGGCGTAAAGGGTGTCCATGTGCGCCGTCCACGACCGCAGGATCTGTCCTGAAGCAGGGTCCAGAATCCTGACAACTCCGCTTTCCGCCGTCAGTCCGTCGGCCAGAGCCACCGTGGCCATCGTCTGACCGGCTGGCGGGGGAAGCGCCAGCATGGAGCTGACGCGGTCGGTGAGTCCTGACAAAACCTCGCGCCGCACCGTCAGCTTTCCGTTTTCCGCATCCCAGACCACCGCCCGCCGGAAAGCGCCGGTGACCAGCGTCTTGCCGTCCGGCATCCAGGCCAGGGATTGCACGGCGTCCAAATGAGCCTGCGCGCGCGCCAGCAGCACCAGGCCCGGCGCATCCGTTTTGCCCGGCGGATCGGTTTTAAAAAGCAGCACCTCATTCCCGCATCCGGCCGCGAGCCGCGAGCCGTCCGGCGAAAGCGCCAGCGCCATCACCGGCTTGTAAGCCGCCGGCATGGCCGCCAGCGACACCGGCCGGGGACCCGAGGCCGGGCCCGCCAGAGCTTTCGCGTCCCAGGCAAATCCATTCCGCACCCAGTCGCTGAGCACGGTGATCTGCGCCGCACTGAGCTGTTTTTTCGGCGGCATATGGGGATCCGCGTCCGCCGCCAGAGACTGGATCAGCGGGCTGTCCTCCGGTTTGCCCTCAATCACCGCCGGTCCTCCGTCCCCGCCGGTCAGCAGAGTCTCACGGGAATGCAGCGCCAGGCCGCCTTTGCGTTTTTCCCCGTTGTGGCAGGCCAGACAGTTGGCCTTCAGCACGCGCATGGCCGCCGCCGCATCCGGCTTTCCCTCCGCTGCGGACAACCCGGCGCCCGCCAAAACCGCGGCCAGCAGCCCCTGGCCGCAGGGTCGAAGGAATGGAACGGAACGGAACATGGTGTTCCTGCCCTATACGGTGGCTCCGCCGGGGTATTTCGCGGGACGGACACGGAGTTAACCTGCAAACCGTCAGGAGTTTGCGCTGTTTTCGGGAATAGGCCGCCCGGCCGGTGATGACCGGGACCACGCGCGCGCGCACGCTTCGCCGCACCGGAAGTCCTCACCGCCCGGACCGCCAAAGACCGGCCGCCGGCGCGGATCATGGTTCAATCTCCACCAGAAGGGGACCCGCCGTCAGGAATTCCCGCTCACCTGACCGGATTTCTTTTTTCCTGGCTTCATCAGGGAAAATCCCATGGCGGGAAGTTCCCTCCGGCTAAAATTCCGGGCACGGCAAAATTCACAGGGATCCGGTGTTCCCGCGGGCAAAGGCGTTTATTTTCTGCTTCACTTGAAGACGGGCAAAACTCCCCGCTTCCCTTCAGGAAAATCATCAGCACTCCATCTCCGTCATGTTAATCCTGCAGCTTCCCGCGGATGCCGCGCCTCTGCTCGGCCCCCACCGGACACGCGCCGGCTGGGAAATTTGTCCGGCCGGGGAATCGCTGTGGCTGCGCTGCCCCGATCAGGCGCGGGAAAGAACGGTGGCTTTGCCCTGCCTCGGACGCTTCCAGGCGGATGCCGCCGGGCGGCTGATTCCGTGGTCGGGAACCCTGCCGGCGGGCCGGATGCCGGAGGGACCGTGGGAGGCTTTGGCCGACTGGCTCACGGCCGCGCCTCCGACAGCGGTTTTGCCAGGCCGCAGCCAGGCGCGGATGGAGGTGAAACTGCAGCGTTCCGGCAGGGAACAGACGCCCTCAGCGCTGCTGGTGACCCTGGATCATCTGCTGGCCTGGGCGGAGACGGCCCCGCGTCCGCGCCTGGGAAAACTGAAATTCGCGGTCTCCGCCGCCGATGGACGGACTCTGGTCACTGGCGCGCCTCCGCCGCCGGTGCCGGGAGTGGCCTTTTATTTTCATAACCGCCTGCTGCTGCCCTGCGGCTGGGATTTCGCGCCGCCGTTGTGGCCGGCCTGGGTGGAACAGTCCCTGGCCCTGCCGCAGGGCGCGGTGGCGTTGCTGGAGTCCTCCGGCCGCGTGGAAATTCTGGAGCAGGAAAGCTTCGCCGCGCTCACGCTGGCCGCCGTCCGCCGCACCCGCCAGGCTTTGCCGGTTTTCCCCGGATCCGCCGGATCCGCCGGATCTGGCAAATCCGGCCGATCCGACTGATCTCCTCCGCAACATGGAACCCCACGCCGCCATCAATTACCTGATCCCGCCGCCGCGCTATCTCTGGCGCTGGGCGGAGGACGGGTCGGCCGTGGAATGGGAGGACGGCACCACCCTGTGCCTGTGGATGGAGCTTCACGCCCTGCTGCATTATCTGGCGCCGCAGGGGCTGCCGCCTCTTGGAAGCATTCTGCTGGTGCTCATGGCCTGCCGGAAATCGGCGGCTGCCGCTTTGGAATCCGCTCAGGAATTCGCCGCCGCCGCGACGGGCGGGGACAAGACGCCCGCTTCCGCGCTGAGCCTGCTGCGCCGTTTAAAAGCGGTGCTGAAGGTCGTGGAAAATCTGCCGGAGGACCTGCGCGGCGGCCTGCCCGCGCGGGCGCATCTGCTGACGAATCTTTTCGAGGGCATTTCCAACCGCCTTTCCCCCGCCGACTCCGCTGAAGTCCTGGCCCAGACGGACACCTGGGGCATTCCCCAGCTGCGCGCCCGTCAGCCAAAGCCCAATGGGCTCGCGCTGCTGCGCGACCTGAAAGCCATCACCGCCGTCCACGAGCGTTATGATCTGCGGAATCTGGAGACCCGCCTGCGCACCGGCCTGGAGTTTGTGGAAATCCGGCCCGCGCAACTGCCGGAGCCGCCGCGCGTTCCGGGCGATTCCCCGCTGCCGCTGCTGCGCCAGCTGGAGGAGCATTCCGACCGCGAGCTGGCGGCCATCGCCTCCGTGGCCCGCCGCATGGTGGCCATGTTCTCCCTGCCCCGCCCGGCGGGATTTCCCCAGGAGCTGCCTGTCGGCGGCATTTCGGACATCACCAACCGGGGCGCGCTGGACCGTCTGCTGCCCAGCGAGCTGGCGGCGGACGATCTCATTCTGATGGCCCGGCTGGCGAACAACGAGGCCCTTTATTTCCGCCGCGACAGTCCACCGGACGAACCGTCCACGGAGCGCGTGATCCTCATGGACAGCGGCATCCACCTCTGGGGTCTGCCCCGGCTGTATGTTCTCGCGGCGGCTTTGGGGCTTCAGGAAGGGGCGGAGGGCCGGAAGGGAAAGAGTTCCGGATTCGGTGCTCAGGCGGGTGGAGGCGGCGGAGTTTCTGAAGACGCGACCGTGCTGCGGCGCGAGGGCCGGTTGTTCAATCCGTTGAAACTCAGCACCATCGCCGAAGTCCAGGCCTGCCTGCAAACCCTGGCTCCGGACCCGCACGCCGCTCCCGCTCTGTCCGCTTTCCAGCCGGAACCCGCCGCCGGCCGGACCATGGACGTGTTTTTCCTGACCGCTCCCGGCTGGCGCGAGCCGGTGCGCCGCGCCCTGCACGATCTGGCCTGCCGGGTGAGCGCGGCGGGGGGGCGGTTCCATGTCATCACCCTCAGCCGCACGGGCGCGCTGGAACTTTCCATCCACAGCCCCGCCGGCAGCCGGACCGTCGCCACCGGGCGCATTGACCCTGACATTATCCTGAACGCGCCGAAATCCGGCCACCCGGCGGCGCGCAAGGCGAAGGATCTGCTGAGCGACCTCCCGGCCCTGATCCGGGATCTGGAATTTTACAAACAATACCCCCTGCCCTTCCGCTTTCCCGCCACTCCCGTCCGGATGCATCAGCTCCTGGATTTTGCCCACTGGCGCGTCGGCGTGGACATGCACCGGCGGCTGATGATGTGGAATCCTGATCTGAAAAACGGAGCCGGGGAAATCGCCGTCAACCTGCCCCCGGCCCGCGCCAGCCACTGGCAGGTCGGGGTCAGCGGCGAGGAATGGATCGTTCTTTGTCCCGCCAACGGTCCCGGTTTTCAAGCCCGCGCGGTCGCCATCGGCATGAAAAATCCCACGCGCCGGGAGGTGACGCTGGATTCCAGCCACCCGTTTCCGGTTTGGATGAAGTGCCAGCACAGCGCGGCGATTCTGGGCTATTCCGACAAGGCCGAGGCTTGTTCCCTGGAGGACGGGCGGCGGCTGGACAGCTTTGAGCTTCCAAAATCAACACCTGCGGCCTCCGTGATCTTCGATGGGCGGAAGCTTTCGCTGGCGACATCCTCCCCGGCTGATCGGCGACAGGAGCCCGGCCATCCTGGCCGGGAGCCTTTTCATTCCGCTGAGGAAATTTCCCGCAGTATGAGCTTTGGGCCGCCGGAAACTCACGGGCGGGACGCCCGTGCTTCTGCCTTTCAGCAGCCGCCCACGCTGGGCACGCCGGTTTCCGTGGGGTTTGTGGCCTCGGGCACGCTGATCATCCGCGCGCAGGGCGGACGCTGGGAGCTGGCGATGCCGGAGTTTGCCTTCAAAACCACGGTCAAAACCCAGCTCACCGCCGTGCGTCCCTTCCGCCGCGTGAGCCAGGACGCCGAGGAAACCGCCGACAGCGTGCCCGCTTTCTACACCGCCGAGTGGCATCCGGACTGCCGGATGATTTTTGACACCCGGGGGCTGCTGCATCTGATTTTTTCGGATAGCCAGGGGCATCTGGAAATCAGCCTGCTCTGCCTCCTCGGCCAACCCGTCGCCGCCTGGACCGCCCACTGGCCGCAGCCGCTGACAGGCAATGCGGAGTGGTTTCTCAAACCGCCCGCCGGCACCAGCGCACCCGCCGCCATCAGCGCCCTGGTGCCGCTGATGCAGCGATTCGCCGCGCTGGCGCGGGCGGCTCCGGCGGTGCAGGATTGGCGCGAGCCGCCGGAGGATGCCCCGGCCTGAAGCCCGCAGCAGACAAACAGGATGTTTTATTTCCAAACCATGGAACGCATTAAAAACACACGCAGGCAGGAAACAGAGCCCTCTTGGACTGCGGAGACCTGTCACCGCTTTCCCGAGCGGGACTTGTCCCGCGACCGGCGTCCCTGGGCGTTATTCGCGGGCGGGACGGCGGTTCACGCAACGGTGACAAGTCACCTTTCCCAAAGCGGTGACAAGTCACCGCAGTCCAAATTTTCCTGATGCCACTTTCCAATTCCTGATCATGCCCGTCCTCCCCCTCAGACTCCGCATCACCGCGCCGCCGCTGCCTGTGGCCGCAGGCTGGCTGCCCGTGGGGGAGGTGGCGCTGTGGCTGGCGGAGGCGTGGCGGGTGGTATCGGTGAAGCCGGAAGCCGTGGTGAAATTTTACCCTTTGGCCAAGTCCGTGCAGGATCAGCGCGTTGCGGGCGTCATCATCACCGTGAGCCGAGGCGAGCCGTATTTAAAGACTCCGCCAAGTCCGGATTCCGGCATGGACCTGGACCGCGTGTTCGGCCCCCGCGTTCAGCGGCTGGGCGAGGCCCTGCCTGGAGTGCTGGTTCCCGTCAACACCCGGATCGAACCCGCCCTGACCGAAACCGAGCGCCGCCGATTCTTTGCCTGGCCGCTGCATTTTATACATCCGGTCATGGGTCTGACCGGTTTCGAGGAACGCGATGCCCTGCTGCCCTGGCAGCTTCTCGCTGCGCCGGTCACGGAAAAATCCGGCTGGTTCGCCGCCGTGCCCGGTCCGCCCGCGCCGCCGCCGCTGCGGCAGTTGACCCTGGTGCAGGAACTCAGTCTGGAGGAAATGCTGGCGGGTGAGGCCGACGGCATCGGCTTGGACAGTCCTGACAATTCAACCAAAGCGGGAGCCGGTCCGCTGGGGAAAGCGGGAGCGTTCGCCGTCGGAGCTCTCGGGGCTTTGGGCGCGGGCGTGCTGTCCGGCCTGGGCGGCGGGCTGGCGGCGGAAAAACTCACGCAGTGGAGCCGCCGTCAGATGCAGGATCTCAAGGACCGCCGCAGCCGGGAATTGAACAAGCTTCTGGATCAGTTTGAGAAAAATCCGCTCGACGCCCTGCGGCACGCCATTCCCCTGACCGGCGCGGAATCCCGGCGCGGCAACGCCGCCGAGCCCGGCTGGAAACTGGGAGCGAGGAATCCCGATCTGACCACCTTTTCCCACGGCGGGGGAGTGGTGGACGTATGGAGCATCTCCTCCGACACCCGCCTGAAGCTGGAGCGTAAATACCGCGACGCCGCCGCCAAAGAGGCCGCCGCCGGGCACTTCGGACGCGCCGCTTACATTTACGGTGAACTGCTCGGCGACTGGGCGCGGGCGGCGGAAATGCTGGAGAAAGCGGGCCGCCCCCGCGAGGCCGCGCGCATTTACATGGAGCGCCTGCGGTCCGGCACCCGGGCCGCGCAGTGCCTGGAAAAAGCCGGCCTTCTCGCCGAAGCCGCCGCGCTTTACCGCGAGGCTCATCAGTATGAGAAAGCCGGCGATCTTCTCGCCGCCCTCGGCCAGACGGAGGAGGCCCGCAGCCTCTGGGAAACCGCGCTGAAAAACCTGAGCAATCCCCTCGATCAGGCGCGGCTGTTGGAAACCAAGCTGAACGATCCCGGCCGCGCGCTGCTCACGCTTCAGCGCGCCTGGCCGGGCGGCGGGCAGGCGCAGGCCTGTTTCGAGGCGCACTTCGCGCTGCTGGGACGTCTGGGCCGACATGAGGCGTCGGCGGCGATTCTGGACAAAGTGGAGCACGATCCCAAATTCCGCTTCCATCCGCCCAGCGCGATGGTTTCCGGCCTGTATCACGTTTTCTCCAAATACCCCGACTTCGCCCTGCGCGCCAAAGCCGCCGAACTCGCCACCCCGCTCATCGGCGAGGCCCTGAGCGATGATCCCGCCCGCACGGAAAGCGCCAAACTGCTGGCGCTGCTCCCGAAATTCTCGCCGGAGGACGTCCTCCTGGCCCGCGACGCCGGGCGTTTCTCCCTGACCAAACACCGCCCCGCCGTCCCGCTGCTGGAGCGTTCGCAAAGCACCGTGCTGAAACCGAACCGGGTGATTCAGCTGGATGCGGCGGTGACTTGGGATTCTTTGACGGATTCCCCGGGAGGGCCGCATGTGGTTGGTTGGAGCCGCGGATGGGAGGCTGAAAAACATTACGTTTCACCCATCGCTGGCACCTGCGTGAACGGATGTTTGCCGCAACGTCAAACTTGGCCTGGCTACGCGTCAGGCACGACCGGTTTTCGGCATCTTGTACGAAGCGCCATTCAGCCCTTTGTCATTTACCACTCCGACAGCGCGCAACATGCCGACTGGTGCGTCTCGGGGCGCAAACAGGTCCAGCGATCCTCCTTGGCTCTCGGCCCCGGGCGGAACGGCGAATTTCTTCTCCTGGTCATCACCGAAACCGGCACGCTGGCCGTGGAATATTACGGCGGGTCCGGCGAGCTGCGTGAGACCCGCGTCCTGGATTACGCGCCGCTGGGCATGGAGAAGGCGACGTGGTTCACCGGCGCGCATGGGAACGAATTGTGGATCGCGGGCATGGAGGCCGCGTGCTGCGTGACGGAGAAAAACGAGTTCCAGCAAACCACTCTCAACGGCCCATTGACCGGCTTCGCGGTCGCCCCGCCGGTGCTGCCGAATCAGGCCATGGCCGCAGGCGGTCACGAGGTTGTGCTGCTCATTCCCAAAGCCTCCGGAAAACAACTGCGCGAAAACGGCCCCCCCGCCAAGCCACTGGAGTGCGTGAATCTTTTCTCCGGCAATGAATCTCTGCCGCCTGTCTGCGCCTTCACCAACGACGGCCGCGCCATCATCGCCGATGCGGCCGGAGGCGTGGTCTATCAGCTCCGGGGGGAAATCCGCAAACTGGCCGACATCGTTATTCCCGCCGACAGCGGAGGCCTCACCGCCGCCACCGCCATCGGTCCCACCGGCTTCGCCTTTCTGACCAAATCGGGCAAGGTGCTCGGTTTCGGATTCTGACGCCGGAGAGAAGGCGGCGGCTGGCAGGCGGGCTCCGGCTGAGCACTGGAGTGATTGGCCAGGCAGGCGCGCTCAGCTCTCCGCGGCGGCCCACTTCATGGCGGCGGGGAGGCCCATGCCGCCGCTGCCGCCGAAGCGCTGGTCGATGGCTTCCAGCTGGTGGATGAGGTCGCGGACCTCCTTCCGTGGCCAGGGACCGCCGGCGGCTTCACAGAAATGCGTGCGGCAGGCGAAGGGCCGGGAGTTGTAAATCGTGCAGCGCCCGTCCGCTCCGAGCATGGGGCAGGAGCCGTCGGCGGGCGGAGGCAGCTTTTTGCGGCCCGCCGCGCGGGAGGCCTGCATGGCCAGCAGAGCCTCGCCCCGGGTGAGAAACGGCGTCCGGCCCGTGAGGCGGAAGCGGCAGCATTCCGCGAGGCCGGTGCAGTTGCGCTCGATGGGGCGCTTTTCCAGCACGGCATAGACTTCCCGCACCTGGCCCAGCAGGCGCTGCCGTTCGTCTTTGGTCATGCCGGGCATGGGAGGGAAAGTTTTGGGAAAAGAGGAGCCTTACCGCGCATGTGGAGGGCGTCCACCGGGGGATGGCGGGTCTGGAAAATAGGTCCTGTAAGACCTATACGACTTATAGGACCTATTTTCCGACGCCCCCTTTTCCCTGAAAGCGGGCATCCACAGTGCCAGCCGGTTGCGGGGAGCGGGCAGTGGTGGTAAGCCGGGGCATGCTTTGGTATTATGTTTCGTCAGGTCAGGAGCGCATTCCCGTGCCGGAAAACCGGATGGCGGCCCTGGCGGGCAGCGGGGTGCTGCGGCCCACGACCCTGCTCTGGCACGAGGGGCTGGATTCCTGGATCACCGCCGGGGAGGTGAAACCGGAGCTTTTCCTGCCTCCGTCCGCCGCGAAAACCGCTCCCGCCGCAGGCACGGACGCCGGAGCGAATGCGGAGGCCGGCGTTTTATCCGGTCCTGAAAATCAGGGACTGGCCCAGGAACTGGCGCGCACTCTGCGCGGTTATGCGGGCTGGGTGGAGGTTTCCGGCTGGCTGCACGGAGTCGCGGGCGTGCTGTGCGTGGCCGTGGGCACGGCGGTGGGATATTTCGCCTGGCGCCGGCCGGAGCGGCTGGCGGACTGGAAGGCGCAGCTGCCCGCCTTTTTCCATCCGGCGCTGGATCAGCCCTGGTGGACCGTCGGTGTCTGCTGGGCTCTGGCGCTCATCGTGATGTTCGCCGGCCTGCAGCTGATGGCCGGAGCGGTTCGCACGCGGCGCGCGGAACACCTTGGCAGTGTGGAGGATCTGCGGATCGCTCTGCGGAGCATGGGCAGCTTTTTCCGCACCACGGCTCTGAGCCTGCTGCTGGGAATCCTCGTGGTCAGCGCGGTGGTGCTTTATCAGCAGCGGCCCTCCGCCAAACAGCCCGCGCCTCCGCCACCGGCACCCGCGCCGGTCAGGGACCGCGTCACCATCTGAGTTTTTCTCTTTTCCCGACTGATCAACTCTGTGGAGGATTCCCCGACGCTGCCGCCTGATGGTTTGCCGCCCTGCCCTTTTCTCCCGGTGCCGGAGGGACATCTGACCGCCGCCAGCGTGCAGGCTTTGGGCGATGACCGGGGGCCGGATTTTTACCTGGCGGCGCTGAATTACGCGCAGAGTCTGTGGCTTCAGGGATTCCCAGCGCGCTCGATTCTCCTTTTAAACCGGGCCCTGGGCGCTGATCTTCACGGCCCGGAACCGCTGCTGCGCCAGTGGCCGCTGCCGTATTTCGGCATCGTCTGGCTGCTGCGGAACCATTTGCCGGAACAGTTCATCGGCAATCCGCGCCGGCACTGGCAGCACCTGGCCACCCGCATGTCGGGTCCGCGCGAGGAACTCCGCACCTGGCGCGCCTGGGCCTGCTGGCGCATTGCCTGTATTGTGCTGCCGGACGATCCGGCGGACGGGAAACAGATCGCTGAGGAGGACATCCGGGAGCCCGGCGAGGAGGAAATCGCGGGTCATCTCACGCGGTTGGGCCATCCCGGGGAGACGGATCTCTGGCGGGAAGCGCTGGAATTCGCCGGGGAGCCGGGCTGATCCGCTTTTTTCCGTGCCCTGAAAAGGTCGGGCTGAATCTTAAAAGTGATGCCCGGCACGTATTTCCGGCCTTCAGAGTGAAGGGCGCACGCTGCGGAGCGCCGGCGGAAAAACAAAAAATCGGACTGATCAGTCCGATGCTGCGGATTTTGAAATGTTCTGGAGTTTTGTCTGCCCGGCCCGGGCTTTATTCCGGCCGGCCGCTTTTAATCTCAGTCACTGGCTGACGGTCTGTCCGCCTTGGTTGCCTGCGTTCAGGAAGCGCGGCGCAGCTGGGCGTGTTCGTTGTTGAAGAGACGCTGGACGGGAATGCCCTGGCGGTTGGCCACGCGGAGGGCCTCCATGATGTCGGAAATATCCCAGAACTGGGTTTTTTCCATGGTGCCCACTTCTCGCAGGGGCTGGAGCGCCGCCTCATCCGGCGGACTCATTTTACGGGGTGTTTTCATATCAGACCTTCTGATTTTTTGGGTTTTCCTCTTTCGATTAACGTGATGTAATCTGACACCCTCCGCGTCCTCTCCGCCAATGATGGCGCGTCACGTTTTTGTCACCTTCAGAACCGCCGGTCCGTGCCGGTTTCCGGACCATCGGGGCACGGTTTTCCCGCAGCCACCTCAGCCGGCGGCGGGCAAAAAAGGGGGCGGGCATGCCTGTCCGCCCGGATTGAGGTTATTCGGAGCTTTTGACCCTGAGGGATGAGAACGGATCCGTAGAATGTGGTCTCTGCGATCCCGGTCCGGTCAGCGTGAAAGCACGACCTTTTCCCCCGGCAGCGGGATGATGACCTCGCATTCCGGCAGGGCCAGGCTGAGGGCTTTGGCCATCCAGTCGAGGGCCGGGCCGTCGCCGTGGACGAGGAGAATTTTCCGGGGATTCAGGCGGCGGGCGTAGTCGATGAGCTCGTGGCGCGGGGCGTGGCCGCTGAAATCGAACTGGCCGACCTCGCAGTTCAGCTGGACGGGCGGATGCGCGGAGTCCAGCTTGATCGGATCACCGGTTCTGGAGGCGAGAATCTGGCCGGCGGGGCTGTCGGGATCGGCGTAACCGACGAAACAGAGGGCGTTTTTCGGCTGATTGATGAAGTGGTAGGCGAAGTCGTTGCTGACGGTCCTTTCCGTCATCATGCCGCTGCTCAGAGCGTAGATGCGGCCGGGGTGGCTGGAGGTGATGCGCTCGCCTTTTTTGGATTTCACGAGGCCGTTCATGGACTCCAGAAGGCGGAAGCCGGCGTGCCTGCGGCGGACCTCATTCGTGTGACGGTCAACGATCTGCGTCATCCGGGTGCTCAGGCCGCCGATGTGCACGGGAGCGGAGGACGGGATCAGGCCCTGGGCTTTCAGCTCATGCATCATCATCAGAATCTCCTGCGTTTTGCCCAGGGCGAAGACAGGAACGAGGACGCTGCCGCCGCGCTCGATGGCGCGGGAAATCATGGCCGCGAAGCGTTCGGATTCGGCTTTGCGGGAGTAGTTCGGATCCCGTTCGTGCGCGCCGCGGGTGCATTCCATGACCAGCACGTCCACGGGTTCGGTGGGAAACTCCGCCTTCATCAGGATCGTCTGATCCTCAAAATGCACGTCGCCGGTGTAGAAAATTTTCAGCCCATCCACATCCAGCCGCACGCCGACACTGCCGGGAAGGTGACCGGCGTCGAAAAACTCGGCGCGCACGCCCGTCTCCGCCAGTTCAAAAGAACGGCCTGGCTGGCGGGTTTCCCAGCGGCGGATAAGGCCGTCCAGCTCCCGGTGGGTGAAAAGCGGGTATTCCTTAATGCCCTCCTGCTCGCGCTGGGAGGACATGACATTCACCGAGTTGTGCAGCAGGGCGTCCGCGAATTCCGCCGTCACCGGCGTCATGTAGGCGGGCGCGCGCATATTCCGGCGCATGAGCACCGGCAGGGAGCCGACGTGGTCCAGGTGGGAATGGGTCACCACCACCGCATCCAGCGAACCGTCAGGGGAAAGGGATAAATCCGGAATGGCCTCGTAGGCCTTTTCCTTGGGGTGCATACCGCTGTCGAGCGCGATCCGGACCATCCCGGTGTCCAGCACATAACAATTTGCCCCGATCTCCGCGCGCCGGGTGAGCGACTGAAAAGTAACCTCTCGCATATGAATCAAACCTCCGGTCCGGCGATTTTACCGGACCCGTGAAGGCGCGCCGATACCCCGCCCCCCCCGCCCATGCCAGCGGAAAGATGCCGGAGGGGGACGGAGCTAAACCGCGGTGGAAACGGATTTTCCCATCAAAATCGGTTAAACAGGAAACTCAGAGTGACTTGCTGAGTTGGTCGTAATCCGCATGGGAGCCCAGAAAAAACCACACCACTGTTCCTTCGGTGCGCACTCCGACCGCTCTCCAGCCCAGTCCAATGCGTACGGAAAAAATTGGTTTCGTGGCGTGAATGGGTTTAAACTGGAGGCTGGCGTGCCAGGGATCGCGGACTCACATCAAATAAACTTCCCGTGCCTGCCGGCGAACCGGAGGAGGAAGATCGGAAAGGAGTTTCCGGAACTTTTTAGTGGTCCGTGAAATCACGCTTCAGATCCAACGGAAGTGTTTCCCCTGCGGAGAATTCCTGAAGCGCCTCATCCGCCAATGCGGACAGGGCCTCCTGGGATGAGGCGAAGGATTCGGACCAGCGCTGCTCCGACTCCAATTCGGCCAGGAGAAACGAGGCCACCGCATCCTGCTCCTTCTCGGGCAATTTTGACGCTTTGCTGAAGGCGCGCTCCAAAAGTTGAGTCATGATGATCAGCGTATCCCTCCCGGCAAGCGATGGCAAGCGTTTCAGACAGGTGCCGCCCTCACTTCCGGTAAACAGCCTCGGCGTCGTAGGCTTTGGAGGCGTAAACGGGAGCCAGAGCGGCGGTTTTTCCGTCCCCGGGTTCGGAGAGTTTCACGCTGCGGAAGAAGCAACTGCGGTAGCCGGTGTGGCAGGCTCCGGCACCGTTCTGTTTCACGCGCAGGACGAGGGCGTCCTGGTCGCAGTCCGTCAGAATCTCCACCACGGTCTGGATGTGGCCGCTGGTCGCGCCCTTGTGCCAGATTTCCTGGCGGCTGCGGCTGTAATAGACGGCCTCCCCGAGGGTGAGGGTGAGGCGCAGACTTTCCTCGTTCATGTAGGCGACCATCAGGACCTCGCCGTTTCCGGCGTCCACGGCCACGGCGGTGATCAGCCCACTGGCGTCAAATTTCGGGGCAAAATCCAACCCGCTCTCCACGGCTTTGCGGTCGTCCCGGCTGCCAAACCGGATGTTTTTCGCGGTATCTTCACTCATTGGGGGAGCTTCCCGCGCCCCCGGCGGCGCGGCAAGGCCGGAATCCCGCCCGCATGGTCCGGCGTTTCCCGGCTCCAAAAACGGGTCAACGGGATGTTGACCCTCCGCCCTTCGCCCGCTTTGATAGGTCCGCCGTCAGGAATCCCACCTTTCCCGCCCTATGAAACGTCTGCTGCTGCTGTTGCCTTTGGTTTTTCTGCTCGCCCACTGCACGGGCGCGGGGACGGTGCCGGAGACGATGTCCGGGCCGAATCCGGCCATGGCGGCTCCCGTGATGTCGGGCCGGATGCCGGAGATTGTGAATGTCTCGGCTTACGACCCCAAGGAGCGGCAGCGGGCCGGGACGTCGTTTTCGGAGCACAATGTGAGCGCGCTGCGGGCCAGCGGCGCCAGCGGGCTGATTGCCCGGGCGGGCAAAGGCGGGAATCTGGACACCAAATGCGCGAATTTCCTGGCCTCCGCCGACAGGGCCGGGATGCTGCCCGGTGTTTATTACCGGGTGCAGCGGCAGGTGGACGCCGTGGTGCAGGCGGACCAGTTTGTGAACCGGGTCCAGGCGCTGGCCAAAAGCCGGCCGTGGAATGCCCCGGCGCTCCTGCTTTGCGGGGATTATGACGGCAATCTGCGGGTCTCGGACATTCTGCGCTTCGCGGACCGGGTGGAGGCCCGCACCGGCGTGGTGCCGGTGGCTTATCTGGAGAACAGCCAGCAGCTGAAACTCACCCTGGGCAACGCGGACCCCGCCGCCAAAGCCCGGCTGCGCCGCATGCCTTACTGGCTGGCTCTGTATTCCCACGAAAGCGGAGCCGGCCCCATTTTCCCCGCTCCTGGAAATCCGGAGGGGCTGGTGAATCAGTACCGCGTCTGGCCCTCGTGGACGATGTGGCAGTACGGCGGCGTGGACTGGGAGGGCGGACGCTCCCGCCCCAAGGTCTACAACCATGGACGGTATCGTTTCGCCCCCTACTTCGGCGGCATGGACCGTCCGGTGGAGCGGAATGTCTTCAATGGATCGCCCGCCGCCCTCACGGCCTTCTGGCAGCGCCACGGGCTGCGTCTGCGGTGATCCGCGGAATCCGTTGCCCCGTATTTGTGTCCGGCGGCTTCAGGTTCCGGACACCCATTCCTCGCCGAGGATTTTCACAATCTCGACCTGATTATCGCTTTTGGCGTCGGCGGGATACCGGACCTCAATGACCACGGCCTGTTTGTTGAGAATGCCCAGCATGGCCTCCAGATCGATGACAATCTGGCTGTCCTTCGGCGCATAACCGTAGAGGGACATGGGCAGACCGGGATAACTCAGCTGGAAACACGTCCATCTGGACTCGTCACTGAAAGCGTAATTATAATAACCGTCCCCCTTGGCGAGGGTGACGGCGATTCGTGTGAGTTCCGTCGATTTTTTCTCCCGGAGCATCCGGATGTTCTCCTCCTGATAAAAGGATGAGGTTTCCCAGTCCACGCGGTATTCGCCATTTTCGCGCGCGATATTCAGAAAATGAAATCTTTCCTGGGAGGGAATCTCAAAGCTCAGGCTGGTGATGTTTTTGGCGTTCATGCCCATCATCATCCTGGCGTCCGTGACCGGACCATCGGGGTGATCCCTGTAATACTGCTCCACGGCGTTCCTCACCGTTTCCGGGTGGCGGACCAGTTTCAGCTTTTCCTCCCAGTTCGGAGCCTTGAAAAAAGCCTGCGCCGCCTCAATGGCCAGATCCGCGACTTCCACCGTCTCCGGCGGAGCCGCGGCCGGCGGTGAGGTGTAGGCCAGGGCCGGGGCCGCCTGCCGGGCCATGAGAAAGGAAATGGTGACCACAATGGCGACCGCGCCGCTGATCACACCGGCGAGAATGCTTTTATCCAGTTCGCCATCCTCATACAGCCAGCAGGTGAGCCACGAGTTTTCCAGAAAAACCTGCCGGGGGCTCTGGTGGAAAGCCAGCGGGGACGATGTGGTCTCCCGCAACAGACGGTCCCAGTTTTCCAGAAAGTGCGCCCGGGCGGCCTCCGGAATGCGGATCAGGTCCGCATCCTTGCGGCCGAGATCAGGTTCAAACAGCGGCACCCCGGTGGTGGCGATGCTTTCCTGCTGAAGGAGTTCGTAATATTTCTCCCGCCACTCGGCGATGGAGCTGGGAGCGACTTTCCATTCCCGGGCGGTTTCGCGCAGATCGCCGCCGCGCTCCACCACCGCCCGCACCGCTTCCCGCACCCGCTCGCTGTCGTCCATCAGGGCCAGCGCGGCGGCATCCAGCTGCTGGCTGACATGGGAAAGGGGATTCTGTTCAAAAATATCCGCCTTCAACCCCCGGGGGGCCAGATGGGCGGCGGATTCCGGCAACCGCCCGCCTCCCTCCGCCAGGGTTTTTGGCTGTGGGTTCTCCTCCGCAGCGCTCCCGTCTCCGGAATGAGAGGATTCAAAAGGAGGCGCACTGTTGGGAGTCGGGATGGACATGATGGATGGCGGCCACTGGGAAAATTTGTCCGCGAATGCTCGCAGGACAGTCTCCAAATGCCAGTCTATTTCTCAACTTCCTCATCATCCGCGTAATACCAGGAGGAATGAACCATGCGGTTCACGATCACCTGATCCCGGGAGACGGGATTTTCCGGATACTGAAGTTCCGCGATCAGCGGGCCGCTCCAGCCGGCCTCCAGTTTGATCAGCAGCATCCGGCCTTCAAGCGAGGACCGCTTCACATATCCCCACAGGTGAAAATCCCGGCCGGGGTAATAAATCTCCACGCACTGCCAGCTCAGCTCGTCGAATCCATGGTTATAATAATCCCCGCTTTTGACAAAAATACGGAAGCGGTGGAATTCCGCCGGCATGGTGGATTTGAAAATCTCCAGGGGCATTTCCTGGTATCCGGTGGAGGTTTCCCAGTCCACGAGATAGGTGCTGCTGGAGCCGTTGCGGATTTCCTCCACGGAGAAAAAAGTCATTTCCTCCATGACCGATCCCGGATTCAACGGGTCCGGCACCTCCACAGGCATCGCCAGCATGATAAAATATCCCGGAGATTCGATTTCCCCGCCGGTCTTCTGCTGAAGGCTGATGGCCCCGGCCTTCATGGGGCCCGCCGGGTGGGTCCGGTACCATTTTTCCATGAGCGGGCGCACGCGCTCCGGCTGGCGGATGTAGGGCAGCTTGGCCTCGACGCCGTCCGCCGCCAGAAAATCCCGCACCGCTTTCTCCGCGCCCTGCACGTCGTATTCCGTGAGCACCCGCCGGTCCAGAGGCGCATCCACCACCGGAGGCAGGGGCGGAGCCACGTAGGATTTGCGCAGCACGGTGAACCCATAAGCCGCCACGCCCGCCAGCAGCAGGCCCAGGGCAATGGTGAAATACCGGGAAAACGAGGTGATTCTCCGGAAAAAAAGACGGGTTCCCATCAGCAGCCGCCGGCGGCGGATCCGTTTTTTGGTCGTTTTGGTGTGCCCGTCCCCGTCATCCTCGCTTTGGACCACATACTCCCTCTCGTCCGACAAAAAAACGTCCTCCGGCAGCGGCTGCGTGTCTCCCCAGACATCGGCGGCGATTTCCGCGTCCGGAATATTGCCCAGTTCCGACTGGTTCCAGTCCGTCAGCTCCACATAAGTGACCTCCTGGGCCCGGCGGCGCTTTTTAATCCGGCTCCGCCGTTCGCCTCCCGGGCGCCCGTCAGCCTGCCTGTCCTGCGGCGCAGCGGAGCCGTCAAACTCCGGATGCGGCCCGGAGGCCGCCGCCAGCGGATCACGCGGCTGGGATGGAAATATCCTCCCGCCCTCGAAAATGATGCCGTCCTTCAGCCCGGGCAGCGAGCCGCTCCCGGAACTTGAGGGGACCTGCCGCTCCGGCAAAGGCTCCGGCCGGAACTCCACATCGGTGGATTCGGCTCCAAAGCCGCGCTCCGCTCCGGAACCGGATTCATTCACGGGTCCGTTCTCCGCGCCGGGCATGAAGATGGGAGCCCGGCACTTGGGGCACAGCAGCTGCGAACCCGGCGTCACATCACGGCGGGATTTCATCCGCGAGCCACAGGTCTGGCACTGGAGCACCATCCAGTCCGGGGAAGAGGGGGGAGAGGACATTGGGAATAATTTTAGGGGCGGTTGCCGTGTTTATAACCCGTTCCGGGCCTTGGACGCAATGCTTTGTAGGCATCCTGCGGCCAACCCCGCCACGTCCGGGTAAAAACGGTCAGGCGGCGATACGCTGCGGATGGGTGTAAATATTCATCCGTCCCTCTTTGAGAAATCCGCAAAGCGTGATGCCGGCGGCTTCGGCATATTCGACAGCGAGACTGCTGGGAGCGCCGATGGCGGCGATGACCGGGATGCCGGCGGCGCAGGCTTTCTGGACCAGTTCGAAGGAAATGCGCCCACTGAGCAGCAGAACTCCCTGTGACAGAGGCAGCTGCCCTGAAAGCAAGGCGCTGCCGAGAAGTTTGTCGAGAGCATTGTGGCGGCCCACATCCTCGAAAACGGGACGGGTTTCCGTTTCCAGCGCGCCGTGGTCATCCGGTTTCACTTTCCGCCATGCGAACCACGCGCAGCCATGCAGCCCGCCGGTCGCGGCAAAGGCGGCCTGGACATCACGGAGCCGGGCGGGCAGTTTGAAAACCGCTTCCGCCGGAATGAACGGTCCGTCATCAGGACGCAGGCGGCCGGTCACCGTCAGGGCGTTGACCAAGTCCGTTTTCCCGCAGACGCCGCAGCTGGAGGAGGTGAAAACGTGCCGCGTGAGACTTTCAGGATCGTAGGCGGCGGGATTGGCCAAAATTACATCCACGCTGTCGCCCCCCCCGCTGACGGAGGGGCAGACGGAAATTTCAAAAATATCCGTCCGGCGGCGGATCACGCCCTCGGTCAGCAGAAAACCGGCGGCCAGTTCCCGGTCGTGTCCGGGCGTGCGCATGACCACCGCCACCGCGCGGCCCTCCACGCGCAGGGTCAGCGGGGCTTCCGCCGCCACCTCATCGGGAAATTCACCCGACGTCAAATCACCGGATTCCGTGCGGACCAGCCGCCGGAGCGCCACCGGCACGGACGCCGGATTTTTCACGGACGCTCATCGATCGGGGTGATCGGCTGCGGCGGGGTCGGGCCGGTGTATTCGGTCAGCGGGCGGTAAAGGCGGTTGTCCTCCAGCTGCTCCAGCACCTGCGCCGTCCAGCCGGCCGCGCGGCTGATGGCGAAGATCGGCGTGAAGAGATCCGTGGGAATGCCGAGGCTGTAATAAACCGTGGCGCTGTAGAAATCGACGTTGGCGTTCAGCTTCTTGCGCTCGCGCATGATGGTGGCGATGCGCTCGCTCATGCGGATCCACTTGGGTTCGCCGAGTTCCTCCGTGAGCTTGATGGCCATTTTCTGAAGATGCGGCGCGCGGGGGTCGAGCACTTTGTAAACGCGGTGGCCGATGCCCATGATTTTCTCCTTTTTCGCCATCCTGTCCTCCACCCAGGCGTCCACCTTGTCCTCATCGCCGATTTCCAGAAGCATGTCGATCACGCCCTCATTGGCCCCGCCGTGCAGCGGTCCTTTCAGGGTGCCGATGGCGCTGGTGATGGCGGAATACATGTCGCTGAGGGTGGCCACGGTCACACGGGCGCTGAACGTGCTCGCGTTCATTCCGTGGTCGGCATGGATGATGTAAGCCACATCCAGGGTGTGGGTGGCCTCAGGCGTCGGCTCCTCACCGGTCATGAGGTAGAGGAAACTGCCGGCTTCGCTGAGATCCTTGCGGATTTCCGGGACCGCGAGGCCTTGGCGGTGGCGGTGATAATAAGCGATAATCAGAGGAATCTGCGCGCAAAGGGCGACGGCGCGTTCGGAATTCAGCGCCACATCCTGATCGCCGCCACGAAGATCGAGGGCTCCGAGCAGGGAAACCGCCGTGCGCAGGACCGTCATCGGGGAAAGGTCCTTCGGAAGGCTGGTCAGAAAGCTCACCACCGGCTCCGGGAGGAAGCGGTGGCCGCGCAGCTCGTCCGTGATGGAGGCCAGTTCCGTGCGGTTGGGAAGATGGCCGCGGTGCAGCAGATGCACCACCTCCTCAAAAGTCGTGTGCTCCACCAGATCGTCGATGCTGTAACCGAGGTAACAAAGCTTGCCATTGGCTCCGTCCACCTCGCTGAGGCGGGATTCATTGGCGACGATACCTTCAAGACCTTTGGCAACGAGAGACATGGGATGGAAAAGGGAATGGAAAAAGGGGAAAATGACAGGAGAAGCCAGCGCCCGGGCCTTGGCTGGCTTGTTCATAAGCCGGGCCGCTCCGCCGCTCAATAGTTTTTTGCCCGATGGTTCAGAGAGAGGGCATTTCCTTGAGGAAAAGGCCTTTCACCCTTACGGAACCGCCCCTTGAACAGGAAATCCGCGGGCGGCGGCAGGAATGTCATTTGCAGGATTGGATAGCGGGGCGAAAGTGCCCGCGACCATGAGGAGCACGTTTTTCAGCCGGGTATTTTCCGGAGTCCTGCTGACAGGACTCACGGCGGGGCCGCGGGCCGCCGCCCAGCCGCCATCATTTGAGGCGGTGAAAAAAGCGCACGCGGCGGAGATCGACCGGACCGTGCAGCCGCTGCGCGAAAGATATTGCCGGGCGCTGCTGGAACTGGAGCAGACGCTGGCGGCGAAAGGCGATTACGACGGAGCCCGCACCGTGCGCAAGGAGCGGCGCGGCATTGAGGAACTCACCAAAGCCACCGCCGGAAAAAGCGCCGCCCTGCCTTCCCCGGAGCCGGATGGCAGCGTGAGTCTCCACGCGGAGGCCGCCGAGCCGTCCGGGGGAGCGAAACTGGACGTTTCCGGAAAGCACCTCACCGGCTGGAGCATGGCCGGGGCCGCCGCCCGCTGGCTGCTGCCGGCCGGACTGGGGGAAGGAGGCTATGAAGTCGAAATTTCCTTCAGCCTTTCCCCGGCGTCCGGCAAAGGCGCGGGCATTTTTCAGATCAAAGAGAATTTTCACACCCTCATCCGGCCGCTGAACCCCGCCGACGTCCAGGCACCGGAGCCCTCCCCCGCCGTTTCCGCGGCGGCCGCCTCCAATGAAATCATCACCATGACCTTCGGCACCCTGCGCCTGCGCTCGAACGCCACCGCTTTGGAAATGAAAACCGTGACTCCCGAACCCGGAGTCAGTCTCCAGCTCCGCTCGGTGCGGCTCATTCCCATGGCCCCCTCCGATTCATGAACTCCCTCCCGGATCCTACTATCCCCGACGCGGTCCGGCGGCAGGCGGGAAACCGCCGCCCTGCGCTTTCATGCCTGACCGCCGGCCTGCTGGCGGGCGGCATTTCCCTGTTTGCCTGGGCTCAGTCACCTCCTCCGGCCTCCTCCGTGGACCCGGCAGCCCTCACGGCCTTGCGCCAGCGGTATCAGACGCTTCTTTCCGAAGCGGGCAAGCCCTCCCTCTCACGCTGGCTCACAGCGCTGGGATCACTTGAAAAACAACGTGTCGCCACCGGCGATTTCGACGGCGCGGCGCGGGTCCGGGGAAAAATCTCCGCTTTGCGCGGCAGCACGCCGGCCGGCTCCGGTCAGTCCGCAGCCGCTGCTGGCCGACCCTCTATTTTTCTGCGCCCCGGCCAGGCCCGCACCACTCCCGGCGTGGAATTCACTGATGCCGCCAAAGAAACCCTGCGGTTTAAAAAGACGGGCGGAAGTCTGGAATGGGAACTGTCCAGCGTGATACCTGGAATTTACGATGTCCGTCTGACATTCGGCGTTTTTGGGCCTGGCGACCAAAACGACCTGCCTGACCCCATGGTGACGCCGCCCGCCGGAAGCCCCGACCCGGTTCCCGGCAATGGAGCCCCCCCGCTTCCGGTGCCTCTGCGCAGTGATGCCGGGGGCGGAGCTCTGGAATTCCGCCGTATTTCGAATTTCGGCGCGGGTGCCAGCGTGCTGCGCCGCACCATCCGGCCGACCGGCGGCTGGGCCACTTACCGCACCCTCAGCCTGGGAACCATGGATTTCGACAGCCGTCTGGCCAAACTCTCGCTGCGCGCCGTTGACTGCCTGCCCATGGGGCTCATGGACTTCCGAAGCATCGAACTCGTCCCCGCCGCCGCGCCGGGATCCGCCGGTTATCCGAAGGACCTCGCGCGGCTGAAGGAGGTTTATCAGAAGCAGTTCACGGAATACACCCGCCCCGTGAACGCGAAATATTTAAAAAGTCTGACGGACCTGGAGGCTCAGATGGCTTTGACCAAGGACACCGACACTCTGGCCCTGATCCGCCAGGAAAAAAAACGGCTGGACCGTGGCGGCGACGACACGCAGCAGGCTCCGATGACCTTTCAGCTTCCCGTCAATGACAGTCTCGTGGCCACCATCCGGGGCGAAGCGCGCCTGACCTCGCAAAAGGACTTCCTCATCCGCCTGCGTCCCGCCGGAGGGTGCGAAATCATCTGGAAACTCACCCGGCTGGGCATTCCGCCGGGCCAGTACAAAGTGCAGATCGACTGCCGTCTGACAGCGGAAACCGGAGGCACCGCCAGCCTTTTCAGCATGGCCGGCGGCGGAACTCCCGACCCCGCCCTGACCATCACCATTCCGCCAGCCGGCGAGCCCGTCCCGCTGACAAGCTTCAATCCCGGCACCGTCACCATCGGAAAAGGCTCCGACCACCTGTTTCTGCGCGTCACCAGTCTGGAGAAAAGCGACGGATCCCTCTGCGATCTCAAAAGCCTGCGCCTCACCCCCGTCACTGCTCCATGAAGCCGCCGCCGCTCCGCGCCCTCGCTCTTCTTATCCTGGCCTGCCCGTTTCCGGCTGTTCTGCGGGCTCAGGAATCCAAAAAAACGGCCCATCCTCCCGCGAAGACGCCCGCCGACCCCGCCCTGGCGGCCCTGGAGACTCAATACGCCGCCGAGCGCACCTCCGATCTGCTGGCCGGTCTGGCGCGGTACGCGGATGAACTTGCCGCTTTGCAGAAAACCCTTCTGACCGCCGGGGACACCGCCGGAGCCGCCCGGGTGCAGCTGGAGCTGGACCGCCTTCTGCCGGTGATCGCCCCGGTCACGGCCAATCCGCCTCCGGACGGGAATGAGTTCAGTCTTTTCGACGAGCCCGCCGCCGTGCCCTCCAGCCCCGCCACTCTTTCCGCCGACACCGCCACACCCGCGGATCTGGAATCCCTGCTCCGCGCCCTTCAGCCGATGCCCGCCGCCGCCGCCGCTTCCGGCAATCCCGGCGGAACCGCCCCGAAACCCGGCTCCTCCGCCCGCACCGGCAAAACCGCCAAACGCCTTCTCAAAATGGCGTCCGCCCAGCTGACCGGCAGTTATTTTCCCGAATCCGGCTATTTATATTGGCACGGCCCGGGCCGCCGCGCCATCTGGACCCTCAGCGATCTGCCCACCACGTCCTGCCTCGTGGTCCTGCGTTACGCCTGCGATGAGAAAATCGGCGGCGGCCGGCTTTCCGTCAGCGTCGGCACCACCAAAGTCGAGGTCGATGTGCCCTCCACCGGCAGCTGGACCCGCTACCGCGACCTCACCATCGGCCCGTTGGCGATTTCCGATTCCCGGGCGGACCTCGCGCTCGAAGTGGCCTCGCTGAAAGCCGGTGCCACCGCCCTCATGGATTTAAAGGCCGTGATGGTCATTCTCTCCGAACCGTGAGCCCGCCGGATGCTGCGGACGCCGCTCCCCGCGTGGTCATCACCGGCGGCCAGGGCACTTTGGCACGGGCCATTGCCCGCGCCTTCCGGAACGAAGGCTGGGAAGTGCTCGCGCCGGGCAAAAATGAGCTGGATGTGCGGGACGCCGCCGCCGTGGACGCCTGGTTCAGCCAACTGAACCGGCTGGATCTTCTCATCAACAACGCCGGTCTCCGCCGCGATGCTCCGTTTCTGAAACTGGCGGAAACGGACTGGGACAACGTGATCGACACCAATCTTCGGGGAGCCTTTCTCTGCTCCCGGGCCGCCGCGCGGATCATGATTCCGCAAAAAACCGGGCACATCATCAGCATCGGCTCCCGCACCGCCCGGCACGGCACCGCCGGCCAGACCGCCTACGGCGCCGCCAAAGCCGGCCTCGCCGCCCTGACCCAGTCGCTCGCCGCCGAATTCGGCCCGGACAATCTCCGCGCCAACACTGTCCTTCCCGGCTGGATGCCCACCGCCTTCAACGCCGGCCTCCCGGAATCCGTCCACGAAGCCGCCAGCCGCCAGCACCTCCTCGGCCGCTTCAACACCCCCGCCGACACCGCCCGTTTCCTCCTTTTCCTCCACCAAATGCCCCACACCTCCGGCCAGACCTTCACCCTCGACAGCCGGTTGTCCTGCTGAATCCGTAACCCCCTCCTCCGGCGGTCGGCCAGGAATCAACGGCATCATCCCGGCGGACAAGCCGGTCGTTGACGCTCCCGCAGGCGGGGAGTAGGTTCGGAAATCATGTCCGCCGTGGTTTCCGCCAGTCAGCTCATCAGTCCCGAGGATTACCTTGCCGGAGAGCTGCTCAGCGAGGAGCGGCACGAATACATTGCGGGAGTGATCCGCTCCATGCCGTGTTCCAATGCGGTTCACTGCCACATTGGAGGAAATATCCGCGGACTGCTTCATGGTCATCTGAGAGGAGGGACATGCAGTGTGTTCGGCATCAATTTAAAGCTGCGGCTGGAATTTCCAGAAGGCACTGTTTTCTATTATCCGGATGCCATGGTCTGCTGTGACCCCACGGACGACGCTGAATATTACCGTCAGCGCCCGGTGCTCATCGTCGAAATCCTTTCCCCGCAGACTGCCCGGGTGGACCAGCGGGAAAAATTCCTCGCTTACCAAACCATTCCTTCGCTGGAGGTCTATGTAATGGTGGATCAGGACGCGTGCCGTCTGATAATCCACCGCCGGGACAACGACTGGCAGGCCGAATTTCTCACGGAACCCGATGGCATTCTCACCGTCCCCGGTCTCGGCTGGAGCGTTCCTTTGAAGGATATTTACGAGCGGACGGGGCTTGCCGGATAATCAACGCGCCGTCAACCATTTTCGCCACATTTCCAGTGGCCGTTTGCAAAATCGGAAAACCATGCTACTGGTCCCGCCCTTTGTGCTCCGGGCTGGTGCGATCGCCCTCTTTTTCCCGGCCGGAATCCGCAATTTTTCTCTCTGTCCTGTCTCCTTTAGTCATTTCCCCTCCGTCTGTCCAGTCATGAATACCCGAATCCGCAATATCGCCATCATCGCCCACGTTGACCATGGGAAAACCACGCTGGTGGACAAACTGCTGCGCGCGGGCGGCGCTTTCCGTGAGAACCAGGTGGTTGCCGAACGCTCCATGGACTCCATGGACCTTGAAAAGGAAAAGGGCATCACCATCCGCTCCAAAAACACCTCCGTTCACTGGGGCGACCGTATTATTAATATCGTGGACACCCCCGGCCACGCCGACTTCGGCGCCGAAGTGGAGCGCGTGATGAAGATGGTCGATGGCGTGCTCCTCGTGGTGGACGCCTACGACGGTCCCCAGGCCCAAACCCGTTTTGTGCTCCGCAAAGCTCTTCAGGAGAACCTGAAGGTCATTCTGGTCATCAACAAAATCGACCGCCCGCACTCCGAGCCGGCCGCCATGCACGACAAGGTGCTGGAACTTCTCATCGAACTTGACGCCAACGACGACCAGTTCAACGCCCCCACGTTCTACGGCTCCGCCCGTGACGGCTTCTTCAAAGCCAACCTGTCCGACGAGAACGTGGACATGATTCCCCTGCTCCAGGGCATCTGGGACCACATCCCCGCGCCGAATGTCGACCCCAACGGTCCGTTCCGCATGCTGGCCTCCAACATCGCCTGGGATGACTACGTCGGCCGTGTGGCCATGGGCAAAGTCCTCAGCGGCAAGGTCATGAAGGGCGACTCCGTCTTCCTCTACCGCAAGGACGGCTCCAAAGTCCGCGCCAAGGTCAGCCGCATTTTCGAATATTCCGCGCTCCAGACCACCTTCGCCGAAGAGGCTGTGGCCGGAAACATCGTCGGCATTGCCGGTTTTGAGGACGTCGATATCGGCGAAACCCTCTCCACTCTTGAGGACGACGTCGCCATCGACTTCGTGGACATCGATCCTCCGACCGTGAGCATGGAGTTCAGCGTCAACGACAGCCCCGGCGCCGGCAAGGAAGGCAAATACGTCACCAGCCGCCAGATCCGCGACCGCCTGATGAAGGAGATGAAATCCAACATTTCCATCTTCGTCACCGACGGCGAGCTCTCCGGCGTCTTCAACGTCAGCGCCCGCGGGGCCATGCAGATCGCCGTGCTGGTCGAGCAGATGCGCCGTGAAGGTTTCGAGCTGCTCGTCAGCCGCCCGAACGTCATCACCAAGAAGGACGAGAACGGCACCACCACCGAGCCTTTCGAAACCCTCTACATCGAGGTTCCCGAGGAATACGTGAACGGCGTGCTCAAGCGCATCAACGACCGCCGCGGCATCCTCGTCAACATGACCGCCCACAAGACCAGCAGCTTCATCGAAGCCGAGATCAGCACCCGCGGTCTCATCGGTTTCGAATACGACCTGATGAACCTCACCAGCGGTCACGGCGTGATGAGCCACCTCTTCAAACACTATGCTCCCTGGGCCGGCAGCATCGTCACCCGCACCAGCGGCACCCTGGTCAGCATGGAAACCGGCGAAGCCACTCCCTACAGCCTCGACGTCGTCCAGACCCGCGGCAAACTCTTCGTCGGCCCTGGCGACATCGTTTACGCCGGCATGCTCGTCGGTGAAAACCCCCGCGCGGACGACCTCCCGGTCAATCCCTGCAAAGCCAAGCAGCTCACCAACTTCCGCACCACCGGCGCTGACAAAACGACCGGCCTGACCCCTCCGATCCGCTTCAGCCTCGAACGCGCGATTGAATACATCCAGGCCGACGAGCTCGTCGAAGCCACTCCCAAAAACATCCGCCTGCGCAAACGCATCCTCGACTCCGGTGAACGCCGCCGCGTCCAGAAGCGCGAGGACGCCCTCAGCGGCGTGTAATCCGGCCAGGGAAAAGACCGGCGGATTCTCCGCTTCAACAAAAAAGCCACCCCCCCTTGGGAGTGGCTTTTTTTGCGCCCGCAATCCCCACTCTTCAGCGATCCAAAGCCGGTGGCAGTATGGATTTTAGGAAAGGACTTTGAGGGCAAATGCTTTATCCGCCAGGCACAGGCGGCACTCCAGGTTTAGGTCATCGCGCCCGGAGCCCTCGCTTCTCAAAAACCGTCCCTGACATAACCCAGTCCCTCCAGTGCGGGGCGCAGGGTTTTCAAATGCGGAGCCAGCATTTCCTCGTAGTTCCGCCAGCGGGCCACGGCGCGGGTGTGAACCGGAGTCTGCACCGCCGCGTAAGTGGGCGAGCGCACGACCTTTTGCAGCGCGTGAACTTCGGGCTGGGCGGTGCTGTCCTCCGGCGGGCAGCCGAGGAATTCCAGTACCCCGTTCACTCCGTCCCGGAAATTGCTCACCAGATTTTCGTAACGGATCTCATGCCATCCCTCCGCAGGCAGCGCCTGCCGCAGGTGATGCCACATTCCCAGCCGCTGCGAGATCATGGCGGCGGTTGATTCCGGGGTGCGGTAGCTCCACGAGGTGTGATTGGGCGGCAGCGCTTGGGAAAACATGGACACCAGCAGATCCCGGGGATCGCGGAGCATGACGATAATTTTTGCGCCCGGAAAAATCCGCGTCCACGCGGGCAGCAGCTGGAGAAGGTCCGGATTCTTATCCACCCGCAGCCGGCCGCGCGCATCCTCTCCCAGCGCCAGCCGTGTGAGACCAAGATATTCGCGCTGCCAGTGCCGCCTCTCCCGGGGTTCCATGCTGTCCAGCCGTTCCGCCGGAGTTCCCGCCGCAGGTCCGTGCTGAAACAGCGGACGATACACATTGGAGGTGAAAACCGTCGTCTCCTCCAGGGACACGATACCGCTGTGGGCATCCAGCGCCTGCTCCAGCAGAGTGGTGCCGCTGCGGGGATGCCCGGTCAGCACCGCCAGCCGCGCCGCGCCCGGCAGCTCCTCCTGGCCGCCACTTCCCCAACGGATTGGCTGATCCCGGCTCAAACTCCGGTGCAGGTCGCGGACGTGATCCCAGACATGCCCCGCCTGATGGCGGAGAACATTCCAATCCGTGTCCGCCGCATGGTGCTCCCGCGCCGTGATCCACGCCCGCCAGGCGGCGGCGTGATTTCCCAGCTGGTCCTGCAAATGCCCGAGCTCGAACCACGCGCGACAGGTTTCCCAGTGTGGCGGACCGCCTTTTTTCAACAGATCGCTCAGCGTGGCCAGCGCGAGATCGGGACGGCCCTGACGCCGCTGAATCACCGCCATCAGCCGGTGCGCGGGAATGGAGGCCGGATGCGTTTTCAGGGTTTCCGCCACCATCTGGTCCGCCTCCTCGAAATGTCCCTGCCGCTCTCCGCACTCGGCCAGCAGCAGCCGGGCATCGGCGGCCGATTCCCGATCCGGGCGCGCCTGCTCCAGCACCGCCCGGGCGAACCGGGCCGCATCCGGATAACGGCTTTCCCGGATCATCAGCAGCGCCAGCCGGACCAGCAGCGCCGGCTGGGCTCCCGCCTGGCGCACCAGGGCCTCCAAAAACGTCAGAGCGGTTCCGTGGTCGTAGAGAAAACAAAGCTGCCGGGCAATGTCCAGAATACCGGCGGGATCGTTCCGCTGCCTGATCAGACGGCGGCCCAGCTGCCGGAGCTGGTCAATGGCCTGCAGAGCCTGACCGCGATCCTGCAGAGCGAGGGCCTTTTCCCAAAGTGCGGCTTCCTGTCCGGTCATCTGTGCGGCCAAGGGAACAGTCACGGAGCGGCGGCGGCAAGACTTATCGCCTGCTCCGCCAACGTATGCGCTTTTCCCGGGTGAACCGGTTATTGGGCCTTCACTTTGAAGAAAAGCCGGGGTGCTCCGGCCACGGGCGGCGGAAAAGTGCGGGTCATGGTCCCGGCTGTGCCCGGCAGATTCGACTGAGCCGGAACGGGAGCCGCGAAGGATGACATATCAGCGCTCCAGACAATGGTGTAACTTTTGTCAGCGGTGGACTCCCAGGTGAGCGTGAGGTCTCCGGTGGCCGCGTTCCTGGTGATGGAAAGAATCTGGAACTTCCGCACGGCCGCCGAGCCCGGCAGCACCACCTGAATGCCCCCGATTCCAAAGTTCGTGGCATCGTTGATGGATGCCACCTGGAGCACGATTTTCCCATCACCGTCCGGCACAACATTTTCAAACACCGCCCAGTTAGCCGGATTGATGCTGCTGTGCCACATGGCGATGTCATGCGTTTCCTCCCCGATCGTGAACTTCACCGGATCACCTCCCGCAATGGCCGCGACCTCGTAGGACTCGGCGGGATTAAGACCGCCGATGGTCACCAGAGGTTTCAGAGTGGTGGTGGCGTTGAAGCCGTCGCCGTTGGGGCCGTTGGTGAAGCCCCGGCCATTGTCCCGGCCGTTGGTGTAGTTCACGTAGTTGAACGTGAAACCTGTCCAGCGCACGGTGGCTCCGGTGGGATTGCTCTTGGAATCCAGCAGCGGCAGATCCTGATCCGCCAGCACGGACCACGACTCGGCATCCTCCCAGCCATTCCAGAAGTCGTTCACCGAGGCGTCGCTGTCCACGAATGCCACTGAGGCCGAAGTCGGTCCCGGCTGATCCAGATTGCCGTCAAACGTCAGCGGCACTGGCAGCGGCGCGGCTCCCGGGGAGTCTCCGTTGAAATCCACATTCACCAGCGTGGTGCTGACCGTTCGGCGGGGCGAGGAGGAGGCGAGTTTCGGATTGGTTCCTTTCGCCAATTCCACAGGGTCGGAGAAACCATCATTATCGCTGTCCACCACGTTCGGATCCGAACCGTCCGGCAGGTCAAAATTCTCATCGCCGTCCGCCAGCCCGTCACCATCGGTGTCGCGCTTCAGGGGATCGGTGCCGGTTTTCGTGGCATTCACCCAACGACCGTCATTGGTCTCCACACCGTCAGGCAACCCGTCCTCGTCCGTGTCCTCCACCTGAGGATTGGTGCCCAGCTGGTATTCACGCCGATTGCTGAGGCTGTCTTTGTCCGCATCCTGGGCGGCATCGGCACTGTCATTTTTGTTCAGCCCGTTGGCATCCTCATAAAGATCCGGCATGCCGTCGTTATCAGCATCCAGAACGGACGCCTTCTGCACAATCTGCACGCCTCCGATGCCGAAATTGTTGGTCCCGTTTGTGGAGACCGTGATGGTGATGACCCCCGTGCTGCTGGGAATAACATTGCTGAAGAGCGACCGGTTCGAGGGATTGGTGATGCTGCTCCATTCACCGACCGCCTGCTTCTCGGCTCCAATGCTGAAACTCACGGGATCACTGCCTCCGCCAATGACCGCCACGTCGTAAAATCGCCTGGGGTCCACGCCGCTGATGGTCACCGTCCCGGTGCGGGAGGCACCCCCGTTAAAAAGTAGATGTCCATCGCCATTGGGGCCGTTGGTGCGGGCATTGCCGAGGCGGCCGTTGAGGTAGTTGGTGTAAACCCCGTCGAATCCGCTCCACGTCAGCAGGAACGGAGTTTCCTGATTCTTGGAATCCAGCAGCGGCATGTCCGTCTGGTTGGGGGATCCGAAACCATTCCAGAAATCCATGGCCTGCAGATCGGAGTCCTCCACCGGCACCGAAAGCGCCGTGGCATCGTCCTGAGCCAGGTTCCCGCCAAAAGTCACCGGATCCGTGCTTCCTCCGGCCCCGCCCGTGCCGTCGAAGTCAATATTCACCAGCAGGCCGGTCGCCTTGATGCGTGGATTCGACGCCGGATCGCGCGGGTCGGTGCTGCGCGCCAGTTCCAGAGGATCGGAAAACCCGTCCCCGTCGGTGTCTTTTTTATTCGGATCGGTGCCCGTCGGCAGGGAAAAATTCTCCTCGCCATCCGGAATGCCATCTCCGTCGGAGTCGGCGTTTAAAGGATTGGTGCCCGTGCTGGCAAGACTGAGCCAGACCTCTGTCCCGGTTTCCACGCCGTCGGGAAGTCCGTCACCATCGCTATCCTGATCCTGCGGGTCGGTGCCTTTCTGATACTCCTCCAGGTTTGATAATCCATCCTGATCCGCATCCACTCCGGCATCGGCCTTGCTGCTTTTGTTCAAACCATGCGCATCCTCGTAGGAATCCGGCATTCCATCCCCGTCGGTGTCGGAAGCTGTTCCCGAAACCGTGATCTGTAGTCCCCCAATCCCATAATTTCCCCCGTTGCTGCTCACCGTGAGGAGAACATTTCCAGTCCCGTCGGCCACCACGCCTGTGAAAATCACCCAGTTCGAAGGATTGTCCGTGCTGTGCCAGCCGGCCACCGGTTTGATCTCCGATCCGATGGTGAAGGTCACGGAATCCCCTCCGCCGATAGCCACGACGCTGTAACTCTTCGCGGGATCCAGGCCTCCGACCGTCACCAGGCCCGGACCCGCCGCCGCCCCGCAGTAAAAGCCGTCCCCGTTGGGGCCGTTGGTGAAGCCGCCGCCGCTGTCGTGACCGTTATTGTAGTTGGTGTAATTGAACGTGAAACCGCTCCATTTCACCGTGAGCTCCGTGGCATTCCCCTGGGAATCGCTCAGCATCTGCGGCTGATTGGCCAGCGTTGCAAAAGTGTCCGTGCCCTCCCATCCATTCCAGACATCGTTATCGGCATCATTCCCATCCACATAAGCCACGGAAGCCGCCGTAACAGGATCCTGATCCAAATTTCCGTCGAATGTGATCGGTGTGGGCAGCGCGCCCCGCCCGGCCACGTCACCGTTAAAATCCACATTGATCAGTGTTCCTGGAACAGCTGTGGCGGCGGCGGCAGATCCTGGAACCGCGAGCAGGGAAGCCAGCAGGGCACGATGGCGCGTTTTCGCCAAGCAGCGTTTTTTCATGGAGACGGAGGAGGGGTTTGGGGAAAATCCTCAGGAAAATCCTTCCCGAACTCACTTTCCGCCCCGGCAATTCAGCATCGCCCGTGCCATGCCCTGAAAACGTGGCCCAAACGTCGGATTAAACTCAGAGCTGGAATTATTGCTACCACCTCATTTCAATCACTTGGCAAAAGTAATCTGGAGAAAACGCCGAAATTCGCGACCCTTAAGCGGCAGCTTCATCCGGTTCAAAGGATCCGCGAACTCCTCTGCGGAAGGCACGTCCCTCGGCAGTCCTCAAAATTGCCGGAATCCGATAAAAAATCTGGCCGGGACGCGGGCGAGATGACTCAAAGAACAGTTTGGCAGGGACCAAAACCAAAGCCAAAGCCGCAGCATCGGCCCGGGAGTTGACGGCCCCTGAAAAATGTCCCACTGAAGCGTTGGTCCGGTTATCCGGTGCGGTCCCGGATTGTGTCCGCGCCGTGGGAAGCCGGACGTGGCTGTTCGGGGAACGCAAAGCAGCCCAGTCCGGGGTTAACCGGGCTGGGCTGTTATATTCTGGCAACGACC